>CAYMWF010000026.1:0-72411 GCA_964394085.1 uncultured Gemmatimonadota bacterium | reverse complement strand
TCGAGATTCCACGAAGGTCCGAGAAGCCTGACGAATTCCGCCTTCAACCGGGCTCTCAACCGTAGGGCTGCATATCATCCGATAACGGAACAGTTCATCTTGTTTTATGAAGGCTCCGGATGGAGTCGGCGATATAAGCGATGTCGCGTTCGGTGATATCGATGCCCGACGGAAGGTAAAATCCCCTTTCCCATAACATGTCGGATACGGGCATGGCTGTACCGGTATCGACGAACCCGCTGTTTATCATCACCGGCTGCCTGTGCATCGGTAAGAAAAAGTCCCGTGTTTCGATTCCGGATTCTTCTCTCAGCCGTCTCATCGCTTCTTCTTTCGAAATGCCGAATTCATCCCGATCCATAAGAACTCCGTACATCCAGAAAGTGTTTATTATATCGTCCGTGCTCCGGGGTGGGAGAGTTAAACCGGCGATATCTGAAAGGGCCTCGCTGTACAGGGCCGCATTCTTTTTCTTCACGGAAACGGCGGATTCAACTTCTTCGAATGATGCATATGCATAAGCAGCGAGGATGTTGCTCATTCTGAAGTTGAACCCGAGCTCTTCATGGACGAATCGCCTGACTCCGAACGCTTGATCTTTGAGCTTCGCTGCACGGCGTGCCAGCTCTCTATCGCTGGTTACGAGCATGCCGCCTTCACCGCAGGTAACGGTTTTGTTCGCGTAGAAGCTGAAACAGCCGAAATCGCTCATCGAACCCGCGCGCTTTCCAAAATATTGAGTGTCTATGGCTTCGGCTGCATCTTCGATGATGAACAGACCATGTTTTTCGGCGAGACTGTTGATTTTGTGCATGTCGCACGGGTATCCGTATATATGAACGGGCATGATCGCCCTTGTTTTCGATGAAACCGAACCTTCTACAATGTCAACGCTGATACACCATGTATCGGGGTCGGCGTCGATGAAAACCGGACGGGCGCCGCTGCGTATGACGCTGGCCGCTGATGCAATCATAGTAAACGAAGGCACGATCACTTCGTCATCCGGACCGATACCGAGAGAGGTCACTGCAAGGTCGAGAGCTGCGGTTCCGCTGTTGACGGCGACTCCAAACTCGACTCCGATGAATGAACTGAAGGCGTTTTCGAGTTTGCTGATAAAATCCAGGGAAGGCTCCAGGCACCTGGATGACACCCAGTTGCCGTCGATGACTGCGCTGACGTACTCCTTGGCATTCTTCGGAATTGAGGGTAAGCAGACTGGGATCATGACAATCGTCTCCTCAAGCGACCGCTTCCGGACCAGGTTGATCCAGGCGCGGATGAATCTTTGCGACCTTTATCAAATGGTAACCCATCCCGGCCCAGGTGTCCAAGGCCGGATCAAACAGACCGTGACACACCACCGGGGCGCAACGACTATGTTGGGGCAAGTTTGACATCGCTGGAGAATTGGGTCTATAATCGACGGAATGAAGGCGTTGAATATCGGGAGAATATAGAAATATCAGACAGAACGGCAATAAAAATGCTCCCGGGAAAACGAACGGGCTAATAGCGGAAGTAAAATGCAGAACCTCAGCAGTACGAGATACTTGTTTGCGCTACGTGTGAGTCTCGCAATTATGGTAATCGGCTTTATCCTGGTTTCTTACCATTACAAGTCTGATCGAAAACAAGCCAAGAAACGTGAAATGTTTCAAGAGGAAATAACCGTTCATGGCGAATGGGTGTATCCATGGCTCGCGCCCCCATGGAGAAGGGTGATTCCGACAGGAAAGGTGATAAAGGTTCCCGGTGATGTCCCTTCGATCAGTGAAGCAATCGGAGTCGCGCCGGATGGTGCAGAGATCCTCGTTTCGCCCGGACGTTACAGAGAGAACCTGGTAATAATGTGCCGGGACCTGGTGGTGAGAAGCGAGGAGGGACCGAGAAACACCATAATCGACGGTGGAGGGAAAGGGGCGACGCTCGCCATCATGCCCGGCGAGAGTAACCGTCTGGTCCTCACCGGGTTTACGATAACAGGCGGAACAGGTATGTTGGACCCTTATTACGAAGGGGAGAAAAAACAGGGGGGCGGAATATATATCAAGGGTTGCTCGCCTGTCATTACATGGAATGTCATAGAAAACAACACGGGGCAAAATGGTGGCGGTATTCTATGCCACGATAACGCTAATGCATTGATCGTGAGCAATCTGATACGGGGAAACAAGGCGGACAAAGGAGGTGGAATCAGAATAAGCAATTCGTCTCCGGTCATTATGAGTTGCGTGATTATCGGTAACAGCGCCAGAAAACTGGGAGGTGGTTTATACTGGCGTCGTACATCCATACCTCACATTGCAAACAATACCATAATTTATAATGATGCGGGTACTCAGGGAGGCGGTGTTTTCGGTTCCAACCTTCCCAAGCAGCGCAGGTGGGTCGTCCTGGCGAACAATATCATTTCAGGAAACAAAGCGCCCCTGGGCCCATCCATGGCCGTAAATCAGTCACCGACGCAGGTGGGACTCGTAGCTAATATTCTTGAAGGTGGTGAAGAAAGCATATATTTAGCCCAAAGAGGCGTAAGCGTAACCTGGGAGAAGTCAAATTTTCAAGTCAATGAACCGGTTGCTTCAGACGGTTATAATCCAGCCCCGGATTTTCCCGGTCACGGAATGGGTATTCCGGAATGGTCCGGTCCAATCCGGCACGATTTCCTCGGAAACCGCTTCGAAACCGGCCTGGTCTCCGATACACCGTCTTCAGTGAACATAGGTGCGGTCGGCAATGCCGAACCCACTCCCGAAGCTCGTGCGTTCTGGCCTGAATATCCTCTTAAAATGCAGGAATCAAACTTTTAGGCTTTCTTCCTGATAATTGGAGCTTGTTTTGAGTATACGAATAAGACAGATAATGTCTGCTCTTATGATTGTCGTTTTGATAGCGTTTACAATTGACACCCTATTTCTGAAAAAGATTAAGGAAGTGTTGAACAAAGGGTCGGAGGAATATGAAAAACATATGACTGCCATGCTGGAAGAGCGCCGCGCTGACGGAATCGATGCGTCAAGACTGATCGAATATATGAAATTGGAACCGGGGATGACGGTCGGCGATCTCTGCTGCGGTTCTGGACTGCTGACTTTTCCGCTGGCTCAGGCTGTGGGTCCCACGGGAAGGGTGTACGCTGTCGAGCTCCAGAAAAAGACCTTAAAGTTTCTTGAAAGCAGGATATCCTCCCAGGGGGGCGATTTTGAAAAGATCATAACTCCGGTTTTGAATCACCCGGATGATGTGAATCTGAAACCTGTCATTCTGGATGCGGCGGTGCTCTGCGAAGCCAGCTTTCACTGCTTCCGGGAGATTCATCCGGATACAGTCGAAATGATCGACAGCATCTATCGATCGGTCAAACCCGGAGGACGCCTGGTGATCCTCGAACAGCGTGACAAGATTGATGGCGTGCCGGCCAAGCAGTCGGCGGACGTATTGGCCATGCATTATGAAAGAGCCGGGTTCATAAAGAAGAACGTAATCGATGACTATGGCAAAAGACTCATGCTCATAGAGCTGCAAAAACCTCTGGAATGATAAGACAATTTTCCCTTGAATATATAACCCCCGGATTCGAACGGTTCTGAATCGAAACCGGGGGCTGCTGCAAACTTAGCTGGTTATTCGGCTTGCCGTTCTACTGGACTTCCAGGTCGAACTGGTCATAAGCGATAATCTCGTAAGGATTCTCGCTGCCGTAGGGGCCGAAAAGCACCTCGATGTTGTAGACACCCGACGGCGTGCTCGACGGAAGTGACAGAACAACCGGCGCCTGGCCCTGGGCTTCGCCGGGAAGCGTCACGTCGTTATACAGCGGAATGAGAAACGGATATGCCGATTCAGGCAGCTCCGGGCTCGTGATAGAGAGCCACACATCCCCGTTCAACGTATCTCCTGTCAGGTTTTTTCCTTTTATATTCCACTGGATCGTTTCACCCGGGCTGGCGGTTGTCGGCGGTGACAGATGAGCCAGCGAAACTTTCGCCACGCGGGTTTCATCGTAGAACCGGGCGATACGGCTGTACTGAAGATCGTTCGCTCCGGTGAACCAGCCTTCGGCCTCGTTCAGCCATGTCATGTGAAGGGGGCCGATGTTGGTGCTCCATGGGTCTTCAACCCAGGTTTTACCGCCGTCGGTAGTGTGTATTACGACCGACTTGATTGTGAGGAAACCGGTGCGGAATCCAACGGCGTAGCCCTCCCTGCGGTTGAAGAAGTGAATATCGCTCATTGTAGCGTATTCATCACACGGGATATCCTGTTCTTCCCAGGTGTCGCCGGCATCCTTAGTGTGGAAAATCTTGCTCTTGTAATTCACCGCGTCATCCCAGAAGCAGGCTACCCATCCCTCGTTCCTGTTGATGAACTGAACATGATTGCAGGAAAATCCGTCTTCTTCGAACACGGTGGTAAAGGTTTCACCGCCGTCGTCCGTGCGGCGTATGGTGGCCCTGAACGGTTCTATTTTCTGGGTTTCATCACCGGTCCGGAAGTAGGGGTGGAGGTAGTTCATCGGGGAGTTCTTCTCTTCCTCCACCGGGTACGTGCCGCCTGAAATCCAGCCGTGCTCCCTGTCGACGAACCAGCCCCAGAGCGCCCACCGGTCGGTGATGCCCCAGTGGCACTTGCTCCAGGTTTCGCCGCCGTCGTCCGAGATTACCGCGCCGTATTTCTCCTGCAGCCACTGGGTCCATAAGCCATACTGGATTACGGTCGATTCGTCGAGGGTCTGCACATCCGAAAATGCCGCGATGGGGCTCTGGTTGAAAACGATGTTCCAATCCCGGCCGCCGTTGGTGGTTTTCGCTCCGGACCCGTATATGATGAATGCGGCCATGCCGCAGGCATAACCGACATCCTCGTTGGCCATGTCGATATCCATCCACATCATGGTTTCCATCTCGCTGGTCTGGTTCACCCAGGTCTGCCCTCCGTTGGAGCTGTAGTTGATTCTAGGGCCGATTCCGTTCGCTCCCCCGGCCACCCAGCCGTCGTTCGAGTTTACGAAATCGATGCCGAACCAGAGTTCAAGGAATGGGCCGTAATCGGTCCAGCCCGCCAGGCAGATTGCGGGTAGTGCAATTATCATGGTCAGAATCAAAGCGCTTCGCGAAATCATAACTACTCCTTGGTGCATTAACAGTAGTGCCCCGCCCCTTACACGCTATTTCGTGTCGGGAATAATGGATACATTATAACCTTAAACCATTTCGGGCGATACCCTAAAAACCGATGCAAATCGGACGAAGAAGGAGACACAACTCGGAGGGGAATCAGGATAGGACACGCCGCTGGAGTACGAATACAGCCGCGCCGGCCAGAAGAATCACGACAGTCGCGACCGCATATCCGGGGCTGCGGATCAGGATGGACAGGACCATGACCAGGGATGCTATCAGGAAAAGGGCCGGGGTGATTGGATATCCCCAGGCAGTGAAGGGCCGGTGCAGCTCCGGCTCCCTGCGCCGCAGCACGAAAACCGACAGTGCCATGAGGCAGCTGAAAACCCAGTACGCCAGGCCGGTGTAGAGCAGCAGTGCCATGGGATTGCGCATGAAAATTATGACCGACACAGCCAGCAGGGCCTGGACTGTGAGAGCACGGACCGGCGTCCTGGTATGACGATGCGTGCGGTTGAACCATTTGAAAACAGCCTGGTCCCTGCCCGCTGCGTAAACTATCCTGGCCCCTGTCAACGCGAGTCCGTTGGCGATCCCGAAGGTTGAAATCATCAAAGCCAGGCTCAGAAGCTTGCCCGCTCCGGGTCCGACGGCGCGATCCATGACCCAGACGACGGTGCTTCCTTCGGAACCGGCAATTTCGGATGGGGAAAGAACAGCCAGGTAAGCCAGGTTGACGAGAACAAAGAGGAGGGTAACGAGCGTCAGGCCGCCCAGAATCGATTGGGGCAGAGTCCGGGAAGGAGTTCGGACCTCTTCGGCTACGAAGGGGGATTCATCCCATCCGCCGTAAGTCCACATGACCGGGACCAGGGCGATCCCAAGGGATACGAGCCGGAATCCTCCCGGCTCCTGTACTGGTGTAATATGCGCGGCCGGGTGAGATGCGAGCAGGCCCGCGGCGAAAGCGGCGCCTGCTCCGGCGATACCGAGCAGGCTGAATATCTTGATGCCGGTCAGGAAGGTCTGCAGGTTTCCGCCGGCGCGGACCCCGGACGCGTTCACCGCCGTAATAAGAATGATTACGACTACGGCTACCGGTAATTTCACGGATTCTGCGGGAAGCTCCCAGAAGTCGCAGAACAGGCCCGCGAAAAAGAGGGCCGGGATACAGAAGCTGCCGATCCGCATGATCAGGAACTTCGCCCATGCGTAAAGGAAAGAAACCAAAGGTCCGAAAGCGAGATGAAGATAAACATAGATGCCGCCTGTTTTCGGATAGGTCGCGGCCAGTTCCGAAAGGCTCATGGCTCCGCATCCGGCGATTACGCCGCCGAGCGCCCATGCAAGCAGGATGGCGCCCGGAGTGTGGCAATAGAGAGCGACATCGGAAACGAAAAGAAAGATACCCGTACCGATCATCGAACCGGCTACGATGGCCCCTGCGCTCCAGGGGCCGAGCACTCGACGAAATTCGCTGTTGTTTTCAGTGGGCATTAAAAGTCCGCGGAAGCAGAGGAAAAGGGATTCTCCGGCTCTCGAGAATCGTTCCATTTTAAAAGCAGAAACGACAAAGGACAAGTAAGAGGTGTCATTTGATACTCGACATGACACTAGCAGAACCGGGCGGCAGGGGCTATAATTTTCAGCAACATGAAACGCTGGATATTCCGCGATCTCCAGCGGTGATATCCGGTGAGAAGTTCGGGTTGCAGGGGGAAATCGATAATGAGCGAATACGGTGTTGTTTCCAAATCCGGAAAAGAACCTGCAACGGTGGAATCGATAGCGGCCGATCTGGGACGCCTGGGAGTCCGCCCGGGGCAGGTTCTGCTGGTTCATGCATCTCTCAGCTCGCTCGGCTGGGTCTGCGGAGGACCGGTGGCTGTCATACACGCCCTCGAGAAGGTGCTGGGCCCCGATGGAACCCTGATGATGCCCGTATTCACCGGTGAATATTCAGACCCGGGGCAATGGTGCAATCCTCCGGTCCCGGAAAGCTGGTGGGAAACGATCAGGGAGAAAATGCCTTCTTTCGACAGCGGTTTGACCCCTTCCAGGGAAATGGGGATAGTTGCGGAAACCTTCCGGAAGAGGGACGGGGTTCTCAGGAGCGGGCATCCCCAGTCTTCTTTCGCGGCGCGGGGCCCGGCGGCGAAGGAGCTTGTGGAGGGACATGGGTTCGATTACGGGTTGGGCGAGAATTCCCCCCTGGCGAGACTGTACGACCTGGATGGAGCCGTTCTTCTTCTCGGAGTCTATTTCGAAAAAAACACTTCGCTTCACCTTGCGGAGTACAGGGCGGATTTTCCGGGTCGTACAGAGGATGTGGATGGGGCTCCGGTTACGGTCGACGGTAAAAGAACCTGGGTGGAATTAAAGGATATTCGGCTGGATGAATCCGATTTCGAGATAATAGGTGAGGATTTCGAGCGAACGGCAAGCGCGTGCGTCAGGGGCAAAGTAGGTGAGGCTGACGCATTCCTGATGCCGCAAAGGCTCCTGGTCGATTTCGCTGTGGAATGGATCGGAAGGAACCGCAGGGAGTGAACCGGCCCGCTGTTATTCCCCGGTCAGGATTTTACCGTATCTCCTGAATACCGATTCGCACGCCTTGTTGATTCCGCAGATCAGTGGGACGCATTTCGTCCTGTTTCCCGTCAGATCGAGATTGACCGCCGGGCAACCCCCTGCACAAAACTCTTTTATCCCGCAATCGCCGCAACCCTGTTCAAGCTCTGATTCAAGGGTGTTGAAGATGCAGCGGTTCCTGTTCCCGCTGAAGCCCGTTTTTACGTTTCCAAGATTGAAGGGCGAGGAATCGTCTCCCCCGGCAATATCGGTGAACCTTGAACAAGGGTAGATGGCGCCGTCCGTCGCCACCGTGACCGAAGACCGACCGGCCCGGCATCCCCTCTCCGGCTCGTTTTCAGGATTGCCTGTCTGCGCTCCTTCATGTTGGAGAAACGACACTGTGAAATCGCAGCCGATGGAACGAAGCGATTCTACGTACCTGGCGGTCTTTTCGAGCTCGTTTGAGAAATGGAGGATCGAGTCCGGAGTCCAATCCGTCTCCGAGGCAACTCCGATCACCACCCTGTCGGCGCCGATGCCGTGAAGGTAAATAATGTTGTTCGACAATTTGCACGCCTGACCGGCGGTAATGGTCATCCTGACATTTACTGATCCATGTATCCGCTTGATCAGCGAGATTTTATGGCAGCTCCTTTCGAAGCTGCCCCTGCCTTCCTGATCTTTCCGGTGAAAATTATGGACATCCGGAGTCCCATCCAGGCTCAACAGCACCATAAGGTCATTTTCCTTCATCCATGAAAGGCTCCGCTCGCCCAGGAGCAGCCCGTTGGTCGTCAGGCTCATCTTGATCGTTTTGCCCGACAGCCCGGGATGACGCCGGGTATAATCGACGACTGTTCTCACCAGGGGCAATTCGAGAGTCGGTTCCCCACCGGCGAAAGTTATTGACGCCGTGTCTATTTCGTAGGAATGCGATTCCAGGAAATCGACCGCTTCCAGTGCTGTGCCGATGCTCATTTTCGCGCAGGCCCGCTTTTTTCGGACGAAACAGTAATCGCAGGCGAGATTGCAGTTCTCAGTAACCATCAGTTCGACATGGGAGACGGGCGGAAAGAGCATCCTGTTCAGCGCGCGGTATCCCAGTTCGTCGAACCTGCCGGCAACGAGATTTTTCGAGCCCTGAATCCCGATCCTTTTCATGATCCTGCGTGTAAGCTGGTCAAGCTCGGATTCATCGACAGGGGCGTCCGTAAGTCCGGTCAGAATTTTCTCCAGCCGGGCCCAGAGACGATGATCAAGCTGCATGGTTTCCGGCATAGTCATGTTTTCCCCCGACTGTTGAGTGAAAGGGAAATTCCTCCCATTGAATACGTCATTCCGAATAGTAGACAGAAACGTTCCCGGAGCGGCAGGCCGGCTCTCGTCCGGCAGAGAACGTGGGTGAGTAAAGTCAACAGGGTGCCGACGGTATGTTGCGTCGAGACAGGGTGGAGACCCGTTACGTTTGGGATTATTAAACGGCGTATGAATCGAATCGGTGGAGGGTGGTCAGTCTCCGGAGTTTTTTCCGTCCGGGGCTGCCGGGATGAGGTCTCCGGTATTTTTCAGGTATTTTTCGAGCCAGCGGTTGCTTTCATACAAAACATGAAGTATCGACTCCCTTGCCCGGTAGCTGTGGCTTTCGTGCGGGAGCATGACGAGCCGCGCCGTGGCGCCAAGACCCTTGAGAGCATTGTAGAAACGCTCGCTCTGCATCGGAAAAGTGGCCGAGTTGTCGTCCGCCGCGCCGTGAATGAGAAGAAGCGGTTCGTTCACCTTGTCCGCCTGCATGAAAGGAGACATCTCGAAATAAGTGTGGGGCGCTTCCCAGAGCGTCCTGTCTTCCGACTGGAAACCGAAAGGCGTGAGGGTACGGTTATAAGCGCCGGTCCGGGCGATCCCGGCCGCGAACAGGTCCGAATGAGCGAGGAGGTTGGCGGCCATGAACGCGCCGTAAGAGTGCCCGCCGATGGCGATCCTCCCTCTCTCTGCGACTCCCCGCCGGACAACCTCGTCGACCGCCGCGGAAGCGCTGCTTACGAGCTGCCGGACGTAGGTATCGTTCGGTTTTGAATCTCCTTCGCCGACTATGGGCATGGCTGGATCGTCCAGCACCGCATAACCCCGGCCGGGCCACACGATCGGCGACCACCAGTAGATGTAATTGAACCGGTAAGGGGAATCGGTGACCTGTCCTGCGGCGGAGGCGTCTTTGAATTCCCTTGGATACGCCCACATCAGGAGCGGCAGGGGACCATCGTTACGATTATAGCCTGCCGGAAGATAGAGGGTGGCGGTGAGAGAAACGCCGTCATCCCTTTTATAGCGGATGATCTCCTTGCTGATGCCCGCAACCTGCGGGGCGGGATGAGGGAAATTCGTGATCCGGTGCAAAGTATCTGATTCAGCATCCCGGACGAAGTAATTCGGCGGTTCTTCAATCGACTCCCTCCGGGTGAGAAGGATGTGGCCCTGCTCGTCCAGAATCCTGACGGGTCGTTCGAAAAAGGGGGCTTCGGAGCGGAAAAGGCGACGTGATTCCCCGGTTTTAAGATCCATCGCGTCCAGAAACGGACGATCCCCTTCCGGTGAAGCTCCGTCACCGGTCAGGAAGATCGTAGAACCTCCCCGGGCGGTCAGAATCAGGCTGCGTCCCCTGTCATCGGTCCTGGTGATCGGATCGCCGGGGTCGGAATACCTGTCTTCCCATGATCGATCGAAGAGGATTGCGGGTTCGATTTCCGGTTTCCCCGGCTGCAGTATCCAGGTGCGGTATTTGCGGGTTTCCCACCACCACTCCGAGACGAGAGCGAGGCTGTCGGAACCCCACCGGATGCCGCCGTAACGGAGTTCCGTTTCGGTCAGTATCACGGGTTCATCGTGAAAAGGCGCCGGCAGCAGCAGCAGGCGGTCACGTTTCGCCGCTTCGACGCGGGAATCTCCCCCGTCGAGAGCTTCGACCCAGAAGAGCGAAGCCGCGGCGTCTTCCCGCCATCCGACCGACCTGGGACCTTCCGCGACGCTGCTCCTCGCTATGGGGATTTCTTCCTGGAGCGGCAGATCGGCGATGATACGAATGAGCCGGCCTTCTCTATCCCATATCTCGACGCGTCGTGGAAAACGGGAAGCGGTTACCAGGTAAGAATATGGACGATGAAGACTCTCTACCAGGATATATTCCCCGTTCGGGGAGGGGTCGAAAAACCATACGATACGGGCCGGCCCGATGGAAGTTATGGTGCCGTCGAGGGTAACGCTCGCCAGCCGGGTCGTGAAATAATAATCGAACAGAGCCTCGTCATGAGGATCGGACAGGAGATTGCGGTAAGTACGAGCCGGGGCGACTTTCCCCAGGTTCTCACGGATGACCGGTCCGGCGGGAACGAGGGGGGCGGCGGGTTCCGTTCCCCTGTCGAAAGAAACGAGGCAGCATAACAGAGTGCGGCTGTCGGGAAACCAGCGGGGAGCTTCGTCCGCGGCCAGGCTGATTATTCCAGGGGTCAGCCTGCTCGCGACTCCGTTTTCCACCCCGGCGGTCCACAACTCGATGCCGTCCTCCACTGTCACGGTAAACGCGATTCGGGAACCGTCCGGAGACCACCTGACGCGGCTGATTCTCGCGTCTTCAGGAAGACCTTCTACCCTGCGGCGGGTTGGTTCTCCGATTTTCAGGAATTCGAGCCCCTTTGCGTAATATGCTCTGCTCGGGCCGTCATTTCGGGGTTTTATCCTTATGCCTGCGAGGCCGAGTTCACGCTCCGCGAGCTCTGCGATGGGTGGAAGTCCGGCTCTTTCCATCAGCAGAAGCCATTCGCCCGGCGGATTCACGCTTACCCACGGGATTTTTGGGGCATCGACTATTTCAACCATCTCATCCGGCGGGATACGATAGAGATTTTCCGCCGATACCGTCGCAGAGGGCAGGTAAAGTGCGGCCAGGGCGAGACTTAGAATAACCGATATCAGCAGTGTGGGCTCCCGAATTCCATGAGGCTGTAGAACAGCTCGTACCGCGGTTCATCCGGTTTGAAGGGCATATGGTCGGTCTCATATAGAATCGGCAGGAATCTATCGATATTGCACGGGACGACAGTTCGTTTTTTACCGGCCGGCGCATCCTGCAGAACAATAGTTGCAAAGTCTTTCCCCGGGGAGCCGCACGCCTGGATTTTGATGTTGTCCGCACTTTTATAGACTACGAAGACTTCACCTCCGGAAGAAACCGATACGGAAGGGTATGCGCCCCGCCGGTCGAGTTCCACGGGTTTCAGCCATTTTTTACCGTCGTACATCACGTAATAGACACCCGACCTGTCTTCATAAGCAAGGTGCAGATTATCGGTGTCATCCGCTGCGAGGCTCCAGTGCGACAGCCAGTACTGCCTGCCGCTGTATTCCATTTTCGAGCGAAGCCTGACGATGGTTTCCAGGCTGGTCCATTCATCTCCGGCATGACCCGTATCGAGCCGGCTCCAGAATTTGTACTTGAATCTCCTGTCGTCCACATCGCTGAAAACCAGGCCGACCCGGTCGTTTTTTGCCACGATACGCGGGTTCTTCTCGCTGTACCCGTTGATCAGGCCGAATTCAGCGTAGTCATCCAGCCAGCTGTCTCCGTCGTCCCGGCTTACGTAAACCTTGACGCTCCACGTACCTTTTTCGGTTGAATACTTCCTGAATGCGCACCAGAGATTACCGGCGGAGTCTTTGGCTAAGGTGGCCCTGTTCGCATAGGATTCAAAATCCGACCGGAATAAGATCACCCTTTTGCTGATGGACCAGGTTTTCGAAACACTGTCGTAGTCGAGTTTTAGAAAGTATACATTCGCATGATGATTGTACAGCATCGCTGAATATACGATATAAAGGTTATTGTGCTCGTCCGGGAATCCGTCTCCGATCATCCTGAAATCATCCGAAATTTCGAGTAGATAGTCGCATTTGCCGCTGTAGTCCATTTTAAACAGGCAGAGCCCCCTGTTTTCGTGTCCTCCCGTTTGCGCTGTTAAAAGGATATTATGATTACCTGAATCGTCATCGGGAACGAGCCAGAAATTATTCATGACCCTGGTCGATGTGAAATTGTTAAGTAAACTTGTTATATCAGTACGTATGTGGCTATGTATAAACGAATGAACCATCTCACGGTCATTTCTCTTGCGGGCTCTTCAGGGAATTATAGATGAAGTACAGGGCATCCTTCCTTCCCCTGTGATAATCCCTGACGGCTTTATTCTTTTCGTGCTGAATCCGGTCGGCGGAGAACTCCATCTCTTTTTCGATACCTCTGATCAGTTGCGAGCAGGATGGTTCGCGTCCGGTTCGATTCGGGAAGTTATTGGTCGGCAGGCCCGGAGACAGTTTCATTTTGATCAGATGAACCGGCCTGCTTTCTTTTATCGCCGGCGGCAGACGTCTGAAGATGAAAGAGAGTAATTTTTTTAAGCCTGGCATGCTTTTTATGAATTTCCGTGATCGCAACAGTCGCTAAATTGCGATCTCCCATGGATCACCGGATTCAACCGGGAGATCAAAGGCTGCCGAATGTCGGCTTTTGCTTGCTAGTTCCTGTCCGCCCCGTCGTTTTGATCTGGAAAGAGATCTCCGTAACATTTGAGTTCCGGGTAAAACCTTCCCATCAGGTCACCGCAGCGCAAGTTCACTTTTTCCTCGAGAAAATCGGCGTCAATACCGGACAGGATGTTGAATTTCTTTTTGGCTTTGCGGAAGTGGGAGCCGGACTGGCTGACGCTTTCCGCAGGGATTCCCAGAAACTCCGCGATCCTGTCGGTACTTTGAGAAATTTCATCTGTGCGCAGGACAAGGATCCTGGATTCGGGAACAGTCTCCAGTATCCTCCGGTTCTGATATTCCCAGGCCGATAAGTAGCTGTCCAGCGTGTTCAATCCGTTATCCACGAGGATTTTTTCTTCGCTCACATGTTTGTCTCTGTCGGGACCCATCCACCAGTGGATCAGCTTCTCCTGGTAACCCAGAAGCGGGCTGGTGAGTTGATGATTGAAGGTTGAATCGAGCCAGGAATAACAGTTTCTGACAGTCAGGATGAATTTCGAGTCGGGATACTCCCTGCTGAGAACATCGACGATGAACCCGGCAACGAAAGAAGATTCCAGTTCGAGCCATAAATCCGCATCGCGTTTTCTTACGAACCGGGCAAACTCGTCGTAGCTGAGCTCTCCGTCCGCACGAGCGAGAATCGCTTTGATCAAAGGCTCCGCCCTGGGCTCGTGTACAGACCTGTAATTATCCTTGAGCATTCCGTACAGTGATGTCGTGCCGGATTTCGGGGTGCCGACGCAGTACGCCTGGAACTTTCTTTTTATAATGATCGGACGTACCCAGGATTTTATCGATTTAATCATCGGTTCTTTTTCCATCCGGTTAAACTGCAACAGGTTGCACCGCACCAGACCCGGCAGGTGCTCTCAGTGCATTAAACTTTCAGGTAATGCCCGGCGTCAAATACTTTTTCCCCGATGTTTCACAGCTGAATTTCACCGGCGATCTGTTTCAGGGCTTCTTTTACTTCAATTACGGGAAGTTTACATGTTTTATCACGGCATACGTATATGGTGGTTTGGCCGGGAATAAATCTGTTTTTATGAAGTGACAGTTTTCCCTCGCCCGCTCCGCCTGAGAGATAGACATTCGGCAGGTAAAGCTTATCAAGCTCTTTTCGTTTCGCTTCGAAATCTTTCCCAAGGATTGCCACTTCGTAAGGAGGGTCGGCAAACCAGGCCATAAGGATACTCCAGTTGGCGAAATATGCCCCGCCCTCCAGCGCATTCTGCTTCACACTGTTCAGCATTCGTTCTGCTTTTTCCAGGTAATCAATATCGGTGTAATAATGCCCCAGGATGTACAGGTTCTTCGCCATCTGGGAGTTCGATGAAGGGATTACATTATCCGAAATTTCCATTTTTCTCGCGACAAGCGGAGGATCGATGTCGGAGGTATAATAGAACACTCCCGTGCCGTCATCGTAGAAATGGGCGACGGCGTATTCCGTCAAACAGAGTGCGTCGTTCAGCCATTTGATATCGAAGGTGGCCTGATACAGTGATATGAAGGCGTCAATAGTGAAAGCATAATCATCCAGGAAAGCGTTGATCGACGCCTTTCCGTTTTTGTAGTTTCTGCTCAGTCTGTAATCCGCCCCTCTCATTCTCGTGTTGATGAAATCGGCATTCTTCAGGGCCGCATCGAGGTAGCCGGCGTCGCCGAAAACCCTGTATGCGTCGACGTATGCTTTGAGCATGAGAGCGTTCCAGGCGGTCAGGATCTTGTCGTCGAGCCCGGGTCGAATCCGCCTGGATCTTTCCCGCAGCAAAACCTGCTTCGCTTCGGAAACAATGTTCGCCAGCCCTTCTTCCGTTAAATTGTACTTTGCCGATATTTTTTCGTCGCTGACGGTTTTGAAGAGGATATTGCGACCGTTCTCCCAGTTTCCCGTATCGGTCACGTTATAGTAGTCGAGAATCAATTCCGTGTTATCGCCCAGTATTTTCTGCAGTTCGCCTTTTGTCCATACATAGTATTTTCCTTCTTCACCCTCGCTGTCCGCGTCCAGTGAAGAATAGAAACCGCCTTCATCCGATGTCATCTCCCGCTGAATGAAATCGAGCGTTTCTCTCGCGATTGTTTCGTATTTCGGATTTCCGTACGACTGGAAAGCCGCCGAGTAAAGGCTTACGAGCTGCGCGTTGTCATACAGCATTTTTTCGAAATGAGGCACCCGCCAGAGTTCATCGACCGAGTATCGCGCGAATCCCCCGCCCGCCTGATCATATATACCGCCGTCGGCCATTTTATCAAGGGTGGTTATTACGGCTGTTTTCGCGTCATTATTCCGGCTGAGGTAGTCATAATGAAGCAGGAACATGAAGCCGGAGGGCAGCGGGAACTTGGGTGCCCGCAGGTGTCCGCCGTGAGTGTAATCCAGGTCGTTCTTCCAGGCGGCGAACAGCCGGTCCAGGTCGTTCCGCGAGAAATCGGCTTTTACTGGGGCCGCCTGAACCTTGTCGCTGGTCTGAACGCCCCGGGTGAGGAGCGCGGCCTGGTGTTCCACCTTGCCGGGATCCTTTTCCATAACCGCTGAAATATTTTTCAGAAGCTCCATCCATTGCGATTTCGGGAAATAGGTTCCGCCGTAGAACGGCCGGCCGTCGGGAAGGGCGAAGCAGTTCAGGGGCCAGCCCCCGCCGCCGGTCAGGAGCTGAACGGCATTCATGTATACCTGGTCTATATCGGGCCGCTCTTCCCTGTCGACCTTGATCGCCACAAAATGTTCGTTCATGAAACGGGCGACTTCTTCATCTTCGAAGCTTTCGTGCTCCATAACGTGGCACCAGTGGCACGCGGCGTAGCCGATGCTCACCAGCATGGGTTTATTCTCTTTTTTCGCCTTCTCGAGCGCTTCGTCGCCCCACGGATACCAGTCTACCGGGTTGTGCGCATGCTGCAGAAGATACGGGCTGGTTTCCTGAATGAGGTTGTTTGTATAGTCATGGTTCGGGGTATTCAAAGTTTTTTCCTTTTCCTGGGCTCCGCATGGAGCCGGAGAATACAGGCAGATCAATGTCAATAATAAGTAAAGCAAAACCCTCGCTTCCGCTTTCTGGAACCTCAAAGCTGCTTTCAAGCTTTTGCGCCTCGGTGCGTGGCGGACTTTCTGCCGCAGCGCTGTTTGTTTGTTATTACCGGCGAGTGCGGCAATAGTTACGTTATTTGATGAATATTGTTATATTTTGTAATGTCCGGGATGAGTGTCGCGGGTTGCCGTTAAGCTATGATAAGCGCAGTGCCGTGTGCGTCCAGAGAGCCGCCGCCAGGTCCACTACTCCGAAAACGAGCAGTATCGGCTCTGCGAAGCCGAACGCCACGAAGGCGGTTATGAAGAGGATCACAGATCCTCGAACGTAGACGGTCAGCTGGAAGAAGCCGGCAAGTTCGTTTCGCACCGCATGGATGTAATATATTGCTAGAAAAAACAGGAGCATTCCCAATACTCTGATCCAGACTTCGCTTGTCGCCGGATAGCCGAACAGGTTCATCAGTGTATTGGGCGTCACCATAAGAATACCGCCTAGAAAGATCAGGTAGATGGCGAAGACGAACAGGCTCCTTGCGCTTTTACTCATCTCTCCCCCTTGAAATAAATAAAATGTTCTTCTTTCAGATCGCTCGACGGCTTCGTGTCGAGCGCCGGTGCGAACCTTTGTTCAGCGGCGACGCGCCGTTGTTTATCGACGGCATCCTGCGTCCGCACCTTGAAGCCGAAGGGTTCTCCGGCAAAGATCCGCAATGGAAAATCCCCTGTCAAGCGAAAGTGCGGCCATACTCATAGCGACGCACCGCGGGAAGCATATCCCGCCATGTTTGTAATGCAGGCAGAATTGTGTAAAATTGTAAATCCGATTGACAATTTTACATTTTTCTCCGCTGTCTCAATCGTGACACTTGGATGACCGCGGGGGACTCCGCCTGATAATGTTCGGAATATCCAGTCATCCACCCACATGCTTTTCGGATTGTCGGGATATCTGGGGTAATGGCCCGTATTTCTGGGGCAATCACCCGAATTGTGGTGTATATTGTTACGAGGTGATGCGTTTGTACCCTATGAGTTTCGTTCCCGGACCGGGAAAAGGAGCGCTCCGATGAGAAAGCCGCTGCTTATCCTGCAGATTCTCGTCCTGACCGCGACCGTATCCGGCTCGGTAATCCATGTCCCCGGCGACTTCCCGACCATCCAGGCCGGGATAGACGCCGCGGTCGACGGAGACGAGGTCCTGATCGCCGACGGAACCTTTACCGGCGAGGGGAACCGCGACATAGAATTCCGCGGCAAGACGATCATTGTTAGATCCGAGCACGGCGCAGGGTCTACTGTTATAGACTGCGAACAGGAAGGGCACGGTTTCCTGTTTATTCATCAAGAGGGGCGCGGCTCCCGGCTCGAAGGGGTCACCATAACCGGCGGGGTAAACTCAGGAATCTACCCCGACTACTACGGAGGCGGAATTTACTGCGAAGGCGCCCCGACCATCACCGAATGCATTGTTGCCGGCTGCCGCTCGTCATCGGGAGGGGGTGGTATCCACTGCTTCGGCCCCGCATGTATAAGCAAATGCTCGATCATCGGAAACACTTCGGAAGGCGACGGCGGCGGTATCATGATTTTTTCTGCCGGAGCCGTAGTGACGAGCTGTATCGTATCGGGGAACGAGGCAGCCACCCAGGGTGGCGGGATCCACTGCCGGGGTCCCGGCGAAGCAGCCATAGCGGGCTGCGTGATCGAATCCAATACGGCGGGGGAAGAGGGCGGCGGTCTGCATCTCTCGTATTACGCGGAACCTCGCGTCAGGAACTGCATCATCGCGGGAAACAGGTCGAACTGCAACGGCGGGGGCATCGCCTGCCGCTCCGAGTCCCACGTGCGGCTCACCAACTGCACGGTCACGGGCAACATCGCCCTCGGTGACGGCGGCGGTCTCTTCTCAACTTATTTCTCGAAGCCGATGGTGACGAACTGCATCCTTCGAGGCGACGATCCCGACGAGATCTTCATCTTCACCGGGCGGCTCACGGTCGTTTACTCGGATATCGAGGGGGGGTGGGACGGTGAGGGCAACATCGACGCCGATCCGCTTTTCACTGCTTTCCACGGCTTCGACTGCCTTCTGCGGCCGGGTTCTCCCTGTATCGATGCAGGCGATCCTCTCATCGAAGACGGGCTGAACGACACCCATCCCCTCTGGCCTGACTGGTATCCGGACGGACCCCGCTCGGACATGGGGGCATATGGCGGTCCTTTAAACCGGATTTGGGTCCGCTAAAGCGCCCGGATAGGCTATCCCACTCACCTCATGAGTGTATAACTATTTCAGATTTCGAAGATGCAGTCACTCCGGCTGTCGCTGGTCCGTTGCCGGCCTCTCCGGATGGTCCTCTTCGTCTTCAAAGGTTTTCTCGACCTCGAAACCGACCTTCCGATACAGGTTCACCGCCGGTGTCGAGTCCACGTAAGCATCGATCCGGATCTCTCGCAACCCGAGCCCGCGCAAGTAGCGGACAGCCGTTTTCACAAGCGCGAAACCGATACCCCGCCGGTGGTGCTCCGGCGCAACCGCTGCCACGCTGATGTACCCATAATCCGCCCGGCGGAAGCTCAGCACATAACCGACGGCTTCCGCCGTTTCCGCATCCTCCGCCACGAAAGCACCGTCCGGATCGAACTCATCGAACCTGTCCCAGTCCGAAGGCCATGGGTCGGTCCCGAACGAGCGACCGTATACCGATCGGATAGATTCATGATGTCTCTTCGCCGAGTAATGACGGATTATTATAGCGGGACGGGGAGGTGCATATTCCGTGATGTCCCCTCTCAACAACATTCTGTAAAGCGAACGTTTCATATGATTCGGGTGAGGTTGAATGATCGGCCCCATCTGCCGGGAACCTGAAAACGGAGAGGCCGTTTGAAGTGGATATCGAGCAACAGGTTCATATGCGGGGTCAGTATATTGCCGCCTTGAATGCGATTTCTACAGAAATTTCAATTCGCCGTATGCTAAATTGAATCGCGACAGCGAATCGATCCGGTGACATGACGCGGAAAGGACGAAACGATGTCTAGAACAGGAACATTCCTCACATCGGCAGCCCTCCTCGCTGCCTGTATGCTGATCTCCTCATGCTCCATGGCGGGCTCCGATCGTGACGACGGGGTGCCTCCGATGCCTCCGATGCCTCCGATGCCCGAAGTAGCGGCGGAGACTGATCCCCTCGATCCATCGTCCGGTAACTTTATCGATACTGATCTCATGGAACTCAACCGCAAAGCCTTCGAGGCCTACAGCAGCGGCCGGTTCCTGGATGCGGTGAAGGGGTACCTTTCACTCCTGGAATTGAACATCACGGATGCTTCCGCCATATACAACCTGGCCTGCTGCTACGGCATGCTTGGCGAGGGGCCGCTCGCAGCCGGGTACCTCATCCGTTCGGTGCGGGCCGGGTTCGAGAATATAGAACATATGCAGGAGGATCCCGACTTCGACAAGGTACGCGGGACACCCCGGTTCGATACGGTGGCGGACAGCATCGCCATGGCGTTCAAACGGAAGAAGTCAGCCCTGGGGACCTCCGGTTTTCTGATGACGCCGTCGCTCTTACCCTACCGGATCCACCTTCCGGCCGGATATGATGCCGGGTCGCCCCGGACCCTGGTCGCAGGACTCCACGGCCTCGGAAGCAGTCGGGACAAATTCGCCGGCCTGTGGGAGCGGCTCGGAGAGTCGGATTTTATCTTTGCGGTACCTCAGGCGCCGTACCCGTTCGCTGTCGGATCCGGGGTAGGCTTCAGCTGGTGGCTGCTTAATGCAGACGAGGATGATAAGGAGAGGAGCGCCCGGGCGGCGGAGCGCAACGTGGTGGATCTTGTGAGTCATCTGAAGAAAGAATACCTGATCGATGCCGTATTTCTACTCGGTTTCTCCCAGGGAGGAGCACACACGTACACTGTCGGTATAAGGCATCACGAAATATTCGACGGTATGATAAGTTTCGGCGGGTGGTTCGAAACAGAGCGTTTGCAGCAGGACGAAATTGATCGTGCGAATGGTTTGCGGGTTTTCATCTCCCACGGTACCGAAGACCGCGTGGTCGAGTTCGAAGCTGCCGCCCAGGCTCGAAGCATTCTGTCCGATGCCGGATATGAGGTGACATTTTCTTCCTTCGAGGGCGGGCACCGGGTACCCGAAGAAGAACTTCGAAAGGTGATGAGCTGGCTGAGCAGCTCCCCTGCGGTTCATCCCTGAGGTTCGAGGAGAAGAAAAGGCGGCAGGAGGAGGATGATAAGTCGGATCGTCGGGCGAATACCTGACCTTAACCAAGCTGCTTGACGCACCCCCCCTGGTTGCTCCTCCGGTTTACCGGTGTCGCAAACCGTTTGCCCTTTGCAACATCGCCGTTCAGGTCATTCCGACATTCTTGCCGAATTCTTTCATCAGTTCCGAATACTGATTCTCTACTTTCCGGCTGAGCACCTTCTCCTTGATTAATGCATCTTCCCGGCTGATCAAACCGTTTCTGGCCAATGTGGCCAAGATGAAACCGTCGGAAGTGATGCCGGTATTCTTCAGGTCCCAGTAGTTGGAAAATGCATGCAGCCTGCAGTCGATTCTCATTTCGCCGCTCTCGGGAGCCTCCCAGTCCAGCTCTTTTTTGAGAACCTCGACATGCTGATTGGGATCATACTGTATGTAATCAAAGAAATATAACACCTCGGCGTTTTTGCCATCGAAGGATACTTCAAGGAACGGGTTGAGCTTTCGCCAGCCTCCCGGTGCTTTCATTGCGATGTTGTCCCGGATGGTATAGTAATAGTAACGCGAGTAGTATAAACCGAGCAGAGAAAGTTTGTATTTCGGGAAACCCGCCCGGAGCAGTCCGGATAGTTTCCTGATTTTCTTGTTGATGCTGCCGGAGATATCGTCAGAGCCGTAGTCTCCCCGAAAGGTGCTCTCGGTCGAAAGATTTTCTGCAGAGTCCTCAAAATCGGTAGAACCCCAGATGATATAGGGTATCCGCCTCTTGGTTGCCTCATTTATTGCGAAAGTGCGCAGGTTGTTTTCGCAATTGGCGCATACCTGACCTTTAAGCGCGGTTTTCGGAACCAGGGTCGATATCCTCAAAGATTCCCTGATGAGTTTACGCCGATAACCCGTTGCTTTGCCGGCTACCAGATCGACCCCGAGACTTTTACATATTTTCTCGATATTCTTTTTTGCCAGCTCGGTAATAAAACCGCTGTCGAAGAAGACCGCCAGAGGTTTTTTCCCCAACTCTCTAGTAACATAGTACACTATGTAACTACTGTCTTTTCCGCCGCTCAAAGGTATTATACAGTCATAGCCGGTATTTTTCTTCGAGGTCAAACGTTCCAGCAGTTTATCTTGACCCATGGTTTGTCCGCAGGTCGCAGAAGAACGGCCGGACTGCCTGCACAGACTGCATTCACCATTCTCAAAGCTCATGCCTGGAAATGAATGAGGTATTATACATTTTGTACAGAACTGCATTTGATTATTACCCTTTCGACAACCTGTCCGAATGGACGAACAGGTATGGCACTGTATGAAACCCCTGAGAAGTGCAAAACCTACTCTTTTGATTGTATTGATATGCCATGCTCTTCCATATAATCGCGGATTCTCGCGGCGTGGTCTTTATCGTCTTTGTTTAATTCCTTGAAGATCCTGGCTATTTCTGTGCTTGAATTTCTTTCCATGAATTCCTGAAAATGCAGCTCACCGGCCATGTTTTCGATTTCGAAGGCGATATTGAATGCCTCCTGTCTCGATGGAGACATTTCTTGAAATTTTGTGTTCAGAGAATCAAGCCGGATATTTGTATCCTTCAATTCCTGTAACTCAGGCGCCAGCAAATCAAGCGGGAATTTACCCGTTACTTCTAAAAACCCTTCCCCGCTTCGTAAAAGCGCAGCATGGTTTTTTTCTTCCATCGCCAATTCCCACCAGAAATCTGCGTCCTCTGGAAATAACTTGTTGAAAAGCATGTATATATCGCTGACGCTCATTTCAAGCTTTATAAATTCATCGATAAAGGCAAAAATATCGTTGTCCATTCCATACCCCTATTATGCTGCATTCCGCCCTCTGCGCTTCATCTCCGGCAGCAGGCAGTGTATGTTTCATTTCTTCCTGCTGAAAGCCCTGGCCCTGGCCTCGGCTGAAATCCGGCTGCTCGGGCCGTCGCATCTGGCTACGGCCACGGCGACACGAGGCCCGACCGCATCTGCGATTTCGGCCACCGCGGAATGTCTGAATCCGGGGCACAGGAGAATCGAATCGACACGTTCCTGTTCTACGAACTCTTTAGCTGTCTGGACAGCCTGGCTCTGGTCCCGCACGACAACGGCGAACAAGTTGTATAATCCCGTGTCAATCTTACTCCTGTGTTTCATTTTATCGGCGTCGGGGGCATGAGCAAGAACCAGGACCCTGAACGGCATGAACTCCTCCTTCCGCTGGGGTTTCAGGAAAAACTGCACATACTGTAAAAACGAGGGTGGCTGAAAATCTATCTACCATGCAAAATCCACACATCTGCTCCGCTGTCATATTGATCGCAATGAGGACATTTGTCCATATCTATCTCATCAGAAAAGGTAATTCAGGAACAGGGGTGATGGCGCGTGATGTATACCCGAGGAGCGCAGGAACGGGAAAAGGACCTTGTGAGGAAGGGCGGCGTTTGCTAAAATAAGCTTTTGTTTTAAACTGGAATCCGGCAGCGCGGCGAACGCGGCGCGGGTTTCGAAGGTCTTAACCATACGGAAAAGGGCATTATGAAAGATAAAGACAATACTCAGCAGATTCTTCTCGGCGACGAAGCTGTCGGCCTGGCCGCCGTCCATGCCGGGATAAGCGGGATTTACGGGTATCCCGGCACCCCGTCGACTGAAATATTCGAATTCGTTGAGAAGGAGGTCGGCGCCGGGGGGCTGGACATCCACGCAGTCTGGTCGACCAACGAGAAAGTGGCTTTCGAAGAAGCCATGGGCATGTCTTACGCTTCGAAACGGGCGATGGTGGTTATGAAGCATGTAGGGCTCAACGTGGCCGCCGACCCATTCATGAACGCGGGCGTGACCGGCGTGACCGGCGGGCTGGTGGCGGTGGTCGCCGACGATCCCGGCATGCACTCATCGCAGAACGAGCAGGACACCAGGTATTTCGCCGATTTCTGCCAGGTTCCATGTTTCGAGCCGTCGAATCAGCAGGAAGCCTACGACATGACACGCGAAGCTTTCGAGCTTTCGGAGAGGCTGAAAGTGCCCGTGGTGGTCAGAATCGTGACCAGGCTGGCCCACAGCAGGGCGAACGTGGCTCCGGCTCCGGCGAGGGAGCAGAATTCCCTTGCACCTTCACTGGGGGACAAGGGCTGGGTTCTCCTTCCGTCCTTCGCCCGGATAGGCTACGCGAAACTTCTCGACAAGCAGCCGGCCATGCTCGAATATACCGCCGAATGCGGATACAATTTCATAACCGGAGACAAAGGCGGGCTCGGGGTCATCTGTTCGGGTGTCGGATACAACTATTTCAGAGAGGCATGGAAGGGGAGTGAGTTGCCTGATTACCTGAAGATCGGGGCGTATCCTATGAATCCCGAAATGGTCCGCGATTTCGTTGACAATCATGACGCGGTCGTCGTGGTTGAAGACGGGTATCCGTTCATCGAAAAGAAGCTGAACGGGTTGCTCGGCGAGGCCGATATCCGCGGCAAGCTCACCGGCCACATGCCCTCGTCCGGCGAGATAAATCCCGACCTGGTTGCCGCGGCTTTCGAAAGAACCGTCGTGACGACAGCAGCGCAGACCGGGCTTCCGAAACGGCCTCCCCAGCTCTGCAAGGGATGCTCCCACATAGACACTTACAACGCCCTCAACGAGGTTATCGCCGACCTGGATGAAAAAACCGCGGTGATGGGCGATATCGGATGTTATACCCTCGGGGCATATGCGCCTTACGACTCGATAGACAGCTGCGTCTGCATGGGGGCGAGTGTAGGGATGGCCCGTGGGGCGGCGAACGCCGGCATGAAGTACGTGGCGGCGGTGATCGGCGATTCGACTTTCGCCCATTCAGGCATAACTCCTCTGCTCGGGGCGGCCCGTGAAGACACACCCATGACGGTCTTCATTCTCGATAATGCAACGGTGGCGATGACCGGAGGGCAGAAGACGATGGCCACCGGGACTCCTCTCGTCGACCTGGTCAAGGGATTGGGAGTGCCCGAAGAACATATCAGGGTGCTGGATCCCCGCAGAAAGAAACACGAAGAGAATGTCTCCATAATAAGAGAAGAATTCCTGCACCGCGGGCTTTCGGTCATCATACCGACAAGAAGATGCATACAGATCCGCGACTAGCGTTTTGATGATATCAGGAGGTTAAAAGCTATGAAGCTCGATATAATACTGGCGGGAGTCGGAGGGCAGGGAATCCTTTCGATCGCCTTCGTTCTAGATAACGCGGCATTGAAAAAAGGCTATAATGTGAAGCAGGCCGAAGTACACGGCATGGCCCAGCGGGGCGGCGCGGTCCAGTCCCATCTGAGGATTTCGGACGAAGAGATTTACAGCGACCTCGTTCCCCTCGGCGGTGCCGACATGATACTTGCAGTGGAACCGCTCGAAGCGCTCCGGTACGCCGAATACCTGGCGCCGGACGGCGTGGCCGTCTCGAGCTCGGTTCCCGAAATCAACATACCCGATTACCCCGAACCGGGCGAAGTGCTCGACAAGGTTTATACCTTCCCGAAACACGTCGTTGTGGATTCGGCACGCCTCGCCCGCGCGGCCGGCAGCGCAAGGGCTCAAAACATGGTGATGATCGGCACCGCGTCTCCGTATCTCGACCTCGATGACGCGGACATGCTCGAGTACATCGAAACCCTTTTCGCCCGCAAAGGTGAGAAGATCGTGGAGGTGAACCGACGGGCTTTCAGGCTGGGAGCCGCCACCGGAAGACTCTTTCTCGACCTGGTGGAAGGCGGAATGAGCTCCCGCGACGCGTTCGCCGTCACGTCGCGCATCACCCCGGAGGCGATGGCCGATGCTTCGTCCGCCGACTGGATCGACGCTTTCGAGCGGGATGCCGCCGGAAAACGCGCCGCCCTTGAAGCGCTTGACAGCGGCGCTTCGGTGATCGGCCCGTCGGATCTCGGGTAAAGCGGTTCGACCCCCTGGATTCATCAAAAAAAATACGGAAACCGGAAGAATGAAGACACAGGCCTTCTACATCATGATGTCCACGGCAGTCTGTCTGGCGGTTATTTTCTCTCCGGAAGCGTTCGCCTTCGAAGTTGACTGGTGCAACCTGCAGTGGCCCGAATCGATTGAAATGTACAGGGGTGAAGTTTCGGACGTTGTTTACGGACGGGTTTACGAACCTGGTGTCACCGAGGGAGAGGGACAGGGGGAAGGTATCGAGGCTGAGACCGGGTTCGGAGCGGTCGGGAGCCGGCCCGACGGAAACCCGGGCTGGTCGTGGCTCCCTGCTTTGTATAACACCGACTACGGCGATTCGGACGAATATATGGGTCTCCTCGATCCGGAATCCCGTCCGGAGCCGGCGTGGGAAGCTCCCGGGCAAATCCCCACCGGCGACGATGTCTTCGACATCGACATGGCGGTTTCGGGGAACGTTCTCTACGCAGCCTGGGAGGAGGGTTTCGAGACCAGGGGCGTGTGGTTCTCGAGGAAAACGGGCGGCGGCGCATGGGAAGCCCCGCAGAACCTCGTCGAGTACGGCGGTCGTCCCTGCATAGCTGCATACGGGACCTGCATCGATATCGTCTACACCACCTGGGACGGCACGTGGTACATCGGCAGCACGGACGGCGGCGCTACCTGGGGCGAAACCGCCGAAGTATACAGCGGAGAGCTCCGCGGAATGAGGCTCACCGCCGACGACGAATTCGTCTATCTCGTTTACAACGACTGGTACGCCCCCGAGATATCCGATGTCTACTTCAAGAAGAAACTGCGGACGAACCTCTGGTTCGACTGGCCGGTCCATCTATTCACCCTCGACATGTATAAGGCCATGGTCGCAGCCGTCGATTTCGAGGTGCGGGGCGATGATCTCCACGTTTTATTCCAGGCTTCGGGCACTTACGGTGTAGGCGCGAACCATTACTACGGGAGCACCGACCGGGGCATTACCTGGGACGGGTTCGAGTTCTCCGAAAGGTTCGGCGGCCCGCCGTACATGCTGGCTTCGACGCAGATGGACGTTGAGAACCAGACCGTATTCATCGCCGGCAACAGCTCCCTCTTCAGGCGCTTCGAGGGCGACTGGCTCGACCCGGCTCCGTTCTGGTCGCAGGGGGCGTCGGGGCTGAGGGTGACGCCGGAGGGTCTCCAGTGCGTATCCGACATGGGCGGCTCCTGCTGCTGGCGCTTCGGCCGCGCAAGCGGCGCGGACTGGGGACTGGTGCGCGGTATCGGCCTGGGCCCCGAGACCTGGATAGAACGTGATCTCTCCGTCGGTTCAACCCTACACCTCCTGGTGAGGGACCAGTCGAACTGGATCGACCCTGAGTGGTATTCGGTGAGCAGCGCCGGAGAAGCGGGGGTCTACGATTACTGCTGCCGATATACCATGGACGGCGGGCAGACCTGGAAATACGGCGATCTCGACGGCAACGATACCGGTGAAGGCGGCGTCAACGGTTATTCGCCGGACCAGGCGGGCAGGCTCGCTCTGCTGGTCGATGCCGTGGACCTCTGCAACCTGCAGTGGCCTCTTACTCTGACCGTCCGCGCCGGCGGGCGGACCGGTGCGGTGTACGGCCGAGTCTACGAGGAGGGGATTACGGAAGGTGCAGGCCAGGGCCTCGGGATTATCGCGGAAGTGGGATACGGCGAGGATATGTCGAACCCGATCGACAACCCCGACTGGACATGGTTTCCGGCGGTTTACAACCTCGATTACGGAGACCATGACGAATACGCGGGAACCATGACGGCTCCCGGCGGCGGCTTCTACGACTATTGCTTCCGCTTCTCCGCAGACGGCGGCGGCCACTGGGTCTACTGCAGCAGTCTCGACAACGATACCGGAAACGGCGGCCCAGACTGCTATTCGACATATCATGCCGGCGAACTCGAGGTGACCGGGTCATACCATGTGCTGCCCTTCAGGCTGCCCGACCGCCGGGCGAGAGCTGCAGCCGCCGGCGATTAAGCATGCAGAAGACCAAAAGAAGTCAATGAGTTTTATCTTTTCCGGAAATACAATCGGCCCTCCGGATGTTTCGATGCCGACGCGCAAACGTTTCGAACACCTCCCGGTCCTGCTCCCGGTACTGTTGTTTATTTTTGTCTGCGTTTCCTGTTCGAAACCGATCAGAAACTTCACCGCGTCAAAGCCCCCGGTCATCCTGATCACCATCGATACATTGAGAGCGGATCACCTCGGCTGTTACGGGTATCCTTCCGAAACCAGTCCAACCCTCGACAAGCTGGCTGAAAACGGAATCCTGTTCGAAAACCATTATACGGTAATGACGCATACACTCCCTTCCCACTGTTCCATTATGACGGCCCTCTTCCCCAGGGAGCACGAAGTCCTGATGAACGGCTGGAGAATGAGAAGCGGCATAACGACGCTGGCCGAGCTTTTTCTCGAACAAGGTTACGAAACCGGCGCATTCGTGGGTTCGAAAGTGCTGGACAGGGATCGGGGCCTGGCGACCGGGTTCGAAGTTTACGAGGAAGGTCGGCGCAGAGAGTTCGAGAGGGACGGAGAGGCCGTAAACAAGGATGTTCTGCGCTGGCTTGAAAACAGGAGCGGTCCTTTCTTCTTGTGGATACACTACTGGGATCCGCACTATCCGTATTCGGCGCCGAAGCCTTTCAACAAGCGATACAACCTTGATGACCCCCTTTATTCAAAGGCGTTCGAGGATCTGAAAAAATGGTATCCCGAAAAAGCCCTCGATGCGAAGGATCCCGAGAGAATAAAAGGATTCATCGCCCGGTTGCCGGCTTATGACAACGAAGTGGCCTACACCGATCACAATGTCGGAGTCGTGCTGGCCAAGCTGCGCGAAATCTCCGCGTACGAGCCGTCGATCATCTGCGTCACGTCCGACCACGGCGAGGGGTTCGGCGAGCATTCCAACTGGACTCACGGAATGACCCTCTACCAGGAGGAAGCGCGCGTACCCCTGATCCTCAAGCTGCCGGGCGAAACACGACAGCGATCGACATACTCAGGGAACACCAGCTCGGTGCAGATCGCCCCTTCCCTGCTTTCCCTCGCCGGCATCCCCGTGCCGAAAGCAATGGCGAGGGAGCTTTTTCCACCCCTTTCGGGAAGCTCCCCCGGTGAATCTGTGGCCCCGGTCTTTTCGGAGCGGAGGAGATATGTGGATCCGCCGACGCGGCAGGGGTTCGACGAGTGCCAGGGCGACACCGTCCCCGGCCGGATGACCGCGGTCTGGCATTCGGGCAATAAATATATCAAAATCGAAGGCTGCCCTCCCGAAGTCTACAATCTTGCGGACGATCCGCTCGAAACCCGCAACCTGGCGGAGTCTCCCGAAGCCGGGGCCGGGTTGCTCGCGGTCCTGGATGAGAACCTGGCCGAATGGGAACTGACCCAGAAGGAGACTTCGGACATACCCGATCAGGCGTTGGACGGTGAAACCATAGAGCAGCTGAGAGCGCTGGGTTATATCCGGTGATGAACGGATGCGGTCTTCAACATGAGGACCGATCGGGCGGTTTTCCGTTTTTTTCGGCCAGATCCCGCAGGGCCTGGTAAATATTCCTGTAGAAAGGCAGAAGGACAGGCGTGACTTTGCAGTCGCCGCACGCCCAGTGGAAGAGGAGCCCCTGGTCTTCTTTCGACAGGGCATTTTTCGAGTACGGCCGCTTGCAGAAGCCTTCCACGCAGCAAGCCGGGTAACCGAAAATCAACCCTTCGAACCGCTGCGTATCGAAACTCTTATCAATTCTCGAACCATCGAACCGATCGACATAAGCGTCGAGGAAGAGACTGTTCCTGCTGAGGAGCAGCTCGTTTACGGGCCTGCCGGTTTCGACGGTCCGGCTGACAATCCGGCATTCCAGGCCCATCCGGCGTAATGCCTCGATGGACTCTTCTCCGAAATCCTTTTCCCACCGGCTTGCCGGTTTCAACCCCTCGGCTGTAAGGGCGGCCGCGTATGCAAGCTCGAACTCCACGGCCAGCAGTGTGCGAAGCGGGTTCACGTGTTTAATGTTGAATATCGGCATGGGATAAAGAACTGGTGCCCTGTCAAGCATCAAATGAAGCATCTTACTTGTCCTTTGTCGCTCCCGCTGCGTTTCGGCCTCAGTCGCATAGCGCTGCTATGCTCCATCAGCCGCGCCTTGCCGGAACGACAAACTACTTCGCAATATGCGTCATTTACTACTTGTCATGACACTGGGGGTAAGGCGTCCCCCCGGCTCGATCCGGACAAGTGTAGATTACCGCGTTTTTGCCGCTGCTGTCAGAACCCCGGCGGCAATCCCAGAAGATCGGCGAGAGCCGCCACGTCCGCTCTCCCTTCGTGGGTGGTTCCGCTGTAAGAGAACCCCCCGTGTTTCATAAAATGCAGGGTTATGATCGGAGTTTCATATGACAATTCCCTGAGGGGATCCGTAATCTCCACCGTTCCCATGTTCACGCTCTCTCCGCAGATCCCGCATTGTTCCATCCCGTATACATAATGGAAAATCTTGTATATCCGGTCGGGAAGAGGGCCTTCCGGCAGCGCCTCGATCTCCGCGTGAAGGGCTTGTGAAATATCGATGCCGTCGGCGATCCAGTTGCCGTCCTCGTCTCGATCCGACGGATCCGTTCCCAGCTCCTCCTCCTCGGCGTCCGCGAGCAGGTCTTCGTCACTGTCGGGCTCGACCGGCAGGAGATGGGCGTTCTCCATCACCTCCGCCAGCCGGGCGACATCGATTCTGCCGGCGTGGATATCGCCGCTGTAGCTGAATGAACCGTGACGCAGGTAGTGAAGGGAAATGAAGTGTAGGTCCGTCTCCGAATCGTCATGGGGATTAACGATGGTAGTGAATCCCATGTTCACGATTTCTCCGCAGACCTCGCATGTTTCGGTGCCCCAGACGAGAGAATCGATGCGGTAAATCTCGTTCGGCACGGGATCTCCCGGTTCCCAGACCGGCAGCCCATCGATTTCGTCGTGGTACATCCTGCCGATTTCAGGGCCGTCGGGACGAAGGTTCATATTCATGTCCGGATCGAGCGGGTCGGTCCTCAGTTCCTCCTCCTCCGGGTCGGCGAGCAGATCCCTGTCGGTGTCATTTTCCACCCGCAGCCAGTGAAGATTGTATGCCCGCGCCTTTCCCGCCCCGGGGTCATTCTTCTTCGTGCGGGCCATCCCCGTAAAAGCGATCAGTGAAGATAGAAGCGCGATGAAAGAGTTCCATAGAATCCTGTGCCACAGCTTTATTCTCTCCGCCATGATCTGACCTCCCGGTTCATTGAACGAAAAATAACGAACCGTCCAGTTGGTGTTTAATAATAGTAGGGAGGATTTCCATGTTTTTGCCGCCTTTCTTAGACGGACCAGTCCAAATGCATAAAAAGTTTAGCAAGCTCTTTCCAAATTGTCAAATTTCCTAATAATAAAAACCAGCAGATAGGCCTGCAGGAGAAAAATAAGGCGAGGTTAAAGCCCTATCCTATAAAACCTGGACAAAACCGGCAGCCGGGTTTATGATATTTTTCCATCCTCCGAAAGAGAGACAAAGAATGAATAAAATTCTGACCTTGCTCGTAGTGATTGCGGTTGCATGCCCTGTGCTTGCTGGAAAGCCTGATCTGGACTGGAGCCGAACTTACGGTGGAATTGAAAATGATGAAGCCCTTGCGGTTGTGGAAACCGAAAACGGGGATTTTATTTTCGTCGGGTATACTTCATCATTCGGTGCGGGCGCCAAGGACGTCCTGCTTTATAGAACAGACTCGCAAGGCAATGAATTATGGCGGAAAACCTACGGAGGATGGTCGGATGATTCGGCGAATGATCTGATCGAAGCCGAAGATGGCGGGTATGTTGCGGTCGGATATACGCATTCCTTCGGTGAACCGTATGGCGACGTCTGGATCTTCAAAATAGACGACGACGGAGAAGTACTCTGGTCGAAGTCGTTCGGAGGAAACGAATACGACGCCGGTCATGCCCTGATCAATTATAACGGCGATTACGTCATCATCGGTGTGACCAGTTCCTACGGGAGCGGCTCACTCGATGCATGGATGATAAAAACCAATGATGTGGGTGCTGTTATCTGGGATAGGGAATTTGGAGGTTCAGAAGGAGATTACGGCTACGATTTAATTGAGTCTCATGACGGGGGGTTCATATTCGCCGGGTGCACCGAGAACGGAACGGCGGGGGGGCAGGATGCCTGGCTTGTACGAACGACAACCTCCGGCTCCAGGACGTGGGAACGAAAGTTCGGGGGCAGCGGATCGGATGGCGGGCGCTCTCTTTGCGCCACCCGGGACGGCGGTTATGCGATTTGCGGCTGGACGACATCCTACGGTTCCGGTTTGCAGGATCTCTACCTGATTAAAACCAACCCGGTCGGTCAGGAGGTCTGGGACAAGTATTTTGGGGGATGGAACAATGATTTCGGTTTTTCAATTATACCGACACTGGATGAAGGATTTGTGCTTTCAGGCTGGACCTACTCTTTTGGGGCGGGTCAATCAGATATTTTCGTTCTGAAGTGCACGTCTGAAGGGGTTATGGAATGGGATGCCACCTACGGAGGCGCTTCGCTGGAAACCGGGAATCGAATAATCCTGACATCGACTGACGGTTACATGATTGCCGGGTCCTGTATGTCATACGGCCTGGGCCTGTTCGATGCATGGTCGCTTCGAACCGAACCTGATGTTCGATCCTTCGACCTTCTTTTACCCGCAAATGAAGATACGGTTTTTTCGAAGCCCGTTTTTTTCGACTGGGAAGATGCGGATGTCGGCGGCCAGGTCGATTACTTGAAATACTCACTTCATATCGATAGTGATCCGGACTTCGGCTCCCCTGACACTGTCCAGAATATCGAAACCAGTCAATATTTGCTTACGGAGGATTTGGAAAATTTCGAGACGTACTACTGGAAGGTGAACGCGGATGACGGGTTCGACAATATCAGGTGGTCCAGGCAGGTCAATGAGTTCTATACATTACTGCAAAATCCCATTATCGAGATCGATCCGGAATCGTTCGATTTCACGCATTTTGTGGACTTCGATACTGTGACCCGGCTTTCGATTTCAAATATCGGGAACAGTGATCTCGTTTTCAACCTCGAGTGGGATGAGTCGTGGCTCGACTTTACCCCGATCAGCGGTGTAGTAGAACCGGATTCCGAAGAAACAGTTCAAGTTTATTGCAGCGCTGCAGATTTGAACCCGGCAACTTACCCGGATACTTTGCAGGTAAATTCGAATGCGGTTAATGATACTTTGCTGAATGTTCCCGTCCAGCTGACAGTCATGTCCCCGGTCTCGACCATACTCGAATGCGATTATCCGGTGGGAATCCGGGGAGGTTTTCTTGAATTCGATGCCGGTCTCGTAAATTTGGCGAATATAGCTTTTAAAGTCGATACATGGTTCGATCTTTATCTCATCAACGGTGCCCCGTATCCCAATAATCCGCTGCTGGGTCCTGTGGTTTTCACTCTCGGTCCTTATTTCGAAGGTATCCAGACAAGAAATGAGTATATTCCATATTACGCGCCTCTGGGGGGTCCCTATACACTATATCTGCGTTGCGGAAAATATCCGGTCATATGGGACACGTCGTATTTTGAATTCACCGTAGCGCCGTGAACGGGATTATTTCCTTTCAATATAAGGATAAAGAATCAACATATAATTTCCCCAGGCAGCGGGAGGTCCTTCGAGGAGGTGTCTTATGTCCTTTCAAGTAAAAAAGCCGTTTTTTGTCTATTTTTTCATCTGTGCACTGATTTTGCCTGGTTTATACACGGGATGCAGCAAGATTACGAATCCCGGGGCGCCTGATTACTCGATATCCTGCATTGTACAGGGAACCGTCACTGATGCGGCCACCGGCGCCGCGCTCGAGGATGTTACCGTTTATTGCGATGGCAAGACTGCGACGACCAACGAAATGGGCACTTATATCATTTCCGATCTGCCGCTGGGCAAGTCGATCATCACCTTTTCCCTCAAGGGTTACGCCTCGTCGGTGGCCAGGGTGGATTACGTGATCCCGGTAGGAGAAGACTGGGGCGGGGATCGGGTGGTCTCCAAGACGGAATCGATGGTGATGTTCGAAAAAGACGCCGGGCTTAAAGTCACCCTGCACGGTTCGGCAAACCACGAAAAGATGGCCGGTGTCGATGTTATACTCGAGCTTGGCGAACCTATTGTCGACTCCTCAATCGATGTTGAAGGAGTTACGAATTCCGAGGGAGTGGTAACATTCAGCGGCCTGCCCGCCAAGAACATCCATCTGATCGCTCTTCCCTTCGACTACACCGGCGACGGAATAGCCGATTATGAAACCAAGGTGGGTTCGATAAGCTTGATGAAAGGGAAAGAGGTTGCGGTGAGTGAGAAGCTGGACCTGGACACGGGAAAACTCGTCATCGTCTGGTCGAACCTCCAGGACGACCCCGTCCTCGATAAGGATGAAGCTGTAAAGTGCATTTTCTCCGAAGCCATGGATAGAAGCGATGAAGCGACCGACGTCACCATCAAATATGCCAAGACACTCGATGAGGTCAGAACTTCGACGGTATGGGAAGATGGCGTAACCATACGTATTCTGCCGAACGGTGAGCTTCTGCCCGGAGAAGATTTTATCATCGATTTGTCGGCTTCTTCTCTCAGCGGCAGGCATTTAAACACCAGCTTTCCTTTCGTCACGGAAGGGATTATAGATACTCTGGAGGATGTGCCGTACCTGGAGCTTGAGACAGATGAAGTCGACTGGAATACTACCACCCTGAAACTCCGGTGGGGTACTGTCGACGATGCTTATTCTTACTCCATTTACGCCCGGAACAGCGATAAGATCAGCTCATGGATCAAGATCGGCTCTTTCAAGCCCGGCATACTGCATGAAATGGTCAGGGAAGTGACGCTCTCGGAGCTTTTTGATTATTATAACTACGATCCGGACCTGACACCCTTCGCATACGGACTCGCAGTCCAGTTTACGGTTGCACCGGCAACCTGGACGGGAAAAGAGAACGATTTGACGGGCCCGTGGGTTTTTGCTGTCGACAATGTGTGTCCGATTGTGACTGAAGATGACTTGAAATATGACGGTACCTTCAATAATTCGGGTGAACCTGAGGATGTCGAGGCGTTCATACATATAGTGTTTCCCGAGTATATGCTCCACACCGGAGCTCCTTCGATCAGCTTCATCGAGGCCGGGGGTGATTCGAACTATGTACTTCCGGCATCCGCCGCCGAATGGGGGTGGGACAGGGAAAATCCCAGAAAAGGCTGTATCCGTATCACGGTTCCGGCAGACATAAATGCTTCCGGAGATATCATCAACATCGGGCTGGATGAGGTCCTGGATTCCAGCGGGAATCTTTGTTCCGTATCGACACTGCAGGATTCTCTCCCGGAGAGCGGCCAATTCAGTTTTTTCTGTGATTTCGAATCTCATCTGGATCCGGCTTACTGGACCACCTGGTCCTCGACCCAGTATGGAAGGGTCGAGTGCAGCAATTTCGACGCATATATGGGCGCCCAGATGGGGCTCATGGATGTAACGACGAACACCTACAACACCAACCGGTTGACCCTGACTGTCGACCTGGCGCATTTCGATGAAGACTCGAGATGCATGTTGTCCTTCTACTACAATACATACGGAGACGAACTCAACTATAACGATGATTTCGTAGAAGTTTCCGGGGATGGGTCCACCTGGGAAAGAATATTGACTTACGAGAATACAGGTTCCACCTGGAGGGGAGAGCTGATCAATCTTCAAAATTACTACAGCACAGCACCCTTCACCTCGACATACATGATACGGTGGAATCAGAGGGACAACAATCCCTGGAGCAACGACGGAATCGGTATCGACAATGTTCAGCTGTTGGCCTATTGACCGGGTTTTCGAGAGAAAAACCGGCGCGGACGGTCCGCCTGTAAACCGCAATCCGCAGCTTTGAGGTATGTGCAGAGCCGGGGGGGGCGGGCGGTGCACTGAATCCGGCATGTTTCCGAACGCCGGCTGAATCTGACTACTATTCAGCCTGGAGTGCGGATGGGACGGGAGCCCGGATTCCCGGTGGATTCGAACAAACGACGCGCGAAGCTGTAAACAGTAAGAGAATCCGGTCGAAAAAAAGAATTCGCTGTTGACATTTTCGCCGCCGTCCGATATTCTATAAGCAAGGTCAACGGCAAAGGAGCACTGACTAGATGAAACAGAAATCCGCAATCACATGGAGGGGACGCCTCATGAACGGTATCCCTTTCGTACTCTACACGGGAGGAGTGCGCCCATAGCCTGACCTGAAACACTGAAAATACGAGAGGCCGTGGGCATCAACCCGCGGCCTTTTTTCATTATCGACCGGAACGGCCGCGGTAAGTGCGGCCGTTTTCAATTGGGGAGCCGCCGCGGGATAAACAGGTCGAAAAAATGGAAAGCCCTGAAGGGCGGGAGCGATGTCATGAAAGCGGTATATTGCGACCATGTTTCGAAGTATTTCCACGTCGGTCGCGAGAGGGACGGCGAAGGTAACGGACGGCTGACCGGAGGAAACGGGAACGGCCGGAAGAGCGCTGCGGATCTGTTCAACCGGATTTTCGGTAAAAACGGATCGCGCAAGGCTGCGGTCAAGACCGTGTCGCTCCAGGTGACCCGAGGTGAAGTCTTCGGGATACTCGGGCCGAACGGATGCGGAAAATCCACCCTGGTAAGGATGATTTCGACGCTGCTGATTCCCGATGAAGGCCAGGTAAGAGTTTTCGGTCGGGATGTCATCCGCGACAAGGCCGTCGTGCGGTGGCTCATCAGCAGAGTCTCGGTGGATGCCGCGTTCTTCAAGACGCTGTCGCCCTACGAGAACCTTCGCTACAGCGCCCGCCTTTACGGGTTGAGCGCCGCCGCGGCCAGGAATCGGGCCTGGGAAATCCTTGAAAAGCTTGGGTTCCCCGAGAAGTCGTTCACCAGGCCGATGGACAAGTGCTCGCGCGGCATGCAGCAGAAGGTGGCCATCGCGAGAGCGTTTCTCACGACACCGAAGCTGATACTGATGGACGAGCCGACGACAGGCCTCGATCCCGTGTCGAAGAGGAGAGTGCAGGAGTTCCTTACCGATCTGCGGAGCAGAACCGAGGTGACGATCCTCCTCACTTCCCATGACATGGAAGAGGCGGACCGGCTGTGCGACCGGGTGGCCATCATGAATGACGGTGCGTTCGTCGCATCGGACACGCCGGAGCGGCTCAAAGCGAAGCTTCCCGGCGGAAGCGGAACCCTCGAAGACGTGTTCTTCGAGCTGACCGGTGAGAAACTCGAAGAAAAAGAAGAAAATTAACCCGAATAACCCGCCGGCTCCGGGCGCACGGCGCGGGAGCCGGACGGGGATCAAAGGATGCGGGCAATCGGTCCCGCCAGGGAAGGAAGATATAAAATGCGGGCTAGAACCGGCTTAATCAGAGAGATTACGGTCGGGTGGGCGTTCGTCGAGCGCAACTTCACCCTTACCCGGCGTTACATCGGGTGGGAAATCGTGTTCCTGGTCTACTCGGCCGTCAACGCTCTAACCATAGGTCTTATCGGAGTGTCGCATGGACGTGAGAGCGTGCTCTATCTCGTTGTGGGCGCGCTCCTCTGGGGATACCTGTCGCTCCTGTTTCACGAAGTCGCCGAGTCGATCTCGTGGGAGCGGTGGGAAGGAACCATAGAGTACACCTTCATGGCGCCTGTCAGCAGGTTGACGCACATGCTGGGCACATGCATGTTCGCGGCGCTCTACGGGGTGCTGCGGTCGGTGGTGATCGTGGTTCTGCTGGCGCTCTTTCTCGACCTGGACCTCGCAGCGGCCAATATACCGGCCGCCGTATTTGCGCTGGTGGTGTCATCGTTCTCGTTCATCGGTCTCGGGCTGATAGCGGCCGTGCTGCCGCTCATGTCGCCTGAAAAAGGCAGCCAGGGCACGCACATAATCCAGTCGCTGATACTGCTCGTGTCGGGAGTCTATTACGAGATAGAGGTGCTTCCGGCCTGGGTCCAGCCTTTCTCGTTCCTCTCGCCCGCCACATACACCCTGCGGGCGATAAGAGAAACCATGCTGCACGGCGCCGGGTTGACAGACATATGGCCGACGCTGGCCGGCCTGGCCGTGACGGGAGCGTTCCTCATACCTGCAGGCCTCGCCGTCTTCCTTTTCGCCGAAAGCTGGGCGAAAAGAAACGGCAAACTGAAAAGGACTGGATAAACACCGGGCGGGCCTTCGGGTCCGCCCCTGTTTATTTACGCCCGTTCTATTCGAGTTCCAGTCTGTAAGAGTTCGGAGGGGCGACTCTGATCGTCGCGAGTTCGAGCATCGGTTTCGATCGCCGGGAGCTCGGAGGGGCGACTCTGATCGTCGCGAGTTCGAGCATCGGTTTCGATCGCCGGGAGCTCGGAGGGGCGACTCTGATCGTCGCGAGTTCGAGCATCGGTTTCGATCGCCGGGAGTTCGGAGGGGCGATTTCGTTCGGAGCAGCTTTTTCAACAGGCCCTCGACACAGCCGCGCCCGGAGGATCATCCTCCCCGGGCGATTCCTGTTATCCCGGTGATTCCTTTCTTCCCGGCGATTCCTTTCTTCCTGGTGATTCCTTTCTTCCCGGCGATTCCTTTCTTCCTGGTGATTCCTTTCTTCCCCGGCGATTCCCTTTCTCCCAGTGTTTCATCACGGGTAAATATAGAATTCTACAGGCGGCCAGAAGCAGAAATCCCAGGAATCGTTGCAGTCGACTTTCGACGTCCAGCCCAGGCAGAAGGTGTCGCTGAAAGAAGGCGCGATGTAGCCGATTCCCGTTATCCACCCGTATCCGGGGGGAGGAGGAACCATCGTCCCGAAATCCAGAACGTTCGTCATGAGGAAATTGCGCCAGTTCGTTTCTCCGCATTTATAAAATGCGTCGGTCCTCTTTATGTTACAGATCTCGTCGTGAGTGAAGAATACTACCGTTTCGATCGTATCCCCGCTGTTGAACTCGTATTCTTCGGGCGTGTACCAGACCCATCCGCCGCCGTCGGCGAGCCAGCAATCATATATCTCCACGCCGTCCATGCCCTCTCCGCCCGAGGGAACGAGCATCCTGTCTCTGTCCACGGCTTCCATCCTCAGAGTGGAGTTGACCTCCATCGAAAAATCCAGAAAATCACCCGCCTCTCCGGGCGAAACCGGTGCCCGATCGCATCCAGCCGCCGCCAGTGAGAAAACAGCAACAATTAATAACCATCTGCGTAACATACCGTGTCTCCTTTCAGCAGGGAGCTTTACCGGCCGCCGGTTCCGTGCCTTCTTACTTATATTGTACCGCAAAACCGCCGTTTATTACGAAAAATAATTACTTTGCGTTTCCGGGCAGGAAATTCCAGCCCCACCGGCGCTCAAATATCCCAAATCAATGAGTAATGTGCCATCGTGAGTTCGAGCGGAAGTGACGGGCCGGCTTTTGTCACGTGACAAAAAATTCCGGGTCGTCATGAGAGAGATGCGATCTCGCAACTGAAATATGAGAATGTAATATCGATAAGCCAAAAATCTCCTTCTTACGAAAGTAGAAAAAGTGAAGACTTCGCTCGACAAACATCTTGATCGGGGCGTGGCCGGTCGGTAGTTTCGATCTGTCGTTTTCGTTTTATTTAGGGCGGTGTGGATGCATTCGCGTCCGGGGAGAAACTCCCCGGGGGGGTGAGTAAGGTGAGCCGCGAGGCGGCCGGACGGTTCGGGCCGCAGGCGGTGGAGGATTGAATATGACCGATGCTGTAGCTCTTTTAGCCCTGCTGATAGGCCTGGAACTGGTCCTGGGTGTCGATAATGTTCTGGTGATCGCGATTTTCGTGGAGAGACTGCCGGCACAGAGGCGGAAAACCGCCAGGTTCGTCGGGCTGGGTCTCGCGCTGGTCGCCCGGATCGTCATGCTCGTGGTGGTGCTCGCCCTGGCGAATCTCAAGGAGCCGATCTTCTGGAACCTCTCCGTGAGAGACATGATTCTCATTTCCGGCGGGCTGTTCCTCCTGTGGAAGGCGGTGAAAGAGATTCACAACACCGTGGAGCTGAAGGACGAGGCGGTCGAAGCCGCGGAGAACGGCGGAGACGGAACGAAAAGTTTCACATCCGTAATCACCTCCATCGTTCTTCTCGACATAGTCTTTTCCATCGACTCGGTGATTACCGCGGTCGGCCTGACCGACATGGTATGGATAATCGTATCCGCCGTGCTCGTATCCTTCGCCGTGATCCTTATGTTCGCGGGGCAGATCGGCGACTTCATCCTTCGCCACCCGTCGCTCAAGATTCTCGCGCTCTCCTTCCTCATCACCATCGGCGTCACCATCTTCATGGAAGGATTGCACAAGCACGTCCCCAAGGCCTACATCTACCTGCCGATGGGGTTCGCCCTCATGGTGGACATCCTCCAGATGAGATACGAGCGCAACAGGAAGAAGGCAGCGGCCGGAAGGCTCGCGTCCGGCTAGAAAAATACCGGAAGGGTCGCGTCCGGCTAGAAAAATACCGGAAGGCTCGCGTCCGGTTAGAACAATAAACGATGCCGGAAGTCTGGAGCGACGACTGGGGACCGGCTGAGCGGGCCGGTTTTACCATTTCGCAGCCGGTTCGACCGCGGCACCGGCAGAAAACTCCCTGGAAGATAGAGCCAGCATCCGTGAAAATCCGATGGTGCCGGCAGAAATGTAAAGGACAACCGCAAACAACGGAGCGCGATCCCATAACCATCATTTCCCGAACTGTTCAAAAGTTGAACTTTCTCCACGTGGAGAAAAACGCCGTTTTGTAACGGCAATGAAATAATGAAGTTACGGTCGGGAAAGAACCCGCGGAAGGCGACGCTCCGGGACTTCCCTGCTGCCTGATCCGGATCGGTGATTCCATGCGGCTGCAGTCGGCTCCGGAGCTTCCCTGCTGTCTGAGCCGGATTCGGGATCCCCTCCTGCTTGTATCCGGTGCGGTCGAGGATTACAATGTACATGGTTGTCGAAAGAGGTTTGAATGTTTGCGAAAACTATTTTCTGCGTCCTGCTTCTGGTGTTGACGGTGTCGCCCGTTTCGCCGGAGCCGGCCAGGTTTTCGGATCTTTTCACCGGCAGGGCGGTGTTCAGGGTGGATGACGAGAATCCGCCTCCCGGCGCCGATTTCGCCATGCATTTCATCTCGACTCTCCGGATGGGCGATGAGCTGTGGGCCTACTACATCAACAATTACCGGGCGGCCGGCGAATGGAAGTCGACGGTGGGACTTGCGGTTTCGACCGACGGGCTCGAGTTCGAGGACAGGGGCATCGTTCTCGATATCGGCGGCGCGTGGCAATGGGTTTTCGAGGCTGAAACCGACCTCTCCCACGCCATCGGCAGGCTGGACGGCGACGGCTGGTCGGCCGTCACGGGAGACGACGACGCCGGTTACCTCTGCTACGGGCCCTATACCACGGGGATCCCGCGGGGCGATAATACCGCGTCATTCGTTCTGATGATCGATAACAACAGCGCGGACGACCTGCCCGTAGTGAATCTCGATGTTTATGACGCCACTTCGGGCGCGGTGCTGGCCGAAAGGACGGTCAGGCGGAGGGAGTTCGAAGGTGTTTTCGAATACCAGGTTTTCAACATCGACTTCACGTCGGCGGCGGGGCACATGCTCGAGTTCAGGACGTACTGGTTCGATGTCGCCTACATCAAAGAGGACAAGGTTGCCGTCAGCCAGGGGCAGTCGCCGTGGTGGGATCACAGGCTCGCAAGCTTTCCGGGCATCTGGCTGGATGACGGAGTCTTCTTCCTCGTTTACGAGGGGGCCAACGGCAGCCCCGGGGATATCGGCCTGGCGACATCCACCGACGGCGTCAGCTTCGTCAAGCACCCCGACAACCCGATCCTTGTGCACGGCGGAGGCTGGGAGAGTGTCAACATCGGCACCCCTTCTCTCTGGAAAGAGGGGGATCTGTGGTATCTCTTCTATCACGGATTCGACGGAAACCGGGTCCAGATCGGAGTCGCTACCGGGACCGATCTCCTGAACATGAACAAGTACTGGAGAAATCCGATAATTCCGGCGGGTCCGGCCGGATCGTGGGAGGAGGGAACCGCGGGCTGGAGGTCGATTGTGAAGCAGGACGGCGTGTACTACATGGCATACGAGGGGAGCACCGCATGGCCCTTCTCTTCGGCGAGCTGGAGCACCGGGATGGCCCGTTCGAACGACCTGCTGAACTGGCGGAAATATTCGGCCAACCCGGTTCTCCCCCGCACCGGTTCCGGCTTCGGGTACGACGGGCCCGAAATCGTATTCCTGGATGATACGGCCTGGATCTACTTCAGGCTCGGCCCCAACGAAACCCACAGGGCCGAACTGAAACTGCTCGAACCGCGGCTCGAGCGCCGGCCGCGAAGATAACGATCAGCTTCACGGATGAGGCGTCGAGTTATTCTGATAAGCAACTTCTGATATTATTGAGAATTTCAGTCGCCCCGCGGAACAATCTCCGGGCGATTTCTATCGGTGGTTTGCTGGCCGGTAGCAATCCGGGTCGGATGGTTACCGGGAATCGATAAATCGGAGAGTCGATTGTTCCCGCGGTGTCGCGGCGTTCTGATCAGTCTCTGAAGAGCTTCCGGGCGGTGACGGTTTCAGCGATGACGCGGCCGTTGCGGATGACGATTCGGTCGGGCTGGGTCCTGAAAGCTTCCTGGACCGTTTCGGCGTCGATGATGGTGAAGCTGGCGGCGGCGCCCGGTTCGATCCCGTAATCCTTCAAGCGGAGAAGCCTCGCGGCGTTGACCGTGGGCATATCGAAGAGCCGCTCGATCTCGCCGGGCATGCTGAGCTGGGCTGCGTGGGCCGTTATCAGGCCTACTTCGAGCAGGTCGGCCCTGCCGAAGGTCGGATAAAAAGTATCCTTCAGACAGTCCTGGCCGTAGCAGACGTTGACCCCGGCATCCATGAGCTCTTTGACGCGCGTTATGCCGCGCCTTTTCGGCTGCTTGTCGAGGCGTCCCTGGAGCATCAGGTTCGTGGCGGGATTGGTTATCATGTTGATGCCGGCTTCCTTGACCAGGCCGATGACCTTCACGGCGTAGCTGTCGCCGTAAGCGGCCAGGGCGCAGGTGTGGCCCGCCGTGACCCTCCCCTGGTATCCTTCGCGGATCGTTTTCGCGGCCAGGTATTCGAGGGTCCGGGCGGAAGGGTCGTCCGTCTCGTCCACGTGCATGTCGATGTCGGCGTCGAACTCGCGGGCGATTTCGAAACAGATGTCTATATGCCGGCGGCCGTCCTCGGGAACGAGTTCGTTGTAGGGCATTCCGCCCACCACGTCGGCCCCGGCCTTCATGGCGATCCTCATCATCTCTTCGGTTCCGGCGTCCTGCAGGATGCCCTCCTGCGGGAAGGCCACGATCTGGATGTCTACGATGTCGAGGGTTTCTTCCCGGGCGGCGAGAACGCCTTCGAGAGGGGTGAGGCCGCCGATGGTGTCGACGTCCACGTGGGAACGGAGGATCGTGGTGCCGTTCGACGCGGCCCATTCCGCTACCCGCACGGCCCTCTCCCTGATGTCGTCGACCGAGTAGTTCCGTTTCTTTTCCCAGATTATCTCGATCGCCTCGGTGAGGGTGCCCGTTACGTTGGGCCTGACCACTTCGCTGATCAGCGCCTTGTCGAGGTGAACGTGCGGGTCGATGAAGGTGGGGGAGACGAGCCGTCCGTTCGCGTCGATTATTCTGTCCGCGATTTTCCCCGACTTTTCTTCGATGGCCGTGATGACTCCGTTGTCGACTTCGATATCACGAAGACCTTCCGTGTTGCGAAGTCTCGCGTTTTTAACCAGCATGTCCATTTTATTTCTCCCCCCTGGACGAAATACGGTTCTATCACATTGATTGCCGCTGCCGCGTCATGGCCGCGTCATTTTCCTGCGGACGGGCGGCGCCCCGGAAAGTCGGAGAGCGCTTCGGGATAACGGAGCCGAGCGGCGCCCCTAAGGCGCCTGACGGTGGCTTCGGCGAGGAAGCGGTCGTTTACGGAAGCTCCGGACCGGATCAAATGGTAGAAAAAGCCGGCGCCCTCCACGCTGCCGACGCACTGGTAGCCGATCAGCCTGTTATCCCTGACATAGAAGACGCGGTACACGCCGGGCGGCCTGTCGAACACCTGTTTTTTCGAAACATCCGGCGGGCGGTCGTCGCAGAGGCCGACCGATACCGCGGGGATGCCGAAAAAATCCCCGGTGTTGACGCTCACCGAGCCGTCGTATTTTTCGACCCGGCCCCGCACCATGTTCATGCCCGCGACCCTCCCCTGTTCCACGGCCAGGGGCCAGACGGCGTTGGTCCACGTTTCTCCCCTGAGCGCATCGTAGACCTGGGCGGCGTCGCCGGCCGCGAAGATCCCGGAAACCGAGGTTTCCAGGAAGTCGTCCACGATGACGCCGTATTCGGTTTCGACGCCCGTTCCCTCGAGAAACTCCATCCTTGCGTTCACGCCTTTGCCGGCGATGAGAAGACCGCAGGGGATATTTACACCGTTGTCGAGGTCCACCGATTCGACCCGGCTCTCGCCGTTGACGCGGGTGATCGCAGCGTCGAAGATAATATCGACGCCGAGATCCCGGGCCCTTTTTTCGACGATGGCGGCGCCTTCGGCGTCGAGCATCTGGCTGAGAAGCCTCTTCGAAGAGATCACTATGGTGATATCGACATCGCGGCGGAGGAGAGCGTCGGCGGTTTTGCAGGTTACCAGGCCTCCGCCCGAAAAAACCACCCCGGGGCGCTTCGACTCTCTTTTCCTTTTCCCTGCGGGTGCGGAGCCTTCGTCCGTCTGCGTCTCTGTGCTCCCGTCCGTTTTATCCTCTTTACCGCCTTCGCTCTTCTCCTTGCTTTTTGAATCGTCTTCGAGCCGGTCGAGCCGCTCGATGATGCCTTCGGCGTCGGATAGCTCCCTCACCACGAATACGCCGGGGAGCGAAGCGCCCGGAATCCGCGGCTTCTTGGCCGACGCTCCGGATGCGACGAGAAGCCTGTCGAACTCGAGCGTCTCCCCTGCGGATGACATCGCGACGCCGGCGACCGGGTCCACGAAAGCGACACGGCACCCGGCCCTGAAGTCGACGCCGTACTCAGCCGCCCATCCTTCCGGCCTGAAGCGCATGCCGTCCCGGTCGACCAGGCCGCCGATCAGGTGGGTCGTGAGTATCCGGGAGTAAGGCTCCCAGGGCTCCTCGGTGCATACGGTTATCGCTCCGTGCGGATCCTCGCGCCGGATCGATTCCGCGGCCGCGACGCCGGCGGCGCTGGCGCCTATAATGAGATACCTTCTGTTCATTTCGCGAAGAACGGGTTTTCGAGCACGAATCCGAGATCGAGCTCTTTCAGTTTTTCGGGCGAAGGCCTGCCGGTTTCCCGGTTCCAGTCGCGGAGCTCGTAGTATTCTTCGAGCATCCTGTCGAGGTAGACCACGTGCCCCTTCGCGTTGCCGGATGGAGAGGGCTCCTCGAGCAGGCGCCGGGGGATGGTGTCGTCCGCCCGGGTGATGCCGTGGCGGTTGTTGTAGCATCGCTGCAGGTTGTTTATCCGTTCGCCGATGCGTTTGAGGATCTCAACGTCGGTATCGAAGCCGGTGGCGAGGCGGATACCTTCCGCCACGTCCTCCCAGTAGATCGCGGGAGGGAAGAGGGTGCCGAACTTGCATATGCCGGTGGAGTCGACCACGGCGCAGAACTCCTCGCCGTCCTTGACCACCATCGGTTTGTGGGTCGCCTCGGTTCCGTCGATGATTTCGGGCAGATACTCCTTGCCGTATCGCCTGACGGCCTCGGATGGGTAGCCGGTTTCGTCGATGGTCGGGAAGCCTTTCAGGTGATCGGCGCCCCGGCTCGAAACGGCGTGGGCGAGCCCCATCGACTGCTGGGCCCGTCCGTCCTGGGCGGGTATCTCCTGGCCCTTGACGTGCATCACGTAGGGAAGAGCCGCGTCGCCGATGGCGCGGGCCGCCTCCAGGCTGCCGCGGGCGAGCAGGTCGCCGAAGCCTTCCCGGCGGGCGATCCGCCGGAGTAGCTCGATTATCGACTTGTAGCCGCCCCAGGCGAGATCGAGGCCGTCCGTATCCTTGACGGTGATGATCCCTTTTTCGAAAAGCTCCATGGCGAAGCTGATGGTGCCGCCGGCCGAGATGGTGTCCATGCCGAGGGCGTTGCAGATCCGGTCCATGGCGATGATCGATTCGAGGTTGTCGTTTCCGCACCTGGATCCGAGGCTGGAGAGGGTTTCGTACTCGAGGCTGGTGGTCCATTCGCCGGCGAACTCGCCGCCGTCGACCCGGTAGAGCTTGTCGCAGCCTATCGGGCAGTTGAAGCAGGCCAGGTGCTTGACGAAATGCAGCTCTTCGAGGCGTTCAGCGCAGATGTTCTCGACCCGGTCGAAGTGCCCCTGCTGCATGTTGTTGGTGGGGAAGCGGCCGATCACGTTCATGAGGCTCACGAGCTGCGGAGTGCCGTACTGTTTTTCGCCCGGAGTGAATTCGTTCGACAGAATCTTGTGGTAGGCGCGGGATGACGCATCCATAAACGCATCCGGCTCCGCCACCTCCACGCGTCCCGTCCCCCGCACCGCCACCGCTTTCAGGTTCTTTGCGCCCATTACGGCGCCCAGGCCCGACCTCGCGCCGGTCCTGTTGAAACTCACCTGGACGGCCGCGAAAGCCACCCCGTTCTCACCGGCCGGGCCGATGCACGCCACCTGAGTTTCAAAATCCCCGAGCTCGTCCCGTATGGCCGATTCGGTCTCAAAAGTGTCGCGTCCCCAGAGAGGCGACGCGTCCCTGAGCTCCGCCGCCCCGTCCCTGATGTTAAGATACACCGGCTGGGCCGACCGGCCCTCCACCACGATCATGTCGTATCCCGCGAATTTCAGCTCCGGACCGAAGAAGCCGCCCGCGTTGCAGTCGCCGTAGATGCCGGTGAGGGGCGACTTGGCGATGAACTCCACCCGCCCCGAGGAGGGCCAGAGGGTGCCGCTCAGGGGGCCCGTGGCGATGATGAACCTGTTCGACGGATCGGCGGGAGCGACGGATTCGTCCACTTCGTCCCAGAGAATCCTGGCGCCGAACCCGTTGCCGCCGAGCCAGGAGGCGGCGAAGGCGGGGTCGAGCTCCGCGGTCGTGATCGAGCCGCTGTCGAGATCGACGCGAAGATACCTGCCGGTGTAGCCGTATAGGCGACTCATCGTTCACCTCCGTCCGCCGCGGTTTTCATGAACCGGTAATAACGGGATGCGGCCGCACGCCGCTTTTTAGCGGGCACCAGCTCGTCGCGCACCGCTTCGATGGCGTCGTGCGGGCAGATGCGGGCGCAGAGGGGATCGCCGTCGCAGAGGTCGCATTTTCGGGCCGTTCCTTCGCGGGCGATGTAGGCGACGCCGCCCGAGGCGCAGGCGGTGACGCACATCTTGCATCCGACGCAGCGGGCGGTGTCTACCGCTACGGCGCCAGTTTCAGCGTTGATGGAAATCGCGCCGGTGATGCACACCTCGAGGCACGCCGCCCTGTCGCACTGGCCGCAAACCACGGGCAGATGAACGCCCTCGTCTTCCCACTTCACCACGGTGATGGCGGAGCCGGAGGGTGCGACGGCCTTTTCCCACCTGAAGGAGCAGAAGCTCTCGCAGGTGCGGCAGCCGGTGCACTTTTCGGGGTCGATCAGAAGATACATTGTTTCGTTCTCCTGCAATGTTCTCGTTAGAGCCGGGCCAGTCTTTGCCTGACGGAACCCGGGCTTAACATGCGCCGTCTTCTTTTAAATCAACAGGCGGAACAGAGAGCACCCGGCGGTTCAGCCGCTGCCCCGGGGCGATGCCGAATGAAGCCGTCCTCGCACAGGAAGCGCTTCCCCGCCCCTGTTTCCCGGTTTCGACGCCGTTTCCAGCCGGGTGGAATCAACGGTGAAACAGATGGTAAATATATCCTCCGCGCAGGATGAAGTCCACGGCAAACAAAAGAAAAGCCGGGTTTTCGCCGGTGTCGAATCGGCTGTGCCTCTAAAAGAAGAACCCCTGCCCGGTGAAGGGCGGGGGGCTCTTCGAATATGCAGAGTGTTGTTTAAGAATCGGAGGTTGCCGCGGCGGCTTTTTTACGTGTCGTTGCTGTTGAGGCGCCGCTCCCAGTCGTATTCGCGTGTCGTGACGATGTCTTCGATGCGGCGGATCCTGCGGTCGAGGCGGCTCGAAGCATCCTTCAGACGGTGGAGGGTGCCTTTGCGCGAGGACGACATGTAGGAATTGTAGAACTCGCGATCTTCAAGGGTTTCGAATGGGATCACGGGCTCGGGCTTCATGATGAGCGCCGCGAGGAAGTAGAGACCGAAGATCGGCCAGAAACCGCTGAAGAAGAAGATCGCTATCGTTAAGAAACGGATCCAGCCTACCGAAATATCCAGGTGTCTCGCCAGCCCTTTGCATACACCGAGGAAGAATCCGTCCCTGGCGCGGTAGATGCCGCCTCGCTCCTTTACATAATCACGTGTCATCGTGATGCCATCCTTTCTGCAAACCGTCCGGACCGTTCCCGCCGGGTTCTTCCGCGGCCTGCGCCGCCGTTCCGCCCGGAACGGGATCGAACCTGGGTAAGAGATTTATCGCAACGGTTATTCATCTTCATCTTCTCTCGCGGTTTTCTTCTTCGACTGCGCCCGATCGAGCAGTATCGTCTCAAGCGACTCGACCCGTTTTTCAAGGCCGGTGACATTCTTGAAAATCTGCTGGAGCATCCTGGCCTCTTCCATGTCGCCGGTACGAAGCTTGGGATTCGCCGACGGTCCCTTGAGAATCTTGAGAGCGATCAGGAATATCACCCCGAGAACGAACACCAGCGGTGTTCCGAATATGAGAACGATAGTGAGCAGTCCGATGAATTCTTCACCCAATCCTAACATCATATCGTGGACCTCCATGGGTACCTGGAATTCATTGCTCAGGCCTGCTTCTTTTCGTCGGACGCTTTACCGGCGGATGCCTGTTTGAGCTGCTCGAGCTCACGCTCGATGTCATCGTCGTCCTCGAGGCCGGCGAACTCCTGGTCTAATGTCGACTTCGCGCCGAAATTGATCAGCTCCGCTTCGGCTTCGAGCCGTTCCACGCGGTTCGCGAACTGCTCGAACCGGACGAAAGCGTCGGTGGTGGCGGCTTTACGAATGCCTTTTTCGGCCCGTTTCTTCACCTGGGCCCTTGTATGGCGCTGCACGAGGGTCCGCTGCTTTTCCCGCACCACCGCAAGCTTCTCCTCGAGTTTAAGGATATCCTCCTGGTACTGCGCGATCAAGGCTTCTGCGTCGGCCTGTTCTTCCTCGAGGCTGAGAGCCTTTTCTTCGTAGCGTCTTTTTTCGAGGAGAGCCTCCCGGGCGAGATCGTCCCGGCCCTTGTCGACGGCGAGCTTAGCCCTGGAGTCCCAGCTGTCTGCACGCCCGCGAACTTCGTCTACCACCCTCTCGAGCTTCTTTTTCGATGCAATGGCCGCGGCCGTTGAAGCCTTGATCTCCACCAGGGTGTCTTCCATCTCCTGGATCATGAGGCGAATAAGCTTCTCAGGGTCTTCGGCCTTATCGAGCATCGAGTTGATATTTGAGTTGATGATGTCTCGGAATCTTGAAAAGATGCCCATGATTAACCTCCGTTCTCGTGGTTCGAACCGTATATATTGCAGGGAGCATGCCAGGCAGGGATGAGCCGTAACCTCTTGTATTTAGGTAATTGTTCGTTTGACAGCCTGGTCGTAAAGGTGTAAAATAAGCCAATAAGAGGTTAATTTCGCCGATTGGAGGCGAAAAAGGAAACGATTTCTATGACGGCAGCAGGATCTGGAAGCATAGGTCCGGGAGGTTCCCCGGCTTCGCGGATACCGGATGCCATCGGCGGATCCGAGGCTTTTCTGCGTTTCCAGGAGCGGCTTTCGAGGGCGGCCAAGGTCGACAGGCCGGTGCTGCTCCTCGGTGAGCGGGGTACTGGAAAGGAGCTGGCCGCCCGTCGGCTTCACTACCTGTCGGGGCGGTGGGAAGGGCCGCTGGTGACGCTGAACTGCGCCGCCCTGGCCCCGACGCTGATCGAATCCGAACTGTTCGGGCACGAGGCCGGCGCATTCACCGGGGCGGTCCGGCAGAGGAGCGGCAGGTTCGAACAGGCGGATGAGGGGACTCTTTTCCTGGACGAAGTCGGAAACATCCCGATGCAGGCCCAGGAGAAGATACTCCGCGTAGTGGAATATGGAAACTTCGAGCGGGTCGGCGGAGCCCGTTCCGTCGACGTCGATGTTCGGATCGTAGGCGCTTCGAACGTCAACCTGGCCGAACTCGCCGAGGCCGGCGATTTCAAACCCGATCTGCTCGATCGGTTGTCGTTCGAAGTTCTCTTCCTTCCGCCGCTCAGGGAGAGAACCGGCGACATTCTTCTGCTCGCCAACCATTTCGCATCCAGGATGGCTCACGAGCTCGGCTGGCGCGACCTTCCGGAGCTGGGCGACGATGCAGCGGCATCCCTGGAGCGCTATGACTGGCCCGGAAATGTCCGCGAGCTCAAAAACGTGGTGGAAAGGGCCGTATACCGGACGGATTCCCCCCTCATCAGAGAAATCGTTTTCAATCCATTCCGGGAGTTTCCGGATACGGGCGGCGGGAAAACGCCGGAGGAGCGGGCGGTTCAATCCGCGGAGGCTCCGGGCGAAGGCGCCCCTTCGCCGGGAGAGGTGGAAATCACCCGGCTCGGCGCACAGGAACCGGCGCCCCGTGTCCGGTCTTTCAGGCAGGCCGTCGAACAGTTCGAAATTTCGATCCTTCGCGACGCACTATTACGTGCAAGGTTCAGCCAGAAACGGGCTGCACGGTCTCTCGGTCTTACCTATGACCAGTTCAGGGGATTATACAAAAAATACAAAACCGATATCTGAAATCGAGAAAATGAAGCTGGAAGCACGTGACAAGCAGTCCTCCATCCCGGTAGAGTGTCTGCCGGAGGGCGGGCGGTTTCCAGGAGGTCGTATGCGATCAAAGAGTTTGCTCATTTATTCCCGTTTGCTGGTTCTATGCCTTGCCGCCCTGGTTGTTTTCCAGGGGTGCGGCAAGAGGACGGGACCGGAAGGGAGGGTCTTACTCGTCGGTATAGACGGCGCATCCTCCCGGGTCATGGTTCCACTGCTGGCGGAGGGGAAACTCCCCCACCTCGAGGCTGTCACCCTGCAAGGAGTCTCGGGGCATCTGATCGCCGCCAAACCCCTTACATCGCCGCGTATCTGGAACACTGTAGCCACCGGTAAAAGCCCTGAAGCGCACGGAATACATGGTTTTGCATACAAAGCGGGCGCCGGAGAGCCGCGGTTATACCTCAGCACCGATCGAAAGACGAATGCACTCTGGAACATCGTTTCCGGGGCGGGATTCGAAGTCGCGGTGATAAACTTCTGGAATACGTACCCTCCGGAGGAAATACGCGGCGTCATGGTTTCCGATCACGTACTGCCGGCCTCGGTGACCGCCATCAGGGAAACGGTCGGAGCCGGGGCTCCGCCGGAAGGCCCGATCATATATCCCGAAGAATGGACATCGCGTCTTACTTCACTATTCAACTCGACAATCCGCGCAACGGATTTTCCCGATCCCCTGGCGGGGAGCGAGGATTTTCCGCCCTGGAACCGCGAGTCGGGTGAAAAGCTCACCCGTCGCACGGCCGAGGATGATGCGCTGGTGCGCATGGCGCTGGCCGTAGAGAAGGAGCATCGGCCTGACCTGATGATGATACTGCTTCCCGGCATCGACCGCGTCTCCCACCACCTCTGGGGGACCCTCGAACCTGAAGAGCGTTACCCCGGGCACCTCCGCTCGACCCCGGAGCAGCGCGAAGCAGGCGCCGCCGCCCTCCGCAACTACTACCGGTACACCGACGCCCTGATCGGCAGGCTCCTGGAGAACTACGGCACGAACGACCTGGTGTTCATCCTGTCGGATCACGGATTCGAAGCCGGCATGCCCAAACCCTACCTTACCGGCACCCATAAAACCGAGAGAGCGGCGAAAGGGGTTTTTCTCGCCCGGGGCCGGGATATCACACCGCGGCTGGAGCCGCAGTCGATTAAGGCCGAAGATGTCACGCCCACGGTTCTGCGCTGGATGGGACTGCCCGTGGCTGACGACATGGAGGGAGCGCCGGGCCCATTCGTCGGGACTCCTCCCGTAAAGTCGATTCCGACTTATGATACCGTCCCTGTGGAGCGGGTTCAGACAAGCGCGCCCGGAGCGGAACCGGAGTATCTCGAACGGCTCAAAAGCCTGGGTTACGTTTATTAACCGCGGATTCTTCAATTTTTAAAGTCCGGCTCTTCTCCTGTTGATTTGTATGCTATACTGTATACTGCATACGACGGACATTTTTCAGGGCTCCGGACGCCTTGAAAAGGATGGAGAGTGCTCATGAAACTTCAAGACATACTTATGACTATTGTGATTCCGGTGATAGCCGCAGCGGTTTTCGCCGGCGCATGCAACGCTTCCGAGGTGTGGATCCGCGACGACGACGGAAGGGCGATTATCCTTCACGGCATCAATATCTCGAATGCCGCCAAGTGGGCTCCCGACCGCATTTCATGGCATGAATTCGGGGACTATGAGCGGATGAAGACCGACTGGGGCTTCAACGCCGTCCGGTATCTGATCTTCTGGGACGCAATAGAGCCCGAACCGGGGGTCTACGACGAGGAATACCTCGACAAAGTCGCAGAGCGGGTGGCCTGGGCCGATTCGCTCGGTCTGTTCGTTATTCTCGACATGCACCAGGACATATACGGCCCGAAGTACGGCGGAGACGGCGCTCCGGACTGGGCCGCCTGGGACGACGGCCTCTACTACGACTACATCGAACCCTGGTGGCTCAACTACATGTGGCCCGCCGTCCGGCGCGCCTTCACCAGCCTCTGGACCGAGGACGTGCTTCAGGAGCACTTCCAGAACGCCTGGGCGCATGTGGCGGCCCGTTTCGCAGACCATCCCGCGGTGCTCGGTTTCGAAATCCTGAACGAGCCGTTCTGCGGAGAGATCCTGCCGCGGAATTTCGAGTTCAATTACCTCGACAGATTCTACACAGGGGTCATCGACGCGATCAGGGAGGTAGCACCCGACCAGCTCGTTTTCTACGAGCCGCACGTTACGACCAACTGGGGCTCGAAATCCAGGCTCGGCGTCCTTCCCAGGGAAGGGCTGGCGTACGCTCCTCACTACTACCATCCGCTCGTCCATGAAGGCCTGCCCTACCTCGGCAACTCCTGGAACATCCGCCTCACCATGAAACGGCGGGACAGCGAGGCGAACCTGGCGAAGGTTCCCTGGATCCTGGGCGAGTTCGGAGTCATGGGCGATACCGAGGGGATGGGTGAGTATCTCAACGACATACTCCGTATCCTCGACGGGCGTCTGGCCGGTTGGACATACTGGTGCTACGATTACGGCTCCAGCCACGGATTCGGAGTTATCGAGGATAACGGCGAGGAGGGTCTCCAGCTGCAATATCTCGTGCGTCCTTATGCCCGGCGTATCGCTGGTGATCCCGTGAAAATGTCATATTCGACGAACCGGAATGAGCTGTACGTGGAGTTCGACCGTGTTGAGGGCGTAACCGGTCCCACTGAAATCTACACGACCGGCGAGCGCCGCTACCCGGACGGGATCGAGGTCGAGTGCTCCGACCCCGCAGGCTCCTGGAGCTTCGAGTATGAAGGCGATACGGGAATCCTCGAGGTATGGACCCCGGATTCACCCGGTTCACACCGGATCCTGGTCTCACCTGCCGCATGAGCGAAGCGACTCCGCAACGCTTTGACGCGAAGGCGATTCGCGCCCTTGATATTATCCGGCGTTACACTATACCTGATTGCGCTAATGAAATAGCGGGGTTATATTTTTCGGGAGTGAATGAACAACAATCCACACTGCCGTGTGGTCAGAACGAGGTCCCTCCCGCAAGGAACCAACGTGATTCGCAATAGATATGTCCGAGCTTTCTTCCTGGCAGCCGTTCTTAGTCTCCCAATCTCGGCTGCCGGCGGCGTCTCCCGCCACTCCGTGGATGCGCCGGTCGACGAGTTGCGGATCCTCAGAACCGGAGAAGGCGACATCGTCGAGCTGAGCGGTTGGACCCACACCACTGAACCAGGTTTCCCGGCGCTGCCCTGCCGGGACCTGGTGGCGGCGCTGCCGGAGGATGCGGTGAACGCGGCCGTTTCCGTGGAATCCGTGGTCTCCAGGGATGTGGCCGGATCCTTCAACCCGGTACCGGTAAAATTTCCCGAACCCCTTGACAGAAGCGACGCGGACCTGATCTCTGCTTCCGACCGTTCCGACCGTTCCGACCGTTCCGGCTGGTCGGCGCGGAAGCTCGCGGCCGAGTATCCCGGAACAGTAATCGAGACAGTAGCGGAATGGGACCTGGCCGGGCAGCGTTTCCTCACCCTCCGGTTCTATCCGGTCCAGTACGACCCCGCCCTTGCCCGGATACGCATAGTTGAATCGGTCGAGTTCGAAATCCTGTGGTCCGATGGTGAGGCTGAAGCGCTTCGGCCCTGCAACTTCACTGGGCGCGCCCGCCGGTTGTACGAAAGCATGCTTTCGAAGGCGGTAATCAATCCTGATGCCGTTTGCCTTCCCCCGTACCCCGGCGGGGAGGAGAACGGTTCTCTCTCGTCCGGGTGTTACGAACACGTGATCGTCACGCCGGATCATCTCGCGTCAGCCTGGGATGAGCTGGTCGCCTGGCACCTGAAGAAAGGCGTGCCCGATACGGTGATCGTTACTTCCTGGATCGATACGGCCTACTCGGGAACTCCCCAGGAGAAGCTTCGCGGTTTCATCTCCGACGCCCATGTGCACTGGGGAACCGCCTGGGTTCTTCTCGGCGGAGACGCGGGGTTGCTTCCGTGTAATACCGTCAGCTTCGCCGGCAAGTACGTGTCCACCGACGGCAGTTACAGCGACATCGACGACGATTGGATATCAGAGGTGTTCGTGGGGAGGGCGCCCGTGGAGACGATGGGAGAAGCCGCTCTTTTCGCCGGGAAGGTGCTGGACTACGAGAAGAACCCGCCGGCCGATTTCGGCGCCACCGCCCTGCTGCTGGGATTCGACGTGGATCAGGCGACATTCGCCGAGAACATGATGAGCGATTTCCACAATGAAAATCTCCCCTGGTTCTTCGGCGTGGCAGAGGTGTTCGACAGTGATCCCGGTTCTCACCGCATGGAGGCTCTCGCCGTACTCGAGGCGGGTCCAAACTTCGTCAATCACGCGGATCACGGGTCCCCGTTCGCCATCGGGGCGGGCAGGCTCAACCATGGGACTCATATTTATATTTCGGACATCCGGTCGCTTTCGAACGGCGGCAGGCTCGGGAACATGTTCTCCCTGAGCCCGTTTTCAAACTCTTTCCAGATGGACGACTGTTTCGGCGAGGAGTATCTGCTCGCCGAAAACGGGGGCGGGGTGTCGTTCATCGGCAGCTCTCATACCGGGTGGTATATCCCCGGTTCCACGAACGCATATTCCTTCCTTCTAGATCGCGAATACATGAGTTCGGTCTTCGCCGACGAGTGCCGCAACTTGGGTCTGGCGCTTGCGACTTCGAAGAACAGTTTCTACCCCTCGGACGACTATTACAAACTGACGTGGAGCGCAATGAACCTTCTCGGGGAACCGGAAATGGAGCAATGGCTTGCAGATCCCGCGGATGCGCTGGTCTGCTATTTCGACACGATTCCCCCGGCGCCGCAGGACTTCGCGGTGCGGGTCTTCAAAGGCGGCACGCCCGTGGAGGAAGCGCTCGTGTGCGCGCGCAGCCTGGAGGAGGGCATCTACCTCCAGGAGCTTACCGACGGACATGGAGCCGCGTTTTTCCAGATCGCTCCGGAGATGGACGCCCTCGAGGTAACCGTGAGCGGACAGGATCTCCTCCCCTACGAGGGCGAAGCCGCGGTAGCGGATATCACGGTGCTCCGTAAAGGCCCGTACCTTCTCTATCCGGGTGAAAGCTCCGGGATGTCGGTTCGATGGCAGCTTGACGAAACGGCATCCTGCACTCTGGAATGGGGGCGGGACGCTTCATACTCGGACGGGTCGGCGTCTACGGAAGAGGAAAATGCCGAGAATCACCTGCATTCTTTCACCTTCGAGGGCCTGACGAGCGGTGAGCGGTATTTTTATCGCGTGACCGTGGGCGGATCCGGGGCAGACTTCACCGGCTCATTCCGCGCGGCGCCCGGGGAAGGAGACGGCGGCGCCCGCCTCTTCTGCTACGGTGATACGCGCACCTGCCCCGAGGTGCACGACATCGTGGCCGTCGGCATCCTGGATGCGATTGCCGCGGCTCCCGATGAGCCGGGCTTATTGCTCCATTGCGGGGACTGGACTTCCAGCGATACTGAATCCGACTGGGATACCGAGCATTTCGATGCCAGGGCGGCGAACGTTCGCAGGCTCAACTCAAATTTCCCCGTGAACGGCGGCAGGGGCAATCATGACGGGATGGGGACGAACTACGCGAAATACTGGCCGTACCCGTATGTAAACGATTTCTACTGGTCCTTCGATTTCGGCCCCGTCCATATAGCCGTGGTCGATCAATATGCTCCCTACGATTTCGACTCGGCCCAGTACGCCTGGCTGGCGGATGACCTGGCTTCCAGCACGAAACCGTGGAAAGTGATGATGTACCACGAACCCGCCTGGTCGGCGGGCGGAGGGCACCCCAACAACGAGGAGGCGCAGGAATATCTCCATCCATTGTGCGTGGCTCACGATGTACGGGTGGTGATCGCGGGTCACAATCACTATTACGCGAGGTGCGAGGTGGACGGAGTGCAGTATGTGACGACGGCGGGTGGAGGCGCGCCCCTTTACGGATGCGATCCGTTCTCTCCCTATCTGGTTTCGTGTGCGAGAGCCTACCATTACTGCGAGCTGGAGTTTGACGGACCGCGTCTCGATATGCGGGCCGTGGATATCGCCGGCTCCGTGATCGATTCCTTCACGGTTATCCGGGCCCAGCCGGACACGGATCCGCCGCTTCCCGATCCCATGGAATGGGAGGTGGAGCCGTATCCGTCAGCTCCGGACTCCGTCACCATGACCGCCGTGCCGGCATACGATACCAGCGGCGTCGAATACTATTTCGAGTGCGTTTCGGGCGCCGGGCACCACAGCGGCTGGCAGGAAAGCCCGAGTTACACCGACAGCGCCCTGGAACCGTATACCGAATACGGATACCGGGTGAAAGCGCGCGACAGGAGCCCTCAGCAGAACGAAACCGGGTTCTCGGAAACCGGCGTCGCCGTGACCCATGACGCGGTAACGATTATCCATGCGGAATACAGGGAGTTCTGGAGACAGCTCATAGTCAGAGCCACGAGCAGCGCCCAGCCGGAAGTGACGCTCACCCTCGTCGACATCGGTGAAATGGCGTGGAAAAGCAGTAAAAACTACTACGAATTCAAGAGAAGAGTGGGCGAATGCCCCCCATCCGTCACCGTCATGTCGAGCGCCGGCGGCTCCGATTTCACCGAAAACATCGATTGATTCCATAGCCCTTCCTTGCATCGTTTCTGGAGTGCAGTTATCATTTTTCTAAAGGAGTACTTCGATGAAACGAAATGTCTTCTATATTATTTTTTTCGTCTTGGCGGCTGCTTCGCTCCTGCCTGCGGCGACGATCACGGTTCCTGATGATTACAGTCTCATTCAGGAAGCGATAGACGCTGCCGAGAATGGTGATGAAATCCTGATTCTGCCCGGAACCTACTTCGAATACGACATCGACTACATGGGCAAGGCGGTCACGGTGCGCGGAGCAGGTGAAGCGGCGGGTGAAACCGTAATCGACGCCGGCGGGTTGAGCCGTGTATTCGCGATGAGGAGCGGGGAAGGGAGCGGGAGCATCCTCAGCAACGTTATGGTTACCGGCGGTGGCGGAAGACTGAAAAAGGGCGCTGGCATCTTCGTGGACGGCGCTTCGCCGACCATAGTCGGATGCACCATAGTTTCGAATATAGCTGATTCGCTGGGCGGCGGCATATACTGTTTCGATTCGTCACCCTTGATTCAAGGATGCACGATTCGGGAAAATGCTTCGGGGGGCATATTCGACCTGGAGAATGGTGGTGGAATCTACTGCGAAGGATCCTCACCTCTGATCGAAGACTGCCTGATTACTCAGAATCGCGCAACCGGGCACGGAGGCGGGATCTGCTGCAGGTTGAACTCGTCCGTCACGATCACGAATTCGATCATAAGCCGGAATATCGGTGTCCTTGGAGGAGGACTCGACCTCGGAATAGACTGCTCGGCGGACGTGACCGACTGCACGGTCACTTCGAACACCGCGAATTCGGGCGGAGGGGTTTACCTTCAGCGGGACGCTTCTCTCGACATTACCGGTTCCAGCATTTCAAACAACGCGGCGACCGGCGATTACGGTTCGGGCGGGGGGCTCGTCTGCTTTCATTTCCATGCCGGGGGAGCCGTATACATGACAGACTGTACATTCAGCGGCAACACGGCAGTCCAGGGCGGCGGCGTATGCATCTTCCAGTCATCGGATCCGGTGGAGATAGTCGACTGCGTCATCGAATCGAACACCGCGGAGGACGGCGGCGGAGTATATATGGACGATTCGAGTCTTCTTATCCGCCGCTGTGATATCAGAGATAATTTCGCGTCGGAACACGGCGGAGGCATCGACTGCCGCCTGTCGGAGCCGGTGATAGAGAACTGCTCGATTTCGGAAAACCGGGCGGTCTACTTCGGAGGCGGTATTTATTGCCACTACTGGTCCGGGGCGCTGATCACGAATACGATCTTCTCGGGCAACAGAGCGGAAGGTTCAATGGGTTTCTCTCAAGGGGGAGCGATAAACTGCTGGGAGGACAACAGCAGCTTCAAAAACTGCACGATAACGGGCAACTACTCCGAAGACGGGGGCGGCGCTATCTACACCGACGAGTCGTTCCCGGTTTTCACGAATGCGATCATCTGGGGCGATTCTCCTGATGAAATCGAAGTTGCGAGCGGCCTGCCCGTCATCTCTTACTCGGATGTACAGGGCGGCTGGTGGGGCCTCGGCAATATAAACGCGAATCCCCGTTTCGTCACCTATCACGGCCATCCCTGTCTTCTCCGTCCCGCCTCGCCGTGCATCGATGCCGGGAGCCCGTTCCTCAGTGACGGTTTCGACTGGCCGCCCTGGTATGGAAACGGAACGCGTTCCGACATGGGCGCATACGGCGGCCCCGGCAATTTCCTCTGGCTGGACTGAGAACCAGTAATAACTCACCCGCCGGCATTTTCGCAGTCGATGACCGTGTCGGAAGAACCATCGACCGAGATCACCGTAATCGCCTTCCCGGAAAAATTCAGATCGCGGTTTCCCGGGCCTCTGTGTGTTCCGGCGGAAACCAGCACCGTGTCGCCGTCCGTCGCCTTGATCATTCCTTCCTGTATCGTTGCTGTGTCGACGTCCGGCACGCGGATGGTTTTTGCATGCAGCCGGGCATCGCCGGAATCAAAAGGCAGAAAACTACCGGAAAGAAATACCTCATGGAATTTCCCCTTTTTATCAGGTTTGAAACCTCGCCGGGCATCACAGCATGCTGATCTCGAACAATCGGCGGGAACGGAAAAAAAGTAAGCCCGATACCGCCGAATCCTGTAATCGAAAAACGGCCGGGTTTCCAATATTCCGTGTTTACCCGGAAGACATGAGGGTTGTCCCGTCCGGGGCGTGATTGAGCGGGCTGCCCGGTCATGCCGATTTTGTCACGTGACAAAAAATCGAGTCATATCGACACGGTATTCGGGGGGTGCTGCGGCGGCTCCTGCTCGGTCAGCGGCCTGGAGAGGATCGGAGTGGATACCGAACGGAGGACGGAGCGGTTTTGGACGTGAGAGAAGGTCGGCACCTTGACAGTCTGCCCCTCTGGACGTGAGAGCCGGGGATCGGTGCCGGGCGGATCGGATTTTTTGGCCGGGCGGATCGGATTTTGGGCCGTGAGAGCCGGTTCCGGTACCGAGGGGCTGGTTCCCCGGCGTCGGGCGAGTTGGTTCCGGCGGCGGAAGCGGCGTTTCAGGAACTGGGAGCGAGCTGCAGGTCCTGAATCGTTTTCAGGTCGAAGTCGAGGGTCCAGCGGACCTCGCCTCCCGTTTCGAGGCCGGTGAAGGCGATTGTGAGGAGGCCGTTTTCGAGAGTGTATTCGCCGTCGACGGCGCCCTCGAGCTCCCATCCCTCGAAAGAATACCCGGGCGGCACGTAGATGGAGGTGGTGAATCTGCCGTTTTCTACGCCGAGCTGCACTCCGGCGAGGGTTTTTTCGAGGGGCGACCAGGTGGAGCTGACGAGGCTGATCGCTCCCTGGGTGTAGTGCCGCGACGTCGAGATGAACTGCGGCACGCCCCGGAGCCGGTGAATGGCGAGGAGCTTCACGGTCCTGGGTTCGACTTCGAAGACGATCGGTTCAGCGCCGCTCTCGACCCCGACGAGTTCGGAGTTCCAGAAGTCGTAGAGGATGTAGTCGGCGTCGCTGTCGAGCCCGAGCCGCTCGAAGTCGAGTACCTTTCCGCGCGTCATTTCGGGAATGTTGGTTTTGCTGACGAGGTCTCTGTTGGAGCCCCAGTTGAAGAGGCCGACGATATCCCAGTCGCCGGAAGAGTGCGGCACGTGGAGATGCCAGAGCTCCGGGTATTCCAGTTCGAACAGGTCGAGCGGCTGACCGGTATCCTCGAGATAGACCGGTATAATGGTGCGGATGACGTTGACGGCATCCTCGGTAAGTTCGACGAGCCTGTCGCCGACGCTGACGATGCTCCCCATCAGGCCGACCGCGGTGGTCCAGGTCCGGGCCTCCCAGGCGGTCAGGGGGTCGCGGAAGAAGATGGCGTCGGGATGGTTGATGCGATGGTTCCCCTCGAAATAGTAGCGCCGCACGTCGGTGCGGTATATCGCCTTGATCGACTGCTCGCCCCAGGAGCCGCCGCCTCCCTCGACCTCCCAGATCGGCTCGTTATCCATGGAGATCCTGACGCCGTCGTAGATACCGGCGCAGAGCCCGGCCGGCACTATCGCCTTCATGAAGGTTTCATCCCCCATTCCCTCGCGCATGGAGGTGAAGGCGAGGCGGAAAACCTCCTCCGGCGTCAGGGTCTCGTCGTAGAAGCTTTCGCAGAACAGGGTCCAGTAGGAGAAGTCGATCTTGATGTAGCCGTAGCCCCATTCGTGGGCGATCCGGTCCATGGTGTCGCGGAGCCACTCCTGCACTTCCGGGTTCGAGCCGTCGAGCTGCCTCCAGTCCCTGTCGATCACGAGGCTGCCGATAAAGGTCTTGTCGAGGAGCCAGTCGGGGTGCTCCAGGTAGACTTCGGACGTTTCGGTGACGTTGAGCGGGTTGATCCAGAGGCCCGGGATCAGGCCGGCTTCCCATATCCGGTCGGCCATCCAGCCCATGCCGTGTGAAAAGCCATCGTCGGCCTCCCAGGTGCCGGTGTCGATCTGCCAGCCGTCGTCGAGCTGGAAATAGTTCCAGCCCCAGTCGCGGAGGTTGTCGACCACGAAGGCGAGATTTTCGAGCATGAGTTCCTCGTTGATATCCTTGCCGTAGGCGTCGGGGCCCCAGGAGTTCCATCCCACCGGCACCTCGCCCGGCCACAGGCGGCTGCCGGTGAAGAGGGCCATCCTGGCGGCGTAATCCTCGAGGCGGTCGAGGACCGGTTCGTCGAGGGCGGCGTCGGCGTAGAAGCGCTCCGACACGAGGACGGCGCCGGGCTCGATCGGTTTTCCCTGGAGGCAGCCGGAGGTGGCGGCGAAGAAGGTGAAGGGGAGGTATCCGGTCACGGGATCGGGCAGCGCGAAGAGGGATGTGAACCTGGTCGTGATCGTCGGCACGGACCGCTCGAAGCTGAGGAAGCCGGATACGAGGCTCCTCCCGGTTTCGTGGCAGTAGTGGGCCGCGTTCCAGTTGGCGCAGTTGACATGGGCGCCGGAGGTGATGCGGGCCAGCATGTCGGCATACCGGAACGAGCCGTTGTCGAGGACGTTGTGCGTGACGGGCTCAGCGCCTACGTAGAGGCCGCCGCCCGCCTTGCCCAGGGCGCAGGCCGGCGACAGGGCGGTAATATCGAGCCTCGCCGCCGTTGTGTTGTTCAGGGTGAGGGTCGCGGTGAAAAAAGGCTCGCCGTCGTAGACCCGGATGCTGTGCGTCAGATCCGGTTTCAACAGCAGCCCCGTGTAGTCGACGGTCAGCTCCGTTCCCGAGCCGATCGCGTCGCTGAACTGTTCGAGCCGGTAATCGGCGAACCAGTAATCGAGGGTCGAAACCTTCCAGGGGATGAGCCCGCGGTCGTATTCGGCCCTGCCGTAGCAGCGCCTGAGCAGGTATTCGCCGCCCGGCAGCGTCACGTCGAAGCTGCCGCCGGAGGTGCGGTATTCGAGGGTGTAGAGTCCGTTGTCGAGGATGACCGTCGAGCTCCCGTCCCGGGTTCGCACTTCCATCGGCGCGTTGAGGGTTCCGGAACCTCGATCAGCCGAGGCGACTTCCGGTGCGAAAAGCATCAGCAGGAGGGCTACGACCGTCACCGCGGTCCTGAGGTTCAGGGCGACCGCCCCTGTTTTTTTTCTTGTTCCGGCAGTGCCGGCGCCTGGTGCCGTTTGTCCCATTCTCGAACCTCCACTCTCGAAAACCTCACCGGATCTTACCGCAAGCTTCACGGCGATACTGTCGCAACGGAGCGGCGCCCGCAACAGAGCAAGCCGGTTCCCGTGCCGGTTCCGGCTCATCCGGCTCCGTTCGCCCCTGTAAGTTTACTCCGAAACCGGGCTGCGGGCAAACGGATGTTACAGATAGTTGTTGATTGTGCGTTAAAGCGAGTAAAAAGTCAGTAATCGCCGTCGATGTCCGATGTCGATCCATTCCAGGTTTGCGTCCGTTCGCCAGTAATTGTATTTCAAGCTGATGCTGTTCATACTCACGCACCGGTTCGCAGCCATCGAAAGATTCACCTCAAAGTCGATGACCGGTTCGGATACGCAGCCGGCCAACCAGATCAGGACGATTGACTGAGCGAACAGTTTCTTCATTATTATCCGCTGTGCTGAATGGCAGGACTACAGGATGTTTAAGCACTAATAGATAGTATGGATGAAGAATAACCCTGTCGGCCTCGACCCGCGCAATCCGTTCGGAACCCTCCCGCAGAACATGGTCTGCTCCGGGATAGAGATACCGGAGAAGCGTTGTTTTTTCCGAACGGCGCGGATCGCAGAGGATGACCGCCGGAAAAAACTCCGAGGTTCTTTTCAGCTCTTTTTCGAGTTTTCGTTTTACATTACGAATGTGACAAATTTAAATTGTCACTATGGATTTTTCGACACGAATCTCTTCTAGTGTCATGTCAGGCATCATTTAAGGCCTGGCAGAGCGCTAGTCTTTCCGTTCATAATGGGCGATGTCCAGCGGAGTTTTCTCAGTAACATGAATCCCGGTGGCGCTGAGCATTACATTACCGGTTTTGTCTTTTCTCAGTTCGCCTTTCACATCGACCTTCGCCAGGTGGAAGATATCCTGGTAGTTGGATATATCCGCCTTTATCACCTTCCCCTGTTGATTCTTGAATTCGACGAAGACCGATCCCGCCTCGATTCTGTCCAGCGGTTCGCAGCAGTAATCCCAGGGCGTCCTGCATGGATCCTCCTCCCGGTTGCAATCCTGCAGAGATGAATCATACATGCGGAACGCCGCGTATCGCGGAGTGATTTCACCGATTTTCCCTGACACGATGATTTCCCGGCCGTACTTTTCCGCTTCCAGCGCCTCGCGCAGAGGAACCGCTCCTTCCGGTCTCTCAGTGAGTATCATATCGGCGATGAGGTTTGCGCCCGGGGAGTGAGAAACGGGCTTCGCCTGCTGATCGCCGGTTTCATCTCCACCACAGCCGTTTATGCAGATAACGAGCAGAGTCGATAGAAATATCCTCGGAATTTGTTTCATTATAACTCTTTCCTTTCCATTTTCGAGAATCGCGAAGAATGCCCCGGCCCGTGGGCGGGGAGCTCTACTTACATTTCGGGTCGCCCGGATGATTCCTATGTGTCCGAATGGGTCGACCGATGACAATGATGTTACAGGGCGCGAATACTATCAATGAGTTTCATCCTCAGACCTCTCAAACCAGGCACGACGGCACCGAATACGCCGATGATCAAGGCAAGGCAGAATCCGTAAACCAGAACTTCGAAATCGATGGTGAAGGAAAAAGCGCCCATCGGGTATCGCAGTGAAATTCCGTTGGCGAACCGGGCAGCGGCTGCACCCAGAATTCCCCCCATTCCAGCTAAGAGGATCGACTCGAGGAATAACCCGATCAAAATGCTGAATCGTCCGAAACCGAGTGTCCTGAGCATGCCGAACTCTCGAAAACGCCCCAGCACCGCGGTGTACATCGTATTGCTTCCGGTTATGATCCCGCCGAGTGCGACCATTACCACCATGATTCGCACGAGCAGCGTGATCGGTCTAAATGTTTCCGCCACTTTGCCGTAGAAAGAAATTTCCTTCCACGCCCTGATCTCCATATTCAGGCGGGACCGGCAGAAATAATCCACGTCGTCGAAGGTTTCCATTCCGTTCAAGGTCAGTGAAATGGCTGAATACTCTTCCCTCTTGGTTGAAATAATCAGATCATCCGCATCGCACCAGATTTCGGACTCGAACACGGTTCCGGGCGCTTGAAAGATTCCGCTGATTTCCCATTCATCCTCCTCGAAAACGATTTTCCGGCCGATGTACAGATCTTCGTCCGGGATACCGAGCTTGGTGGCGACCAGCCTGCCGACAATGACCTTGCGTCCCTGGGCGAACTCTGTGCCGTCGATTATCTCGACCTGGGGGTGCACCCTGAACGCGATCGGCTTGACTCCTCTTACAATGCCGAGATGGACTCCCTCGGTGCCGTCAAGGCTGACGTTGGTGCCGAGATGCACCTCGGGCGAGACCAGGCGCTGTCCCTGTATCTCCTTCACTCCGCCGATACTGGCGGCCACGATATCGGCGACCGCCTTGTCGATTCGTGACCGCGTCAGATCATGCTGCGCATTGGCGTTGAGTATGACGGCATTTTCGCTGTAACTGCTTTGCCGAAGACTGTTTTCCATTCCTTCGGAGAAGGCGTACATCAGAATACAGACGAACACGGCCAGTGCGATGCCGATAACGGTCAATCCGGTCCGCAGACGACGCTGACCGAGGTTGCGGATGTTGTATCTGAGGGGAATGAATCCAAGCATTTCTACACTTTCCTCAATCCTTCAACAATATTCTGCATCGACGCATCGATTGCCGGAAGCAAACCTCCGAAGAGGCCGACGGCGGCAGCGGTAACCAGTGCGGAAACCAACACTTCGGTGCTGGGCGAAAAGGCTATTTGATACCCTTCGATACTAATGTTGAACCCGCCCATAGCGATCACCAGATAACAACTCAGGGCTCCCAGAAAACCGCCGATCACGCTGAGAACCAGGCTTTCATACACGATAAGCGAAATCACGCGGGCAGGCGTGAATCCCAGCGTGCGCAGCACTGCTGTTTCCTTGATGCGGTCCTGCGTGGACATGTAAATCGTGTTGCCTATCAACAGCAGGATGATTCCAACGGTGATGTAGCCGAGCAGCCGGCTGAAATCGATCACTTCTTCGAACTCCCTCATGGCATTTGAAAGAAAGGCGGCTTCCGGTTTGGTATCGGTCGGAAACGCATCGGTCGAAAAGTAGTCATCGATCCGGGCGGCCACGGTTTCAGCGTTGCCCGGGTCGTCGACTTTTACGTATATCTGGGTGGAATAGCTGCCTATTCCTATTTCTAACGCCTGTTGCAGGAAATGAAGATGAACAATCGCCAGGGATTCGTAGGTGGTTCCACCGTCCGAGAAGATAGCGCGGATGTTGAAGGTGATCCCGTTTATATCGGCTGAATCACCCACCCGGTAGCCCCTGCGCATCGCCAGCTCACGGCCGATCAGGGCGGCCCCGGGTTCGCCCGCAAAGGCCTCGTAACTCCCCTCGATGACGTCTATCCGGCGAAAGTCCAGCAGGACATCTGAATCGACACCGTGAATGTTTACGAGATCCAGGTTGGTCGCGCAGCTGTTCATCTTGATGAGGGTGGGCATTACCTGGCGAACGTGCGGCATTCCTTTCATAGCGGAAAGATACCGGTCCGGTATCGTGCTTTTCGATGGTCAGTACCGATTTTTTTGAAACACGACCAGCGTCTGTTCATCAGCGGATTTTTCCACCATCGTACGAATTCCGGAGTTGATGTTCAGAATGAACGAGAACAGAAACAGAGAGGTGGCTACTCCAAAAACCGTCAGCGAGGAGCGCAACCTGTTCCTGAAAATATTACGCATGATATAGTGGAGTAATTTCAAACCTTCACTCCTTTATTCCTGGTACGCTGTTACGCACTTCATCGAGGAAACCTTTTTCAAGGTGCACGAGACGCTCCGCCTGTTCAGCTGCTTTGTGGTCATGTGTTACCATGATAAAGGTCTTCTTGAATTCCTCGTGCAGCTGGTGCATGAGGTCTAATATTTCTTCGGCACTGTCGCGATCCAGATCGCCGGTGGGCTCGTCGGCGACCAGGATTTTCGGATCGGTCACGATAGCCCTGGCAATAGCCACACGCTGTTCCTGCCCGCCGGAAAGTTGCCGGGGATAATGGTCGAGACGGTCTGACAATCCCACTGCTTCCAATGCCACCATGGTGCGTGCACGCCTTTCAGCACCGGAAAGGCGCAGCAGTGTAAGCGGCAGTTCAACATTCTCGTAGGCGGTGAGTACGGGGATCAGGTTGTAGAGTTGAAAAATGTAACCGATAGTCCTGGTGCGCCACCTGGCCAGCTTATACTCCCCCATGGCGCCGATCTCCTGTCCGGCGATCACGATCCTGCCCTCGGTGGGTTTATCCAGCCCTGCGATCAGGTTCAGAAGCGTAGTCTTGCCGCTGCCGGAGGGGCCCATCAAGGCGACAAATTCGCCCGCTTCCACTATCATGGAAACCGATTGAAGGGGTTTTACCTCCAGTTTGCCTTTTTTGAAGACTTTGGATACGTTGTCGATTTCGATAAGTGACATGCAATCTTCCTTGTCTATTTTCCGGCATCGACGATTCCACCGTCATGCAGCTGATGGGTAGAGCCCGTGATTACCTTGCTGGAGGGATCCAGTCCGTTTCTCACCTCGATCCAATCTCCATCCCGCGCTTTCCCCATGGTTACCGCGACCTTCTCCGCAATCTGCCGGCCGTTCCTGTTTCGCAGCGCGAACACGTGGTATGCGCCCCCATCTTCATGAACAGCATCCCCGGGAACATACAGCAGGTAAGAATCCGTTCCCTGATCGAGAACTTTCCGCTCGGAGAGAAACTTCACCCTTGCAAGCATCTCGGGTTTCACCAGGTCTGATGTCTCAATCATCTGCACCTTGACCTGCACGGTATTCTTCTGGTTGTCGGCCTCGTGCAGGATTGTTGCGATTTTTCCCGGATATACAGCTCCGGGTGCCGATTCCAGCCGCACTTCACACGCCTTCCCAAGGTGCAGCTTCGGCACGTCGACCAGATTGACATCAACCCGAACCTGCACCTTTTCGGGATTGTAGAGCGTGAGCAGGGCACTCTCCTCCCTATCTCCAACATACTGTCCCTCTATGACATGACGGCGCAGCACCACCCCATCGATCGGGGCGGATATCCTGCAGCGCTCCAGGTTCCGGCGAGCCAGCTCTATCTGCAGATCGATCTCCTTCAATTCTGCTTCGGTGCCCCGTTTCCGCGCCCTCGTCCCAGCAAGGGCGAGTGAATCGAGCGCCTCGGCTGCGAACAGCTCGGTTTCGATTCCGACCTGCACCTGCTGATATTCGAGATCCGCCAGCAGGGATACTCTTTTTGATACCCATTGATCATGCGCGAGAAGGTAATCTTCGTCGTAGAGTTCGATCAGCAGATCACCCTCTCTTACCTTATCTCCTTCGATCGCATGGAGTTTGGTTATCCACCCCGGTACCTGGGAGGAGACGATTACCGGGAAGGGATCAGGCTCGATCCAGCCGGCTGCTTCGAAGGATGCACCCTCGATGATAACTTTTCCGGACTTTGTCAGAACCTGCTCTACGGTGACCCTCGGCCGGGGCCTGTACTTCTGCCACAGCGCATACGCCGAGCACAGAATCAGCAGAACGCCAATTACAGCCGCCAGTATGGTTTTGACACGAATTCGCCTGGGGCCGGCATAGTGTGAATCGTCGAGTGTGAGACTCTGAAGATTCTTATTATTCATGATCGCTCTTCCCTGTTTCTCAATATATGGAGCGCGGAGATGAGGGGCACGCCGATCGACTTCTGCAGGTTTGCAGTCTCATCGATTTTTCGCAACTCGAAATCCTTCATCCGCAGCCAGGAATCTGTTCGGTTTTTGAATAGCACCGCTGTCTTAAATGTCCTTTCCGGATAGTACCGCTGCTCGACCATAGCGGCCCGCAGGCGTTTCATCTCATTCGGGAGAACCGAATTATTGATATAATTGACTTGACCCCTGCAATAATCCATCTGTCGCAAGGCGTTCTGAATTTCGTGCTGCATCTCGATCAGGCGTGCTTCCACCTTTTGCCGAACACGCTCCCGTCTCGCGAAGGAGGTTTTTATTTCACCCTGGTTTTGATAAAAAATCGGCACGATCATGTGCAAAGCCAGGCCGTAGAAGTCATCCATTGAACCGAGATTTACCGCCGGACCAAGGTTTACATCGGGATATTGCTCAAGAATCGCAAGCCTGTATTCATTCTCAGCGATATGATATTCCGCCAGCAGTATCTGCAAATCCGGATGTCTTTGCACTGCCAGGTCGGCGAGCCCTCTGGAATCCTCCGGGGAAAATGGAACCTCGGCATCGGCTGCATCCGGATGCTGCAGCTCGAACAGAAGGTAAGGGGGGAAACCGATCTTTTCGTGGATCTTTTCCCGGATCCCCAGCTTCCTGTTCTCGATTCGCGTGAATTCCATTTCGAACTCATCCAGAAATTTTTGAATTTCCAGCAGGTCGCTCACAGGTATGTAACCTGTTTTTATCATCTGTTCGGCCGGGTGAAGGACCTGTTCGGTGTATTCGCGAATCCACTCCCGGAGCTGCCCGGCGAATCGCTCGTGGTAAAGGTACTGCTCGTAAAGGGAGAACAGGTCGAAATACAGGTTCCGTTCCGCACTGGTGACCAGGAGTCTTGCCAAATCGACTTCCGCCACGGCTATTTCCTTGCGTGCCGGCCGTTTCAGCAGGTTCAAGAATGAGAGAACATCCTGTCTGATGCTGCTCTCTCCTCGCAAATCGCCTCCCCCCGAGAGAGCTTTCAATTCCCATTTCGGATTCGATATCGCCGAGGCGGAGATGACCATCCCGGAACGCTCTTCCATCGTTTGTCTTAAAGCCTTCAGCTCCGCGTTGTATACGATTCCCATGACAAAAGCCTCATCGAGGGAAATGCCGTCACCCGGGTCCAGGTGGTAATCTATCCCCGCAAAGATATCCGCATCTTCCACCCGCTGTGAGGCCAGTGACAGAATGTCGGCATCAAGTTCTCGATGCTCGATTCCGGTTTTGATTTTTCCGAGTGATATCGGTTTTGCGCTGTAATGTGTACAGCTGTTCAGGAACAGGGCAATTCCCATAAGCCATGCGACAGATCGCATACCACGCTCCTTTTCGAGAAGGATCAAATTTCTCTGACGGGTGATGTAAGGAGAGGTTCAAATCAGCCAGACGGAGAGTCGGCTGTGCAGGTCGGTGAGTCCATACCCGGCATTGTGTGTTCGACATCGCGCGAGAAGCGGCTCAACAGTCGGGGTACAGTTGTATTCAAGGCGTTGAGTCGGACACCGGGGAGTATATTTATGACCGGTGGTATGGCTCGAGAACTGGTGAAGCTGGAGCGTGATGTCGCAGGTGCAGCTGCACCTCTCGTCGTCCTGGTCTTTTGCACCCGGGGTTGATTCAGCTTTTTTCTCGTACCTTGAACAGCCCTTGCAGCAGTTGTTTTCAAATGTCTCACGGTACTGTTCATCGCCCTGAACATAAAATGTGCAGTCGTCGCATAAGATACAGCACAACCCCAGTCCCATCCCGAAGGTGAGGGCGAAAAGACACATCACAATTATAAAACAGTTCTTTTGCATACCAGATTAGTATACTAATTTTACTCTGGTTTTGTCAAGTATTCGAAGAAAAGGAGTGTTCTGCGCTGCAGGTATTTTTTCAGGGGATTTATCCAAGGAGTCATCTCTTTCCCCGGTATTGGAAGTAATTCGATGAGTGCGACATGGATATTGAAGTTCACAATATTGGAGACGTATCATTTATCATGATGTATAGCGGCGTCTGGTACAGGATTCTCTCTCCGGCTTGACCTCCGTTGCTTTTGTCCTCAATCTATGCGGCTGATTTGACCAGACTCCTCACCGTCTGGAACGTGCCGGTATCCATAGGGTCAATTTCCCGACTCGAACAGAAACCGCTGCCGTATGTTCAATAAACATGGTGGAAATATGGGGTAAACCGATTTGCGATGCTTCTATATCCTCCCGATATATAATCAGTTCTGCGCATCGCCAAGAACTCTCTGATCAGTCCTATGGTCCTTCAAAGCAGCCGCTGTGGCGGTGGTCGTGCATGAACATGGGCCAGCCTGGGCCCGTGCCCGGCCCGGCCTGGATGGCGTAAGCCCTGCCGTAGCGGTTGTTGTAGTCGCCGCCGCCCACGAAGAAGACGTCGAGGGAGCCGTCGCCGTCGAAGTCGTGGATCGTCGGGTGGTGATCGATGCTGTAGCCTGAGCCCGCGGGGTAGTCCCAGAGGAGGGAGCCGTCAAGCCCCCTGACGGCGCGGAGTTTGCAGTCGCTCGAACCGAAAACGAGGTCGAGCCAGCCGTCGCCGTCGATGTCGGCCACGGTGGCGCCCCTGAAGATCGAGCCGCCCGTCGGGTATTCCCAGAGAAGCTCCCCTTCGGCTGAAAGCACCACCAGTTTCGACGACGCCCCGACGATTTCGTAGCCCGGCTCGTTATCGAGGTCGGCGATGGCCACAGGGGCGTAAGGCGCGCTTCCCTCGCGGTAACTCCAGAGCAGGCTCCCGTCCTCGGCGTTCAGCGCCGTGATGTAACCGTCGTATCCGCCGACCACGAGTTCGTTCAGGCCGTCTCCGTCTATGTCGGCGAAGGAGGGTCCGTGGTAGATGTAGTCGCCGGTGGGGTACGTCCATAACACCGAGCCGTCGTCGCCGCTCACCGCGTAGACCATGTTATCGCCCCAGGTGCCGAAGACGATGTCGGGGCCGCCCGCGCCGTCGATGTCGAGTATGGCGGGCTGCGACTGGATGTAGTTCTCCGAGCCGTAGTTGGCGTGCCAGCAGAGGGAGCCGTCCTCGCCGTTCAGCACGTAGAAGTCGCCGCCCCAGGCGCCGAACACTATCTCGGGTTTCAGGTCGCCGTCCATGTCCTCCACCGCTGGGGGTGAATCGGTGCAGTTGATGTAGCCCGCGGCGGGGAAGCGCCATTCCAGGTTTCCGGCGCCATCCAGGCAGAACAGGATTCCCCAGGACGAGGCGGAGATGACTTCCGGTTCGTCGTCCAGGTCCACGTCGGCGATGACGACGGACGCGTCCATGGGGCCTCCCAGGTCGTAGAACTTCCACAGGATGCTGCCGTCTTCGGCATTCAGGGCGTAGAGATGCTCGTCTCCGAAATAGGTGCCGAACACGATCTCGGGTCTGTCATCGTCGTCGATATCCCCGACCGCCGCGCCGCCGAAGGAGTTCGACTCGAGCTCGAGATCCCAGAGGCGGCGGGGAAAGTCGGGGATCACCTCGAAGGCGAAGGAGTCCTGCGCCGCCTTGAACCAGGGATGGATTCCGATTTTGCACCAGTATTCGTAGGTGCCGAGGGGGGCGCTCGCCAGCACTTCGTGGGAGAGGGAGAGGCTCACGCTGTCGCCGGGATCCAGGGAGACCGGGGCCGGGCCGAGGAAAGGGTTGCCGGGGTACGGCTGCCCGTTGGGCAGGTAGAGCTCGGTCCAGCCGTCGTAGTCCACGGGGTCCGTCCCGCCGTTCACCACGGTGACGGTGTAAGAGAGTGTTTCCCCGATGCCGACAATGGTGTTTTCCGGATCGAGCGATACCCTGAGGTCATCCGTTGCGGCGGAAGCGCCTGCCGACAAGGCAAGCACGAGGAAAATGAGCAGCAGGGAGAAAAACAGGGTAGCGGATCTGGGTTTGCCCGTCATGTCGACCTCCGGGGGGTGGTTTTTGTGTCAAAAAAAGTAGTATCAAATCGAAGCACTTACAGCGATATTATAACCTTCAAACCGCCGGGATGCACCACTTGCCGGCCCGGTTTCAGGGATTCCGCCGCCGGCGTAGCTGACGGGCCGGACGGCGGCGGAAATGGGCCGCAGCATCGGCGAGACGGGCGACGCAGCCCGGTATGATGAGGCGGCGGAGCGTCTCCGGCAGGGAGTTCTGACGATTTTTACGACCATCCATCCGGAGGCCGGTCTCCCTGTTCTCGCAGGCAGCATGGAAGAGCTGCTGGATGGAAAGCCCTGCATCGACCTCCGCCTGGCTCCGCCCACCCTGTTCCTGAATGATCCGGCGACCCGGCCGGTGCCTTCATTCCGCCTGACTTTCCAGGGGCCGTATTCGATTCCGGCTTCCGGAGGTACCGTCACCTACGATGCGGAGACATCGACCCCCCCGCAAT
>CAYMWF010000025.1:0-73070 GCA_964394085.1 uncultured Gemmatimonadota bacterium | reverse complement strand
CACCCGAAGACTACTACTACTGATTCTTACAGACACAAGATTTAGGATACCCCCACAGCGAGTTTCAGCGCTTCCGGGAGCGAGGGTTAGCAGAGCCGGATGACGCAGCGTGCTCCGCCGGGCGGGAAGACGCTCCCTCACCGCCTGAAACGTGCCGGTATCCACGGGGTCAATTTCTCGACCCGAACAGAAATCACTGCCGTATGTTCAAGCAACATGTTGGAAATCCGGGGTAAAACGATTTGCGATGCTTTTACATCCGCCTGAGTGATCATCAGTTCAGCGTATCGCAAACAGCTCGGATGCGAGCCGCTGTACCATCGCTGCCGGGCGGCAGGGAGCGGTTCAGCGGATCAGTTCATGGAGCTGAACAATCTGCGGGGGATACTCAATCGATTTGAATTTTGCGGGAAGTTCGATAATCCGAGCTTCTGCGGTCAGCCTGTCCTGGAACAAACCCAGGCAGACTCTGTGGCAGGACCTGGAACCTACAGGAACGGGAAGCACGAAAAGCTCGGGCGTACCGGACAGCGCTTCGTGCGTATTCAATATCGTTCTTTCGATGCAGTCCAGCTCCAGCTGGACGGTATAAAGCCCTCCTGGAAGGGTTTTCATGGAATTCCACCATTTCGCCGCCGCCCGGGCCGGATTTCCGGACAGGAGCAATCGGGAGGCATCGGGATCGAGTTCAGCGGGGGCAAGGATTCTTGTTTGTTCAATGGCTCCCCTGTTTTCAGTGGCTTCCCTCGTGTTTGGTTCGAGCGGGATGGCGGAAAGTATTATTTTCTCGTTGTCAGGTTTCGATTGCGTCTGGCGTGTAATTGCCTGATTCAGCATCGATAGGATTTCGCCTGTATTGCTGTCGATACCCGTCGTTCCAGCATCAGCAACAGGATCCCGGTCGGAACGGCTGATGAATTTCCAGAAACTGAACACTGAAACACAGACTACTAAAAGTGTGATGGCTATTGTGGAGAATTTGGGGAAGTTCGGACTCCAGATGGTCTTTCCGAGGTGACGGGGTGCGATTCTCGAATTCGGCTCGTGATAATCGATAATCTTCCGCTTGTGTTCGTCTATCGCATTTTGCAGCGGGTATTCATCTTCCGGGTCGAGTGATGTTTCTGTGTTTTCAACGAGTTTTTTCTCCTGACGCAGGGGTTCTCCCGTTCCGGAGGATGAATCGGGTAACATATCGGCGTCCGGCGACAAGGCGGATTCGGTGCCTGCCGCGGAATCAACGGTATCTTTTCCAGCGGCTCCTGCGATATACTCATCAAGGCTCGGTCCGGTTTTATTCAAGCTCTCAATGTATTGAAGTTTAAAGAGTTCACGCAGGATGCCTTCACCCTTGATAACGCATTCCTGAACTTCCATCCCGCTGTCGGCATCGAGAACGGTTCCAAGTTCGTTTAAACAGTTCTCCAGGTTGGCCAGCAGCATTTGCCGCTGTCGTTCCAGGCGGGTTCCGTTCGGACCCGACTGGTTCGAAAAGTCGTCAGAATCGAAACGGAAGTAGAGGTATGACCGGATGAAATCGGGGCAATCACGAAGGTGGGTAAGATCGTTCTCTTCTTTGTTGCCGTCAAGCTCGAGCGACCAGTACAGGAAGCGATCGGTCCGGTTGAGCTTCTGAACGGCCGTTATCCTGCCCGGACCCGCTTCCAGGAGGCTGAAGCCGTCGTTCTTCGAAGCCATGTCTGCATGCTTCCTCAAAAGGTCCTGTTTATCCGGATCACGGAGTTCGGGCGGAATAGAAACAGGAAGAGCCAGGCTGTGACCTTGCGGATGCCTGGTAAAGAGGAAAACCGTTTCCCGAGCTGCTAATTCAGTGGTGATGTTTTGATTGCGGTTCATCGATTCCACGAATCTGTTTACTGATGATCAAATTATGCCATTCTTTTGAAAAGTTGTCTACAAAAAAGGTCCCCGATTGACATCACTCGGTCGTTGGAGTAGAGTAAATCAATCAGTTTATATGATCGACGGAAGGATCGGTTATATGGAAAAACTTCGTTTCATACTCGGTTCAATGATTGCGCTGAATATCGTTCTTCTTTCCTTGAATGTTATGCTTCTGGTTGAGCTTACAGCCGATGGGGGAACCGAAAACGCTGTGATTATGAAGGGGGAGCCCCCCCCCATTGATTTTTACTCCCAGCAGCAGAGTCAGTCGTCTGAACCTGCCGTATCTCCAGAGGTCGAAGACGAGGGCGGCTTCGTACCTCCCCCGGTCACCAGACAGGTGGATGACACGGATGAGCTGTTTCCCATTTTTCTGGAAATCTGTCTGAACGTCCTCGAAAGGGAAATAGAAAAAATCGGGAAAGAGCCAACCGTTGCGGTTCCTACTCGCCAGGAGATAAAGAAGGCGGGCAGGAGCGGCCCCGAAAGTGAACAGGGGAAGAAGATGATAGAGCTCCTGAGACAACTGTATGAAGAAATGAACCTGGAATTCCCGGAGGTTTAAGGAATTGAAACAGTTTTTTTATATGATGGGAATTCTGGTTGCCGCGAATTTTATCATCCTGGCATTCGACGCGGGATTCCTTTTTAAATCCGGTTCCGATACCGGTTTCGATAGGGGCGAACCGGAACAGCAGTCGTTTTATGATCTGAATTTGAAAGAAGAAAAGCCGGAACTGTTTTCCGATGGTTCCGCTGGGTTGGAGGATGATAAAGTTGAACCTGGCGGGTCTTCATTACCCGGTGCTTCGAACGGCGGGTCGCCCGGAACGCCGTCAACCGGGGAGGTGGACGACCTCGAACATTTCCTTTTAAGCGCAAGGGAAAAGATCGAAGAAATCAAAATGTCTTCCAAGACGCGTATCGAGGGCCTGCCGTCCGACCAGGATTTCAAGAATGTGATAAAAATAGGTACACCGGATGATGAACAGGTCAGGGCATTCCTTATCAGGATTTCGGCAATATACGAGGCATGGGGTTTTGAGTTCCCTGATTCACTTTACCCCACCGAATAACCGCATAAAGGATCACCGGTTTTTATCAAATGAATCCTTCCTTTACTGTTTGCAGCTAAATTTCGCCCAGAAGCTCAACAAGGTATAGAAGTTCTGCGAGTGCCGCGCGTTTACCGTATTCTCTCGAGAACATGGTAAGTCTGTCGCCGGGACTGATGGTCTGAATCGAATATTCTCCTTCCAGACCGGCAATTTCCGCGCATGCATCGATAGCATCGAACAAACCGCCGTTCCTGTCGACAAGACCGTTTTCGCAGGCTTCACGTGCGGTGAATATTCTGCCGCCGCCGAGAGCGTCGACTTCATCGAAGGACATGTCCCGACCTTCAGCAACCAGCTCGACGAATTTTCTGTAAAAAGTCTCCATGTGATGCAGAAGGATTTCTTTCTGCCGTTCCGAGAATTTACTGTTACTGGAATTCAGATCGGCATTCTCGCCGGCTTTGATCATATCCCTGCTGATTCCGAGCTTGTCGTATAAACCGGTAGTTACGAGCTTTCCGCCCATGACTCCGATACTTCCGACGATTGCCGCGGGATTGGCGATGATTTCATCCGCCCCGCAGAGGATATAATATCCGCCCGAACCGGCAATGTTCTCAATCGATGCGACAACTGGAATGTCTTTGTCCTTGAGACCCTCGAGCTCGTTCCAGATCAGATCTGAAGCAAGACCGGACCCGCCCCCGCTGTCCACCCTGAGCACGACACCGCAGACAGCTCGATTTTTTTTCAGATTTCTGATTATTTCAATGTAGGTATCGGAGCCTATGTTGGCTGATTTGAAAAAGGAACCTCCCGACGCGGAGCCCGAAGTTATGGAACCACGGGCCTCTATTACTGCTATGACCTGTCTGGGTTCGGACCATTCGGTTCTCACTTCTCCCGTTTTAGCGAGTCCAGCCCTGACAGGACGTTGCTCCTCGTTGAGCTCGATACCGCACAGCTCCGCCAGGAGCCTTTCAGCATCCTCTTCATAACCCACTTCGTCGATGAGATTCTGTTCAAGAGCGTCGTCAGGTGTAAAAATCGCGTCATCCACCAGTTTCCTGAACTCGTCTTCAGTCAACGATTCTCTGAAACCTGCGACACCTGATGTAAACTGTTCGAATTCGTCCAGGATAATTCTCTCCAGTTCGTTACGGACTTCATCTGAAAAGGAATCGCGGGTGAAGGGTTCTATGGCGGATTTATGATCGCCCACACGGAGCAGATCGGGCTCGATACCCAGTTTCTGCATCGTGCCCTTGAAAAACATCGGTTCCGCAATAAAGCCGGGGATGAAAACACCGCCGCCCGGGGCGATGACGATACGATCCGCCGTGGAAGCCAGCAGGTACTGGGAGTGCCCCGCAGCTTCCAGGAATGCGACGACCGTTTTTCCCGAATTTCGGAAATCGCTGATCAGATCCGCGATTTCCTGGATTTTTCCGAGCCCGCACGAGACAGGTCCGATTTTCAGGAGTATCCCTTTGACTTCATCCCGGGCTTCTGCCTCGGCGAGTTTCTTTTTCAGGTTCCAGAGGTCGGGTTTTCGTTCTTCGAAAAATGAAAAGCGGCTCCTGTCCGGCATTTTTCCCGAAATGGTGATCTCGCCGATTCTCGCGGGACCTATTATGATGCTTCGGCGACGGGGCACATTCCCGGACAGGTAATAAGCCCCTTTGTCAGGATTTTCCGCGTCGGAATAGTACCCGGCTGCGATGTGAGGTGAATGGAACGTCAGAGCCAGGTGATGGGTGCTTTCGACCCCATCCGCCGAACTGCCGCCTAACCGGTATCCGAGGACAATGCCGTTGATCAGTTCGGTTGTAAACCCGATGGAGTAGTTCAGTGTTTCTGTATCGCTGTCGAGAAAACTGCAGTCGGCGGTCAGGGTTATCCGGTCCGAGATTGACGGGCTGAATGATCCGGGGCGCAATCCGGCCGAGAACGCATACTCGAGAAGCTCGGGATTCGTGAAATCCATGGCTGAAAAACCGAGTGAAAGGCAGTTGAATGGACGGTAGAGAAACCCGTAGTTCCAGCCTTTCGTCTTATCGTCCACGGAGTCGTACCGACCGGTCCAGTAGGTGAATCCGAATGAGCTTCTCCATCCGCTTCTGAATCCGAAGGTGTAATTGAAGAATCCTTCATCCTCACCGGCGTTGCCCTGCCATCCGAAGGTGCCGAGTAAACCGGTGTTGATGGACATCCGGAGAATCTCGGTATTCGGGGAGTAAGAAAGGAAAGTCGTGCCGGGCGCCACCATCGCGGCTCCGGCCGGATTGGCAAGTTCTCCTCCCGGCAGGTCGGCCCAGGCCCCTGAGTAGATTCCATCCTGGGGGACGGGCCTCGCCGACAGAATACCGGCGGTTCCCGTAACGATAAAAATCGCGCAAACAAAGAGGGAAGCGGTTTTGCTGAATGAACGATTCATTTTCTTTTGCTCCTTGATGCGCCGGTGCGCTGACGGCCTTTTGCACCGGTGCTTTCAGCCTGTGGAATTCGATTGCGGCGCGGAGCCTGTATCCGAACCGCTGTAAGGTGATTTTACAAAGGCTTTCAGGAAAGGGGAGAGCCCGATAAATTACGCCGCCGGTCAACTTTTCTTGAGAGAAAGATCGAGAGTATCGATAGTCGCCGTCTTGAGAAGCGCCTGTATCTTCTCGTTGGCCCCTGAGTTGCGGGCTTCCTCCTTGAGGTGCGTTTTGATGCGCTGCTCGGCTTCTTCGAATGGGATGAGCCTCTCCTCTTTTCGCGCTTTAACCCTTAAGAGATGAACTCCGAACGGGGTCTCGACAATTGCCGGCGGGTCGTCCGGATTCATGCTGAAGGCGGCTGTTTCAACCTGCTTCAGCAGGATGTCGCGCCCGACGTATCCCAGGTCTCCTCCGTTTTCCGAATCTTTGCTGTCGGAGAATTCCCTGGCCAGATCGGCGAAATCCGTTCCTCCCAGAAGGCGGGATTCGAGTTCACGGGCGAGGGAGAGCCTGACCTCCCTGGCGGAATCACCCCCGCTCTCCGGGACGGCCAGAAAAATATGATTGATATGAGCTGATTCAGGTTCTTTGAATTGCTCGAGGTTTGATTCATAGAAAGCTTTCGGATCGCCGAGCTGTTCTTCGGGCGTGTTGTCCACCATCCAGTCGAGATAGTTGTCTATGGTGATTTCTTTCTGAAGCTCCATCCTGAAATCAGCTTCCGTGAGCCCTCTCATGCGCAGCTGCTCCTGGAATTCTCTCTCGGAGCCGAAGGAAGAGCGCTTTTTGCTTATCTCCAGGGTAACGTCGTCTTCGGAAGCGGCCAGGTTCTGTTCAACTGCCGCCTGGTAGAGGAGCTCCCTGCCCAGAAGAGAGGCGAATACGGATGATCTTATCTGCTCCCGGGTCTCTGGAGGCACGCTTCGGACATCGCCGCCGGGCACGTAAGCGAGCATCTGCGAAACGACTCGCGAGTTGAACTCGGATTCTGTCAGGGGTGCGCCGTTGATGCGTGCTACCAGTCGATTTTCCTCGGAGCTGCAGGATATTATGATCAGAGAAATCATGATTGAAACGAATATGGTAAGGATCTGGTTTTTCATTATCAGGACTCCCATGTCCTGCGCTTATGTTGCGCAATATGTCTGAGGGTCTCCGGCGATGGAGACGTTGATTCGATTAATGCCGGCGAGGTTCACGGAGGACGCTCAGGAATCGTACCAGGATGGCTTCCAGAGCTTGTTCACCGCCGCGAACCCCTCGAACTGTTTCTTGCCGGTTATCGACAACCACCAGTCGCGGAACATCACGCGGCCGATGGAGAAAGCGAACCACCAGTGCAGCTTCCGCCTGATGGCATAAGGCGAGAACATCGATGCCAGGTAAGTTCCGAACTGTTTTTTAACGAAATCGAGATACAGCTCCTGAGTCTTGCCGGCGATCGCTTCCCGATCCAGGAACTCCGACGGCATGACGGGATAGAACATGTCGAACTTATCGAAATCCATCTCTTCTATCCAGCCGTTCTTTTTGGCTTCCTCCCACAGGGGAGTGCCTGGAAAGGGCATTATCGGATGGAAGGCGGCGAAGTCGAGGCCGGCTCTTCGCGAAAACTCACCCAGGCGGTCCATGGTTTCCATGGTTTCGGTGCGGATTCCGGTGAGGAAAGTGGACTGTCTGAATACCTCCGGATACTTTTTCTTCAAAAGCTGGCAAACCCGGGCCAGGTTCTCGCCCGAGTAGTCGGTCTTGCCGACGAGATTCAGCTCGTCGTCGGTCGGGCGTTCTCCGCCGATCAGGACATGCCGGAGCCCGGCTTTGACCATCTTTTCGAGGATCCCCAGTTTCTCCTGCTCTATCATCAGGTCGGCTCTCACGAACGCCCACCAGCCCAGATTGTACCTGCGCGGGATAAGCTTATCGCAGAATTCTTCCATCCATTCGTGGTCGAGGTTCCAGGTACCGTCGACCCAGAAGAGATACCTTACCCCGAATCTGTCATGAAGGTGTTCGATTTCGGATATGACCCGGTCGACGCTCTTGGTCCTGTATGTCGGATCGTGGACCAGGCGGCCGTCCTCGATTTCGTGTTCTCCCTCGAGGGCGGTCCATGAACAGAAATTGCACGAATAGGGGCAGCCGCGGCCCCGCTGAATCGTGGCCGCCTTGGGCCAGAGAAGCCCGAAGGGGGCGTACCTGTCCATGGGCGTCAGGTCGTATGCCGGTATCGGCAGATCATCCAGATTTTCGATGTTCTTTCTGAACGGTGTACAGATTATCCCGCCGTTTCCGTCGCGGAATGCGAGGGATTTGATGTTTTTCAGATCGCCTTTCTGCCGGAGCGTTTCCAGGAGCTCCCTCAGGGTTTCTTCTCCTTCGTACCTGACGATATAATCGAGCTCGGGGAAATTCGAAAGTGAGAATTCGGGCATATGGGAATGGAAATGCCCTCCAGCGACGGTAATCACCGAAGGATCCAGTTTTTTCGCGATTCGGAGAACTCTGATTCCGGCGTTCATGTAGACGGCCTTGTCCCCGATCCCGACGACATCGGGTTTAAGCTCCGCGAGTTTCCGTTCGAGTGTCCGCCATCCGATCATCTCCGGAAGGCAGTCGATGATCGACACTTCTATATTATCCATTTTCTCCCTGAGATATGCTGCAAGGCACGGAAATCCCAGGGGGAGCAGGAAATTGTCCGACTCGTTGATGATCGGCCATAGATGGTAGGGCGGTCTGACAAACACAATTTTCATCTGTTTCATTGCAGCAAAAGCCTCCACACGATCAAAATATCAACATTAGACCGAATGCCTAAGTTACCAGAGAACTGAAAATTATCAAGTCGCTATTTTGGGGGATAATCCCGGCATTCAGAAGGATTTTTTTCTGACCATGTGGGTGAAGAGTTCGCGGCCGAGAATGAAACCGGTTTCGAGACGCCGCCGGACCTGGTTCAGCCCGCCGGCGGTGGTCGCCTGGCGGATGAGGAACCGGGGAGAGAAATAGAAAGTACGAATCCCCCTGCGAAGCCACCCGTTGACGGCGCGTCGGGGAAGACCGGTCAGCGTGACATCGGTGAACGGGCCGACCTCCCTGTCTATATAGTAGTTGACGACATCCTCCCGGGTGAACTCCCCACGGGCAACGGCCTCGAGGGTCAGGCGGGAAGCCGGGTCGGGAAGCAGCTCTCCGTAAAGGACGTAATCCGGCCTGGTGCGGCGGACGAGGCTGAACGTGCTCTCCATGGTTTCATCTGTTTCTCCGGGTGAGCCCACCAGGAGATAGACCAGGCTGCCGATCCCGGCCCGCCGCGTGGCGATCAGAGCGGTTTCCATCTCTTCTACGTTCATTTCCTTGTCGAGCCTGTCGAGGACCGCCTGGGAACCTGATTCCACACCGTACGAGATCATGTAGCAGCCTGCCGCGGCCATCCGTTCGAGAAGGCTCGCATCCACGCAGTCGGGCCTGGTCTTGCACGACCATGCGGGTCTCTCGGTCGGCGGCATCGACATCAGTCCCGCGCAGATTTCCCTTATCCTGTCGCGATCCCATGTGAAGGTGGGATCCACGAAGTGAACTTCGCGGATTCCGAAGTCGGCCGCGAGATCGGATACTTCTTCTATTACACGCTCCGGAGATCGTGTCCGCAACTTGCCGGGAATGGTGCAGAAGCTGCATTGGCACGGGCAGCCCCGGGCGGTTTCCATCAGGGTGGCCGGCGGGCTGATTCCGAAAGGGGGATGCATCCGGTAGATGTCGTTCGGCAGCAGGCTTCTCGCGGGAGGCGGCAGGGAATCGAGATCGACTGGGTTGCCCGGCGGGCTGAATTCGATGCCGGAACCTTTTTTCGATGCGAGACCCGGGTGCGGCCCCGGAGGACGGCCTTCCCTGACTGCCCGGGCGAGGTGGAGGAGCGTCATTTCTCCTTCTCCCACTACGATATAGTCCAGGTCGCCGCACCGGGCGAACAGGTCGGCAGGGGGGAAGACCGTTGCCGGACCGCCGAGCACGATTCCGGCGCCGGGCGCCAGCTCCCGTATCCTGCCGGCGACCTCGAATGCGCTCGAGAGAGAAAAAATAGTCGCGGAAATGCCGACCAGGGCGGGTGGTTCGGTCTCGAAGCGCTCTTTCAGCAATCTGTCGGGGTCTTTTTCTATAACGAGATCGAAAATCTCGACCTCGAACCCGTCTTCGAGAAGAACCGCAGCCAGATGAGCCGGTCCGAGCGGGGGCAGGGGGAAAATTCCGCTCAGGTTGAAGCTGATCCGGTCACCCGCGGGGGCGATGAGAGTGATGGTGTTGTTCGACTTTGCCGCTGACGCAGTTTTCATTGAATCAATTCTCGCGTCGTGAAAAGATGATCCTCTTTCGTCTGGATTTTCCGGGTTGAAGATACTCACCGCGCAGATGAGTGCCTGGCAGGGCGAGTTCACCGGCTAACCCGTCCCGGGGGAAGTTCCTTCAAGAACGGTTGAGATGTCAATAGAAGATTTGACCGGTCCTTATGGTCCGTCGTAAACTGCTGATCCTGAAAAGGAGTTTCCGTTCGGTCCGGAAGAAGGTTTCAACCTGATCTTCCCGGACGGAATCAGATTCCAGCCGGGTAAACCTCAGATGGCGGAACCGGTGCGACAATCTCGGCTTGAAGCCAGGTGAAACGAAACCGGCATCCGGGTATTCACCGGGAATCGTGGCCGGGAAATCTATTACGGGAACCGGAATTTTGACGGAAGTACTGGCGCCTCTCAACAATGTGGATGAGTTGAAACGGCTGGCTGAAGCCGGGGCTGATGCTTTCTATTGCGGCATCATGTCAAGGGAGCTGCAGGAGAAATATTCAAACATTTTTTCCCTCAACTTCAGGCATAACATCCGCGCCAACTTTACCGAATTCACCGACTTCGAACGTGTGCGGGAAGAAGCGGCGAATGTAAACGCTCCTGTCTACTTCACCGCCAACGCCACGCCGCTGAACAGCCAGTTCGATCTCCTTGAAGAGGAGGTGGGGAAGGCCCTGGAAACCCTTTCTCCCGCCGCCGTGCTCCTCGGTGACCTTTCGGTGCTGATCTATCTTCGGCCGAAGTTTCCCGGCGTCCGGTGGTTTGTCGGGACCAAGGGTGGAACCTTCAACTCGGGCACCGCGAAACTCTACGCCGAAAATGGAGCGTCACGCTTCATCCTGCCCAGGCAGATGTCGCCTTCCGAGTGGAGGGAGATTATCGAAGCCTGCCGCGGAACGGACATCGAGTTCGAAGTGTTTGTAAAAAACGAGCGATGCCATTTCCCCAATGCCTTCTGCCGGTTCGAGCATGGGATTTCTGAAGCTGACAACGTCGGACCGCTGAAAATAATAAAACTCCTGAAGCGCCTGAGAGGAGGAGGCATGGAAGTGGATATGCCTTTCGAGATGCCTCACAGGAGCCTGGCGCACCGTCTCGTTTACGACTACTTCATGCGCACCCGCGGCCACACCTGCCTCGGCACCTTCAAGATAAGGGATTCCATAGGACGGTCTCCGGGACGGATGCGCCTGTATCGCCGAACCAGGAGTTTTTTCGACGCCTGCGGCGCCTGTGATATCCACGGATTCGTCCGGGACGGTTCCCTCGCCGGGCTGAAAATCGTGGGCAGGGGCACCGCCACGGAGCGTAAGCTCATGGATATCCGGCTTATCCGCTTTGCCGTCGATGCCGCGGCCGCCGAACCGGACGAAGAACGCTTCCGCGCTTTGGTCCGGTGTGAATACAGGAAAATATTCGGAAAGTCCTGCGCGCCGTTCCTCTGTTACTATCCTTCCGCTCCCGGTGAAGGCGCGGGAGGATCGGCGAACACGGGAACCGCGGGACCGGCAGGTGAAACCGGATGAAATTCTCCAGCTTATCAGAATCGACACCGGAGAAGTTCGATGTCAAAATCTACGTGAAAACCGTTTCGGATCCGGAGGTTTCCGTGCCGGACCGGGTTTCAGGCATCTATTTCGGAGCCGAAAGCTGTGCGGAACTGATGCCGGACGCAGAACTCGCCTCATCAGCTTTTTCGAGAGTGCGCGATGCGGGATTGACCTTCCATCTCCTCTCGCCGGCCATGCTCGTGGAATCCGGATTGACCCTTCTGGCGGAAACCTTTTCCCGCCTGGACGAAGCCGCCGGGGCGCGGGGGGAATCGGTGGAAGTGATATGCAACGACTGGGGAGCGTTTACGGCTGCTTCCTCATTTGAAGCGATTGAACCTGTTCTGGGGCGATACCTGAACAGTCAGAGGACCGATCCGCGGATCGGGGACCTGGCGTGCAGGCACATTCCATCCGGTCCGGACGAACCTGAACCGACCGGGAGCCGGGATGATCGATTCGAACCCGGATCCCTTAACGTTTCGCTTCCCTGGATGGAGCGGTTTTTAACGAGCCATGGGGCCGGGAGAGTGGAAATCAGCCCCGTGCCCGAAGGTTGGAGAGCGCCCCCCGGCGGAGGGATCAGGTTGAGCCTTTATTATCCGTTCATCCCCGTGGCGGTGACGAGGTTCTGCCAGGTCAGGGATCTTCTCGCCCCGAAGAGAACGCCCAACACGGGAGTCTTTCCGTGCAACAGGGAATGCAGAGCGGGGTCGTTCCGGATCAGCCACGGGTCGATTAACGAAGAATTGACTCTTTTCGGCAATGCAGTCTTTCGCCGTTCAGATATTCTGGATACTCACGGGCCTGTTTTCGAAGACTTGCCCGGCGCCGCGGACAGGCTTGTGCTCTTCGACGAACCCGCCTGAGGCCGCTTCTTCAATCCGGCCTGACTGAATGGAATTCATTTCCGCTTCTCAGATTTACCGGCGCCGAGCCATCGACCGATTTTCCGGAATGGTGCGGCGATGCGCCTTCTCCGGGTTGAAAGGCACTCTTCGGGCAGGAGCGCCGATCCCTTCAAGATTCCTTTCACGGAGTCTGTCGGAGATCTCTGCTGAAACGTCGACTCCGCCAGCCCGCGGCACAGGGGAAGGAGCGAAAGCCTTGCGGGCGCGGGAAATGTTTCGAGCGGTGTGCCGGGTTCAGGGAAAAAAACCGTCAGCGACGGCACGGCGCCGGAACCGGAAATACGGCTGATTGCATTTTTCGTATCCTCGAGCGGTTCGAGGCCGGCTGATATTTCGCAGAAAACGTTTTCGAAAAGCGGCGCGGCGAGGGCCAGCGCCTCCAGATATTCGTCTCGATCGAAGCGGGCGGCTTTTCCCGGTGTATACCGTTTTCGTGATTCTCTTCCGAAAAGCGGCATTGCCAGTGTCAACCGTTTAACACCCGATCGGCGTATCAGCTTCAGGAGCTCGATGTCCGGCGGAACCTGCAGGCGGATTCCAACAGGAAGCCCTGTCAGATCGAACAGCCCGGAAACCGTCGCTTCGACCAGATCGCGGATGAAGCCGATTTCGACGCACCCGGGATCGAGTTCGACGCTTCGTACATTCGATTCTCTGCATGCGGTTGAGGCGGTTTCGGTTAAACAGGAATATGCATAATTCCGCCTGATGTTTTGTTTTGTGCAGAAACCGCACCGTTCATCCCCTTCGAGGTAACAGGAGCTCTCTTTACCCAGGCGCAGAACCGTGCCGTCCAGTTCCGCAATTCCGCCCATCCTGCTGCCGGCGGTGGTTTTTTGCGACTCCCAGCCGGGAACGGGGAGTATCTCCGCGCCCGGAACCGTTTTTTCACCGTCGAACAGTTCAGCACTTTCTCCTGTTTCGACCAGCCGGAAATCCGCTGATCGGGACGGAACCGGGTCGGCCGGAGCTCGCACCGGAATGCCTCCTCCGAGGATGATCGATACGAATGAGCCGGTTCTTTCTTCGTCAAATTCGCTGCTGCGGAGGGCTATAGAATGCGGCCGCACCGCAACGCCGCGGCAGAGAAGCGCCAGCTTAGTGAAAGCGGGAGGTTCGAAGGGTGGAATATCACCGTTATTCTTCATGATGGATAAAAGCAGCTCGACGGTGAGCATTCTCTGCCGTACGTGGTTTTGTAAAGAGATTTCGCCTTGTCCGTATAGACCGTCCGCTCGATTTCCGGATTCTGCTCGAGCAGATCCAGGAGCCGCCTGATGAACTCGAGATCACGGGCTTTACGCTTTCCGAAGTTTTCGCGGCCGATGATTTTTGCATGCCGTACACCGGCAAGCTTCAAGTCGAACAGGGCGCAGGCGCCGCACATGTGGCGAAGGAACTGCCGGTCCAGAAGTTCCGAAACCGTCGGGGCTTCTTCACCGGGAGCTTTGTGAAGGACCGGCTCGCCGCCGGGATCTTCCCTGCCGGCGGGTATTTCGGTTACGGCGTACTTCTGACAACACGGATATCGATGCCCGAACATCCTTATCAGCGGTTCCCTGCTTGCCGCCGGCAGCAGGGAAAATCCCCAGTTCATGGTGCGTATGCCGACGACTTTCGATAAAGGATGCTCCAGGTATCCCACGACTCCGTGATGAAACCCGCACATGCCGTCGAGGTTGATGCAGTTTCCGTTGATGACGAATATTTCGAGAGAAAGGGTTCCTATCCGATCGGCATGGGCCTGGAGGTGGGCGATTTCCGAAAGGGTCATATGTCTCGGCAGCACAACGCGGGTGACTCCGAACCGGGCGAAGAAATCGAGCGCCCCGGTGTTGACGCTCGTCATGTCGCAGCTGATATGGAGCTCCACGTCGATTCCGCGTCTCCTGATCCATTGAATCAACCCGGCGTCGCCCAGGATGACCGCATCCACTCCCGCTTCGACGGCGATTTCGATCTGCCGTTCGACGAGAACGAGCTGGTCGGCCGGATACGGGACGTTCATCGTCAGGAAAACAGGCAGCGACCTCCTGTGAGCTTCCGCAGTCGCCGCCGCCAGATCATCGACCGATAGAAAATTCTGGTGATAGAAATCGCTTCTGTTGGTGCCGTAATAAAGATCTCCGTGCTCTTTCTCCCATTCGATAAGATGTAAACCGCAATAGCATTCGTCCGCCCCGCCGTCCGCCGCGGCCGTTACGTCCTCGAGGCGGGCGATGGGAGCGAGAATACTCATGCGCTCGTTATTTTTATTTGGTGCTTCGGTTTTCATCTTCGTGCGGATTCCATTTTGCCTTCGGGACCGGGAGCAGCTCCTCCGGGCGTCGGAGAGAAAACGAGACGGTCGATTTCCGGCGGAAGGTCGCCGGCTTCCTCGATCGAGCGCTCGACGAAAATCGTGTTGCCGTTCAGTACGAGCGGCACCGGCATGGTTCTATGGGACAGCTGGTATGATATCGTCTCGCATTCTTTTTCGCACGGATAGATCCAGAAAGGGTCTCCGGCGCGGAACCGGGGTATGTTGGCCTGGTAGCAGAGACGGGTCGTCGCAACGAAAGCATACGGATAATGGAGTGAAAAGCTGAATTTGCCTTCAAAGGCCGAAGGCAGCTCGGTGGATATCCCCTGGGGCAGTATATCCATTTCCGCCCTCCGGACCTTGCTGCCCGTGAGGAAAAGGAGCGATTCTTCGTTCAATCCGGACTTTTTCATCTCCTCCCAGAGCGCCGGCGGATACTGTTGTTCGAGGTTCATGATCTCGGGGCCCCGCTTCTGCTTGTGCAGGAGGCGCCCCAGGACGGGAGAAAGCCCCAGATCGATGATCCTGTCGAGGATCCCCCAGTCATTGAAGACCACTTCCGCACCGGGCAGCTTCGAGGCGAGGAATTCTAGGGAGGCCACAGCCTGTTCCAGGCCGGTTTGAGTGAGATACGGGGTATTGAGAGTGAAACCTGTGTCGCGTTCACTACATAGACCGATGGCGTAATCCAGGTCCGGTATGGATGGCAGAAGCCGCTGGCAGAATTCGGAGCCGAGGTATACTCTCTCGAAACCATCCAGCCTGCCGGCAAGGTTGTCTGCGTGGATTATTTGAATCGTCCGTTCCAATGTACCGCCAGTCTGAGCCGGTGAGTCGCCGGGTTGGTCCCGACCTGAAGCGCGCGAAACGATACTATCGGACGAAGTAAAGTGTAAAGAAAAAACAGGAAAGGCTCCGGAAAAACGAAACGATCCGGTCTTACGGAAGAGACAGGTGTCATTTGATGCTTGACAGGGCACTGGCCGCTTGTCCAGACACGGTCCGGTATGCTAACTTTCCCGGGTGCGGCAGCAAAACGCACTCTTTGCTCCCACCGAGGAAACCATTGTGCGGTCCCGAAAGAAAATCTTTCAATTGTCGATTCCCGTCGTAATCGCCGCCGGGATTCTTCTCTCGTTATTTCTGGTGACTTCCCCCCGCGGCTACATCGCGGGGATAGTGTTATGCCCGGCGCCGGGGACGATCCACATAGCCGTATTCGATGGGATCACGGATACGGGCTTCCCCGCCGGAAAGCGTCTCGGCGGCACATTCCTGCCCCACGAAGGTCCTTATGTTCTGCGCAACCTGCCGGTAGCGCTCGATATTTACATTTTCGCCACCCTGGATGCGGACGGATCCGGCGGTATCTCCGATGGAGATTTTTACGGGAGCTTCGAAGGTGCGCCCCTGCGCCTGTCAACCGAAGGTTTCGAAAATGCCGACATCCGGATGAGACCTCTTTCTTCGAATGGTGCACCGTTGCAGATCCCCTCGAAAGAGAAGTTTTTCGAACCGGGCCGGAGCGCCGAAATCTCCGGAGAGAAGGTCCGGCCCGGGAAATCATCCCCCGCTTCAGTTTCGGTTTCATCGAGTCCCGCAAGACTGCATTACAGGAAAATCAGGACATGGGAAGTAGGGGAGGGGCTCTCTCTCCCCGGTGGTGATCCCTTCGCTCCTTTCCGGAGATTCGTGCCGTTTCTGGCTCTGATTTTTCTTTCAGGCGGCATTCTGATCGCGATTAATATCTTTCTCCATTTCCGATTCCGCGGTATTTCGACCGAGACCGCAGGGGGGTATGCAGCGGATGACGATCGGGTTGATCCGCTGCGGCGGGAGGATGTCGCCTCTTCCGGACGCAGCGGGCTGCCGGCCGCCGCCGCGGCGATCGGGATAATCCTGGCTGCCGCGCTGCTGCGTCTCCTCCACCTCGATGCCGAATCTCTCGAACACCTCGAAGCGACCTACCTCCTGGGAGGTTCCGCCGCCCCGTCTCTTTTCTGGAGTTTTTTCAGCAGGGTGGGCATCGACCAGGGGCACCAGCCCCTCTATCACGGCATCCTTTATTTATGGTCGAAGATCACCGGTTCCTCTCTCGCGGCAGGAAGACTTTTTTCGGCTCTCGCCGGCCTGGGGACGCTGCCCCTCCTCTTCTTTTTCGGGAAGAGGATTGCAGGCAGGAACGAAGCGCTCCTCGCTATTCTCCTGCTGGCTGTCGCTCCCCTGCACGTGTGGTATTCGCGGGATCTTACTCCATACACATGGATGGCTCTTTTCTCGCTGGCCAACTACTATTTTCTCTATTCCGCAGGAGAATCAGGGCGGTCCAGGCATCTTGCCGGCTACCTCGTCAGCGGAGCCCTCCTCTTCTATACCCACTATTTCGGCGTCGGGATCATCGTCGCCGGTTTCTGCTATACGGCGATCAATCTTTTCGATTCCCGCGGCGATCCTGCGCGAAGGAATCGATGGATCCGGGTGGCGGCCGCCTCCGCGCTCCTTTTGGTCATCATCCTCGCCTGGTTCCCCATGTTCGCCGAAACGAACCGGGTTCAGCAGTATATCCATTCCTGCGAGAGGGATATCAAGCGACCCGCCACGCCGTTCGAGGGACGGGCAATTCTGGGGCTCTTTTTCGGCAGCGGAAGCGAGACGGTCTGGCCATTGTTTATACTGCTTCCCATATCGGCCGCAGCCTTTTATCACGTCTTTCGAACCCGCCGCCGCCTCTTTCTTCTCGTGTTTCCTCCCCTGCTGGTCTGCGCCGGCATGAACCTGGTCTACTGGAAAATGACTCACTTCCACAACAAAGGTCTCGCCAGCAACGAGATCCGTCATTCTCTGGACATGCTTCCCTACCTTCATCTCATCCTGGCGGCCTGGGTCGTGGACACCTTCAAAACAGCAAGAGACGGAATATCACGGAGCAGGCCTCAAGAAAGCAGGGAAGGTCCGGGACACGGGATTATCCGCTCCGGTCCGAAAACACTGTTAACCCGAATCACCTCCGCGGGGGTTGTAATCCTGCTCCTGGCCCTTAACGGGAACTGGCTCGTCTCCCTGCTCGATGCTCCCGTAAAGTCGGATATCAGGGGCGCCTGCAACCATGTTCGAAACGGTCTTCGGGACGGAGACGCAGTAGCGGTGTTGCCCATTTTTTTCTACAGTCACCAGGGCATATACCACCTGCTCGACGGGGAGGAAGCGGATTTCCGCGGCCTGATGGCGGCCCCGGCCTGGCATCCGCTGCCCGGGGAAGGAGAGTATTTCGCCGTCCTGAGCGATTTCGACCTCCCTTATACCGATGCCCTCTCCAGTCTTTTTTTCGATCGCCTCTGGATAATCGATATACGTGATCGGCTTTTCGGCGCGGAGGTGTTTTCGAGCCGGAGCGCTGAATTCGTGCTGGCATGGCTCGAATCCGGAGCCGACCTGGTGGAAACCGCTGAATATAATAACGTGAAGGTCCACCTGTTCGAAGGACCGGTGGAGGGAGCCGGCCGCGGAGCCTGGAAAGAAGGTGTTTTCAAGCTCACACCCGGTGAGAACGATTATCCCTATATCAAGGGGGTATGGCCTTCCACGGTTTTTAAGTATCGAGGCAGGTTCCTGACGGAAGGAACAGTGGTTGCGGTGCCGCGGGAAGCGATGGAAATGCGGCGGAATGCACCGAAAGTGCTTCACATAACGGGAAAGAGCTCGTCGCTGCATCCCCAGAATCTGGAAATTTTCGTGCAGGGTTCGGAGCGTCCGATAGGCACCTGCAAATTCGCTGCGGGTGAGCCCCGGACATGCAGTTTCAAGCTGCCCCCGGGATGGTGCGGGCGATCCGCCGACCCCGCAGAACCCGCCCGGGAGGAAAAATCGGATCGAATGTTTCTATATCTCGAATCGGAAATGGAGTACAATGACGAAGCGGAGCGCCCACTCGGAATCTGGCTCGCCGGGTTGTCGATCCGCTCTTCACCCGCAGGGCGATAAGGAAGAGATGACTGCACTTAAAACTGCCGGGAAATACCTGCTGCCGGTGCTCTGCGCCGGTATCGCCGTTCAGACCGTATGGCTGGTTGCGTCCCGCGGGGGCGACGGCCGTGTCGGAGAAATATCCCTTCACAAGATGCCCCGCAAGATTGCCGGAGCTGCCGAGAAAATCGAGCCCGGCGGATCGATAATCGGTTGTTCGAGAAAGTACCTCGATCGCCGGCTTTACTACGGGGTGACGGTAATTCCGGGAGAATCCTCCGGGCGGGTCCAGCTATTTTTTACCGCGGATGGGCGCCTGATCGCCAGGGACAGGTTCCGGCCGGTTGCACCGGGTGAATTACCGTTCGCCCCCTCGTGCCCGAAGCGTGATATCGTCTCGGCATGGGAACATGTCTGTCTCGGCCGGACGTTCTATTCCGTAACCGACGTAACCGTCGGGGAAGCCGTGAAAAAATGGTATTTCCCGGATGGCGAACCTATCCCCGCCGCAGACAGCCCGCTCAGCGCAGTTTCGTCAATCCGGCCTGAACTTATCGAGGGGAAATGATGGAATTTTCGGTGCCGGGGAACTGGGATCCTGTTTTACCCGGAAGACTTACGGATATTCCCGAGATCACCGACATCTACGGGGTGGAGGATGTATCTCCCTACGCGAGCGGCAGGCCTAAATATATGCTTCCGAAAGCAAGCCGCCGCAGGATGGCCTCGTTCATAGCTTCCGTCCATGAACGCGGATGGACTTTTACCTACCTGATGAACAGCCCCGTCCTGGGCGGGCGGGAGCACTCCACGGACTTCAGAAAACGGCTCGACAGGCATCTCGCGCGGCTCGGTGAAATCGGCGTCGACTTTATAACCGTGGCGAATCCGCTGCTTGCGGATATGGTTCGAACGTCCGCGCCGGGCATCGGATTGAAGGTTTCGGTCATAGCCGGGGTGGGAACCCCCCGCGAGGTTGAACTCTGGAAACGTCACGGGGTTCTGGAGATCACTCTGGATGTGCACGCGAACAGGGACTTCAAAATCCTGGAGGAGCTTGCCAGGGAGAGGGATGTCGGTCTCCGGCTCCTCCTGAACGAGCGCTGCCTCTACAGGTGTCCCTACAGGGCCTACCACTACTCCCAGATGGGAGAGACCGATCTCGATAACACTGCGCTGTTCAACTACTGCAACTACCTCTGCAGCGATATTTTTCTGAATGATCCGTCCCAGTTCATCAAGATGCCGGTTGTAAGACCGGAGGACCTGCATCTTTACGAAAGCGCCGGTTTCCAGCGGTTCAAATTGAGCGGCAGAACCTATCCGTCTTCATGGATCGAGTCGACGATCCGGGCGTATTCGGCGCGGAAATATGACGGGAACCTGCTGGATCTGGTCGATACAGACTTCAACTCCAACAAGCAGCAGTCGGAAAACGCAGAACGGTTCAAAAAACGGCTGGCGCTGCTCCTGCGGATACCTCCCCCTGTACTGAAAGCGCTCTTTACTTCGGTTTCTTTTTTTCCTTCGAGCCTGTTTCCGAATCCCGAGCAGAAAAACCTGGTGCGGGTGCTTTCCAATTCGCCTTTTTCCGCGTACCGCGATTTTTTCCGGTGGCTTGAAACATATCTTCACGCGCCCGGCTTCGTTTCTGTGGATAACAGAGCCCTGGACGATTTTACTTCTTATTTTCTGACAAACAGGTGCGATCGTGTCTGCGAAGAGTGCGGGTACTGCGATGAGATTGCGGGGAAAGCGGTGCATCTTGGAGACAGGGAGAAGATCGATCGATTTCTGGAAGCGACGCGGACGCTTCGGTCGGGCTTGATCACGGGAGATTATTTCCGGTAATTTCGCCCCCAAATAATATAGGGGCCGGGTTAACGGCCCCTATAACTCACGCTCGGCGAACCGATTATTTAATCAACGCGAGCCTTTTCACCGAAATTTCATCGTCGAAATTCATCTGGCAGAAGTAGATGCCGCTGGGCGCCATCGAACCTGAATCGGTGTCGCCATTCCACACCACCGAGTATTCCCCCTCGGCCAGGTAATCGTCGACAAGGGTGCGGATGGCTCTGCCCGCCTGGTCGTAGACCGTGATATTCACCTGCCCGGACAACCTGAGTACGAAGGGAATCTTCGTATGCGGATTGAACGGATTCGGCCTGTTTCGACCGAGAAGGAACTTGGACTCGATCGAAGGACCCCCTCCTCCGCCGTCCAGCGGAACCGTGACTTCCACAGGTCCGAAATCCTCGCAATATCCCTGCAGATCGACAGCCCTCAGCAAATAATAATATGTCAGGCCGGGACTCACCTCGTAGTCATAGCAAGAATATTCGTTGGACTGGAGCGACGAACCGCCCTCCGGGCCATCGATGACCCCGGCGAGGAATGTATACGCGCCGTCGGCAGTCTCATCGCGAAGAACTTCGTAATGATCCAGATTGAGCTCACTGGCTGTTACCCAGCTTATGAATACTTTGCCCGGGTACGCGGCAGCGGAAAAGTCGAGAAGTTCCACCGGAAGCGACTCGTCGCCGAATATGGTTGTCGCCGGAGAAACCAGCGAGTTGTCCTCTGTATCGGCGATATTGTGGTATTGCCAGGTCGCCCCGCCGTCCGGGCTCCGTGTAAAGGAAGACCCGGGATTGGGATCCGAGAAGGGCAGAGCTCTGCCTTCACTGCTTAGAGCATAGGCGGAACCCCAGTAAATTTCCGCGATCGTGTCCGGACCTGCCGGATCGATGAGAAGGATATTTTCCGCAGTATTTGCGAGTCCGGAACCGATGGTGCCGTCGTCGGTATACACTTTCGCTCCGCCGTAGAATCCGGTCGGCGTGCCGCCGCCGAATAAAACGGCGAATTCGTTAAGAGCCAGGGTGGTTCCACCCGGAAAGGCGTACTTGCTTCCCGGAGTGTCATTATCACTGAGTGTCCAGCCGCCGATATCCACAGAACCGGGTCCGCTGTTTACAATTTCGATGAATTCATCTTCTTGGTAATGCCGGTAGCCATCGTTGTTCGTATCACCTTGAGGTAGTGGCGGCGGGTGGTAGCAGATTTCATTGATGAAGATTTTCGCATCGGCGATTCCCGGGATGAGGAAGAGGGCTAGAGTGATAGCGAACAAAGTTTTCATATAGTACCTCCGACAGGTGAATTGACATAGTCTCCCTGTATATCGACCGAGGTCGTTCGAGATTTAGCAGAATTTAAAATTTGACCTTAAAAATCATGCAGTTTCGACGGTCGTGAGATTCTGAAGGCAACGGATTCCGCTGAATAGGGTCGGAGGAACCTCGAAAGTGAAAAATTCAGGAAAAATTTTCCGGGTTGACTATTGATTTATCTTGAATTTATGCCGATAAGTGGTATACTAATACCAGTATTCCGTTTTTACGGGAGAAAATACGATGGATGGTATTCTTCGAATTTCGAAAGCGGCCTCGATAGCACTGCATGCCATGGCCCTCCTCGCCACCTCGCCGTCGCGGCGATTCACCGTGAACGAGATAGCCGGGCATCTGAATTCATCATCGGCACACCTGTCGAAAGTCTGCCAGAGACTGGCGCGACTCGGTTTGCTCAAAGTCATCCGGGGGCCCAGGGGAGGATACCGGCTTGCAAAAGATCCCGTGGAACTGACTCTCAAGGATATTTACGAAGCGATAGACGGCCCAATGTTGCCGTCGCCGTGCCTTCTCGATGAACAGGTCTGCAAGGGTGAAAGATGCGTTATGGGACCTCTTCTTCAAAACATCACCGAGAGTCTGGTCGAGTACTTCAGTAAAACCACTCTGGATGAGGCGGTCGCTTCATTCTATGCGAAAGGAAAGAAAATTGAATAAAAGACAGATCATCGAGATAGACGAAGATAAGTGCGATGGCTGCGGTCTATGCATAATCGCATGCGCTGAAAGCGCACTGGAACTGGTCGATGGTAAAGCGAAGCTCGTCGGAGATGTTTATTGCGACGGTCTCGGCGCCTGTATCGGCGATTGCCCCCAGGATGCCATCACCATCATCGAGCGGGAGGCTGATCCGTTCAGCGAAGAGGCGGTCGCCGCCAAGATCGCAACGGAGCACGCCGTCGCAGCGAAGGCGGCCCCGGGGGCGCACGAAGCCGGGCACGGTCCGGAAAGCGGCGGTCATGCACACCCCGACCATGGTGGAGGGCTTCCCTGCGGATGCCCCTCATCCGCCCAGCGGGTATTCGACCATGCGGAACCCGTACCCTGCACCCCCGAGCAGGGGGAAATCCGTTCCCGCCTCGGCCACTGGCCGATACAGCTGCAGCTTCTCGCGCCGGGCGCACCTTTCCTGCAGGGCGCCGACCTGCTTCTGATGGCGGATTGCGCAGCGGTGGCACTGCCCAACCTGCACACCGAATTCCTCGCCGGGCACGCCGTCGCCCTGGCCTGTCCCAAGCTGGATAATCTCGATGCCCATATCGAGCGGCTCACGGCAATCCTGCAAGAAGGCGGACCGGCGTCTCTGACCGTAATCTATATGGAGGTTCCATGCTGTTTCGGTATCGTTCACGCCGCTGAACGGGCAAAAGAGCTGTCGGGCTCCGATGTACGGCTGGAACTGGTCCACGTCGGTATAACGGGAGAGGTCATAGCCAGGCGGGTTGCCTAGCAGTCATGATAAAGCCGGTCCAGGTGAGCTCCGGGATGACTGCCTGCCAGGGGCGTGAAACCGTGCAGATCAGTTATCGAGCTGCTGCACGAGCTGGTAATCGTGGGTGAAGAGTTTTTTCCGGGCCAGGCTGGCCGCCGTTGTAGAGGCGATGACGCCCGAAAAAACCATCATGAGCAGGATCATGATCTGCAGCCGCACGGCGTTCAGGGGCGATTCCCCCGCCAGCAGCATGCCGGTCATGGCGCCTGGGATCTGGATCAACCCGACGATTTTCAAGGTGTCGATCACCGGGATCAACGCTGTTCGCACGGAATTCCGGTAGAGCTGTTCGGTCGCCTGGGCCGGGGTGGCGCCGAGGACGAGTGCGGCCTCGATATTCTCGACCTTTTCTTTGAATTGACGGACCACGAGATCGAATGTCACGGAAACAGCTTTCATGGCATTGCCGATAACTATGCCCCCGAGAGGCACCAGGTAGATGGGTGTCGGAGCGATCACTTTCAAAAGTAGAAGAAGGGAAAGCGAAAGGAAGACTCCGACGGCTATCGAGAGTGACGCCGACTTGAAAGCCCCGGGCACGGAACTTCCGGCTCTCTTCGCCGAAGTGAATCCCGCGATCAGGACCATGACAATGAGAATAAGCGCCACGAGCACGAATTTATCGATGGCGAAAACGAGATGAATGATGCTGCCTGCGATGGTCAGCTGCAGGAGGGCTCTTACGGCACTGGTCATCAAATCACTTTCCAGCCCAAGGTGCTGCCTCCGCGAAAAGAGCAGCGTAGCCAGGATCAGGATCGATCCCGCGATAATGTCACCGGTCATTTTTTCATCTCTCCAAGGCTGAGGCGGTTTGTAGCAAGGCGTTCCGCCTGGTTTCCGTCGTGCGTGACGAGCAGTATGGTCATCCCGCCGTTACGGTTCAGGTCCGATATCGTCTCTTCAACGTGCCGCGCGGCTTCCGGATCGAGAGAGGCCGTAGGCTCGTCCAGAAGAAGAACCTCGGCGTCGAGCGCCAGCGCCCTCGCCAGGCAGACGCGCTGTTGTTCTCCCACCGACAATCTGCAGAATTCTCTCTTGAGAAAAGATGCATCCAGCCCCGCCATAGCCAGACTCCGCAATACCTGTTCGTTCATGTCGCGCGAAGCTGATTCCGGATGGATCCTCAGTCCGTAGGAAACATTCTCCAGCACCGTATTCCCGAGGGGCACGGGCTTCTGCATGAGCATTACCGCCCTGCGCCGCAGTTCGACCACATCCCAGTTCGCAACAGGTCTGCCTTCGAACAGGATGCGCCCTCCGTCCGGCTCGGAGAGACGGTTGACAAGCCTGAGGAGCGAGGTTTTTCCGGACCCGGAAGGACCGGACAGCACGAACACGTCCTTCCGGTGAACGGTGAATGAAAGGTTTGAGAAAATGTTACGGAAAAAGACCTTCTCGAAAGTCAGGAGGGGTGTTTCAGTCACTGGTTCCATCGAAATACAGATTAGCCTCCGGAGGGGTGAAACATCAACCTTGATTTTGCCGGAATTCTCGATATGGATTTCGTTGTTCGGGGGGCGCCCGGAAATCAGGGAGAAGGAGCCATTTCCGGATTTCTTCGGAGATGCTTGAATGTGTGAATCACCTGTGAATCAGGATCCGGTTGACGAGCCCTTCGAGACAGGATTCGATGAGTAGAAAAGTGGACCGCATTGCATCGACCGACCTGCCGTTCGGATCTGCGATGTCCTTACGAACTCGAGAGTTGGAGCTGAAGGAGCTCAGAAGGCGCGCATGCTTGACACGCTTGCCGTTGATGCGGTTTATATCGCTCAGGATTTCCCGGTCCATTGCCGCGACGAGATCGGATCCGGTGATAAGCTCTTTCGTCAACTGCCGGGCTTGATGGTTCGACAGATCGAGGTCGAAATCGTGAGCCATGTGCCGGACCGTTTCGGGCATCTGAATATCGTCGGGAACCAGGATTCCGGCCGACTTCGCCTCGACCGTGTTCTCGGCGCCCATGTACCGGAGATACTTGCGGAACGCCTCTTCAGCGAAAGGGCTCCTGCAGAGGTTCATATTGCAGACAAAAACCACGGAGCTGATGCCCGCCGCAGAGAAGTCTGCTTTTTTTCCGAATGTCGTTAATCCCAAAGGGGAAAGTTTAAGTAATTCGAACATAAGATCCTACCCATAGTTGTTCTTTTTACTTGAAATATCGTATATAAAATCTACGAAAGTAAAATCGAATTTACTTGAAAACATAATATAGTATATCATGCTCCCATGTTTTGGTCAATTGCATTCTTTCTGAAACGATGCACAATCCCTGCGGGCATCGCTGCAGGTGTGATCCTGAGCCTCTTATTCCTGAACTCGCCCTGTCGACCGGGTGAGAGTGGGGCGGATCGGGTAATCCGGACCTCCAGAGGCAATCCCTCCATCAGAATATTGAAACCGGAAAGAGCAGCCTCAGAGAGGGTATCCGAAACCATTCTGGTAAGACCGCCGTTCCGCCATACTCTCGGGTTCTACAGCGTCCGGAGCATGCATGTACCCATGTTCCTCGGGTCTTCCAAGCGGCTGATCATACCGAAAGGTATCGCAGCCGTCAGACTCGACAGGCTCGAGCGGATGAAAAAGGGAAAATCCTGTGAACTGACCGTTTACGGTATCAACTCGGGACCGGGCGAAATATTCTATAACAAGTCGATGACGGCCGCGGACTGGGCCGGAGAAGGGCGGGGGGGGCTGTGGAAGCTCAACGACGCGGACGGCCTCGCCGCTCTCCCCGACGGCCTGGTGGCGGTCGCCGAAAGCGGCGCGGGGAGGGTCGTTCTGCTCGAGAATCGCGATTCCGGGCTCGAATACGTCCGGAGCATCGGGGGGAAGGAGGCTGACGGCGAGATCGGCGGCGGCGGAGGCTCCCTCTCTTTTCCGGTGGGTGTAGCGATCGACCTGGCCAGGAGAATCTGGGTGACGGATCGCGAAACGGGTAAAGTGGTCGTTTATACTGAAAACGGGGAGTTCGTCTCTGAATTCGGCGGTCTGGAACGTCCCGGCGCCATTGCCGTGGCCGATTCGACGGAGCGATGGCTTTTCAGGAAATCGAATGCCGTTTTCGTGGTGGACAGGGACGGGAGGCGTATTTCGCGGTTTTCACCGGCTGGAAAAAGACTGGCTGAAGCAGCGGGCGCGGATTTCGGCGTTCCGAACGCACGTTTCCAAGGTATCGCCGTCGACTATTATTCCCAGGTCTGGGCGGTCGACAAGAATCGGCATCGAATCTACAAGTTCGATCCGGATCTCGGGTACATCGCCAGTTTCGGAACAGAAGGGGAATCCGGCGACGGAAAATTTCTGCATCCCTGGGGGCTGACCGTATGGAAGAAATACGGCCAGATGTTCGTGACCCAGGAGAACGGCGCCGAGTACTACTGGATCGGAATCGATCTCCTCGAAAACGTTTCGAAGCCGCTCGCCGGCGGAGGTTTCGGTTTCCGGTTCGAGTTCACAGAAGCTCCGGTGCTCGACCTCGAAATAAAAAAAGGCCGTTCGAAGATTCGATCTCTGCTTGAGGGGCGCAAGGTGCGGGCCCGGTCTTTCCGCGTGGACTGGAACGGAAAGGATGATGCCGGCAGGGAGGTACCGCCGGGCGAATATACCATGGAACTCGAAGCCCGGGCCACGTACTCATCCCGTGAACATTTCGGCATCGAGAGGAAAATCCCGTTCAAAATCGACGCTTCCGCTGCAAAGTAATATCTGATAGGGCAGGTCGGAAGCGCCGATTGATTCCTGAGTTGATGCTGATACTGTTATAGTCGAATGGCGTTCCAGGTGCCGGTTGAACCGCCATAACTCAACATTTCTCCCGCCATGTAGTCGCCTTCGGGCTCCATGACGCCCCAGTAATGGGTTCCGCTCTCGAAAAACCACTCGATATCGCAGCCGTCCTGGTACCAGGTGATGTTGTACCCTTCGTCGATCCAGCCTGTGCCGTCATCATACAGGTACATGGTGCAGGTGCCGTTCCAGTAATAATTGAGGGTCCAGGTGCCGACGGCCGAGGGGCATTCCGAACCTTCGACGACGGCTATGCAGCCGCAGTCGTCATCCGGTCCCAGGTCGAATCCGGGTTCGAGCTCCCCCAGGCCCCCGATATCCCACATTCGAGCGTCCAGGAAGATACGAACCGCCCAGTCGACTTCGCAGTGCTCTCCGGGGAATTTGACCGGCGCTGTCGCGAGCACCGCGAGTTTTACGTCCCCTTCCTCCACGTGTCCGAAATCAAGCTCGGGAAGCACGCAGCGGATATGGTCCGGGTAGCCGCAGTAGAACACCTTGGCCTGGAGGGTGAGATCACCGCCGGGCCAGTCGTTCAGCACGATGTAAAATGCGATCTCCTCACCCTTCACGAATTCGCACTTGAGTTCACCCGGTGCCGCCGGATCCTCCGTGAACATCGAAACGATCTCCGCTTCACCCGACGCCTGGGTTCTTTCCGCATAGAAATCGTCCACCTGGCAGATGTGATCGCACCAGGCCGCCGAGGCGAGAACCGAAACCAGGATAATCGGCAGCAAACGAGCTGAAGAAAAACGTGACATCAAGCTTCTCCTTCTTTTTGAATCGGCGTCAGCCGGCCTGCAGTCATCCTGCTGCACCTGCCGGTCCCTAGCGGATTCGACCTGTATCTTTCGACAACCCTCTATAAGAACTCCCATGCAACGAACAATCGGGTGCAGACTTCCCGGGTCAAGGACGAGCCGGTCCAGGCGGAATGTTCCGCGCCACCTCCAGTGCCGGTCGCATGGGAGCTGTATCGTTGTTGTATCAAAAAGCGCGAATACCGTGATTCGACGCCTGATATGCGGTTAATGATGCAGGTTGGGTTCAGGCTTTAAACCATAGCAGATTTTCAGCGAATCGTCAACCTCGACATTCGAATTTACAAAAGCAGGTCCGGATTTCGTCCGCTTCAGGCCGGGCTGAAAGCCGCCGGATTTTCAGCGCCGGCTGGTGGTTGAGGGCGTGCCTCCCGTCCTCAGGACGATAGCGGGATAACGCGGTGGATTGAGAAGAAAGCGGTTCTGACGCATTCCGGGGTCAGTATCCGAGCGGGTGAGGGTGAACCGCTGACGCGAACTCGCCTGAAAAGGCGAAACGGCCTGCCTTGTCTGAGCATAACTCCTTTAAATGTCGTTAGATAGTTTATCCATCCATTATGGCATTAAAAGTGCAAACATACGGGTTGTGACCAGCAATATTCAGCCGGCGTGTCGGCGGAAAGGAGTAAACATGCGGAATTTGAAACTACCGGATCTCAACAAGGTGCACATCGCGGGACGCCTGACCAGGAATCCCGAGGTGCGGAAAACAACTACAGGGAAACAGGTTGCGGATATCGGCATCGCCTATAACCACAACTTCAAGGACAGGGAGGGGAACTGGCGTGATGACGCCAATTTTTTCAAGGTTACCGCCTGGGGCCGGCTCGGCGAACTGTGCGGCGAACATCTCACGAAGGGCTCGGCAGTGATGATCGAAGGGCGCCTGGCCGAAGACAGCTGGGAAAACGAGGATGGGGACACCCGCAGAACGGTCAATATCGTGGCGAACCGCATCCAGTTCCTCGATAAAAACGGCAAAGACGTCGGGGATGAAGAAGCCGGGGCGGAAGAGGTCCAGTAACTGCACCAAGACTCCGGTGCTCCCGGGTTAAAGTAATCACCGTGCGGGTCGGGCCGTTGTTGCACTCGAATGCTTACATAAACGGCAACAGGCCGCCGCACGGTATTTAAAATTCTACACAGCGGATTTGACCCGGCTTCTCAAAGCTTGCCGTCTGTATTTTCTCAAACAGTCCAGTCAACTGCATCTTCAGTATTTCTGTCTTATTCACCTCCTTACATCCGTCACAGCAGGGAAGAGGAGGGAGCGTCTATCTGTCCGCCGGACTTTCTTCGAAGTCATTCGGGGAGAGGCTTGGTCAACATGTATTTAGGAACACGTGTTCCCTGCAAATTATCTAACTTGATTGAATACAACATGTTGGAAACAGGGGGAAGGGCAGAGGCGACACTTCCCGAGTGAAGGATCAGAAGCGCTGATGTTTGGGGGATAGGGATGCTGCTAGCAGAAGCGAGCAGCGTGAGGTGACCCTGGCGAGTATCAGCGCTTCCCGGAGCGAGGGATTAGCAGAGCCGGATGACGCAGCGTGCTCCGCAGGGCGGGAAGACGCTCCCTCCTCTACCCCGGCTTGCACGGTAATACATGGGATCAACCACCGTGCGAAATCAGCAGGGCTGCTTGGTCCGGGCCGTTCACAGGTTTTTCTTGCCTACCGCGGGGCTCCCCTTTAATCTGTTCTCAGTTTTAAGAAGGAGGTGGTGAGTTGAGAACGGTAATTGTGTATGTATTTTTTTTTGCGTTTCTTTCCGGGTGCGCACCCCCGCAGCCCGGACCGGTTGAAACCATCGAATATCTTTATAAAATCGGCGACTCCCTCATGGGGAAAAGCCGGGTTACCATCGATGAGACGGTAAGAGACCGGACACTCGTTTCGAGATACAGGTGTGAAAGCATCCTTCAGGACAACAGCGGCGAAGAAGTATTCGATTCAACCTTCGCCGAGCTCACGGCCGTGGATTTGAAACCGCTCAATTCCCGAAAAACGATCATTTCGGGAGAAACCAGCCAGGTCTACACCGCGACGTACGATGCAGGCGACAGCCTGGTAACGGTGAACATCAAAACCGGGACGCAGTCGTTTCCGTATTATTATGATTACAACAGGCCGCTTTTCGATATCGAAACCATCCCCTTATGGCTGGTGAACAGGGGCTTCGCTCCCGGTGATACGGTGAGTTTCGAAATTCTCGCCCCGGCTCTCGCCACGACGATACTGACCAGGCTTACCGCAACCGGTAACAATGAAGTGGAAACCGGAAATTCACGCTACGAAGCCCTCCATGTCCAGTTCGAGATGATAGAAAAACCGAACCTCGAATCGTGGCGCGAATATTCAGCCGAGCTGGCTGCAGCCATGGACTCTCTACAGAGAGTCATCGAATCGGCACCGCCGCCGGCGCCGCCGCCGCATCCCGATTCTTTCGACGGATTCATCGATCGTTTTCACGGGGTGTTTCCCGGAGACGGAGATGAAGCCGGAACCGTCGAGTATGCGAAATGCACCGAACTTCTGGATAAAATGGGTCGTATAAGGATTCACGAGGTCCATTACTGGATTGCTGAAGAAGAGGACCGTCGTTTTATCGTTAAATATTTAGACCCCCGGCTGGAAGCGCTCATGCTGCTTATTGAAAGGACCATCGATGAATAGAGCCGAGCGACTTTTCGAGATCCTTCCCGGTGATGTTGAAGCCGTAGTGGTCTTCAACGAAGGTCCGCCCATTGTCGATCTGAATTTCTTCTACTATACGGGCCTGACGGGCGGCCTGTTCGAAGGGTCGGCCCTGGTTCTGGCCAGGGACGGGGAGAGTGTGGTCATCGTTCCCCGGCTGGAAGAAGAAACCGCGCGGAAAAAGTGCATCGGTGCGGTAAATGTTTTTGATGACGGCGCCGGGTTCCTGAAACTGATCAAATCTTCCCTGGAGGGAATCTCGAAGGCGGGGGCGGGTTACGGTGCCCTGAGCCACCGGCGGTATAACTGGCTGAAATCCCGACTGGACGCTGTCGAGCTCACCGATATCTCATCCGAAATGAATCGCGTGCGCCTGGTCAAGGATGCCGATGAGGTGGCGAGTATCGAAAAAGCGGCCGGAATCGCCGCGGAAGTGGCGGACCGGGTGCCGGGGATGCTTTTCGAAGGAATAACCGAAAAGGAGCTCGCCGCCGAGATCGGCTACGCCATGCAGAAAATGGGGTCGGGAAACCCGGCGTTCCAGACGATAGCCGCGTTCGGAGCGTCATCGGCCGAACCGCATTACCTCGGCGGAGAGATCGGGCTTAAAGAGAATTCAGCGGTGCTCTGCGATTTCGGCGCGACTTTCGATCTGTACTGCTCCGATATCACACGAACCTGGTTCTTCGGCGAGCCCGATGATCGCTGGCTCCGGATGTATCGCACGGTCCAGGAAGCTCTTGATCTGGGGATGAGCACCGTCGGGCCGGGAATACCGGCGGCGGATGTTCACAACAAGGTGGCGGAATTCATAGATGGAACCAGGTTCAAGGGCCGGTTCATCCATCCGCTCGGGCACAGCCTCGGGCTGGCTCCGCATGACGGCGGAAGACTCAGCAGCGTGAGCGAACTCATCCTCGAACCCGGCATGGTTTTCACGGTCGAACCCGGCATCTACCTGCCGGGCGAGGGCGGCGTAAGGCTGGAAAACGATGTTGTCGTGACCCCTGACGGATGCCGGAATCTTACTCCTGCCTCCACCGGCGCCTGCCGCGTGGAGGCTTTGTAGCAATGTAGCAGGCGTCTCGGAGAATTTCAGATGACAGCCGCCGAAAAGCGCGAAGAGCTCGAAAACCTTGCAGACAAGCTCGGAATCAAAGTCGTTTACGGGAAGATCCCGGGTTTCTCGGGCGACAAGTGCATGTACCGCGGCAAAGACTATATCGTTATCAACCGGTTTATCAAAGATTCGCTGAAGGTCAGCCTACTCGCCCGGTTCCTCTCCGGGTTCAACCTTGACGAACATTACATCCTGCCCGCAGTGCGCGATCTGATAGAAAAAGCGAGGGAAGGGGATGCGCCGGATTCATGACAGCCTGGTTTTAGCCTGTGCGACGCTTCTTTTCCTGGCCGCTCCCGCCCGGTCATACAGCCTGGGGGACTGGATCGGGGAGCTGGGGCGCGCCGGTCCCGGAGACGAATCCGGTTACGGTGAATCGATACTCGCGGGGGTTGACTTCAACGGCGATGATTATCCCGACCTGGCGGTGGGGGCATACCTTGACGGCACCGGCGGTGAGGAGGCGGGGCGGGTCTACCTGTATCTCAGCAGAAGCGGAAAGGCTCTCGTTCTGCCGGGCTCCGGTGACGGGGCAAGGTTCGGCCTGGCTCTCGGTCATGCGGACCTGAACGGCGACGGAGATCCGGATCTGGCAGTGGGCGCTCCGGGAGCCGAAGGCCTGGCCGTGAACACGGGGGCGGCCTATATCTTCTACGGCGGCGCTCTTCTCGACAGCGAGCCGGATATTTTTTTCCCGGGGAGGGAGCCGGCCTCCCAGTTCGGCTACGCGGTCGACGGTATCGGTGATTTCAACCACGATGGCTGCGAGGATCTTGCGATAGGCGCCCCGTTCAACGAAAGCTGGCGGGGGCGGGTCGACATCTATTTCGGCGGCCCGGAAGTCGATAACGAGAGCGATCTCTGTTTCAACGGCCCTCTGAAATGCGGCCGGGTCGGCTACTCGGTCGCCGCAACCGGAGATGTCAACGGCGACGGCGCGGCTGATTTTCTCGCCGGCGCTCCAACCAAGCGGATTTGGGATTCATCCGATGACTGGCCCGACGGCCGGACTTACCTTTTCTTCGGAGGCGCCGATCCGGATTCCATTCCGGACAGGATCTTCAAGGCGATCGATTACAAGCGTTTATTCGGCTTCGATCTTGCCGGGCCCGGTGATATCGATGGAGACGGCTTCAACGACGTCGCGATCGGCGCTCCCCGAAAAAAATCATACCCGCCGAAAGCGTCGAACGGGTGGGATCCGGGTCATGTCTGGGTCTATCTCGGCTCCGCTGAAATCGATACAACCGCCGACCTTAAACTCATGGGAGAATCGCCCGATGACGCATTCGGCACCTCCCTCGTCTTCTGCGATGCGAACAACGATGGTTTCAGCGATCTTATCATCGGCGCCCCCGAGAACGACGATGCCGGTGAAAGCGCCGGGGCGATCTACCTCTATGCGGGCGGAACAGAGCTGCCTGAAGAACCCGCCTGGAGCTGCGACGGCGATTCGGCGGGCGACCGTTTCGGTTTTTCCTGCTCCGGAACGGGAAGCCTCAACGGAGACCTGGTCGACGATTTCGGAGCGGGAGTCGTGGGAGCGGGGCGGATCAGGCTTTATGGATATATCTCGAAAGGCAGACCGGGTGACGGGATCGATCTCGATGTCATCACCGGCGGCATCGAAACCGAATTCGATCTCGAAATCTTCTGCTCGCAGGATACTTCGGTACACGCCGGGATATTCCATACGGTTCGTGACAGCGGAGGGGCCCTTCTCGTCGAATCACCGCTGAAAGACTTGATACTGGCACCGGGAGCGGATACAATCTCCTCTTCGATTCCACCGGTTCCCGTTCTGCCCGGTTTAGACGGCACCACGGTCCATGTGGAATCTTTTCTAATCATACCTCCCGGAAGCGGAGCCGTCGTCAGCGGTACGGTTTCCGAATGCCAGTATCACGCTCTGGAGAGACAGGGCTCCCATGAACCGGGATGATTCACTGAACCCCGGCGGTTGTTTCGAACCGTCCGACGACTGTTCGGCGCGGGCCCGGAGTCATTATTTCGTGTGCGGGCTCGGCCGCGGATGCGACAAGAAGGTGGAAAATGGGTAAGCTGCAGAGAAGAGTATCGACCAAGAAGAAGCTGAAGGAAGACGACCAGTTCCTCAAAACCGTAAAGAGCGCCCCCGAATGGTTCGAGAAGAACAAAGTTCCCCTGATAGCGGGCCTGGTGATTCTTATCGCCGTCTTCTCCATCTCGACCTGGACGAAATATTCAGGGCGCAAGGCGGATGCCGAATCCGAAGTGCAACTCTACCAGGCCATGTCACTGCTGGAAATGGGAGCCGACGGGGAAGCGGAACCCCTGCTGGAAGAATTGACCCGCAAATACCGGAGAACCGATTCGGGCAGGAATGCTGTTTATTATCTGGCGTCACTGAAGAATACGGCGGGCGACCATGCATCGGCCATATCGCTGTACGACAAATTCCTGGCCATGAATACAGACAGTTCCATACTGAGATCCTCCGCATTGCTGGGAAAGGGAGTGGCTGTCGAGAACTCGGGAGATCTCATGGGGGCAGTGGACGTCTACAATGAAATCCAGGAGAAATATCCCGGAACATATCCCTGCAGCAAGGCGATGCTGAACGCGGCGAGATGCTGGGAAGAGCTGGGCGATCTCTCCAGGGCCCGCGAATGCTATACTCACGTACTCGGCGCAACGGAAACCAGGCTTTCAAAACTCGCGGAAGAGGCGATTGAAAGAATCATCGCGGTACAGGAAACGGATGCGGGATAACGCGGTCCGGAGGAATGAAATCACACGAATCCGGGGGCGATGTCATCTTCGGGTGAATCCTTGCCGTATTTGAGTTTGTGCCGGGTCGAATACTCGGCGACATCATTCACAATCTGGACGCCGACGCGGTTTTCGGGATTGATCAGGATCGGCCCTTTCAGATTTACGGTCACCTCGTCGAGGTTGTTCGATAGAATAACGATCAGCAGCACGTGAACGTCCTCGATATTCTCCGCACAAATAACCTCGAGCCTTTCCTGCCAGAATTCGAGTTTGAAGTTTTCGATAAAACGTGCAGGTTCGATGACTGAAAAAGTCAGCGCCGGATCGTCGAGCGACTGGAACCACTGAAAAGGGGCTATCTTCTCGTCGTCGAGCAGAACGAAGGTGCGGCAATCCGGAAAACCGATGAGGCCCTCCGGAAAGGCGATCGCCGTAGATGCGTCGACCTTGATGGGGCCGAAAAGAGCGGTCTCCAGTACTTCTGTTTTTTCAGTCATCGGGTTACCTCAGAAAATTGACCAGCGATATCCCCAGGAGCTGGGTGGACGCCGCGAGTGATGTTTCATAAACCATCTGGGCGTTTGTCAGTTCTATCAGCGCATCAGCATAGTCCAGATCTTCGTTTTCGGATAGAAGCTCCATGTACATCAGTTCCGCATCCTGGTTGCGGGTTTTGGCCAGCTCGAGATCATTAACGCGGGTTCCCACTTCCGCTCGAACCGAAGTTACGGCGTTTATCGAGGAGTTCAGCTTTTCGATGGTCGATGCGATTTTGTCGGTGTCGCTCTCGAGAAGCCCTTCCCTGAGCGTCTCCAGAACCTCGAAAAAATCAAGAGGTTCGGCGGTACCCGTAATACCGAGATTGTGCCCTGTATTATACCTGTCGAGATCCGCGATAACAAGAGTAGTGTCGGCAAGGGACGACGTTACCAGGATACTGTTGCCCGAATCATCTATTTCCGCCTTCGTTCTCGTTCCGGAGCCTTCGATCATGTCGAGCAGATCGCCCACTGTATCGGCGCCGAAAAAATCGACTTCCGTGCTGTAATCGCCGTTGTGGATGTTGACCCGCCCCAGCAGCAGGCCGTCACCGCCGTGGAGCAGCTCCACCGGGGTATCCCTGGTGAGAGCGGGGTCGATATCGATCCCCTCCACGAGGCCGTCCGTCGAATAGGCGAGGATGCCGAGATCGAGGGCCGTCGAGCCTCCGTCCGCCTCCTCGATTACCAGGTTCTGATCCTCAAGGGGATTCAGGCTCGTGTCGAGAATATCGATTCCGTTCTCTTCGCTGTTTATCGATGCGGATACATTTATGTCGGTTCTTTCGTTTATCGCCTCGAGCACGTCATCTATTGTTTCGGTGCTCGTGAGGTCCACGAGCGCTTCGTTCCCTTCCATGTCGGTGATCTTGATTGATCCTCTCGAAACCCCGTCACCCCCGTTGAGGGTGTCGAGCAGCGTGTCGAGATCGATGTCGGGATCCAGGTCGGATGGGGATCCGCCGAGGGACGCCGGCGCTCCGGTGGACATCTCGCTCCCGGGCATGGAAATATCCACTGCCAGGGTTTTCGTCGCGAAGATATCCATCGGATCCTCATTCCCCCTGTAAGTGACGGAACCGTCTGCCTCCCTGGTGAACGGAACCGTGTCGCCGGCTGTTCCCGCGAACATGTACCGGCCGTCATATGTGCTGTTGAACAGGCTCAGGGCCTGTTCGATCAGATCGTCGACCTGTCCGGCGATGGTGGGAAAGAGGGATGGATCGGCGGTGGCTGTCGATTGCGCGAGAGCGATATCCTTCGCTTCGACGAGGATTCCGTCGACCTGCCCCAGCAGCGAATCGGTGTATCCCAGGAGAGCCGTGCCGCTGTCGATGTTCCGCATATACTGGGTGATCGAATCGAGCTCGCGCCTTATCTCGAGAGATCTCGACATACCGAGGGGATCTTCGGAAGGAGAAGAGAAGCGTTTTCCCGATGCCGTCTGCATCTGCGCGGTATAAAGAGCCGACTGATTCTGGTGCAGGCTGCGCACAATCGAGTCTGTTATCAGGTTTTGAGATATCCTCATGACTATTCCCCGGGTGACATCCGGACCATTAACTGTTTTTCGATTCTCCGCCGTTTCCGAACCGGCTGCCGCCGCATTTCGCCGCGTTCGAAGTTATACCACCATCGAAATCACCGATTGCACCATTTCGTCCACGGTGGAAATCACCGTGGCGGCGGCGTCGTACGCATTCTGGTACTTGATGAGATCGATCATCTCCTCGTCCAGGTTCACGCCTCTTACCGATTGGCGCTGCATTTCGGACTGGCTGACGAATCCGGATCCGAGCTCCACCTGGTTTTGGGCCTCCTGGAGCGCCATCCCGATATCCACGATGAAACTGTCGTAATATCCGTTGATTGAAAGCCCGTCCACCATCCCGGGATTGTCTCCGAGTGCAAAGAGGGCGTTGGCGATGCCGTTATCGCTGCTGCTTCCGGTCGCCGAAGCCGCCACCATGGACGGGTTGTCCCTTACCGCCGCCGACACGGATATGGTGGATGCGTCGTTTCCGGTGAAGAACTCGATGCCGGTGGTTTTTCCATCGAGAGCGTACCCTTCCCGGTGGAGCTGGTTCACCTGCTCGATCACGATCCCGGCCAGGGTGTCGAGCCTGTTCCGCAGCCCCGGCATCACGGAAGACGCCATCTCGACAAGGCCTCCGAGGGTGCCGCCCTCGAGTTCAACGGTTTCCCCGCTTTCCGCGGTCAGACCCCCGGTTCCGGCCTCGGCATCGGCCGTACTCCAGGTGAGCGGCGAGATACTGTCGTGTTCGACCAGTGCGTGGCCCCCGAGAGATACCGATATCGAGCCGTTTTCCTGTTCCGTAACCGAGACGCCGGCGTAATCGGACAGCTGATCCACGGCGGCGTCCCGTTCGTCCCTCAGATCGTTCGCCGAATTCCCGCCAGCCTCGGATTCTATCACCTGGGCGTTCAGGCCGGCGATACGGCTCGCAAGGGTGTTCACACCGGCCACGGCGATTTCGAGCTCGTCTTCGATCCTCGCCGCCTCGCCGGAAAGGTCCGAGGCGATCTTGTTCATCGTGGAAGAGAGCCTGACTCCGGCCGACAGGACCGCGGATCTCACGGCTTCATCCTCGGGATGGGAGGCGACTTCGGACCATCCGTTCCAGAACTCGCCCAGGACCGTGGACAACCCGTACTCCCCGTTTTCGGCGAGAATGCCCTCGACGCCGCCGAGAGACGATTCCATCGAGCTCCAGTAACCGAGCATCGAGCGATCTTCACGCACCCTTGCGTCCAGGAACCCGCCCCTGGCGCTTTCTATGCCCAGCGAGTAGATTCCGGCTCCCAGGAGATTGCCCTGCTGCGCATGATGAGCCGGTGCGGCGTTTACCCGCTGCCGCGTAAAAGAAGGATTGGATGCGTTAGCAATGTTGTGCCCGACCACGTTCATACCGAGCTGATTGTGGAGCAGGGCGCTTTTTCCCGTATTCAGTCCGTGTATAAGGCCGCCCATGGGCTATCCCTTTCTGTCGAGGAGCGTCATGTGCTCCTTATTCTCTTCAACGGTACCGCCGTCCTGGTACGTGGGGTTCGCAGCCCCCGACTGGGCGATGAACCGGATGTTTTCATCAACGAAGTTGATCGAGCGTACCAGCAGGCGGGCGTTTTCACGGTTGACTCTGTCGAGGGATTCCACCGTCATCCGCAGCGATTTCTGCATGGCTTCGAGTGAAGAAGCATCTTCAGAACCCAGGTGGTCGCCTATGACTGAGAGCGTCGGTTCTTCACCCTTGATACGAAGCAGCCGTTTAAGCTCCTCGACCGCGAGCTTCCTTTCTCCCTCGTGGGCAAGGGATTTGCGGATGCATTTCTCCTTTTCCAGGGTCGAATCTTCGAGGGCGTCTATCTCGTTCTTGATGATGTAGGCTCGCTCTCTCACTGTGAGGTCGAGGATTGTCCTGTACTCGTTGAGCTCGTTCTGGAGCACTTTCAGGAGCCGTTCCGCGGGTCGAGGCACCGCTCGCCTCCTCTCATTTTTTCGGTGAACATAAAATGCCACCTTTTTATCTTATCGACATAGGCTTTAGTTTCTTTGTAAGGGGGTATGCCGCCATACCTGTCGACGCTGCCCGGGCCGGAATTGTACGCCGCCAGGGCCAGATCCATATCGTTTCTGTACCTGTCGAGCATTTTTCTCAGGTAAGCGGTTCCGCCTTTTATATTGTCTGCTGGATCGAACCTGTCCGAAACGCCGAGCTCCCGCGCGGTTTCCGTCATCAGCTGCATGAGCCCGGCGGCGCCCGCGTGTGAGACGGCGTCCGGATTTCCGGCGGACTCCTGGGCGATTACCGATGCCACCAGCGCTCTGCTGATTCCGAAAGCCTTGCATGCTTTCTCTATTTCGGGCATGAAGGTAAGCACTTTTTCCATGACGGCTCCGGCATAAGAACCCGTAATGCCGCCGGGCTGCGCCGGTGAAGGTGAAACGGGCCGCGCCGGACCGGGTCCGGCGGGAGGAAGGCGGCCCCCGGACCGCAGGAGCGAGTCAGCCGGGGTGTTTCTCGCCGCGGCGACCTCCTCCGGCTGCGGCTCCCGTCCGGTAACCTGCCTGAAGAGCGCGGAGGCCAGGCCGAAAGTTCCCCGCGATGTCATCCCCGAGGCTATCTCGGTATCCATAATCGATTCGAAAAAAGCGCCGCCGGGAAGGCCGTTCAGGAATCCGCCGCCCGGAAGGGTGCTTTTCATGGCGCTGACCATCCTGCTGACCAGGACGGTTTCGAAGGCCCGGCATGCTCCGAAAAGCCCGGTTTTCTCCCGCCCGGTTTTTCCGTCGGTCCGGGATGGTTCCGGTGCGGCCGGCTGAATCCCGGCTGCCGCTCTGGTTGGTAGCGTATTCATTCTGTAATCAAGTCCGTTTACAGCGGCGCTCTACATGATGATGAGCTCCGCGTTCAAAGCGCCCGTCCTTTTAAGCGCCTGGAAGATCGAGATCAGATCCCGCGGGGTGACGCCGATCAGGTTGAGCGCCTGGGCCAGCTCTCCGACATCGGTGCTTTCGGGAAGGTAGATGAACCGGGTGCCGTCTTCTTCGACCGATGCACGCGACTGGTCCATCACTACTGTTTCTCCCCTTATCGACAGCGGCGCCGGCTGCGACACGGCTTTGGTGTTCGTTATTTCCAGGTGCAGGTTCCCGTGGGAAATCGCGGCGGCGGCTATCGATACATGGGTCCCCGCCGCTATAGTGCCCGTCCGCTCGTTGATGACCACCCTGGCTTTCGTATCAACCGCGATTTTCAGGTTTTCGATCTTCGAAACGAATGCGACCATCTGGTTCGACTCGATAACCGAATCGGGAACCGCGAGGTTTACTGTCGCTTCGTTCACGGGTATGGCAATCCTGTCACCCAGGCTGCCGTTGATCGCTTCCGCCAGGCGGGTCGCCGTGGTGAAGTCCGGTTCCAGAAGTGTCAGACTTACGGATTCCTTCATCGGATTCCGGCCCGGTATTCTGTTTTTCACCTCTGCTCCGCCCTGGACGAGACCGGTGGTCGAGTGGTTTTTCTGAACCGTAACATTACTTCCGCTCGAGTAATTGTATCCGCCGATACTGACCGGCCCTTGCGCAATGGCGTGCATCATACCGTCCGCCGCGTGGAGCGCGGTGTGAAGAAGGACTCCTCCCTGGAGCGATTTTGCGTCTCCGATGGATGACACCGTGCAGTCAAGCTTGCAACCCTCTTCCGCCGCCGGCGTGATCCGGGCTGAAACCATGACCGCCGCCACGTTTCGCGTCCTGAATTCGGAAGGGTTTACCGTGATTCCCATGTTTTTGAGCATGTTCGCCATGCTCTGAGCGGTGAACGCCGTCGCCCTTCCGTCTCCGGTTCCGTTCAGCCCGACCACCAGGCCGTAACCGAGCAGTTCTTCGTGCCGCTCTCCCGAAAACCGGACAATATCCTTCGCCCTGACCTCGATTGCGAAAGCCCGGCTCCAGATGGCCAGGAGCAGGAGGGAGGCGAGTAGACAGTATTTAATGGCGCATTTCATGGCGGCGTTCTCCCTAAAACAACCAGCTGGCGAGCCTGGAGAGGAAGCCCGGTCGCTCCCCTGTATGAACCGTGCCGGTTCCGTGGTACATTATCGATGCATTGCTGAGACTGGTGGAATAGACCGAGTTGCTTCCGCTGATATCGAGAGGTCTGACTTCACCCGAAACTACGAGCATCTCCTTTTCGGAGTTGATTTCCAGCAGCCGTTTTCCTTCGATTACCAGGTTTCCGTTCTCTTTGACATCCACCACGACGGCGCTGATTGTTCCGGATATGGACCCGGCCCTGCTGGTTTTACCGTTCCCTTCGAATTTGTTGTCGGCGCTGGCCCCGAAACCTAGCCCCGGAACGAAATCGAGAAATCCCGTTCCCTGGTTCACCGCGGCGGTAAACTCGGCGTCCTTTTCGGTTTTTGTACCCGCTTCGTTATATGCGGTGGTCGATTCGACTATGAGCACGGTCAGAACATCTCCGATTCTGAACGCCTTGGTGTCGCTGTACAACCTGTTGCCGAATCCGCCGCAGAAAACAGGGGAAAAAAGGGTCGTCGCCAGGAGACCCGCGATCAGCAGGTAAACCGGTGTGCGGTATTTTCTGAACATTCCTTATTTACCTCCCGCTCATTTCGGTGCGTCTTGCTCCGGTATCACATGCGGAGCGAAAAAACAGGCTCAAAGCGTAAGCGCCACGCTTCCATCCTGGGTGACTTTTCCCGACAGGATTCTCCGTCTGTCCCTGTCGAGAACCTTGATCCTGGAGCCGGGCCAGCCGTCCTCGAGCGCTTTAGCTTCCAGTGACAGATGAATGGTGCCGCTGCGCCAGAACGCTGTAACGCGCTCGCCTTCTTCTACCGTCGGCAGCGGTTCGATGGACCGCTGCAGGATTGCCGAACCTGCCGTAATTCTCCTGCGGGCCCTGCAGCCTGAGGGCATTTCCCTCAGGAAATCCTCGATCCTGCCGGTGATTTCTCTTTTTTCCAGCGATACGATATCCCCTGTCAGCTCCGAACCCGCCGCCACGGTCTTGCGCGCTACCAGGACCGGGGTCAGCCAATGCACTGAAAACGACGCGGTTCTGCCGATAACCGGGTACGGGTCTTCATCCGGCCTGATGAACAGCCTGACGAAAACAGGTTCGCCGCCGCGCAGCCCGCCGGATGGCTCTGCGGCTTCGATACGGTAAGGTTTGTCCGGAACCAGGACCGGGAGCATCCTGCCGGTCCGGACGAGTTTGAACCCGGTGCCGTCCGCCACTTTCTTTCCGACGGCACGGGTCGCTGTTTCCACGGCGACATCCCAGAGTTTTTCAGAGCCTATTTCTACGGCCTTCCGTTCCACTTCGACCCGGACGGCACCATCGAACTCCACGCCTCTTTCCCACCGGCCGGTCGAAAGGACTGCGTTTCTGACCCGTTTCCTGTCTATCCGCATCCGTGCACCCGGCGCTGGAGCCTGTGCGATGGGAGTCAGGGCGAGCAGGGGAGGGAGTGGAAATAACGATACGTTTTCGAGAAATACGACAGGTTCGTTAACCATGGCGGAGGTTTTAAGCGAAATGGTGACGCTTCCCGGAGGTGCGGTCGCCGAAGCAACTGAAACGGCGCAGGCCGCCAGCAGGAGCATCACGCCATATCGGTGGAAAAGCCTCCTCAAGTTATCTCCTCAGATTGTTGGCGATTGAAAGCATTTCATCCGAAGTCTGGATCGCTTTCGAGCTTATCTCGTATGCACGCTGGGCAAGGATCATGTTTACCATCTCCTCGACCACCGATACGTTCGATGCTTCGAGATAACCCGGATGCAGTATTCCGAGGCCTTCTTCGCCGGGAGCGCCGAGCAGCGGACTCCCCGAGGCCTGGGTCTGAAGAAACAGGTTGCCTCCGATGCTCTCGAGACCGCCGGGATTGATGAATCTGACGAGAGTGAGCTCACCCGCTTCCACCGGTTCGGTTTCATTGGCGATCTGAGCGTATACGATGCCGTCCGGCGTAACCATTATTCCGCTTGTATCCGAAGGAAGGGTGAGATCGGGTTCGAGGGCGTAACCCATCGAGGTGACGATCTGTCCGTCCGCCGACAGCTTGAAGGAGCCGTCCCTGGAATAGGCGATGCTTCCGTCGGGCCTGGAGACCTGGAAGAATCCGTCGCCTTCGATCATCAGGTCAAGCGGGTTGCCGGTTTCGAAGACGTCCCCCTGGGTGAACATCCTCTGCGATGCGGCGATCCTGACCCCGTTGCCGATCTGGATGGGCGCCGGCGGCTCGCCTTCCCCGCCTCCCGCTTCACGGAGCGTCTGGTAAAGGAGATCCTGGAATTCGATTTTGCCCTTTTTGAACCCGGCGGTGTTTACGTTGGCGAGGTTATGGGCGATCGTGTCGATATTCTTCTGCTGGGAGAACATCCCTGTGGATGCTGTTCTCATCGCGTGGAGCATGATTTTCTCCTGTCAGCGGCTGACGCCGCCTGCTCTGGCCTATACGGCGCCGACTTCACCGACCGCTTTCCTTACGGACTCGTCCTGGATCGAGCCGGCCTTCTGATTCGCTTCGTAAAGCCTGAAACTCTCAATCATCGAAACCATTTCACTCACCGGGTTGACATTCGATTCTTCAATGTAACCCTGCCGCACCACGATCGAAGTCCCTGGTTCATCGGGCGCCGCCGCGTCTTCTTTTAACCGGAAAAGTGCGTTGCCTTCCTTGAGCAGCACCGTGGTGTCGGGGATGTCGACTACTTTCAGCCTTCCGACGGGAACGCCGTCTACGATAATCCGGCCGCTCTCCCTGACGGTGAAACGGCCGCCGCTTACAGGCACCGGACCGGAGTCGGAGAGGACGGGGTATCCGTCGCCGGTGGAAAGCTCGCCGTTGGCGTTCACCGTGAAGCTCCCGTTCCGGGTGTATCTTTCTCCGTTGGGGGTCGAAACCGCGAAAAAGGCTTTTTCCCCTTCTATCGACAGGTCGTACGGCTTGCCGGTGTTTACCGTGGCTCCTCTCCGGAAATCAGTGCCGAACCTCATCTCGATCCGCTCTGTTTCCTTTTCAAGGAGCTTCACGAAGAGGCGATCTTTTTTAAAGCCGGGTGTGCCCGCGTTGGCGATATTGTTGGAAATGATTTCCTGGCGGTCGATGGCGGGGTTGATTCCCTGCCGTGCGTGCCAAAGTCCTTTGATCACTTTAATCACCCCTTTCCGGGTCGCCGGTGGTTACCTTGCCCGTTCTGAACCGCAAGAGGCGTGCCAGTTGAGCTGAAGAACCTGCAAGGCGTGTTGGTTGTGCAACGTGTTGTAAAATAAAGAAAGTAGGGGGTTACATAAATAAGAGATAACAAAATGTCGGGGTAAATAGAGCACCTGGAGGAGGTAAAATGTGCCCCGGTGGGAAAAAAGTACCGTCATTCGCTGCGCCGGCGGACGCGAATCGGCTTGCAGCTCAGCCGGTCTTGCAATACTCAACCCTGTTCCTGCCGTTCGATTTGGCCTTGTACAGCGCCTGATCGACTGTTTCGAGAATATTGCATGACGTTTTCGGATTGCTGCCCCAGCTCGATACTCCGAAGCTCGCAGTGACGGGAGTATTCAGTTTCGAATCGATACGCCGGTGCAGGAGACTGATTCCTCGTCGCAGCCGTGAAGCCAGGAGCTTTGCATGGGTAAGAGGTGTTTCGGGCAGAATTATGAGAAACTCTTCACCGCCGAACCTGCCCACCGTATCCGAGCGGCGTACACTGGTGAGGAGCAGGTCGCTGATCTCCTTGAGCACCAGATCACCGGTCGGGTGTCCGAACCTGTCGTTATATGATTTGAAATGATCTATATCGGCCATGATCAAGGAAAAAATCCTGCCGTATCGGCGGGATCTGGCCAGTTCTTCATCCAGCTTCTGCTGGATGTATCTCCTGTTGTTGAGACCGGTCAATTCGTCGGTGTAAGAAAGATCTATAAAACGGTGGAAGTGGAGATATCGCTCAATCGTGCTCGACAGTTGTCTGACAATGAGCTTGAGCATTTCGAAATGTTCGGATGTGAAGAAGCCGACTTTACTGTGACCGAGGTGGAACGCACCGTACGAATGGCCCCTCGATGCGAGGGGAAACGCCATGAACGACCTGACCGAGCGCGATTCCTGCATGCCGGATCCATGCAGCTCGGATAAGAGGATCGGCCGTCCGGAAAGGGTCAGCCAGGAGGAGAAGCCGGCGCCGTTTCCGAACTTGAATTCCTGGATCAGGTCGACAGTCTCGCCCCATGTATACACGGGTTCGACTCCGCCGTCCTTTTCATTCTCGATAAATATCGTTGCCGATTCGAAGGGTACCACCGTATGGACTTCTTTCAGAAGATCCTCGAGAAAGTCCTTTCTGTTCTGTTCTTTCTCGAGCAGTTTACTGATTCGGTAAAGCACGCCGACTTCGTTATCCGACTTGGCGATCGGAATAGGTTTCGTGAAATGTTTATTCAGTTTGACGAGGACCTGTTCGATTCGGGTTTCTCTGGTTCTGTTTCCCTTGGAGGGAACGCGTCGGAGTGTCTTTACAAGAGATTCATACGCCGGTTCATCCAGAATCCCGACTCCCTTCATGTTTTCAAACAATGAGTGAATGATCACCTGAACACTATCGTCTTTCATTATTAATCTCCTCGTTCCCGATCTTCTCATTCGATTCTTCGATTCCCGTTATTTCGATTGCACCGGTATCGTTGAGAATTTCCTGCATCATGTCGTTGAACTTGATCTCAACTCCCGGATAAATGTTGTCGAGAACTTCGATTCGTTTGTTTTTCATCGATTCAGTGTAATCGGAGTAATGATTCTCTATCGCCCGCGCGGCGGTTATCTTGGTCAGCAGATGCATCCGCTTCTCAAGCATTTCATGTATCTTGTGCTGCTGTTTGCGGGCGAGGATCTGGTTTTGCGGGGAAGTCTGCTTGAGAGAATTGATAATCCGCTCGACAAGACTGATACTGTTGAGAAGCTCTTTGATCGTTTCCTGAATGTTATGCAGATCTTTTCTGTATTTGAGCTGGTCCCGCATCTGAAGCACCGTGCGGACGCCTCTCGCGGTACCGACCCTCCTGGCCTTTATTCGTCCGCAGCTCTCCACGTTTCCTCCCACGATCGCTCCGCTGCCGTCGACAACCTCCACTCCCAGATCTCCCACGACACTCGAATTGAACAGTGCTTCGCGGACGACGATAATGCCGTCAGCCTTCAGCTCCACTCCCTCGATCTGACCCGCGCTGAAATGTCCCTTGCAGACCATCCGTGACTTTTTACGACCCATGACCCGGTCCGCCACGATAATGTTTCCTGTGACGTCGAGATTCGTATTGAGCACTTTCCCCTGGACATACAGGCTGCCGTCGACCTTGAGATCACCTTCGCCGGTGATATCACCCGCCACGAAAAGGTTGGTCTGGTATTCTTCCGGGCTCTGGATTACGAGAGTTTTATCCACGGTCTGGATAGGCACCTGGATCACGGTGCTGCCGTATATCCGGGGAATCCCATCCCTGACCGCCGTGTATTCCACGTGGTCGGTTCGTGCTTCGTCTCTGAACCCGCGTTTGAATGTAAGCGGCGGCGGCGTTCCCTGTATGGCTGGCAGTTCCTGTCTTTTTACCGTGATTCCCGGACTGCTGCGCTCAGGCTTGTAAACCCGGGCCGCTATGCCGTCCTTCCGGATGAGGATCTTGTCGAAAATTTTCTGCCTGAACTCATCTCCGCTTAAGGGGGTCAATTCCCTGATTTCTTCGAGCGGTCTTTTGAAAAAGAGCTCCATCCTGGGAGGTGTGTGGGATCCCGGTTGTTTCCCTCTGGCGAGAACGAATGTCTTTGCTTTTTCCGACGGCTTCGCCAGCGCCTCGACAAATCCCCGGACATTGGCGGGTATTACACCGTACCTGATACCGAGTGAATTGAGCAGGAGAAGCAAAGGCATCTCATCCCGCAGCTGGACGCCGGTTTTTCTCGGTTTCAAAATCCCCTCGACCAGCATGTTGTCCGGCGGGATATTGATGGTGAAGAACCTGGGGATCAGGTTGGCGAGATCGCCAGGGTCGATTCGGTTCTGATTGTTCATGAACCTTTCCTCCTGCCGCTCTGACCTCTGAGCGGCTTCGAGCGGCGGATCAATCCTCCGACCGGGACAGCCGTCCCGCCATCCGCCCCAGCTCCAGACAAAGTTTCCGGAACGCGGTTTCTCTGGATCTTGCAAGCGCGGCCTCGCCGGGCCACAACTCGTATTCCGCCGGTCTCACCGGTGTAAAGCGGATGCCGAGCCGCAGCCGGCTCGCACCGCTGATATCGTAGTTTTCGACGGGTGTTCCGCCGGGGGGGTAATATACCGCCCTGGCCCTGAACTCACTCGATATCGAGGGGAAATCGACGATCCACGGGATATACGGTCCACGTTTCCACGAACGATTCCCACCGGTGATATGGCAGAGAAGAAAGGGGGAAGCGCCCGGAGGATCAACCTTGGACCACTCCGGCAGCTGCTGCGCTCCGTAAATTCTTACCGCTGAGAACTCGGGTGTCGTTTCGAATATTTCAGCGAGTATCGCTTCCGGGTTCGGCGGGCATTCCGTGCCTTCGCCGTAAACGACCATCACGTCGATTCCCGGTCTCTCGGTAACCGGCGGGAGATCCTTCGGACCGCATCCGGCTGAAATGGTCATGATCACGAGGAATAAACCCGTGAAATAACCCCTACGCCCTGATGTCGACGACTCCTCCGATCGGTATATCTTCATCTTTTTGACCATCCGCATGCTTTTCGGGGTCTGCCTTTTTCTGCTTTCCGCTCTTGCGGTTCTTTTTTTTCTCATCTTTTTTCCGCTCGTTCTTTTTATCCTGCCGGTCTTTTATCGTCGCCTGCTCGCTCCCCTCGGCGTCGGTCGGTTTTTCCGTGGCCTGCTTCGACTTCTCTTCGAGATCTTTGGCGAACTTTTTCTGCTCCTCGGCGGGCTGGTGCTGAGCGACCCGCTGCATTTTTTCCGCGGCCTTGGCCTGCGAAATCATCTGCTGCAATTCGATCGGGCGAGTCATTTGACCAGAACTCCGGTCGGCGCCGCCATCTTCGCTTTCAACCTTACTATGGCGGCTGTGTGGATCTGCGATATCCTGGATTCCGAGAGCTCCAGTATCGCGCCGATTTCCTTGAGAGTCAGTTCTTCGTAGTAGTAGAGGGCGAGGACGAGTTTTTCCTTCTCCGGCAGGGCATCGATCTGCTCGGTCAGGTGTTTCTTGAACTCTCCATCCTCCATCTCCTCCATCGGATTCACCGAATGGGTGCTCTCTACCATATCGAGAAGGGTGACTGAGCCTTCTCCGCTCTCCGAGGTGAATTTGTGCTCCAGCGAAAGGAGCGAGAGACCCGACACCTCACTCATCAGTTTGTGCAGTTCGTTCGCATCGAGATCCAGTTCCCGGGCCAGTTCCTCGTCCGTCGGGGTTCTGCCCAGTTCCTGTTCCAGCTTGCTGCAGGCTGTTTCGAGTGATTTCGCTTTCTGTCGAACGGTGCGCGGCACCCAGTCCATGGATCTCAGCCAGTCCATCATGGCGCCGAACACCCGTGAATGGGCGAAGGTTTTAAATGCAAACCCGCGACTCGCGTCGAACCGATCGATGGCGTTGATCAATCCGAGGACGCCCACCGCCTTGAGATCGTCGACTTCTATATGTGCGGGGAGAGTGATCGAGACCTTGCTGGCTATGATGGAAACGAGAGGAAGGTACTCTTCGATCAGTTTGTTCCTGGTCTCGATACTCCCGGTCGACATATACGCTTTCCAGGCTTTACTGACGTTCTTTTCTTTCGCGTTTGCGCTGGCTGACATAATTCACACACCTTCCCGATAGCCGGGCGAAACGAGTTCAAGAAACCTGACAATGTAATCCGCAAGCAGGAGAATATCGCTGGACGCATCGCTTTCAGGATATTCGAGCAGAAAGATCTCCCGTCGCTTTATCGCATCCTCTACGGTTGCATCTTTTCGGATGAATGGAGCGAAGCCGACACTTGCTTTGCCGGAGGAATTTTTTCTGATCGTCCGTGACAATTCCTCGATCCTGTCGAGATCGTCTTCCGTTGCGACCATATTGGCCACCAGCCTCACCCGATCCGGCGAAATGCGGCGTTCCAGGAACCGGAACATGCCGGCCGTATCCGCGATCGATGCCGGATCGCAAGATGTGACGAGGAGGACCAGGTCGGCCAGGAGCGTGAATTCGATATTCCATCTTCCCGCGCCTCCCGGCGTGTCGATGACGGCCACATCCCCAGATCCCGCGAGAAATTTCAGACATCTTACGAGATTGTCCCTGTAGACCCGGTCCGACTCCGTCACGAAGGGATCTTCTTTCGGAGCCGGCAGGATTTTCATTCCCAGGGGTCCTTCCACGATTCTCTTCTGAATCCTGTCCGGGTCGGGGTATTCATCCTCCAGGCTACCGCTGCTGTCGATCCCCATGGAGGCGTCGAAACCGTTGAAGCCTACATCCGCGTCGGCCAGGAATACATCGAACGGGAACGAGGCGAGGGCCGTCGCAAGGTTGACCGCGATCGAAGTTTTACCGACTCCGCCTTTGCCGCTCGTCACGGTGATTATCGGTGTGCCTGCGGTGCGTGACTGACCGGCCGACGGCATCGTCTGCTCAACTTGCCGACGTAACAGCTGCGCCTGATCTTGCATGGTCTCCTGCTCCAAATATCCGATTGACGATCCGTGCCGGATCGGCCGGACGGAAATCATCGGGCACCATCTGGCCGAATGTCTGAAACGTGAACTGGGGATTGAACTCCCGGACCAGGTTCAACAGCTGTCCGCATGCCGGAGCTTCGTCGAGCTTGGTCACGATAAGCCGGTCCCCGCCGGTTCTCCGGTAACTCAGCCATGCCGCTCTGAGATAACGGTATGTATGCGTGGCAGGGAGAGTTATGTGTATTTCATCCACGCGGGTCGCTTTCAGCATCCGTGTGAGATGCTGTATCTCCTCCGTTCGATAGGGATTCCGGCCCGTGGTGTCGATAAGGATCACGTCGCGGCTGCCGAAAGAGCCCAGGGCGAAGCGGATGCTTTCCGCATCTCTGACCACGCTGAAGGGTATCTGCAGTATCTCGGCATAAGTCTCCAGCTGGCGAGCCGCCCCTATGCGGAATGTATCGAGTGTCAGAAGCGCGACTTTTTTCCTCTTCTTGATTGTAAGCCATGAAGCGAGTTTCGCTATTGTCGTGGTTTTTCCCGAACCGGTCGGGCCCACCAGGGCCATCTTCATCGGTCCGTCCCGCCCGGGCGAGGTGAAAACCGGGGCCACCCGCAGTTTGCCCGTCAGCGCTTTGCGGAATACCGCGATTTTTGTCTCGAGCGAAGCATCGCGGGTCGTCTCGGCTCCCGAAGCCTTGTATAATGACGGGTCGATTTCCCGTTCGCGCATCCACCTGAGGAATTCCGGGTCTCCGCCCGGCGGAAGCGGGGGAGTCTTTGGCGGAATGTCGCCTTTGACGCCCGTATCCGGGGTGCCGCCGATTTTTTTCTCTATTTCTATCAACCTGCGATCGATATCGACGATCCCGGGAGAGTTCTGCACGTCCCCAATCCCGGCAGCGGGTTGTGCGGAACGTTTCTGCTCCGTAACGATCCGCGGAAACACTGCCGGACGGATGCGGGGTGACGGAGATCCGGCCGGCATCTCTTCCGCGGCCCGGTAATCCTGTTCCCCTGTCCCGACGATCCTCTGCGGGAGGTTCTCCGTTCGTTGAAACCGGGGAGGACGGTCCCGCTCGACGGCAGTGTCGTTTTCAACACCGGCCGATACTTCGAGGACCGAACCTGAAAGAGTTTTCGTGTCCAGGATAACGGCGTTTTCTCCAAGTTCATTTCTGACCCGGGAGAGAACGTCCCCGAGATTCTTCCCTCTGAATGTTTTGATTTTCATACTATACCTTCACCATCTTCTCCGAATTCACGGGAATGTTGGCTGGAATCTCGTTGTAGGAGATTACGGCGAGATTCGGCACCATCGGCGACAGCAGTTTCCATAAATAGAGTCTCGTTGCCGGCGATGTCAGTATCACGGGCGCCTTCTGTTCTCTGATCAGTTTTTCAAGGGCTTCAGCGACATTTCGCATGATGCCGGCCGAAACATCGGGTTCCAGGACTATGGCGCGGCCTCCCTGTACATCTTTGATCGCTCCCGCAAGGACCTGCTCGAGATCCGGGCTCAGCGTGACAACCTCCAGAACACCCTCGCCCGTAAGGAGCGGATTGATTATAGAACGGGACAGCGAACGGCGGACCATCTCCGATATGAACTCGATATCCGTGCTGAGGGTCACGGTTTCCGAGATGGTTTCCAGAATCGTCTGGAGATTCCTTATCGGGACTTTTTCCTGGAGCAGATGCTGCAGGATTCGCTGAAGGCTGCCGTAAGTCAGCTGCGCGGGAACCAGCTCTTCCACGAGAGCCGGATTTTCTTCCTGAATATTCTCGACCAGGTCCTTTACATCCTGGCGGGTCAGCAGTTCGGCGGCGCTGCTTTTTATGACTTCCGTAAGGTGCGTGGCCAGCACGGCCGCCGGTTCGATCACCGTGTAGCCGAGACGCTCGGCCCGGTCGCGGTTCTTTCTGTGTACCCATATGGCATCGAGCCCGAATACGGGTTCCTTGGTTGGAATGCCTTCGATCTTGCCTTTCGCCAGGCCGGGATCGAGGGCCATGAAATGGTTCATCACCATTTCACCCGCCGCCACCTCGTCACCCCGGATCTTGATGCTGTACTGGCTCGGCTTGAGCTGGATATTGTCCCTGATCCGGATGAGAGGAACCAGGAGGCCGAGTTCCGATGCTATCTGTTTGCGGATGAGGGTTATCCTGTCGAGAAGGTCGCCTTTCTGCGATCGGTCCACGAGGGGAATCAGGCCGTATCCGATTTCGAGTTCCATCCGCTCGACCCTGAGCAGGTCCGCGAGGACGGCCTCCGCACTTTCCCTCGATGCCTCCCGATCCCTCTCCGCCTCCTCCTCCCGGGCTTTTGTCTCCCTGATTTTTTCCTTTTCGCTCCGGCTTTTGGACTGGACGAGAAGCAGTCCGACGGCGCCCGAAGTGCCCGCCAGGATAAAGAATGGAGTGGTGGGCAGACCCGGAATAATGCCCAGAACCATGAGGAGGAAGGCGGCGATCAGGATAGCCCTGGGTTGCGCGAAGAGCTGGTTGATCATGTCGGTTCCGAGATTCGAATCCGAAGCTGCCCGGGATATGATGATGCCCGCCGCCGTTGAAATGAGAAGCGCGGGAATCTGGCTGACGAGCCCGTCTCCGACCGTGAGAATGGTATAGGTTTCGAGGGCCTCGCCCATGGAAAGACCCCGCTGGGCCATCCCGATGATGAAACCGCCGAGTATGTTGATGAGAGTGATGATGATGCCGGCGATGGCGTCGCCGCGGACGAACTTGCTGGCACCGTCCATCGCTCCGTAGAAGTCGGCTTCCCTCGATATCGTGGCTCTCCGGGTCCGGGCGGCCTCTTCGTCGATCAGCCCCGCGTTCAGATCGGCGTCGATCGCCATCTGCTTGCCGGGCATGGCATCGAGAGTGAACCTGGCGGAAACTTCGGCGATCCGTCCCGCGCCCTTGGTGATCACCACGAACTGGATCACCACGAGGATGATGAAAATCACGAGACCGACAACGTAATTGCCTCCGACAACGAATTCTCCGAAGGACGAGATCACCTTGCCCGGCTCCGCTTTCAGCAGGATGAGCCGCGTGGACGCCACGTTGAGGGCCAGGCGGTAGAGGGTCAGGACGAGCAGGAGGCCGGGGAATACCGATAATTCCAGCGGCTCATAGGTGTAGAGCGTTACGAGCAGGACGACGAGTGCGAATGTAATCGAGAACGAAAGGAGGAGGTCCAGCACGTAAGGAGGCAGCGGGATGATCATCACGCCGATGATCGAGATGATTCCCACGGCGATCAGGATGTCGCTCCGTTTGACTATGAAGTCTAGTACGCTGCTTCCCTGGGTTTCGCCTGCCATTTAAGCCCTTCTCTTTTTAAGCATGTATACGTAAGCCAGGACCTCGGCCACCGCTTCGTAAAGCCTGGCCGGAATCGAGTCGCCGATCTCCACTTCCCTGTAGAGAACCTGGGCCAGGGGCTTGTTCTCCATTATCGGAACGTCGTGGTTCCGGGCTATCTCCCTGATTCTTGCCGCCATCTTTTCCGCTCCCTTGGCCACCACCACCGGAGCCTGCATCGATTCATCCTTGTATGAGATGGCTACCGCGAGCCTGGTCGGGTTGGTGACTACAACATCCGCATCAGGCACGTCCTGCATCATCCTGCTCATCGCGAGCTGCCTTGCGATGGAGCGGGCTCTGCTCTTTATGAGAGGATCCCCTTCGGTTTCTTTGTATTCTTCTTTCACTTCCTGCTTCGTCATCTTCAGCTTCTCTTCGTGCCGCTGGCGCTGGAACGCGAAGTCGAGCAGCGCGATGACCGCAAGGACGAGAATCACCCTGGTGAGGATGAGCAGTATCGAATGCCTGATCATGGCGACCAGCGCGAAGAGGCTTTCATCCACGAGAGGAAAGAAGTTCTCCAGCTCGCCTTTGATCGTCAGCCAAGCGACCAGGCCCACCGCGCCTATCTTCAGGAAGCTTTTCAGAAGCTCCATGAGGGTACTCTTGGAGACGATCCGTTCGAATCCCTTGAGGGGGCTGATTTTTTCAAGTTTCGGGGTAAGGGGATCGGCGCTGAACACGAAACCTATCTGGAGCAGGTTGCTGCCCAGGGCGGCCAGTGCCAGCAGCAGGGCGACGGGGGCGAAGATGAGCGCGAATTTTCCTGCTACCGTCATGTACAGGTTCTGCAGGGTGCCGGTGTTCAGACCAAGGCTGAACGCGTTCCTGAATACATGGTCGAATATGGTCAGGATCCCGGTTCCGACGTAACCCCCCAGGAAAGAAATGCAGATGGCTCCGGCAAGCAGCACGGCAAAGGAGTTCACCTCCATGCTTTTCGCCACCTGGCCCTTCTGGCGGGATTCGCGGCGTTTTTTCGGAGTCGCCTGCTCTGTTCGTTCCTGTAGACTGCCTTCAGGCACGTTTTATACTCCCATGGCTCTAAGTAGAGCCGTGCTGCCTGTCTGCACCGACAACCACATCCCCCTGAAGAGGATCACGATGAAGGGCAGGGAGAAGCCGAGGCTTATCATTCCCAGCCCGATCTTGAGCGGAAACCCGACGATGAAGATGTTCATCTGGGGAACCGTTTTCGCGATCAGGCCCAGGGCGACGTCGAGCACCAGCAGAGAAACCATTCCGGGCGCCGCGATCTTCATGGCGATAACGAACACTTCGCTGCTCCGTTCGATCAGCATCTCGACCGCGGCGACCGACATGGTCGCCGTCCCGACGGGAAGCAGCGAGAAGCTCTGCACGAGCCCCTCGATGACAAAGTGATGACCGTTCAGGGCGAGGAAGAGAAGGAGCGCGAGGATGTACTTGAACTGGCTGATCAGGGATGTCTGCGACTGCGACTGCGGATCGAACACGTTCACGATGGCGAAGCCCATCATCATCCCGGTCACCTGTCCGGCGATCTGGACGCCGACGAAAAGCAGGTGGATGGAAAATCCGAACAGGGCTCCCGCTAAGAGTTCCCTGACTCCCATAAGCACGATATCTCCGGCTCCCATGCCGAGGAGGGAAGGGGCTTCGACCACGCCTGAAAGGAGAAAAGACAGGATCAGGGCGAACCCGAGTCTCGCCGTCGTCGGAAAGCTGCGTGAATTGAAAATGGGCGCAAGCGACAGAACTATGCTGACCCGCAGGAAGACTATCGCGAACCTGCAAAGCTGATCGAGCGATATGGTGAGCCAGTCCGTCATCATAGGGCGATCGATGGTATCGTATTGAACACCTTGCTGGTGAAGGCCATGAGCGTGTGCATGATCCATGGAAGAAACAGCATCAGCGACACTCCGACAGCCAGAATCTTCGGTATAAAAGTGAGCGTCATTTCATGAACCTGGGTCACGGCCTGGAGGATGCCGACGAGCAGCCCCGCCGTGAGCCCCGCCGCCAGCATCGGAAGAGCGCTGAAAAAAGTTGTCGTGAGCGCGCTTTTTGCAATCGTTACGATGAATTCTTCCGTCATGGCACGCACCTCCGCTAAGAAAAACTGCCTACAAGAGAACGGGTGAGCAGATACCACCCGTCGGTCAGCACGAAGAGCAGGATCTTGAACGGCAGCGAGATTACGATGGGGGGCAGCATCAGCATACCCATCGACATGAGAACACTTGAAACGATCATGTCCACCACGAGAAAAGGAACATAGATCAGGAATCCTATCTGGAACGCGATGCGAAGCTCGCTGATTACGAACGCCGGAATGATCTGGAAGAGCGAAAGATCCTCCGGCCCGTTCGGTTTCGTTCCGCCGGAAAGGCTTATGAAGAGCCCGAGATCCTTCTCGCGCACATTTCTGAGCATGAATTCCCTCAGAGGCACTTCCGCGCGTTTCAGCGCTTCCGTCTGGGTTATTTCACTGGCCAGATAAGGTTTTATTCCCGTTTCATTCATCTCGTGGAATACCGGCTTCATAACGAAGAAAGTAAGGAAAAGCGAGAGCCCCACCAGGATCTGGTTCGGCGGCATCTGCTGGGTCGCGAGCGCATGGCGCAGGAACGAAAAGATCACCAGTATCCTGGTAAATGAAGTCGTAAGCACCAGGATTGCCGGCGCCAGCGACAGGACCGTGAGCAGAATCAGGATCTGGAGCGCTACCGAAAACTCTTCGGGCTCTTCGACCTTGTCCAGGCCGAGGGTTATTTTCGGAAGCGCCTGGGCGGCGGCATCCGGCGTGAAAACGAAAAGCAGAATCGCTGCAAGAAATACGGCTCCGGCGATTGCCGCTTTTTTCCCGGCCCTTCTCTTCATTTTCTGTTTACCTTGCCTTTTTTCCGGACGCTCAGAGCCCGTTCGATGAGCGTTTTGAAATCAGTGCCCTTCACCCGGCCCGGCCCGGGCGATATCCTGGTGTCGAGGTTTGCGGATTCGTCTGTATCAGAGTCGGAGTAGATCGAACCGCCGTTTTCCCCTTCTGTTTCCAGTTCCTCCATGATTGCGCCGGAGCCGATTCCGTCCCGCTGAGAGTCTCCCTTGAATTCCGTGAGTCTGGTCAGCCCGTTCGGCGAGTCCGCCAGCAGCAGGAGACGATTGTTTACCTTGACCAGGTAGAGGGGTTTTTTCGGTGACAGATACGCCCTGGCGACGACGGTGATGGAGCCGTAATCTTCACCGTCTTTTTTCAGGGAGCCTCGCTGGATCTTCCTGAGAAACCAGAGGAAGATTACACAGATACCGGCTGTCACGAGGAACCCCGCCGCAAGGCGAACCGCAGCGAAGAGTGGAGAAAAATCGCCCACTGCGCCTTCCTGTCCGGTGTAAGCCGTTGCGAGTCCGCCGAATATGTCCATGAACAGCCTTCCTTCCCTGTGTCAATTCTTCTCTTTGAGCCGGTCCATCGGTTTGACCAGGTTGGTCACCCTGATACCGAAATTCTCGTCGATTACCACGATCTCGCCGGTTGCCATGACTTTGCCGTTGATGACGAGATTCGCCGGCTCGCCTGTCAGTTTGTCGAGGGTGATCACTGAACCCGACTTGAGTGAAAGGATGTCCTGGATGAGCATCTTCGTTCTGCCGAGCTCGACAACCATGGGCAGCGAAATGTCCAGCAGCATGTCGATATCCGCCCGTGAATTGCTTTCGATCAGGTCATCCAGCTCCTGGAACCGCGCAGGCTGTGCACGCACTTCGGCATTTTCGCCGGCCTGTCCATCGTCGAAGAGGCCGGAGTTTTCGAGGGCCTGCAGGTCGAATCCGTCTTCCTCGGCGCTGGTCTGCGGCTCCTGATCTTCCATATCCTCATCCGAAGCGAAACTTCCGTCGAAATCGAATGCTTCTTCCGATTCCGGGGAAGCATCCGCATCTTCGGTGGATCCGGTATCTTCAGAGTCCGCCGCCGGTTCCGTATCCTCCGCCGTTTCGGCGAATTCGAAGGATTCGGCGGTCTCAGCCGTATCCTCGGCCTCCGCCGCAACCTCTTCACCGGTCGAACCGGGATCCTCCGATTCGGAACTATCCGGGGTCTCATCCGAGGTCGCAACCGACGCTTCCGGTTCGATCGCCTCGCTCATATCCCCGGGCTCCACGGAAGGTTCATTCACGGCCTGTTCTTCCGGAGCTTCTTCAACGCTGCTGTTTTCCGGGGTTTCATTCATGGTCGTCTCCTTTTGAAAAATCGGCAAGCTTGAGCTGGACGTCCGTAAGCTTGACCGCGCGGGAACGTTTCTTTAAACCTGGATATCCCTGCATCTTGTCGATTCCTCCGACATTCAGAGAAATGGGAGCGTCTACATTCTGATCGAGCCTGATAACGTCGCCCTTTTCGAGATTGAGCAGCTCTCCGATACGGATTTCACTTTTTCCCAGCTCGGCGACGATATCCAGCTGCGTTTCCAGCAGTTCTTTTGCAAAGTGATTCTTCATGGCGTTTTCATCCGCCATGGTGGCGGCCCTGAGCCATTTCTGACCTGTAAGGTTCTGTATCATCGGTTCGAGGGTCAGGTATGGGAAACAGAGGTTGATGAATCCGTAGCTCATTTCCATGATCACCTTGAATGACAGGTACAGCACGATATCGTGCTGGAACGAGATCTGGAGGAAGCGCGGATTGGTCTGGAGCGTTTCCAGCTCGATGTTCATTTCATAGAAGGGGAGCCAGGCTGCCGCCAGATCGTTCATGGCCGAGTTGGCGATCTTCTTCATGACCGATTCTTCGATCAGGGTGAGTTCCCTGTTGCACGTCTTCGCCGCCCCCTTGCCTCCGAATACCCGGTCGATGATCGAGAAGACCAGGGGGAGGTTCACCTCCAGGAATCCCTGCCTTCCGAAGGGTTCTATCCGGAATATGTAAACAGCGGTGGGGCTGGGCATCGAAACGATCACCTCGTTGTATGTCACCTGGTCTATCGATTCGACCTGGACCTCGATGAAACTCCGCAGGACGGAAGAAAGAGAATTCGACAAATGGCGCGCGAATGAATCGTGGACCAGGTGAAGCGTCCTGATTTGATCTTTCGAGATCCTGTTGGGCCGCTTGAAATCGTAGAGCTTGATCTTCTCGTCTGAAGGCGCCAGTTCGGGAGAGTCCGGTTCAACCTCCATGTCTCCCGTGGAGAAAGAATCGAGAAGGGAGTCTATTTCGTTTTGAGAAAGGAACTTGGTCACGCTTTCCTCCGATATTTACTGGATGATGAAGTCGGTGAAGTAGATATTTGAAACACCGCCTTCGCCGACCTGTCCATTCACAGCTTCGATCATTTCGGTTTTCAGACTGTCCCTCTTCCATCCGGAGTCGAGATCCTCTATACTCTTGGAGGAGAGAAGCCGGATGAGAATATCGTTGATCCGGTATGTGCGTACCTCGAGTTCGGCTATGACATCTTCCTCGTAGGTTTCGAGTATCATCGATATTTTTACGAACCTGAGTCCATTGCATCCCGCCGGATTCACGATGAGGTTCTCGAGCGGAAATGTGAGACCGGGCTCATCAGCCGCTTCTTCAAGAATCTCCTCCTGAGAAGCTTCGGCTCCTTCCGTATTTTTCGAAAAAACGGTTTTCTGAACGATAAAAAAGGTGACAACCGCCTGGAGCACGACGAAAACCGCGACAACGGCTATCAGGACTCCCTTGCCTTTTTTTTCTTTCTCTTCAACCTCTGGGGCTGCCTCGTCACTCATAACCAACCTCCGCTACCGGGTTCTTTCCGGGATCTTCAGTCATGTTTTTCGGTATGGTAGCTCTCATGAGCTCGTCGAAGTCTTCTTCGGGTACGAAAATCTCCACCCTGCGGTTCTTCCGCCGGTTGTCTTCGAGATCATTCGGATTTGTCGGTCTGTACTGGGAGTAGGCGACCGCGGAAAGCTTTTCCGGCGATATGTTTGAATCAATCAGTACTTTCACTACTTCCAGAGCCCTTGCCGCGGACAATTCCCAGTTCGATTCGAATTCGAGATTGTGTATCGGGAGATCGCAGGTGTGTCCTTTTATATGGATTTCCGAATCGAAGTTCGAAAGCACGCCGGCGATCCGTTTGATCAGCGGGAAACTGGTGGGCTTCAGGTCGGCTTTTCCAAGGGAGAAAAGCACAGGATCGGAAATGACGATATTCAGACCGTCGTCCTTGAATTCCAGCTTGACCTTATCCTCCAGGCGTTCCCGCTCTATAAAATCCTGAAGAGCATGAATCATATCCTGGATTTCACTCTTTTTCTGGACTGCAGAGACTTTGATCGGCGGGATGTAGGACTGGACGACCACTTTGTTCTGACCGGTCAGAAGACCGAGAGAACCCTTCAGAGAGCCGATCGCCTCCCTGAACTTGCTTTCCTGGATTGACGAGAATGAAAGAAGCAGCACGAAGAAGGTGAGAAGAAGTGTCACCATGTCACCGTACGTCACCATCCAGGCTGGAGCGCCGCCCGAGGCTTCTTCCTTTTTTTTGCCTTCCATCTTCCCTTTATTCCTATTCCTGCGCCTCTTCCGAATCGATACTTCTCAGGTCGGGCGCCAGGAAGGACATTAGCTTCTGTTCCAGCACCCTCGGGTTGTCCCCCGACTGGATCGAGAGAATCCCCGTGACCGTCAGCTGCTTGAGAAGCATTTCTTCTTCAGATTTGTTGCCGAGCTTTCCCGCAAGAGGAGTGAAAACGAGATTCGCCAGGATACTGCCGTAGAGCGTGGTGAGAAGCGCCACCGCCATACCCGGACCGATTGCGGATGGGTCCTCCATCATGTTGAGCATCAGCACCAGGCCGATCAGGGTTCCGATCATTCCGAAGGCGGGTGCGTACTCCGCCATGGATGCGAGAAGCTTCTTGCCCGTGGAGTGGCGGTCCTCGATGTTTACGATCTCAGTAGCGAGGATCGTCTGGATGAGTTCCGGCTCGGTTCCGTCCACTACGAGCTCGATGCCGCTCTTCAGGAACTTGTCGTCGATCTCCTCACACTCTTTTTCAAGAGCGAGAAGGCCTTCCCGTCTGGCTTTGTGCGAGAAAGACACCATCCGCTGAATCAATTCGATGGGAGAGAAGTTTTTTTCGAAGAAAGCGTTCTTCACCACCGGAACCACCCTTTTCACCTGGGCGACAGGATAGGTGATGAGAACCGCCGCGAAGGTGCCGCCGATCACGATCATGAGTGAAGGAGCGTTGACGAATCCGAGCAGACTTCCGCCCAGCAGAATCGTTATGACGACAAATGTGAAACCCAGTACGATTCCTATTATTGTGGTCAGATCCAAAACTCTTCACCTTTCCTTGACCACGGGAGACAGTCCCGTGTTTTCGACGGCGTTTTCGCGTGCTTCCTTCGATTGACGTCAATTGCCGTCATGAATCCCTCTAACGTTTCAGGCTCACCGTATCCACGAGCATTTCGTCCGATGTCGTGATTATCCTGGCGTTTGCCTGGAATCCGCGCTGGGTCATGATCATGCTTGTGAATTCCGATGAAAGGTCCACATTGGACATTTCCAGGTACCCGGAAGACACCGCAGTGCCTCCGGCCGGGCCGGCGGCTCCGACTTTCGGATCTCCCGAGTTGGGCGAAGCGGTGTAAAGATTGTCGCTCGCCTTTTCGAGCCCGCCGGGATTGTTGAATTCAGCCACGTGGATTTGTGCCAGGTTCCTGGTGATCCCGTTCGTGAACTGTCCCGAGATTATGCCGGCCGAGTCGATTCCGATGGTGCTCAGGGTTCCTTCGCCCCATCCGTCCTGGCTCGTCGACTGAACGGAGGATGTGGATGCGAACTGGGTGATTCCATCGCGGGAATCCGCAGTTCCGGCAAAAAGGTCTATCTCCATTGCTGCTGCGCCGTTACCGGGTTCGAAGGAGAGGGGCGCGCCGTCTGAAATCGAGAAGGCGGCGAGGGAGCCGTCCTCGTTGAACAGGATGGTTCCGGAACTGCCGCCGGTTATCACTTCGTCGCCGCCGGTGTCGGCGGTCCAGGTCCAGCGGTTGGGGATTTCGGACTTCTTGAATGTCAGGGTCACCGAATGGTTGTCGCCCAGCGAGTCGTATACGATGGCCGATACCGATTTCGTCACGTCCGCGGCTTCCTGGAGCTCGGAGAAGTTGAACCCCGAGGCCAGCACCGTGTTCCCCGAAGAGGAGATCGAAAGTTCGCTGACGGCGTTCGCCTCGCCCGGGGTTCCGTTGACTTTCAGTGAGCCGTCGGAATCGATCGAGACTCCGGTTCCTTCATCCAGACCGAGAGCTTCTTCGACCTTTTCGGCAAGCTCGCCGTAGGTCGAGATGTCGGTGCCGATGATGGTGGACATGGTGAGCACAGGCGCTCCTCCCACCTGGGCGTCGATCGCCAGCTCGTCGCCGAGGGTCATCTCCATCCAGTCGCCGGAATCGGTATAGAGCTCGATCAGGTTGTCATCCGATTCGGCGGTTCTCAGGAAATAGGTCGAGTCGAGTGAGCTGTCATCCGCGGTGATATCCTCGTCCGAGAGGCTCAGAGCGGTTTCGAAGGACTGGTTCGTCGGCGAGGTCGTGATTGAGATATCGTAAAGATCCGAGCCGCCGGTTCCGTTCAGGTATGAAAGTTTTCCGGTGGATTCGGAGTATGTCGCCGCGAAGGCGCCTGAAGCTTTACCGAGGGAGTCGGTGATGCTTTCCGCCAGCTCCTCGAGGTCTTCGAAATCGGTTCCGAACACGATTTCGGACTGAACGGTGAACCGGTCGGTGTCGTCGGAGGTGTCTCCGACTTCGAGCTCTCCCTGGAGTTCCGATATCGCCGTGGCGAAGAGGCTGTTCGCCGGCGATGAAGCCCGGATCTCGATCGATGCATCGGCGGTGCCGGTGCCGTGGGTTATGGTGAAGCTTCCGTCGCTGTTCTGGGCCACGGTAAAGGCCGATCCCGATCCTGTAAGGTCGAGGGCGGCTTCGATATCGGCCAGGAAATCGCTGAAAGTGTCTCCCTGCCCGATGGTGACTGTATCGTAATCCGCTGTTATCGCCTGCCCGTTGAGGAGGCCGACCTGATCCAGCTCGCCCTGGGTTCCGTTTACGATGACGTCGGTGGTCTGGTCGATGGCGGTGATGGTGAAGCTGCCGTCCATGTTGTTTTCGACCACCACGGGGGCGCCCGAATTGATAATGTCGGCGCGGATGCTGTCGACCACCTCCACCTTGTCGTATTCGGCGCCGTCACCGGTATCGGTCTTGGAGACGTTCACGGTGTAAGCGGTTCCGCCCACCGTCAGGCTGAAGCTGAACGCGTTGTCCACGTCGCCCGGGACCGCTGTGGAATCCATCTCCACCTTGGTCGCCGAAACCGTGAACTCGTCGCCGGCGTTCAGGCTGAAGCTGACTCCGGACGTGTTGTAGAGCTCGTCCGTCTCGGTCGTCCCGGTGGCGCTGCAGCTCACCTTCAGGCTGTCTCCCGACGTCAGGCCGAGAGCGCTCCCGTAAGAATCCCGCAACGCGGAAAGGGAATCGTCCGAATCTGCGAGCGCGAGGAGGGAGGAGGAGTCGAGAATCGTCCCGAGCGGGGATTCGGATGCGTCGAGGTTGCCGCCGTAAGTTACGCGGGTCGTGGCGTTCGCCGGGTCGGTAAGGTCCATCGGGATCGAGATATCCTCGATGGAGGAACCGCCGAGCACGCCGTCGGCATTGGCCATTACTCCCTGGAGCACCATGCCCGACGCTGCATCAACGAGCTGGCCGTTGGCGTCGAACAGGAACCCCGAAGTCCTCGTGTAAAAGTTGCTGCTGCCGTCCGAGACGATCAGGAACCCGGTTCCTATCGTGGCGAGGTCGGTGGTGACCCCCGTGAATTCGAGACTTCCCTGGGTGAATATGTTGTCGACGCCTCCCACGGCGACGCCTCCGCCGAGTTGAATCGGGTTCACCCCGCCGATGCCCGACTCGGGTCTGCGGGCTCCCTGGAGGGTGCTTGCCATCATTTCGCTGAAGCTCGCTCTTCCCGCCTTGAAGCCTATCGTGTTGATGTTTGCGATGTTATTACCTATCACGTTCATCCTGAACTGATGGCTTTTCAGTCCGGTGGATCCTGTGAGTAGTGACTTCATCATTTTGTCTGCTCCTTTACACCTTCCGGCTTCGGCATTCGGCCGTTTGCCGGCGAGGCTTCCCCGTGAGGGGTCCGGCCCCGGTACTTTTCGTACTTTTCAAAGAATCACCGCACTGTCGATATTGGTGAATATCTTCGGCTCTGCGGCGTTTTTACCCACCGCGGTGATTACGGTTCTGTTCGGCACGCTCACTACGAGGATCTGATCCTTGTAGACCACGAGCGATTCCTTCGCGCCCTTCGATTCCGCCATGGTCATCGCTTCACTGAGCGAAGTCTTGTCGGCGGGGGATAAACGGATATTGCGCGATTGAAGCCGCTCGGCGGCGTGTCCTGAGAATTTGATATCGGGAGCGCTTCCCAGCTTGTCCTTCAGAATCCTGTTGAAGGAAGCTCCGTCGGCCGCTTTCCCGGGCGCCTTTCCACGATGCGCCGGCGATAAGCCGTTTACACCGCTTACAGGCGCCGCTTTATCAATTCCGCCCGTTTTCATGAGTGTGTTCCGCTCCTTTTCTCTAGATCTCGTCGATCCTGATTACATCCGACAGGGGTATGTGCACCCCGTTCACCAGGAGCTCGGCGGCTCCGTTTACGAATTCCACTCCGGTCACGTGTCCCGTAGTGTAGGTGGTCACGCCGACCGTGGTTTTATCCGACGCAATCGCGGTAACCTCGTAGGTATAGGTTCCCGCCGGCAGAGACTCTCCTCCTGTATCGAGGCCGTCCCAGGTCGTCGAATTCACTCCGGCTTCCATCGAACCTGCCGCGAGGGTTCTCACAACGGTTCCGTCTTTGTCGTAGATGCGGACCGTGACGTCCGCCGCGGCCTGCAGCTCCATTGAAATTTCAGCCGTTCCGGCTTCTTCGAGGGAGATGCTGTTTCCGAGAGCCTGCACGTCTTTGCCGATCAGGCTGGTGGCCAGGGCGTTGTTCGTGCTCTGGGTCAGCAGGATCTGCGTCTGCATCGTTTCGTTGATGTTCTGCATCTGCTCGAGGGAGCTGAACTGGGCCAGTTGAGCGATGAACTCGTGATCCTCCATCGGGTTCATCGGGTCCTGGTACCTGAGCTTCGTGGTGAGCAGCTGCAGAAAATCGTCTTTACCCAGAATCGGTGCGCTGTATTGCGTTTGCGGTGTGTTCGAACCGCCGTTGATTCCGTTTACCGGCATCTAATCGCCTCCTTTCCGGTCTTACGCGTATATATTGATCAGGCCGGACGGGTGTTTGCTCGACATAAATGACGCGTTGTTCTCAGTCGATGACTGCTTCCTGGTTAGAGAACCGTCCTTTTCAGAACCGTCCTCATCTTCGTAGCGGCCATTCTCCCCGTCCGACCCCAAATTGATTACCAGCACTTCGAATTCTTCTATCTCCAGACCATGACGGTCGAATGCTTCCCTAAGCAGGGATTCTCCGGCAAGGAGCGCTTCCCTGGCTTCCGGAGTTTCGACCACGAATCTCGCGGCGCTCCGGTTTCGGCCGGTATATAACCGGATCCTCAGCTTGCCCAGTTCCGGCGGATGGAGCACGAGCCGCGCCTCTTTACCGTTACGCAGAACCGCGAGGCGGCCCGCCTTGAACATTTCCTCCACATCGGCGTTCCTGAAGGGAATCAGCTCCTCCGCCGGAGGAGTTTCGGCGGCGACGCTCTGAGGCGTCCCGCTTCCCCCTGCCGCTCCGGTCGCCGGTGAAGCGGCCCCTTTCCCGTTCGCCTGAACCGTTTTTACCGTTTCGTCCCCGGTCTCCCCGGCTTTCCCTGCTTCTCCCGCGCCCCTGGTTTCCGCGCCTTCACCCGCTCCTTTGGTTTCCCCGGTTCGCCCTGCTTCCGCCGTTTCACCTGCGTTCCCGGTTTTTTCACTACTTGCTCCGGCGCCTTTTCCCGCAACCTGTTCGCCCCCGGAACGGGTTTTTGTATCCGCTGTTTCAACAGCCTTCTCAGAGGGAAGAGCTTCACGGTTCGGAGCGCCTGTTTTCGTCTCGAGTTCGGCCTCCGGATTCAACCCCTTGCCCGGGAGACCGCCTTCATCAGCCGTATTTGAACCGGATTCGCCCGGCGCGCTTCCACCGGCGGTGCTTTCACGGATTTCGATCCCTTTAACGATGCTGTTCCAGCTTTTTTCTCCGGCCGTTCCGGTTTCCGGCTGGAGCGCCGCGACGTTACCTGCCGGTCGACCGGGGGAGGAGGGACTCGCGGGGTTTTCCGCTGCTCCCGCGGACCATTCTTCCCGGACGGCGGCAAGTTTTCCGTTTCCGGCCTGTTCCGTTCCCGGTTCGAGGCCCGCTTTCCCGTTTTCAGCGGATCGGGAACCGGACTGAACCGATGCGCGGGTGGTTTGCTCGTTCTCCGGCGAATGCTGCGCGGAGCCCGCCGCTTCGGGAGTGAGCTCCTTCGACGGGGCCTGTTCCGGGTTGCCGGATGGGGCGGAAGCCGTTGTTTCGACCGCCCGGGAATTCGAACCGTCCGTATCCGGGGATGCGGGCATGTCGGGGACCGTGGCGGGACCGTGTTCGGCGTTATCCGCCGGACGGGCGGCAAGCAGGACCGACAGGAACGAATTGTTCTCGTCATGTTTCCGGTCGGTCTTTTGTGCTGCGGCACCGGATTCGTGTGATACTTCCTGAATATTATTCGTCGTCATTTCATCCGCCCTGTTTCTTGAGCTCGGTCTGGATATTCTCGCGTTCACGCGACATGGCGATCCTCGCCGACAGTTCCGCCGCCCTTGAAGGATTGAGATTAGAAAGGATTTTTGCACTCTGCCGCGCCTGCACCGTGGCGAGGAGCTTTACTGCGAGCTCCATTTCGAGAGTATCGATTACCATCGCCGCGAATTGCGGTTTCATACTGCCGTAGACCTTTGCCAGGCGACGGAGATCGCTCTGCTCCATTTCGGCGAGAGTCGTTTCGAAACGGCCTTCCAGCGCTTCGAGCTGCTGGGCTTTCCGCTGAACTTCCGCTTCTCTCGCCCCGACGGACTTTTCCCTGGTTTCGATTTCCGCCTTGAGGCTGTCCACGACCGCCATTTCCCTTGCCAGGGTGATCTGCGCCTGTTCGATTTCGGTTAATTCCCGCTCTTCGATGGAAAGACTGTCCCGCTCCACCAGGCCCGCCTCTTCGCCTATATCCCTGACCGTGACCATCCCCGATAAAAAAAACAGGGCGTTGAATACGAGCAGGAAAAGCCCTATGCCGAAGAGGAATATCATTATCGGACTATTCATTTACCGGCTCCGGGTCAGGAGATCCGCGAAGGGCGATTTCATCCAGGATGTAACGTTCCTCACGCTCGGATTCGAAGTCGAACTCCTCCCTTGCGCGCTCTTCGAGCCTTTCGAGCTTCTTGACTTCCCGAAGGGCCTCCATGTAGACGGTCCTCTTCTTTTCAACCAGTTCTCCGAGCGCCGTGACCTGCTCTCTCTGGGTTCGAATCGATTCGTTCAGCGAATCGATGAAGATCCTGTGGTCCTTTACGTCCATGAGCTGGAGCGGGCCCGAGAGCCGCCCTGCAAGGCGCTCGGCGTACATTCTTCTCGCCGAAAGCTGGGTATTCAGAACTTTTTCTTCCTCGTGGAACTTCGCCAGCGCGGAATGAAAATTCTGCTTTTCGATTTCTTCCATATGGCGTTTGTACTTAAGCACTCTGTCCAGCCTGAATTTGAACCGCTTCATCAGTAATACCGCCGGTGAGTTTCAGCAGGTTCCGCCTGCCTGATTCATAATCTGAAGGTTCGTCCATCGATTGCCTTATGAATCCAATCATCTCTTCTCTTTTCGACACCGCCCTGTCCACTTCGGGGTTCTGGCCTTCCCGGTAGGCGCCGATGGTTATAAGATCTTCCGTCTCTTCGTACAGCGCGGTCATTTCCCTGAACCGGCCCGCGGCTTCGAGATGGCCGGCATCAACGATGTCGGGCATCACTCTCGAAATGCTTTCGAGCACGTCGATTGCCGGGTAGCAGCCCCTGTTCGCGAGCTTCCGGGACAGCATCAGGTGACCGTCCAGTATCGATCGGACGGTGTCGGAAACCGGTTCGTTGAAATCATCGCCTTCCACGAGCACCGTGTAAGCGCCGGTTATGCTCCCGTCCCCGGCGAGCCCGGCCCTTTCCAGGAGCCTTTGAAGCAGGTCGAAGACCGAAGGCGTGTATCCCCTCGTCGTAGGAGGTTCGCCTCCGGCAAGCCCTATCTCTCTCTGCGCCATGGCGATGCGAGTGAGAGAGTCGAGCATGAGCATTACGTTTTTACCCTGGTCCCTGAAATGTTCCGCAACGGTAGTGGCTGCGAAGGCCCCTTTTATCTTGCGGATCGCGGGTTCTCCGGAGGTGACTGTTATCACAACAGACCTCGCCAGCCCCTCGGGACCCAGGTTCTTTTCGAGGAATTCGTTCACTTCCCTGCTGCGCTCCCCGATGAGGGCGACCACGTTTACGTCGGCCGATGTATGGCGGGCGATCATGCCGAGAAGCATGCTCTTACCCACGCCGCTCCCTGAAAAGATTCCGAACCGCTGCCCGCTCCCGATGGTGAGGAGGCTGTCGACGCATCGAATGCCGGTGGATATCGGTTTCGAGATTCTTCCGCGATCCACCGGGTTGACCGGTTTTGCGTCGAGGGTCCGGTATTCCTTCGCTCCCAGGGGACCTTTCCCGTCGATCGGGTTGCAGGTGCCGTCCAGGACCCGCCCGAGGAGCGTTTCTCCGACGGGGATTTCGAGCGGTCTGCACTCGGCCGTTACCGGGAACCCGGAGCCGAGCCCCGTGACATGATCGAGAGGCATGAGGCGGGTGTATCGCTCGGAGAAGCCTATGACTTCCGCCCGCCCGACGACGCGGCCCTTCCTGTCGTGCAGACGGCATAACGAGCCGACCGGCAGGTCGGGGAGCGACGCTTCGACGAGGAGACCCGTAACCTGCACGATCTCGCCTTTCGCGCACACGGGTTCGAAGGTGCCGATCCTGCTGAGGGCTGCTTCCAGCCGGGAGTCGATCGTCATCGCGACGCTCCTTTCCCGTACAGCTCTTCGAGCAGGTCAGCCATCTCCGACTCGACCGATTCGAGCCTTCCGTCCACATCTCCGGTTTCGAGGTTCAGCAGGAATCCGCCCGTCGAGACCTCGGAATCTTCGACGAAACGGACGGCTCCGTTATCGATGGTGATCCCTTTCTCTTCGAACCTTGCCAGATCGGACGGGTTCATCCTCAGGGTCACTTCGCCGGAAGAGACGAATTTCCTGATGGTCTCTTCCACCGCCTTCGCCATCACCTCGGGTCTGAATCTCGTTTCGCACCTGGTAATACGGCGGGAAAGCGCCAGGGCGAGCTCCATCACCGACCCGGTCGCCTGATCCACCGCGTGGAATTTAGACTCGCCCAGCTTCCGGAGGAGAAGATCCAGTTGGGCGGTTTCCTTTTTCAGCTTTTTAATCATTTTCTCTTTTTTCACGGCGACCAGGTCGTTGAATCCGCGTTTGTATCCCCGTTCCTCGGCTTCCGCAGCAATCTTTTCCATCTCCTCGGCATCGATGCCGCCGGTTTCCTCGTTTCCTTTGCCGGCGGAATTCTCATTCTCCGTGCCGGCTTCGATAATGTTCCCCTCGGGATCCAATTCCGCTGCAGAATCGGCATTCGTATCCGTGGACGTTTCTACGCCGGCGCTTTCACCGGTTCCCCGGAGGATCTCCAGCACCCGGCTGCCGATGGTCCGGGCTACGGGGATGTATTCGACCGACTTATAAAGATTAGATGACAACTTCATCCTCTCCGCTGCCCCTTGCACCCGATATGGTGCCCTCTTCTTCGAGCTTGCGCACCACGCCGACGATCTTCTGCTGGGCTTCCTCTACGAACTTGAGCTTGACCGGGCCGAGAACCTCCAGGTCTTCCATGAGAGTTTTGGACGCCCGGGTCGACATGTTTCCTAAGATAAGTTCCTTGAGCTCATCGCTGGACACCTTGAGAGCGAGCACCAGGTCTCCGGTTTCCACTTCCTTGAGAACCGCCTGGATATCCTTGTTGTCCATTTTGATGAGATCCTCGAACAGGAACATCTGGTTGCGGATGCTGTTGGCGATATCAGGATATTCCTGCTCGATACCTTCGATGATCTTCTTCTCGGTGGCCCTGTCGCTTTCGAGCAGCATGTTGACAATCGAATCGACGCCGCCGTATGTCGATGTCTCGGCGTTGATGAGAGACGCCGTTTTGCTTTCGAGCGCTTCTTCCACCTCGGCGATAATCTCGGGGGATGCCGGCTCCATGAGAGAGATCCTCAGGGCCACTTCAACCTGCAGTTCTTCCGGAAGCCTCGAGAGTATCGCGGCGGCCTGGTTCGGATCGAGATGGGAAACAATCAGGGCGATCGTCTGGGGATGCTCGTTCTGAATGAAATTCGCGAGCTGCATCGGGTCGATACTGCGCAGCAGGTGGAAATCCCTCTTTTCCATCGCTCCCTGAACTTTTCTGAGGATGTCGTTGGCTTTACCCTTGTCGAGGGCGGTGGAAAGAAGATCTTTCGCGTATCCGAAACCACCCTTGGAAACGTAAGCCTGGGCGGCGATTATCGAGTAGAATTCCCTCGTAACTTTGAGGCGCAGTTCTTTCGAAACCATTTTCATGTCCGCGATTTCGAGACTGATTCTCTCTATTTCATCATCCGTAAGGCTCCCGATTACCGGCCCGGCGATTTCCGAGCCGAGGGAAACCAGGAGTACGGCGCTCTTCACTGTTCCCGACATGCCGTCTTTTTTTCTCGCCAAGACCCGGTTCCTCCGTTTCAGTCTTCAGCCAGCCACGACCTGATGAAGCCGGCGGTTGCATCCGGCTCCTCCTGAGCGAACTTCTGAATTTCTTCCTGCATCAGTTGTATCTGCTCGTCTTCGTGAGAGTACATTCCGCCGGCGGGGAGAAGGCGCTTGAGCTTTTCCTTACGTTCCTCCTCGACGTCTTCCATCGGCGGGAGAGGCTCTTCCGTCTCCAGTTCTTCGAAAACCTGATGGAGTTTTTTCTTCAACATGAAAAAGATGCCCAGGATCAGGACGAGAATGAGCACCCTTATGGCCATGTTGCGCACGTAATCGAGAGTAGCGGTGGTTGCTACCTCGGTTATGGCGCGCTCCACTCCGGAAGTGTCGAAAGGCAGGTTCACTATCTCGAAGGTGTCGCCTCTGTCTTCGTCGAACCCGATGGCGTTTTTCGCGAGAGATGCGAGCTGGTCGAGCTCCTGGGCCGACCTGGGCGCGTATTCGACAACCCCTTCGGCGTTTTCCATATACTTGCCGTCCACCAGAATCGCCGCGGAGATGGTGAGCACGTTCCCGGTTTCCTCGACGATGTGCTCCACGGTGCGGTTGATCTCGTAGTTCGTTATGCTGACTTCGGCCCCTTCGCTGCCGCCGGTCTCTTCGCGCCGTTCTTCGCTCCGCACCGCCACCTTATCCGGATCGTAGCTTTCGATGGTTTTATCAACCTGTTCGTAGTCGAGCTCCACCGCTACCTTCACCCGCGCCTTTTCCCAGCCGATGACGTCGCCGATGATCGACATCGCCTTGTCTTCGAGATACTTTTCGATACCCCGCCTGGTGGCCAGACGCTCCTCCGTCTTGAAGCTTTCGGTGTTCTCCATGCCTCCTCTGGCGAGAAGGTTGCCGTCGGAATCGGTGATCGTGATATTGGTGGGCTCCAGCCCCTCGACGCTGGATGAAATCATGTATTTTACGGCTTCGACTCTTTCCCGGCCGAGGGTCGTTCCGACGCGCAGCTTGAGAAATACCGCGGCAGTGGCGGGGCTCTCCTCTTCCTTGAAGAGCGATTCCTCCGGGATGGCGAGGTGCACGCGCGCCTGGTCGATCTCGTAAAGCTTGGAAAGCGTATTCTCGAGCTCTCCTTCTTTTGCGCGGACAATCGAGATTTTCTGCATCAGCTCGGTCTGGCCCCACTGCGCGGTGTCCAGGTCGAGATAGCCGTTCTTCACCCGTCTGGGGAAGCCTTCCGAAGCCAGGGCGACGATGACCGACTGTTTCTGCCCCGACGGAACCAGTATCGTCTTACCCTGCTGATGGGTCTTGAACGGGATGCCCATTTCGCCCAGCTTGCTGCTGATGGCCGCGGACTGTTCCGGTTCGAGATCGGCGTAGAGGATTTCGTAACTTTCTCCGCCCGAGATGATGGCGGCGAAACAGGCCAGGGCGATTACCGCACCGGTTCCGAGGGCGGCGTAAACGCGCTGGTTCGGGGTCAGGGCCGCCCACTTCTCGGGGAGGAGCTTCAGTTGTTCGAGTATTTTTCCCATCTGCTAAGCTTACCGTTCCCTGTTAGACCTGCGTGCGCATCACTTCGTGGTACGCATCGAGTAATTTATTGCGGACCTGGAGGAGCAGGCTGAATGCAAGCCTGGACTGCTCCGCCGCTATCGTTACTTCGTGAATGTCGGTTACCTTGCCGGTAGCGAAGTCCTGGACCTTCCCGTCAGCGTCTTTCTGCATCGAGTCCACTTCCATCACGAGTTTCTTGACGGTGTCGGCGAACCCGCCGCTCTGGGTCTCCCGGGTTTTCGCGGCTCCGGGCTGGATACGGACCAGGCCCCTTTCCGGCAGGGGAAGCGGGTTTTCTCTGATTGTCGCCATTTCTGTATCCTCCACGGGCTGCGCTACGCCAGGATGTCTATCCGTTTCCCCAGGCCTTCGGGAGAAGCCGATTTCGCTTCATCCCGGGCCGCGAGAAGACGCCTGATGCGGTCGATCTCGGAAAGATTCCCGGGCTCCACCTCGCCGGCCTTTTTCCCGTTGGTTTCGATCTCTGCGAGTTTCTCCCTGAGCCTGTTCCGGAGATCCTCGGAGGTCTTGTCCGGTTCATTTCCGGCCGTAACGGTGTGCTTGGAGTATTTTGTTATGAAGTATGCTGAATCGATCTTCATACCGCGCCTCCAACCCTGTTAAATCTCGAGAGCCTTGCCGGCCATCCTTTTGGCCGACTGAATCGCGGTCACATTCGCTTCGTACGCCCGTGACGCCGCCATCATGTCCATCATTTCGGTAATGACGCTCACGTTGGGCATCTCCACGTATCCCTCGGCGTCAGCATCGGGATGGGCCGGGTCGTAGATGCGCCGCCCCGGGCTGGCATCCTCGAACTCCCTGACGATGATCGACCCGGGATCTTCGCCCCGGATGGTCGGTTCGAGCCGCTGTTTCGTGACGTGCGAGCCGCTGGTCGACTTGAGCTTCACCGCGGCCTCTTTCACCTTCCTGTTGAGCTGCGCGAGAAAGTCCTTGGCGGTGAAAGAAACCTGCTTCCTCCGGTAGGGACCTTCGCCGTCGTCCGTCTTGGTTGTCGAGGCGTTAGCGATGTTCCTGGCCACCACGTTCATCTTGGCTCGCTGAGCCGACAGTCCCGCGCCGCTGATCTTGAGCGCGCCGAATATTCCGGGTCCTGTTCCCATTTACTTCTTTCCTTCGGATATCGCCGACCGGATGTCGCCGAGCTTCTTGGTCAGAAAGGAGACCATGAGTGAATAACGCAGAGTGTTCTGCGCCAGCTCCGACATCTCGGTGTCGATATCAACGCTGTTGATTCCGTTCGCCGGTTCTTCATTTTCGTATGCTTTGAACTTGATGCTTAAATTGCTTACTTCAGGAATTCCCAGTTTCATGTGCCGGTCGTTCGTCCGCTGCCCCGCCGTCGATCCGGAGGTGTTGAGAGCCTTCCGCAGGTTTTTCTCGAAAGGAACTTCTTTCCGGGAGTAGCCTTCCGTCATCACGTTGGCGATATTGTCCGACGACGTTTTATGCCTCAGGGCGTAGGCTTCCATCGATTTGAAAACGAGGGGGAAGCTTTCCTTGCCGAACATCTTGAACTTGATCATCTCTTAAACTCCCGTGCGGACCGTGCCCGGCCCCAGGCCAGGCCGCAGTAGCCGCTCCCGAAATCAGCAAAAGATGTGCCCGTGATCGAGCCGCTTTGCTTCGACCGGATAAAACTATGAAGTCAAAAGAGTTACGAAAGAATACCCGAAAGCCGCCCTTTCACATGAACGGCCTGCTCCGGGAAAGGATTTCCACCGGATCCGGCGCCTTGGGAATATTTTTCCGGTTCGGATTTTCGGATCCCGGGGTGGATTTTCATCGGAGATCGCCCCGCAAATTTACCTCCGGAACGCCGGCAACCTGGACCGTGACCTCATCTCCGGTCAGGAGGGGCTTTCTCCATGTGAAGAATCTGTCAGGGGAAGGAGAGGCTCCGGCACCGGGGTCTAATCTTCGGTTATGCGGATCTTTTCTCCGTATGAAGAATCTCCTGCGAAGGTGAAGGCGACCGGGACCGAAACCTCACCCGCGGTCAGGAGGGGCTTTCTCCATGTGAAGAATAGATCCGCGGAGCGAAGGCGCTCGGGACCGAAACCTCACCCGCGGTCAGGAGGGGCTTTCTCCATGTGAAGAAT
>CAYMWF010000024.1:0-73713 GCA_964394085.1 uncultured Gemmatimonadota bacterium | reverse complement strand
GTAGTGAAGCCCCGGCTCGGCGATCGAAGCGGTGCGGTTCAAGGTTCCGCTGCCCCGATAGTGAAGCCCCGGCTCGGCGATCGAAGCGGTGCGGTTCAAGGTTCCGCTGCCCCGATAGTGAAGCCCCGGCTCGGCGATCGAAGCGGTGCGGTTCAAGGTTCCGCTGCCCGATAGTGAAGCCTGGACTTGGTGATCGAAGCGGTGCGGTTGAAGATGCTTCATCCTCCCATGACGTCGCTGGAGGTTCGGGTGTCGAAATTGCCCAGATTGCTCCGCGACTGCCGGGTCCGGATACGATTCTGTCTCTGTCGCCGGGGTGATATGGGTTCTTCACGTGGAGACGGTGGTCGCGGCGGCTGGTCCGGATACGATTCTGTCTCTGTCGCCGGGGTGATATGGGTTCTTCACGTGGAGACGGTGGTCGCGGCGGCTGGTCCGGATACGATTCTGTCTCTGTCGCCGGGGTGATATGGGTTCATCAGAAGGAGAAAACGACCCTTCGGGAATCGGGTTCCCGGCGCAAAGCGGGAATAGTTTAAACGGCTCCAGTTCACGAGGTTGCCTTTTACGCCTCCTGGAAAGCACCGGCAACCATGGGGTCGATATCCCGGCCGGAAATTTCGAATCGCTTAATCGCTACTCGATCGGTTCCCCGGTGAGAGGATCGCGGAGCGGGAGTATCGTGACGGGGCCGAATTCGGCGAGGAGTTCGCGACCGTTTCCGTCGGAGCCGCCGAAGAGAGCCGTGGTATCAGCAATAACGAGCCAGACGAGCGAATCGGGTGAAAGAAGCTCCGCGGCGGCCTTGTTCAAGTCTCTCGCGGTCAGTTTCCGTATCCGATCTCTGTACAGAGCGTGGTAGGCCGGATCGGTCTCCCTCCTTCCGCTGAGTTCCTCGTTCGCGAATTTCCGGACGATGGCGGCAGGATCGGGAAACCTGGCGGGAAACGACTCCACCTCGGCATTGATGATGTCTTCCAGCTCTTTCGGGGTCACTCCCCCTTCCTTCAGCTTCTTCATTTCATCCGGCACGATGGCCATCGCCTTGATCGTGCTCTCCACCTTGGTCTGGAAAGCGCCGATAAGCAGTCCCGGGCCGAAACTCTCTTCCTGGAGGTAGGAATAGACGCTGTAGGCAAGCCCCTCCTCGCTTCTGATGCTGTTGAACAGCCTGCTTCCCATGCCGCTCGAGCCGAACAGGTTCATCATCATCTTTGCCGCCAGCCATCCGGGATCATCCCTGTCGAGCCCCGGAAGGGTGAATTTCACGCGGGTCTGGTTGAAATCTTTATGAACGATATAAACACCGGGTCGCACGACGTTGTATTTGTGGACGGGTTCATCGAAAGGAACCGTTTCGCCCTCCCAGCCGCTGAATCGTTTTTCGAGGCCGGCCGAGAACTTTTCCCTGTCGAAATCTCCGGAGGCCGCCACCAGGAAGTTCCCCGGTTTCACCCAGCGGGAATGCCATTTTTTCAGAGCTTCGCCGTTAATGGCTTCGATGCTTGCTCTGGTGGGGAATCTGCCCATCGGATCGTCGGGGTGGTAGAAGAGCCGTCTCCACTCGGTCCTTTCGACGGCCTGGCTCGTATCGTTGCCCTCACGCAGGCGGTTGAGTTTCTTTTCGCGCCAGATGGAGACCCGCTCATCCTCGTACGCAGGTCCGCGGAGAACTTCGAACAATATGTCGAGCCCTGTCTCGATATCCTTGCTCAGAATATCGAGATCGATGCGCCCCCCGTATCCGTCGGTTCCGCTGTAGAGCCATGCCCCCAGGTAATCGACCTCCTCCTCGATCTCGGCGGCGCTTCTCGTGCCGCTCCCCGAGGATGTCAGGAGCTGAAACGCCGCACCGTGAAGGCCGGTTTTCCCCCGGGGCTCCAACCGGGAATCCACGCGCACGTAAATCCTCATCTTCACCAAGGGAACAATCGGACTGGGCATCAGGTAGCACGGAACGCCGCAGGGCAGAACGGTTCTGAAGCTGTCGGCCTCGGGAGGATTGTACACGAGCTCGGGAAACACGATTTCGTTCGGATGGGCCGGCAGCGGGACGGTTTGATCGTCCATGCCGCGGACCGGTGTGACGGCGGCGGCCATCAAGGCAAAAACAAGTACCACTGAAAGGGATGCACCGAAAGTGCGGGTGCAAACGCTTTGCTTCCGAATCATCATCTACTCCTCCGCGACATCCTGCGGGACGGTTTCCCCGGTCCTCGTGATCACGCCTACGGTCCGGTTGTTCTTATCAAACATCTTCGACGCCACTCTTTTCACATCGCCGGGAGTGACAAGCTGCACCTTCTCGTCTGCGCGGAGGGCTTCCCTCCAGTCGCCCCTGCCCGCGGCGCCGAGAAGCGTAAAGGCCCGCCACATCAGGCTGCCTTCCTTCCGGTAGGAATTCGCCAGGTAATTATTCTTGATCTTCTGAAGCTCCCTGTCGCCGATCGGTTCCGTCTGCAGGTCTTCGAGCAAAGCGAGGACCGCCGTTTCAAGCCGCTCGGGCGTCACTCCGTCGGTCGCTTCGACTTCCAGTTCGAACGAACCCGCATACCTTCCGTCCAAGTAGTAGGAGTACGCTCTCGTAGCCAGGCGGTCGCCTCTCACCAGGTTCCGCTCCAACCGGCCGGTCTCACCGTTCAGCAGGGCGCTGATAACCCTGATTACCGGTCCGTCCACGTGTCCGAAACCGCCGCAATGGTATGAAAAGGACAGGGTCGTATTGTTCTCGGCTTCGCCGTAATAACGTTTTTCACCGATCTGCTCGGGCTCCATGGTGATTACGGGCGGTACGGGATTACCGGGGCGGAGCCTTCCGAAATACCTGCCGGCAAGCTCCAGAACACGGTCCGGATCGAAGTCGCCGGCAAGTAGCAGCACCACGTTGTTTGCTGCGTAATAGGTGTCGAAAAACTCCGTCGCCTGCGCCAGCGAAAGCTCTGAAACATCGCTCGGCCAGCCTATCACCGGCCAGCTGTAGGGATGCGCCTGCCAGAAGAGGGAGTTGAGCGCTTCCGCGTGCCGCCCCGTGGGCGTCGATTCCGTTCTCAGGCGCCGCTCTTCGTAAACAACTGCCCGTTCGGCGTAGAATTCCCTGAAAACGGGCTGCAGCAGCCTGTCGCTCTCCATCCAGAACCAGAGCTCGAGCTTGTTCGAAGGGAGAACGTGAAAATACGCTGTGTAGTCGTTGCTCGTGTAAGCGTTTCCCCACAGCCTGCCCCTGCTCGTGTATATTCTGGAGAATTCGTTCGGAACCATCGTCTTTTTCTGCGCTTCGACGAGCTCGTCGAACTCCGCCTGCATCACCTGGTATTCGGGTGACTGCTCCTGGGCCTTCGCCAGGGATTCATAAACGCCTCGGCGAACGCATCTCCGGAGCTCCTCCGACAGCTCGCGCATGCTGTTTCTCTGCCTCTCCTGGGCTTCGATAAGCTCGAGGTCGTACTCTATATCGACGGTGCCGAGCACGTGGGTGCCCTTGAACATCATGTGCTCGAGCAGGTGCGTCAACCCGGTGGCGCCGGGATATTCGTTCGCGCTCCCCACCTTCGCGGCCCATGCGCCCATGAACCTCGGCGCCGTATGATCCTCGAGCAGAAGAATCTGGAGGCCGTTCCCCAGAAAATATTCCTTCACCTCTATCGCGGCCCGGGCCGGATGAGTTCCCGCCCCGAGCCATATCGTCAAAGCGAGGGCAAGCAACCGGATGACCGGTCGTATTTCCATGAGCATCTCCTTTCAAGCTCGTCACAGCGACGGACAATACCAGCCCCGGTTTCCCATGTAAACGTCGAATGCCCGGATTCCGCGACGCTCCGTCCACCGGAATCGAGCCGCCCGTTTTCTTTTGACAGCTCGATCCGCGCTGATTAGGCTTGCGCGGACACGGCTTGAAAACGGTCGAAATTCTAAAAACCTGTCGAGCCGGGATGCATTCGAGAAGAGGATAATGGGTTTCTTCTGTTTCGTCATAGCGGTCGCCGCCGCCACGCTGCTCGCGGTTCCCGGTCTGAGGAAGCTGTCTCCTCCCGGGCGGCGGGGGTACGCGAACGCCGCGCTTCTCGTCTTTTCGCTCCTCTACCTGTCGATCGCGGTGGAGGGGGTCTTCCGCTACTTCGTGATCGTTTCGGACGGCGGCGGACAGACCCTGTCGGCGAAGAAGTGGGTCAGGAAATACTGGAAACCGGTCAATGAATACGGATTCAGGGACATCCGCCATACCGGGGAGAGCCTCAACGGCAGGAACGTGATCGTCGTGCTCGGCGACTCCTTTGCCGCGGGTTTCGGCGTCAAGGATCACCGGGACAGGTTTTCCGACCGGCTGGGTGCGAGTCTCGGCAGGTCCTGGGCGGTGATAAACATGGGGTTCGCCGGGTGGAGCACGAGGGACGAAATCAACGCCCTGATGCGGTATCCCCACAAACCGGACATGGTGATACTTTCGTACTTCGTAAACGATATAGAAGGGGCTGCGAAGAAGTTCGGCAGGCGGTTCGAGACGGGTCGGGAACCGTTCGAACTGCCCCTTTTCGGCCCGCTGGTGGAGAACTCCTACTCCGTCAACTACTTCTACTGGCGGATAGCCAGGAAGTACGGCCCAATGAGAAGCGGATACGTCGACTTCCTCGATGGCTGTTACGGGGATCCCCGGATCTGGGGTGAACACCTCGAGGAACTGAGCCGGCTGGTCTCCCTCTCCCGGAAATACGGCGTTCGACTGATTGTCGCAGTGTTCCCCATGTTGATCGATGTGGAAGGAACCGCGTCCCTCTCTGCGAAAGTCGCCGGTGTATTCCTGGATAAAGGCGTGGAGGTGATCGATCTCGCTCCTGTCTTCATCGGCAGGGCTCCCTCCTCCATGATCGTCAACTCCATGGACGGGCATCCGAACGAGAACGTTCACGCCGAGGTCGCCGGCTACCTTCACGACATGGTGACGAGGCCGTGGCGGTCATCATCGGAAGCTCCCGATCCATCCCCTGCCCGGCTGAGATGACACTCAGGATGTAATTGAATCCCTGGGGAAAAAGTAACCGACCGCCGGCTGAGCCGGGTTGAGTCAAGTCCGGAGGGAACCTCTCAAATATTCCACTGCCGGAGGTAGCCGATCATTTATTCCTCTGTCAGGCGGATATCTCCCCGGTCGTTCAGGGGTATCCATCGAGTCCACCCGGACAGCGTGTAAAATTGTCAATCCGATTGACAATTTTACACGAGTAAGCCTGCATCCCCCGCGGGACAGGACGTGCTGCCGGTATCCCGCCCTGATGCGATGGCGATCACCTGAATCCCCCGCAGGACAGGATATGCTTCCTGCGCTGCGCCGCAAAAAGAGAACTTCACAGATCGACTCCGTGATTTGAGATCACGAAGCCACCCGGGCGTGCACCTGATTCTTTTCCAGGCATAGCTTTACTATACCGCCGGCTGAGCCCGTGGATTCTGTTTCATTAAAAATAATTCTGTCCCCTTTTTCCTTTTGTCTTTTTCAGCAAAGTCATGATCCGGCTTTAACGGGGGAAGGGAACCGCTGCTTCAGCAGGTATTCGTAAGCGGCTTCGAGATCGGGACCGACGGCTTCCCAGGAGAAGCGGTCGCGGGCTGAAGCATAAGCCGCCCTCGAGACGCCTGCGGCATAACGGCCGTCCTCGAGAAACCGCACCAGGGCAGCCGCGAAGGAGCGCGGAGAAGGATCTTCCGGAACCAGGATCCCTTCCCTGGAGCCGATGAACCTTACCGAACCGGCGGAAGCCACCACGGGCAAGCCGGCAGCGAGATAGTTCACGATTTTCACGGGGAATCCCGACCATGCCTCCCTGGGTGAAACAGCCACGCGGGCGGCGGTCAGGACTTTCAGGATAGCGCCGAAATCGCCGGTCAAGTGGAAATCGACCGCTTCCTCGAACGGGACCGGGTCGCTGTTTCCGGCGGCTTCGGCCCGGCGGCGGTAAAGGGGAGCGAGGGACAGGAGGTCGGCGGGATCCGATTCCGTGACCACGGCGAGCCGGGCGGATGGAACGGAGGCGGTTACAAAGGCAAGGGACTCCGCGAGCAGGGGGAGGTTCTGATACCTGTCCAGGTTGCCGGTATAAACGATAAAGGGCGGTTCACGGGCAACGTCACCGGACCTTTCGCCGGCGCGGCCTGGAAGATCGGGTGCGGCGTCGGGAGCGGCGGCTCCGAAGTCTTCAAGATTCACGGCGGGAGGGATTATCCTGATTCGATCTTCCGGAACCCCCGCTTTTACCATGGTGTCGGCGAGCCCCCTGTGCATGCAGACCACCATGCCCGCGCGGCGGGGGAAAATCGTGTCGAAAGCGGCGCCGGCCCTGCCGGCCGAGCGTTTCGCCATGCTGCCGCCGAAATAGAATGGAAGCTCTTCGCCGAGCAGACCGTGGGGTTGATAGAGCCAGGGTATCCCCGACCCGCGCGCCGCCGCCGCCGTGATAAGCCCGGCTTCGTAATTGTGCGCGTGCAGCAGGTCCACGGCACCGCTCTTTACCGCGCGGCGCACCTCCCGGTATAACAGTGCATCCTGAAACGGCTTCCCCAGGGACGGCCCCGCCCGCATTTTCCTGTAACCCGGAAGGGCCGGCGGCCGCACCAGGACGGGCCCCGCGTCCGGACCCTCCCCGAGCCCTGAAGAATCGCCGCCGAGATTATAGACGAAAAGAAGCACCCTGTATCCGGCGTCGACGAGATACCTGCACTGCTCCGACACGAGCACCTGCGAACCCTGGCTGTGGGGGTAGGGGAATGCTCCCACCAAACCTATCGCAGGTTTATCATTTCTCATCTTTCTCACGAAGATTCATCATCGAGGTATCCCATACCGGTCAACCTGCGGCGGACGACCTCCTGGTCCTTTTCGGGAAGAGGCGTCCTCTCGCGTATCGTTTCCGGTTCCGCCGCATCCGTTCGCCCGCTCTCCGTTCCCTCGGGGAAAATACCGGGAGGGAGCCCGCCTTCCATGTATGCAGGAACCGGTTCACCGAGGAGGTGGAGGATTACAGGCGCCGCGTCCGTCATCCTCACCGTTGAGACGCCGCTCCCCGGAATTACACCCGGACCGCGCAGGTAGAAAATCCCTTCTTTCCTGTGGGAACCGTTCATGCCGGCTCCCTTGGCGCCCGTGAGCTCCCCCTCGTCGAGGAGCCTGAAGCAATCACCGCCCATGCCGCCCGAGGGCAGGCAGTTATAAGAATACTCCCCGGTCCCCGATTCCTCGAATGCCATTTCGAGCAGGAGATCGGGCGCGGCAGCGGTTTCCGGGCCGGAATAGAGATCTTCGCGGCGGTGGGCTTTTTTAACCACCGGCGCACCGGAGAAGGGATTCCGCAGCTGCTCCGCGGCGGCGGCAATCCGGCTGCGGGTCTCCTCGAACTCCGAAGGGGGCACGATCCCGGAGGGCTCTCTGCCCCGAAGGTTGATCCTTATGGACGGCGCGTAATTCAACTCCTCGGAATAGGCCGCGGTGCCGTGCCAGTTTATCCCGCCGAACCGTGACGCCGATTCGATGCGGCTCGCGACGAAACCGCCCCCGGCCCTGAAGAAGAACTCCTGCAGCCGGGGCGGCATCCACCGGAGCGCCAGCTTCTTCGAGGCATCGACCGCGGCATGGACGGGGGTTCTGCCCGACCCGCCGGACGCACCGCCGCGAAACTCGAGCAGTCCTTCCGAGGCCAGCCACCGGTTCAGGTAGAAGACCGTGTTGCCGCTTCCGCCGAACCCGTGATCCGACAGCACGAGGAGGGGGCAGTCGGGCCCGGCCTCGGCCGCAAGTTCCCCGACCGCCTCGTCCAGGGCCTCGTACACTTCCCCGAGCACGGAGTCGAACCCTTCGCCGTCACCCTCGCGGCGCCGGGGCGATTCCGCGTCGTGAAACATCCAGAAGTGGTGCGCCGCCGTATCCGACTCGCCGAAAAGCAGCATGAACAGGTCCCATTCCCCGTTCTTCATGAGGAATTTCGCGATCTCGGTTTTTTTGCGGATGGTCCGGAGGAGCCTGGTTCTTGCGCGCTCGTGCCATCCGGGTCCGATCCGGAGCTCCTGGATATCCGCCACCGGGTACGGGCCGAAACGCCGCGAGATTTCACGGTGGAGCGACCGGGGATGGACGAACCGGCCGTCGAGCCTGGTGGTCACGGGTGAATCGAACCCCGCCACCAGGACTCCGTTCACGGGTTCGGGCGGATATGTGCCGGGGACGCCGAGGGAGACCACCCTCCGTCCCCTGTCCGAGAGGATGCGCCAGATGGAGGGGCGGCGCAGAAAGGTGCTGTTCACGAACTGGACCGCGTATTCTCCCTCGATCATGCGGGTGAAATCGAATATGCCGTGAGCGCCCGGATTCACGCCGGTCATGAAAGTGGCCCAGGTCGGAAACGTTGCGGCCGGCGGCGGGGATTCGAGAACCGCACGGGCTCCTTCGGCGGCGAGGCGGGCGAGGACGGGGAGCTTCCCCCGGGAGATGAGAGGATCGATGACGCGGAAAGTCGCTCCGTCGAGTCCGATTACGAGGCAGCGTCCGGCCATCAGCGGTCACTCCCCTCCTGCGGAAGGCGCAGCACGAGGGGTATCCCCGCGAGCGACAGCGCGCCGCACACGGCGAAAGCCCCCCTTATCCCGATCAAATCTCCGAGAAAGCCGATAAGAAGCGCACTGGCGGCTCCCACGAGAAAGCTCATGGAGATATAGATTCCGTTGAAGAATGAAGGATGGTCCCGGGCCATATCCTGGATCAGGGCCAGCATCACCGGCTGAGTCGACAGAACCACGAAGCCGAGGGCGACAAGCAGGGGAACCAGCACCGGCCCTGAAGCGAGCAGGAAGAACCCCAGGAGGAGGGGCCCCGTTACGGTGATAAAAAGGAGCATGTTTCTCCTGCCGATCGTATCCGAAACAGACCCGGAGGCGAGGGTTCCCGCGGCGCCTGCGAACTGGATTATGGAAAGAGAACCGCCCGCGACCCATAGGCCGGCCCCCCGGGAACTCATATACACCGGCAGGAAAACCGTCAGGGCGTTCACGATGAGCTGACGGGTCACCACCAGCCCCAGCACGAGCAGCAGGAAACCCCTCGCTTCCCGGAGCGCCTGCCGGGTGCCCGTTCTTGTGCCTGCGGGTCTATCAGCCGGGGAGCCCTTGAAGCCGCGGAGCCGCCAGTACAGGAAAATCGACGCTCCGAACCCGATGGGTATCAGCCTGAAGGTGCCGCTGAAACCCCACAGGGATACGCCCGCAAGTATGATCAGCGGACCGAAACTTCGCGCCAGTTCACCGCCGAGCATGAAGAAACTCATGCCCCGCCCGCGACGGGCTCCGGCGGAATCGCTTATCAATACGGGCGCCGGCACATGGAAAACGGCGCTGCTGATACCTCCAAGGAGAAGGAGCGCCAGTAAAGCGCCGTAAGAGGATGCCAGACCGAGACACCCCATCGCGCAGGCGGTGACCGCCGGGGCGAGAATCACGAGTATCCGGGCGCTCGTCCTGTCGGCCACGAAACCGACAAGCGGGTTGAGAAGAGAAGGTGACCTCTGGGCGACCTGGAGGAGACCCGCCATAGTATACGACAGGGAGAATTTCTGCATGAGGAGCGGCAGAACGGGAGCGAGAAAAGAGCCGAAGAGATCGTGAAAGAAGTGTCCCGCCGATATTGCGGCCACGTTCCCCGCGCGGAATCTTCCCGGTGCCTTTTTTATCATGATGCCCTATTCGAACAGCTCGACGGCGCCGCCGGTATGAATGAAGATTATCGCACCGTCGCCCTCGAACCCGCCTCGCCCGAGATAATCGAGAAGACCGGCCGCGGCCTTGCCCGAGTAGACCCGGTCGAGGACGATGCCTTCCTCCCGGATGAACGTTTCAATCGCCCTGTCGCACGAATCGACCCTTGCTCCGTAGTATTCACCCATGAACGAAGGATCTACGCTGAAGCTTTTTTCGTCCGGCGGCTTCCGGCCGCTGAGCAGGGTCGCCGTGGCCCGGGCAAGATCGAGCGCCCGCTGTTTCACGACCTCTCCCGAATCGGAGACACTGAATCCCAGGATATCTCCCGGCCAGCCGCAGAGAGCCTTCCCGGCCGCAAGACCCGCCAGGGTGCCGCCCGAAGAGGCCGCGCAAACAAGAGATCCGACCTCGATGTTCCGCTCCTGCGTCTCATCGAGAATTTCGAAAAAACACTCGACATAACCGAGGTTGCCGACCGGGGTAGACCCCCCGACGGGCATACGGTAGACTTTCGCGCCCGTGCTCCTGAGAGTTTCTTCCAGGATCACGGCCTCCCGGTCCCAGGTGTTCCAGTCATCGGAATCCACGTGGTGAATTATCGCCCCGGCCAGCCTGTCCAGAAGAAGATTGCCTGTTGCTTCCACCGGTTCGGCCCCTCCGAGCACCAGGTGCGCCTTCATGCCGCTTACCGACGCGGCAGCCGCCGTCATGCGGCAGAAATTCGACTGGTTGGCCCCGACGGCGATTACTGTATCGCTGCCTCTCGCCTTCGCTTCCGCCAGAAGGAAATCGAGTTTCCGCGTCTTGTTGCCGCCGAAAACAAACCCGGTCATATCGTCGCGCTTGCAGTATACGTCGCGCCCGAACCGCCCGGAAACGGTCTCGAGCCTGTGCAGCGGCGTGGGCAGAAGAGAAAACCTTTCGCGACCGATGGTATCGAGAACCTTCCGAACTATGCTTTTCCTGAGAATCCATTCCATCAGTTGTCTCCCGAATCCGCGAACGCTCGAGATCTCCGTTCCCGAAAGCCGCGGACGCTCAAGATCTCCGTTCCCGAAAAGTGCGGACGCTCGAAACCTACGCTCCCGAAAAGTGCGGACGCTCGAAACCTACGCTCCCGAAAAGTGCGGACGCTCGGAATCTACGCGTCAACACACTGCCGTCCGGGCAGATACTAGGCCACCCGCTTTTCATGTCAACCAATATTAGGATGCGCCTGCCGGAGGTTCTGCCACCCACCGGTTTTTTTCTCACATGGGAAATCGGATGCCGGGCAGAAAGAAGCATTCATCCAGCCCGGCCCTCCGCAAAAAAGGTTCCCTTGCATGGCAAGGCTTCAGTAGAACCCCGAGCCGCGGCAGGGCCACCTTCCCTCAATCCGCCGCGTTTTCCCGCTATAGCAGAAGGGAGTCTCCGATCCGTTGAACGTGGTTTCCAATGCATAAACCGCCGGTATTGCCGCGAGGAGAGCTTCCCGGCAGGGGCGCGTTCCCGCCCGGCGGGCTTGCGCCCGGAACCGGCAGGTGCTAGAGTGCCCGGAACGCGGCGGAGGGCGGGAGGAATGCGGCTCCGGTATCGGAGACATGGAGGAATTCATGAATATCGCCCTGAAAAAGGGGTTCAAGACCGGCGTTTCGCTCGGAGCAGCGTTCTGGCTCCTTGAGACCGCTGTCTTACTCTCTGATTCATTCAGGATACTCGGATTTCCGGGACGTCTTCTGTTCAACCTGGTTCTTTATGCCCTGGCGGGAGGTATCCTCTCGGCTGCGATGACCGGTCTCCACCTTCTTACCGCGAGCCGCGCGAATAGAGGGGAAACCGGGACGGCCGGCGACGCCGCCGGTCTTGCGGCCAGGACAACCGCCTTCGCCTTTCTTACCGCCTTCAACGCGGTGCTTCTTACGGGAAATCTCGGATCACTGGGCGGATCCTTCCGGGGCCTGGTTCCTTTGTATGCGTGTCTGTACTTTTGCGCCGCCTGGGTGGTATCGGGATTCTCGACGGAAATTTCCAGGCCGCGGATCGGCGGGCGGCTTCTCGGTTCTGTCGGAGCGGCCCTCCTCGTGCCGGCGGTATACCTTTCCGCTTCGGTCCCGGGGCGGCTCGTTTCTCCCGAAATGTTCATGGCGGTTTCGGTCGCCGTTTTCGCAATTTTCAGCCTTCTGTACTCATTGACGCCCCGGGCGTGGCTTTCGAGAAACCTGGTTCGGGTTTTACTTACCGTCGCCCTCCTGTTCGTGATCTTCCGCTGGGTGGGAGCCCCCCTCCGCTCTTTCGGACTCGGCCGCACCGCGACTGATGAAGCCGGAGCGACGACCGGCGAAACATCCACCGCCCGGCACGGCACGGGAGAGACCCGTTTAAAATACAATTTCGTCCTTCTCGTCATCGATACCCTGCGCGCGGATTCCGTGCCGCCGCACGCGTCTCTCCCTGCAATGGAACGCCTGGCCGCCAGGAGCCTCGTCTTCAAGAACGCACGGGCGCTCTCCCCCTGGACGGCACCTTCGATGGCGGCGCTTTTTGCGTCGGTCTACCCGGCGCCGCTTTCCATGACACAATCCGGCATCGACCCGGAGCTTTTCCGCACCCTGTACCTCGCCGGCAAGTGGAAAGAAACATGGTTCCGTTCCATGACGCCCCGCAATGCACTGACACGTCCCGAAACATCCATCTCCGCCGCCCTCTCCGCCGCCGGATACCGGACGGCCGCTTTCGTCAACAACCCGCTGCTTACCGCATCCTCGGGGTTCGGGGCCGGCTTCGATCTTTACCGCCTTCCCCTGGAGCTGGATCGGGGCGACCCTGCGACCCTCTTTTCGAAAACCCTCGCCGGCAAGACCGGATTCCACGAAGCTTCCGGCACCGGCACCCCCGCAAACGATCAGCTGAAACGGGACGGGAAGCTGGTTCTCGAGGCGCTCGACTGGATCGAAGCGGAACCCGGAGCTCCGTTCTTTGCCTGGCTTCATCTCATGGCGCCCCATATGCCGTACACCCCTGCGGAACCTCCCGCCTCCGCCCCGGATTACGAGGGGCTCGTGCTCGATGCCTTTACGAATGAAACTCTCGAAATGTGCCGGGCCGGGCGTTTCTCACCGGACCGGAACGAGCGGGGAAGGATCGAAGCGCTCTACCGGAGGGAAGTCGCTGAAACCGATTCCGTCGTGGGTATTTTTCTCGACGGCTTGAAGGATCTCGGGGTTCTTGATCAAACCCTGATCGTTCTCACATCCGATCACGGCGAGGAATTCTGGGAGCATGGGGGTATCGAGCACGGTCACTCGATGTTCGACGAACTCCTGAGAGTGCCCCTGTACCTTCACTGCCCGTGGCGCGCGGCTCCGGGAGAATCGGACACTCCGGTATTCCTTACCGATGTATACCCTACGGTTCTCGACCTTCTGATTCCCGGCCGGGAAGGCGATACGGCCTGGAACGGGTCGGCGGGCCGGTCTCTATTCCGCGAATCCGGCAGAGATTCGACCGTCTTCTTCGCCGGAACCCTGTACGGGCCGCAGCTGACGGCCGCAATCGAGGGAAACAGGAAGATGGTTCATGATCCATCGGACAGTTCATTCGTTATGTACGATCTCGTATCCGATCCCCTCGAAAAAATTCCCGCACCGGTTCCCCGGGACTATCCCCTGGCCATGAAGCTTCTCGTGTGGGAAAAAGCGGCCGCAGCCGAAAATACCGCGACCGAAACCGCCGTGGACGAATCGATGGTCGAGTCTCTGAAATCGCTGGGTTATCTGAACTGACTCCGCCCGGCCGGCACCCGGCCCCGGCAGAGTAACGGATCGGAGGGCTTTGGGACCGGACCGGCTGAATCAACCGGCCGGTATTTTTTTGCGCGGAGTTTCGTCACGGCTCCCCGAGAAATTCCTCGACTTTCTCGAGTATTTTCTTGGGGCTGAACGGTTTTGTAATATAGTCGGTCACCCCGATGCTGTAGGCAAGGTTCCTGTCCACCACCTGACCTTTTGCCGTAAGAACAAAGACAGGTATGTTTTTATATTCTTTATTCGATTTGAGACGCCTGTTGAATTCGTATCCGTCCATTTCAGGCATCATGATATCGAGAATGATCAGGTCGGGGATGTTTTCTTCCACGCTCGCCAGGGCCTGAACCCCGTTCATGACGCAGGTGACATCGTATCCGCGCTTCAGAAGTTTGAAAGAGACGATCCGCTGGATATGCAGGTCATCGTCCACAAGCAGAATCTTCTTTTTGCCGTTTTCTTCCGCCATATCCACCAATTACACCCCGGCGCCGGCGCCGGGTGCGCTGACCGCCGGGATCTCGTCAGGCGCCGTAGCGGGGAAGCTTGATCGAGAAGACCGAACCGCTGCCGACCTTGCTCTCGACCTCGACGCTCCCCCTGTGCTTCTCGATAATCTCCTTGACTATGGCGAGACCGAGCCCGGTGCCCCGCATTTTCGAAGTGGAGCTCATGTCCACGCGGTAAAACTTGTTGAAGATGTACGGCAGCGCCTCTTCCGGGATACCGTAACCGAGATCCTTTACCGAAAGAGTGATCGTCTGCTCGTCCACCTGCACCCTGGTGAAAAGCTCCGAATTCTCGCGCCCGTATTTTATCCCGTTGCTCAGTAAATTGATGCAGACCTGCTCGAGCTTGTCCCTGTCTCCTATCATGTAAACGGCCTGATCGGGAAAATCCAGGTGCAGGGTGACGTTTCTCTCTTCCGCCAGGCTTTCGACGACGACCACCGACGCGTCGATGATTTCCCGGAGGTTCACCGACCTCATGTTCATCGTAATCTCTCCCGACTCGATCCTGGAGAGGTCGAGAAAATCCGCGATCAGTGCGCCTAGCCGTGTCGCCTCGATATGGATGATTTCGAGGAATTCTTTTCTTTCTTCATCAACGAGCTCTTCGTCCAGGAGGATTTCGCTGAACCCCTGGATTGATGTGATCGGCGTCCGCAGCTCGTGCGAAACAGTGGACACCAGGTCCGATTTCATCTCGTCAATCTTTTTCTCCGTTGAGATATCCCTTAGTACGAGCACCACGCCGGCCCGCTTGTCATGGTAATCGGCGGTCAATACCGACCGGACCTGCAGGGATCTCGTCATTCTGGTTCTCGGCAGAACAATCATTATTTCGGCCGAATACGCTCCGCTCCTGCCGGATGTCTCGACTTCCTGAATATGACGAACCAGGTTTTCATGTTTCAGAATACTGCGGTAAGGTTTGCCCACCGCATCCATCTCGAACAAGCCGAACCATTCTTCGAATGTGGAATTCATCATCGCGATATTGGAGTCGCTGTCGATCACGAGCAACCCGTCGGCCATGCTCTTCACAATCGCTTCCGTCCTGTGCTTCTCGCTCACGAGACGGTTCTGCGTCATGTCCCTGTTCTTCTGCAGGGTCTCTCCGATGTCGTTCATTATAGCCGCCAGCTCGCCGAACTCGTCCCGGCGATCGATAGTGACGCGGCCGCTGAAATCTTCGCTGGCAAGGCTCCTCCCCACCTCGAGAAGAGCCTTGAGCGGTTTGGTCACCCCCACCATAAAAAATGTACCCCCCAGCGCCGCGAGGAGCACTCCGAGCAGACCCCACTGGTAGATAAGCCGCCCCCGCCCCTCCATGAAATCGTTTAACGGTCGATCTCCTTTCAGTCTCGTCCAGAGAAGCCACGGTCCGATGTCGTATTCGGCTCCGATCCATTTCAGGCCTTCCATGGCCAGATCGTCGCCGCTGAGGTGTGAGAGGATATGAACGCCTTTCCTCATCTCTCCATGACGCATCCTGCTGATAGGTCTGAGAAAATCCCTGACCGACGGCACGCTCTCATATCGCGGCTTCGGAAAAATATAATTCCGGTTGGGGTTGGAATGGAGGAGCAGCTTGCCCGAATCGTCGAGGATCAATATATCGAAATTCATCGAGCTGCCCAGCTTATGAAGCTCGCCGGCGAGCCGTTCGAGCGAAATAATAGCGGTGATTGCTCCTATGGCCCTGTCCTGCATCCGAAAGCTGCCGCCCGCCGGGATGGCCAGGAGCTTGAGACGGGGCTCCATGAAAAGTGTTGAGGGCACCATAAAATCAATAAGAACATCGCTTTTCCCCGATGCCAGCAGATCTTCGCGGATGGTTTCATCCAGGTTGAGAAGAACGTTTATCGCTTCGGCATAATCTCTCGTGCGCTGTTTAATGGTGATATCAGGAGCCACCCAGTTGAATAGAGGAGTATTTCCGGGATCGGTGATGCTGAATGCCAGCAGATCGTCGGCATTCTGCAGGTGGAAGGTGGAAATCTGTTCCCGGTCCGCCTGCGAAAGGTTGCTCAATCCCCTTTCGGCACGGAAGCTTCGTATATCAGTCGCCCAGCGGTCCAGGTATTCTTTCTCGACTATCCGGGCAATGCGGCTCGTGAGCAGTTTATGCCGGTCCTCGATATAGGTACCGACTTCTTTGCGCGCCCCTGATAGAACGAGGCTTCCCGCAAACCAGTACGGCACGATAACAGCGACGAGGAATAACAGGAAATACCTCGTCATCAGGTTGATATCGAATTGGATCTTTTTTTTCTTCATCCCGCTCCGAACTCGTTGCCCGCGGAGCCAATCTAAGTAACCGGGACCGGGGATTCAACACAATTCAGTAAGCCGGAGGACCTTTTTCTCAGGATTTTCACAGGCTTGCGCCGGGGGGTGAAGATGCCCGGGATGGGGGTGGGTCCAGGTCCGCGGTGGTTCGAGAGGGTGACGCCGGTTCACCCGGGAAGAGCATCACTCACCGGCAGAGACTCATTCCGAACCCGTGAGGTTCCATTCAATCCGTTATGCGCGAACGTTTCGAGCAGCAGGCTGCTCGTATTCTTGAAATGAACCTGTCCCCCTTCCCGGCGCACACCTTCTATGATGGAATCGAGGATGAGAAATTGGAAAGCAGTCGGTTCTCCAAATTCTCCGAGATCGAACAGAACTGTAGATGTTCCACTCCGAACCCAGGAAACGATATTCCTTCCGAGGTCCAGAAAATCAGCGCTGCTGAGGCAGCCCGTGATTTTACACTTCAACTCATTCCCGGTATCGTAACCGGAGAGGAGTTTCACCGGTCTGTCGTTCTGTGATCCCATCATTCTATTAATCGTCAGGGGTGCTTATCCCTCCAACAATTTCAATTATTCTTCTCTAAAAAATTTCTTTTTCTGATATACTTTTCGATGCGTAACCAGCCGGGAATTTACAGAATAAGTAAAGGTTCACTCCTGATATAACGGTTGCAGGCCGCTTAGCCCGCGATTAGAATCCAGGCTCCTTCAAAACAGGTTCAACCGGACCGGAGAAAAAAATGCAGGTCAAGGCGGGAGAGAATCGAATACTGCCCGCACCGCTGGTTCGATGGGCGGTATTCTTTTACGATACGCTGGGCGCTCAAATATTTCTTCATCTCGCCTGGCTCGTTTGTTCCGTTCCGCTGATTACGGCGCCCGCCGCCACGATAGCATTGAACGCGATGGAATGGAGGCTCGTGACGAACGATCGCGATAACGTGGCCGCCGGGTTCTTCCGCGAAATGAAAGCTTGTCTATTTTCGTCTTTCGTTCCCTTTCTGCCCGTGGTTTTTCTCGTGCTGCTTTCAGCGGCCAACACGTATCTGTACATCAGGCACATACCCCTTCCATCACTGGTGCTCATACCGCTCACCGGTTTCCAGGTGGCAGTCCTTCTAACCGTCGTTTTTCTTTTCCCCCTGTTCATCGCGGCTGTACCGGTGCGGACATGTTCGTATCGCGAACTGGCCATGTTCATGCTCGCCGTTCCCGCAGTGAATCCGGGCCGCACCGCGACCGCGGTCGCCTGTTTCGCTCCGATCCTGGTTCTGACTCTCGCAACCACCGTGGGCATCCTCCTGCTCATCTCCTCGATGGCGGCCTCGATGTCCGTTATTTTTCTTTCGGATATAAAGGACGCTCCCCTGGTTCATAACCGGGAGGAACCAGGGGGAATTCCGGTCGGGACCGTAACCGCCGGAACCGGGGGCGGGGTCGGATGATCCCCGGCGTCCGGATGGGGTTTTTGAAATAAATTACTAAACGATTGTTCCTGTCAGCATCAAATGGCAGAAATCGAATTGACACGGTACCCCGGGTTTTTTACTGTTGCGCAGCGCAGTTGAATTTCCTAGCTTGGTGAAAGATGGAGGTGACCCATGACATACATTACCGAAGTTATTGCGAGAGAAATACTCGACTCCAGGGGAAACCCTACCCTCGAGGCCGATGTAATGCTCGAATGCGGAGCCATGGGTACTGCCAAGGTTCCCTCCGGCGCTTCCACGGGCGAACATGAAGCGGTGGAGCTCAGGGATGAGGATGAAACCCGGTACGGGGGCAAGGGCGTGCTGGACGCGGTTGCGAACGTCAACGACACGATTTCCCTCGAAGTTACCGGAATGGATGCTCTCGATCAAGCCGGTGTGGATGCGCTTCTCCTTGAGCTCGACGGCACTCCGAACAAGCGGAATCTCGGTGCGAACGCGATTCTGGGAGTATCCATCGCGTGCGCCAAGGCCGCTGCCACCGCACTGGGCCTCCCGTTCTACAGGTATATCGGCGGAATCGGAGCCCGGCTGCTTCCGGTGCCGATGATGAACATCCTCAACGGCGGCAAGCATGCCGACAACAATGTCGACATCCAGGAATTCATGATCATGCCCACCGGCGCCGCCACCTTCGCCACTTCCCTCAGGATGGGCACCGAAGTATTCCACGCCCTGGCCAAGGTTCTCAAGAAGAACGGCTATTCCACATCCGTGGGGGACGAGGGAGGGTTCGCGCCCGACCTGTCCAGCAATGCGCTTGCCCTCGACTTGATCCTCGAAGCGATCGAATCGGCGGGATACACCCCGGGGGAGGATATCCACCTCGCCCTCGATACCGCGGCATCCGAAATCTTTTCGGACGGCGCCTACAACCTTACCGGAGAGGGGAAAAACGGCCTCAGCGCCGCGGACATGGTCGGCTTCTACGAGGAGCTGGTGGCGAAGTATCCGATCGTATCGATAGAAGACGGACTCGCTGAAGATGACTGGGAAGGATGGGCTCTCCTTACCCAGAAGCTCGGAGATGAAATCCAGATCGTGGGCGACGACATATTCGTCACCAATACTCTGCGGCTCACCAGGGGAATAGAAGAAAACACGGCGAATGCCATCCTTATCAAGCTGAACCAGATAGGAACTCTCACAGAAACTCTCGACGCGATAGAGATGGCCGGAAGAGCAGGTTTCAATTCCGTGATTTCCCACAGGTCGGGAGAGACCGAAGACACCACCATCGCCGACCTGGTGGTCGCGACCGGCACCGGGCAGATAAAGACCGGCTCACTGTGCAGAACCGACAGGGTGGCCAAATACAACAGGCTTCTCAGAATTGAAGAGGAGCTGGGCGCTACCGCCAGGTTCATCGGCCTCGACGCACTCAGTCTCTGACTGCGAAACAGGCGCCTTCAACTCCGAAAACGGAGGGAGGTTCGATGGAGAATAAAGAACAGGAGAAGCGAAACCTGTTCAGACGTCCGGTTTCAGGCGGGTATCTTCCATCCCCGGCAAGGGGAAGGAAGCTCCTGAGGTTGTCACTGATCGGTTTTTTCGCCTGGACGACCTTTTCCCTGATCGCCGGCGGCGACGGTTTTCTGAAATTCCTCTCGCTCAGGCGCGAAGCGGCCCGGACGAGGTTGAATATCTCCCGTCTCAAAGCCGAGATAGAAACCCTGGACCGGGAAGTGGAGCAACTCGAATCGATTCCGGAACACCGGGAGGATGCGCTCCGCAGCCGTCATCGCTACAATATGCCTGACGAGCTGGTTTTCGAGTTCGTCGAACCCGCCGATTAAGTCACCTCCCACATCTGCTCGTCATCGAATATTTTTTCAGTCTCGGCGTCGGCGTTCGGTGCGTCATTTTCGACGTTACGGTAGTCGGCGGGCCCTTTCAGCACTTCGTCGTAATATTCGTGCTGTATAAGCTGATCCATGATTTCATTGGTTCCCGTCCAGATCTGCGTCAAACGTGCGTCACGCAATAATTTTTCCAGGGGAAAAACGTCGGTGTACCCGATGCCGCCGAGAATCTGCATGGCAAGGTTCGTCACCTCCCACAGGCTGTCGGTAGCGAAACGCTTGGTCTCACTGACAATTCTGCGGATTCTCGGATCATCCCTGTCGGCGGCGAGGGCTGCCTGGTAGATCATCGCGGCGCTTGCATCCATGAGGGTGACCCCCCGGGCCAGCATCGAATTCACCGCCTGGAATTTGCGAATCCTCCGCCCGAACGCGATGCGGCGATCGGAATATCGCGCAGCGATTTCCAGGGCGGAACGCATTCCGCCCAGGGATGGACCGGCGCTGCACAGCCGCTCGGGAACCATCATGCGCGAGAAGACCAGTGCCCCGCCGTTCAACGGGCCGACGAGGTTTTCCTTGGGAACTTCCACGTTGCGGAAAGTGAGCCTTCCGGTTCCGCCGCCCCGGGTGCCGAGAAGCCCGTAAAGGTAGCTCACCTCGACGCCGGGGGATCTCTCGATGATCAAGGTGCTCAACCGGTTGTACTGGTCGGCTTCACTGTCGAAGTTGGTGCGGACGTAGACCAGAAAGAAATCCGCTCCCTCGGCGCCGACAACGAACCGTTTCTGGCCGTTGACCAGGAAATAATCGCCCTTGTCCTCCGCTTTGCTCGTGGCGCCGAAAAAATCGGATCCGCCGCGGGGCTCGGTCAGGGCTTCGGCGCTGACGAGCTTTCCTTCGAGCATCGGTTTCAGGTATTTCCTCTTCTGTTCCTCGGTGCCGAAACGGATAAGCGCCTCTCCGACGATATCCGGCATGACGAATGCGCATCCGCAAGAGTTCCCCAGGCATCCGATTTCCGCCTCGGCCGCTATCGCCGCGACCCAGTTGAACCCCCGCCCTCCATACTCTTTCGGGAACCGGATTCCGAGAAGGTTCGCCCCGGCGAATTTTTCATAGATCTCCCTCGGGAACTTGACCTCGTCCCGATCCATGGCCTTGAGATATTCCGGGTCAACAGCGGTTCTGGCGAATTCGCGTGCTTCCGCGGCGACGGCGGCGGCGTTTTCATCCAGTAAAAAGTCGAAAAGAGACATGGGAACCTCCTGAGTATTCCTGTTGTCGGGTGAACGGGTTCACGATTCTTTCACCTTAACCAGGTTATCGTTCTGCTCGCGATCTATCAGGATGAGACGGGGATCGATGCCGGCTTTCACCGGTCGCTTTTCTACCTCTATTTCGAATTCCATTTTTTCTTTCGTGAATCTGCGCTTCCGCATGTAGAGTTCTTCCTCATCTTCTCCCAGAACCCCTACTTCGATATAGTCATTCAGCGGCACTTCCACCTGGACGCCGAGGCTGTCCGCGTGGAATTTCTTCGAGGATACCGATAGAAAGACCTTGTATTTGCCGTTTTTTTCTCTTTCGAAGGTCGCCTCGTCCGCCCTGTTTTCGTACAGGGTGATATATTCGAACAGGTCGGAAACAAGGTACCGCAGGCTGTCGGGGGCGATATTCTCGAAAGCCCGCACCACGTCCGAAGAACGGGCGAACAAGTCTTCCCGGTGACCGAAATCGTCGGTTATCCCCCGCAGGGCAAGGCTGACCCGGTCTTCACCGAGATAATCCTGAAGGGCGTACATCACGATGGTGCTCTTCGGATAATTGATATAATGCTGCTTCTCGCTCGCCCTCATCAGGGGGCGCTCTCCCTCCCGATCGCTCTTCCGTCTCTTGAGATACTCTTTCATTTCACGGCGCCGCTCCTTGTCCGCCATCTTTCGGCCGTATTCATCTTCCAGGCACATGATCTCGACGTATTGGGCCATGGTTTCGGTGAGCATGAAGGCGCCTTCCGACCTGGCGGGCATCACGATGTAACCCCACCACTGGTGGGCCATCTCGTGGGTGCATATTCCGAAAACCATGTCCACGTCTTCGGTATTGTCGATCTGGCTCAGGAACCCTCCGTCTTCGCGCCAGGAGAAGATGGTCGGCTGAGACCTCGCGAGGCCGCCCGACATGTAATCGGTTATCTCGACGATCTTTACATCCTTGTACGGAAAGGGGCAGTAGTTCGAAACGCTGTAATCGAGCGAAGCCTTGACTCCTTCGATAATCCTCCGGATGTTGTATCCGTGCTTCTTGTCATAATAGACTTCGATATTTATTCCCTTGTACTCTTCTCGGGCGATTTCATATTCCGCCGAAACGAACACGAACTCGTTCGCCATCGGTATATCCGAGCCGTAATGGAAGTAGTTCCGCCCGTTTTCGGTCCATCGGTCGAGAAGCCTGCCGTTGGATACAGCCACCTGGCTTTCGCATGTTCCGAGAACGACGTTCAAACGGGCCCGGTCCGAAGGCCAGAAGCATTCCGAAGGGTCCGACTCCTCGAGGGTCGGATTCAGTGCTTTTTCAGGGAGTCCCAGCTTCTTCCGCTCATGTTTCTTTGTGAGCTCGACATGCTCGCAGTAGCCTATCGCGGGGAAAAATTTCGGAGTGCCCGCCGACAGCAGAAGGGAGCTGCCGTTCCTCGCCGCCTCGACTACCGGGTTGTTCTCGGAGAATCCCCTGGGAGCGACTTCGAAATCGAATTCAAGCTTGATTTCTTCGCCGGGCAAAAGAGGGTTTTCAGGCTCGAAGCACCTGAAACCGTATTCCTTCCCCTTGAAGGTCAGGTCCGCCCGCGGAGTGAACTCCAGCCTGTTTATCCGGGCCAGCTCCCGCTCGGACAGGCTGATGAAAATCGTATCGATCACCCCGGCGGTCTTGTTCTTCAGTATGTAAGAGCCCCTGATATCGATTTCTCTCTCTCCGGGAAAAAAATCGATTTTCAAATCGACGCCCGTGATGCTCGGTCCGGGGAAATGCGCAAATTTTCCGTACTTCGTCTCGTACGCGGCTCTCTGGGCCCGTCCGCTTCTTTTCGAAAGATAATCGTTCAGGAAATACTTGTTGTACCCGATGAATCCCCCGGATACGACAAAAAGAATCGTTAACACCAGCAGGGAAGCCGCGCGATGACTGCTGAGATTCTTGATAGCGCCCCTGATCCTGTATTTCAGGTGGGTTTCATCGCTGCGCCGCCACAGCATCGACGAGATATAAACCAGTATCAGTCCTAACATCGCCCAGTGGACGGTATACCAGAATATGGTTTCGGCGTACGGCCCGTATCCGTTCATGTTCGTGAATATATACTTTGGTACGGCGCCGTATCTCATGAGGATGTTTTCATACTTGAAAACACCGAAAATCAGGAGATCGGCGACATAATAGAGGGCGCACAGGAAGAACCCCAGGTACCTGTTCGGCACCAGGTTCTGTATGAACAGCACCAGGATCGCCATGTGCCAGTATTTGATCAGCTCGATGCCGAACATCTTCTTGATGTACAGATCCGGCTGGATGTCGAAAAAGCCGAAATAGAAGACCTGGGTGCATATTCCGGCGAGGATGACGAGAACCACGTAGAATGTCTGTATGCTCATCAGAGTCAGGAGCTTGGAGAGGCAGCTCAACCAGTCCGGCACCGGAACCGTATCGAAGAACCCGCTCGAGCCGTTGTCCCGCTCCCTCCAGACGATCAATCCCCCGAAAAGAATGGTCACCGGTATCATGTACGCCCAGACATGGTCGGCATGGCTCAGGTACCAGGCCGTAAGCGGGTACTCGTTATTGCCGGTCTGGCCGATGTTTCCGATGAAGTTGGCAAGTATCTCGGTAATAGCCATGAAGGTAAGAATCAGGAAGGCGGGATGGAACACAATCCTCCTGAATTCGATGGAGACGTTCCTGAACATCTTGGCGAGCTGCGCGGTGAAAGAGTATTCGAGTATCGAATCTTCGATATCACCCAGCGACCTTACCCTTCTCGATTCCGGGACCGCCTCGCCGGGTGTGGAGCTTTTTCTTTTCCGGGTTTCGAGGTCGGTTACGAATTCGAACCTTCTGAAAGCGAATAGAAGAAAGCCCGAAGCCACGCCGAGCCAGATTATCCTGTTGACGAAAAGGAGGCCGGCGAGCGGCATCCGGTTCGTATTGATCTCCGCAACCGTCCAGAATTTCGTCAGCTCGGTCAGAGTCATCACCCCGAAAGGATCTCCCAGGATCCTCAGGAGATCGCTCTCGCTGCGGGCGAAACCTCCGAGGACGAACACGTAAATCATCAAGAAGAGAACGCCGCTGACGTACGTCAGGATCATCTTCCGGCTCAATACCGCCAGCGAAAAGAAGATACCCCCGATCAGGAGCAGGTTCGGGAGAACCAGGATAAGAATCGGCAGCAGGAACGCAGAAAAACTGAATGGTGCGCAGTACTTCGCTTCCAGCGGGAGACATCCGAGAATCACCCCGGCAATAACGGCCGTGAAAAGAGCGAGGTTGGCGGCCAGGCCCCCGCAGAACCGCCCGCCCAGGTAATCGAGCCTGCTCATCGGGATGGTGAAGAAGAAATCGTGGATCCGGGCGTCGAAATCCCTGTTCACGGATCTGCCGATCAGGATCAGGGAAAAGAGCAGGCCCGTAACCGTCAGGATGGAGAAGATGCGGGCGATGACCAGGGGTGCGTTGTGCATCTCCTTGCCGTAAGAGATGCCCATGATTATGGTGCCCGGGTTCATATTTGAAACGGTCATGTAGGTTATGAGAACGAAGAGACACCAGAAAATGAGAAAAGGCAGGCTGAACAGCAGCCTTTTGAATTCTTTCCGGAAGATTATCCAGAACATACCTTCGCCCGTTTTCAAGTTCGTTTCAAGTGGTGGAAATATACATCTTCCAGGGATGTTTCCACGGATTTGAAACCGTTGCCCGGATTTTCGTCGCTCCGGATTCGGATGAATGTTTCACCTCCGAAGAGCCGGGTGGAGAGGAGCCGGTACCGGCTTTCGAATTCAGGCAGCTCGGACTTGGGAACCGGCCTCTCCCAGATTTTTTGCTTCAACGCCGAAATCGCCGCGGAAGTCTCTTCGTGGAGAATGATCTCACCGTTATCCATAATAGCCATGTTGGTGCATAGATCGCTGACATCGTCGACGATGTGCGTCGACAGGATTACGATGATATTTTCGCCGATCTCGCTCAGGAGATTGTGAAACCGGTTCCGCTCGGCAGGGTCCAGCCCCGCGGTCGGCTCATCGACGATGATCAGTTTCGGGTTCCCGACCAGCGCCTGGGCGATGCCGAAACGCTGTTTCATCCCGCCGGAGAAGGTGCCGAGCTTCTGCTTCCGCTCGTTCCAGAGGTTCACCCTCTTCAGCAGCTCCTCCACCTTCCTTCGGCGCGCCTTCCCGTCCCTCACCCCCTTGAGCAGGGTGAAATGATCGAGCAGCGCGTAAGCGCTGTCTTTCGCATAGAAGCCGAATTCCTGCGGGAGGTATCCCAGTATCCTCTTCAATTCGAGCTTCTGGTTCAGAACGTCGATGCCCCCGACCCTGATTTCGCCCCCGTCGGGTTCGAGCAGCGTGGCGATTATTTTCATGAGGGTGGTTTTACCGGCGCCGTTAGGTCCGAGAAGACCGAACAGGCCGGTCGGGATATCGAGCGAGACATTCTTTACAGCCTGAACACCGTTGGCATAAGTTTTATCCAGATTGCGGATTTTCAACTCGAGCATGCTGCTTCCTGACTCTTGAACCGAAGCCGCGGGCGACCGCGTCGGAAATTCGCTTCTACGGATACTTCCGGGCTTCGATGAGTTCCCAGCCTTCCGACCACCGCTCCTCCGTTCTCGACGGCAACAGATCGAGGGACAGGTATTCAAAACCTGCGCCTTCCAGGCGGGACCGGATATCGGCGGGTGTCAAAAGGCTCATTTTTTCGCTTTCGAGTGAACTGAGGAACGCCCAGTGTATACGGGTGGGGTGAGCCCTTTTTTCGGCGACGGCGAACTTGCCGACCACCACCAGGCGGCCTCCCGGGTTGAGCGTCTTCCTCAATTTCCGGAACAGTGTTTCGGTATTGTGACCCACATCGCATTTCAAAACCATGTCGAACCCGCCCGGAAGGTCGTCGAGGATAAAGTCGCGCTCGAGGTAGGAGATGCGATCTTCCATACCTTTTTCGGCTGCAATCTCCCTTCCCGCCGCGCATACGTTCGGAATATCCGCCACTGCGGCCGTCAACCCGGGATGGCGGCGCAGCAGCGAAAAAGAGATGACTCCTGAACCGCCGCCGAGGTCGAGAAGGGTTTTTACACCTTCCATATCGAGATGAAGGGCAACCTCCTCGGCCAGGGGCTCATGGATCTCGCAGAGCATCCGGGTGAATTCGCGGGCTTTCCGGGGAGATTCAAGCATCTGTCTGAAGTAGTCGGGCGGGGCGGGCTCCCGTGAAGACGGAAGCTTTTCCGGTTCGATGATCCGCAGGGCCAGCTCCTGCGCCATTCCGAACCTTTCGCGGGCTTCGCGGGCGAGATAGGCCCAGGTTTCCGTACTGTAGGTTTCGAGGATCTTCTTCCGCGTGACTGCGGTCGGAGAATAGCGGCCGGAAATCGTTCTCAGTAAACCCAGGCTTTCGAGATACTGCAGCCAGTAGGAGCAGCGGTTCAAGGGGATACCGAGGTTATCCGCCACGCCGGCGACATCCAGCGATTTTTCCGAAAGCAGCTTGAAAAGCCCGGTTTCCAGGGCGGCCCCGACCGCAACCGACGCCAGGGAAGAATCGAGAAGGCTGAAAATATCCTCGGTCGTTCCCGGTTTCTGCAAACCTTCCCTCCCCTCCGGCTGTTTAAACGTGTTCCGGATTCTCAGTGGAGCCTGATAGAAAAAGAACCGGTTCTCGGACGGTCAAAACCTGAACCGGATCGAAGGACCGGCTCAGTATGTGAAAATATCATCCAGAGTGTATCGTTTTCCGCTCGCCTTGTTCAGAGCGGTGAGAATCTTGTTCTGAACGTTGGGTGTCAACCTCCTGCCTTTTCGCGCGCGGGCCACCATCTTGTGGGTAATCTGCTCGGTCGATGCCGTCACGAGATCGCGGGGGACCAGGCCGTTCGCATCCATGATCCTCGCGAGCGGCTGCTCACCCAGGTTACGTTCCCGGCCGTCCTGTTTTTGATCAGACATGCGCATCGCCTTACCCTTTATGGGAGAAAGAAGTTTCGCAGGGAGTGAAAAGGTTCTTCCCGGTGAACTGTTTCGTGCCGTTTTTATAACTGAAATACTTACGGCACTCGCAGGAGATATATTCGATATCGAGGGGAGTGAACCGCCGGCGCGCTTCCGGCCAGCAAGCCGGCTGGAGCTCCATCATCTTTTCAGCCGCGGCCTGGTGATCGGGCGTTTCGAGGTGACGCTGCAGAAGATCCAGGAAAGGAACGGCTCCGATGCCCGTGGGGACGGGGCTTTCCGGATGGATCAGGTCCGGGTGGAACCAGGCAATATCGACCAGCGCCATGAAGATCGGAAAATCATTCGCCATCCTGAATTCTTCGTTGATCGCGTCCGTTGCGGTAATCACGTTTCCCCCTGACTCCCGTATGGAGCTCTCCAGAAAAGCGAGACATTTCCCGAACAGGTGCGTGCAGGTTTCCAGGCGGTCGAAGGTCCGGCCATCCCACCGAACCGGTTCGACCGGGTAAACGTCTGAAAACCATGGCTGACCCACTTCGTGAAGAAGCGTTTTTCGCAGGAGTTCGGGATCGGACAGCAGATCCGGGTGAAGCTTATCCAGAGTGGCGGAGCGATTGCACCACCGGGCGAAAAAAATCGCGTGAATCAACGGGGAAACCAGATCTCCGACAGGCGAGACGAACCGGAGAACGGCTCTGGTTCCCCTGTCGTCCTCCCTGAACACGTTCAGAAACCGCCCTTTTTGAAAAACAGGATCTTCGGTCCACGGGGGCGGTGCTCCCGACTCGCGCCTGGTCCTGATCCGCTCCCGCTCCCTGCACCAGGAGAAAAAAGCCTCCACGGGATCGGGAATCTCGAGCCCTTTCAATGAATCCTTGTACGGATTATCCATGCCGCCTCATCCCCCGGGTTTTTCGAGGATTGCAATTCGGATCAAACAGGCTGGACATCACCAGGAGAATGATATCCTGGTATAGACATTCCTGCCCTCTTCCGGAATCGGTTCACCGTCGGCTATCTTTTCGCGCCTGCTCAAGTGTTCGTAGTACTGTTCATCGAAAATGTTGTCGATACCGGCGATGACCCTGAAGTGATCCAACAGGCGCAGTTCGATCTCGCCGCCGAAAACCGAAAATCCGGGCGTTTCTTCTTCGCCGTAAAGGGATGACACCCTGTTCTGCCGGGCCGCGAACCGCCCGTCCAGCTCGATTCTCACCCGCTTTCGCCAATGTTCGTATCCGAGAACCACATTTGCTTCCAGCGGAGGCATTTCGGGAAGCGGTTCGTCATCGACAAGGTTCGTTCCCCTCGTATACGACAGCGAGCTCGACATGTAATATCCGATATCGAACCGGTAGGCTGCGGATAATTCGCCGCCCGCGTGTCTCGCCTTGTCGAGATTCCCGAATCTTTTCACGACTACCGGATCGGGATCGGAACTCAGTGTGTCTACGAAACCCGTTATGGCATTGTACAGGTAACCGATATAGGCCGAACAGCCGATCTCGAGAGATTCCCTGCTGAAAGCGGCGCTGAGCTCGGTCTGGTAATTTATCTCGGGTTCTATTCCCGGGTCACCCAGATATTCGTAGCTGTCCAGGCCGATCTGGAACCTGTTTATATATTTTTCGGTCAGCGATGGCGCACGGCTCCCCGCGCCGGCGGAAAGACCTATCTCCCAGCCCGGAGTTGCCCGCCACAGCAGCGAGATATCGCCCGCGGGGAGGAAATTCGTGCTCTCGAGGGAGCCGCTCGAATAGGCCAAAAATGAAGAATCGGCCTCCGCTGCTTCGTAAAGAGCCCAACCCGCCCTCAAGCCGGCGAGCACCGAAACATCCTCTGAGAGAGGAAGCCTCGATTCAGCGAACAGGCCGATACGGTTCTGAGTCGCGTCGGGCCATATTTTGTCGGTCGCGTCCGTCTTCTGCGGTGATACGAAATCCTTGAATCTCGTTCCATTTTTCCAGATCGATAAAAAATCGAATCCGGTCCAGACAGCGCCGGATGCCGCGGGTTTGAGCCTGGCCTCGCACCTGCCTCCGAAAGTGCTCGCTTCGATATCCGCGACGGCGTGCACCTTGCTGTAGTTGGTTTTCGATTCGTTGTTGGACATGCCGTGGTCGAGCGTAGTCATGTACACCGTGCCGCCCAGGCTTTCGACCGGCCCGCCGGGGGGGAGCGACGAAATATCCAGTGAATAGAGTTTGAAGATGTCTTTGTCCATGTCCATCATGAGCGCGGGATACGGCACGTCCCTCGTGTCGGAGCTCCTGAGCGTCGCCTGGAACCTCAGCCGCGACGTGGGATCGAACCTCCCTTTCAGGGAATAATCACTGACTTTCGCCCCCGCTCTGACCACGTTGTCGTCTCCGTCCCTGTAGTCGCCTTCCTCCCTGTATCCTCCCCCCAGAAAGACGGCGAACCGGTCATCGAACGCCGTGGTGGCCGACAAGCGCCCCATGATGCCGTCATGGTCCGGCTCGTAGCCGAAATCTACACGTCCCTTGAACAGCGAGCCCGATACGTCGGGTCTCTTTAAGACGATATTGATCAAACCGCCCGGCGTCTCGCCGTATCTCACGGTGAACGGCCCCTTGAACAACTCGATCTTTTCGATGTCTTCGACCTGGATATGGCTTGTAGGGGGATCCATCCTGTTGGGGCATGCGCAGGTGGTCCTCGCGGCCCCGTCGAGAAGAACGAGGACCTGGTCCTGCCTGAATCCTCTCAGCACCGGATCCTGGCCCGTCGCCCCCTTCTTTACGGTCGATACACCGGGGATACTCTTCAACAGCTCGCCGGAATCGACTATTGATGTTGCCGGAGCTCTTTTTTCCACCAGCAGCGGCGAAGGATAGGCCCGCTCGAACTTCGCGGTGACCACGAGTTCCTCCAGCAGCAACGGTTCGGCGGGGAGAGCGAAAGTCAGCTCCGCTTCCCGGCCGACCTTCAAATCGATCCGTTTCGCCACCCGCTTGAATCCCACCCGCGAAGCCGCGATTTCGTACCGGCCCGGCTCCAGGCCGCGGATGAAAAATCTTCCGTCGGGAGCCGCCGAAGCTCCGCGGGAAGTTCCCGAGACGATTACATCGGAATGAGGGAGGGGATTGCCGCCCTGGTCGGTAACCACCCCCGATACCGAGCAGGACGTACCGGCATCGGCAACCTGAATAAGTGTTAAGAAGCAGAGGAACAGAGCGGTATGGAAAATAACTAGAATCTTCATTTCGACCTCGCAATAAATTTGGAATCGTTCACGCTCCGGGAGAACGCTATCAACGAAGCCAATATACAAACCGGCGGTTTGAAAGTAAATTCCTTATTCAGAAAGTGGCATTAATCGAACATTGGGCGAGGTACAGCCTGTAATCGGGGCGACTGCTCTATTTATCGAGGGAATTGAGAAATGTCGTCAGGTTGACGACGTTTTTGCGTATCCCGAACTTCTTGCGGATGTTGTTTCGATGGGTTTCAACCGTCCTGGGTGCAATGTTCAGAAAATCGGCTACCTGCTTCGTGCTCATTGAGCTCCTGATCAGATTACATATTTCGATCTCGCGACGCGTCAAACCGAGCATCCTTCCCGAAATCTTCATCCCGAATTCTTCAGTGATTTTTTTCAGATTTTCTTCCAGCAGGTAAAGATCATCTTTGGTGACCGGCGACCCCTTTTCTTTCAGTCTTGCCAGCAGCGGGAGAACCAGCGTATCGACATTCGAGTTTACGCGCATTTCCATGTTTTCTTTTTCAAGCACTATCTGGGTCATCAGCTCTCTCAGTGCGATGTTCTTCTCTTCCAGCATCCTGTACTGCCGCTTCAACAATTTTTCGTTGTCCAGCAGCCGCCGTTCTATCTTTTTTCTCTCGCTGATGTCCCTGATAACCACCTGTCCGCCAGGTTTACCTCTGTAATTGTATGGAATTTGCGCAGCTTCAATATCCAGAATCTTCCCGTCGGGCCTGATCACCTTCCTTTCGACGAACGGGACGACATTGCCGCTCTCGACTTGACGCCGGCGTTCCCTGACATCTTCCATTGAATCCTCGGGGATGAATGATTCGATGGTCTTCCCCAGCAGCATCCGTTCGTCATCAACACCCGCGAGCAGCAGCCCGGCGCGATTGACATAGACAATTTTCCCTTCACAGTGCAGCGCGACCGCATCCGGAGAGTGCTCGACCAGCGTCCGGTATTTTATTTCGGTTTCCTCCAGTGAAGCAATCTTGTCTCCGTAATCCGTCATGTCATGAACCACGGAGACGAGACTGACCGGACGGCCTGTTTCATCGTTTTCAAAATCCCCTTTGCAGGAAAGGGTCAGGTTAGCGGCATCCATATTTTTAGCCGAGATCCAGATGCTGAAAGGAACGTATTCTTCAACAGCTTTTCGAAAAGCCGATTCGATAGATTCGCGGTCGCCCGGTTGAACATATTCGAAAAACCTTTGCATGCTCGGCGCAGGCTCGGTGCCTGGAATTCCGAAAATAGAATACAGCCCCGGCGACCACTCGACTTTTTCCGATTCAAGATCAAAGGATAAGAACCCTATTTTTCCTACTCTCTCAAGAACTTCAGTTTTTCTTTCGGGTCGCGGCAAAACAATTCCTTCTTACCGGGAATTCGGCTGCTTCTACGTGGTTGGTTTTACAGAGCGTTTCTTGTTCTGTTAATGAATGACATGCGCTGAATGTATCCAATATGGGTTGATATAACAACATAGAACTTTACTGCGTGTTTTCTACGTAGTCGTCTGTCGTATATATTTGTTAATCGTCCAACTATCCGGCTGATTGCAGCCACCTTGCTTCCACGTATTAAGTCTGCGTATTTCCTATGTTATTTTTCCGGGTTGAAAATTCTTATATTTCTTCTTTTTATGCCTGTGTGAATTTATTATCATATTACGTCATCTATATTGAGGATGGAATGAGGAGCGTACGAGGAATACAAATAAATGTATGATAAACAACCCGCCGGGAAGACACCGGGTTTCTCGGAACGAGAGCTGAATTATCGGTATCGGATAGACAAGATTTTCCTTACGATCTCCGGCGATGAGATGTATGGAGAAGTCCTGACCGTTCTTCTGGAAAGTATGGCAAGCGAGTTCGGAGTATTCGGTTACATCGACGAAAAGGGAGCGCTCGTAGTCCCTTCTATGACCCGTCATATCTGGAACCGGTGTCAGATTCCGGAGAAGAATATAGTATTTCCCAGAGAAACATGGGGCGACAGTATCTGGCCCCGGGCCATACGGGAAAAGAAAATACTTTATTCCAATGAACATTCCGCCCTCGTTCCGGAAGGGCATATCGACATCACCAGGAATATTACGGTTCCGATCGTCCACATGGGAGATGTTATCGGATTGTTTCAGGTGGCCAACAAGAAAACCGCCTATACCCGGGACGACCTTCGATTGGGTCAAATCCTCGCCGATGCCATAGCACCGGTGCTGCACGCCAGATTGCTGGCTGAAAGGAAAGAGAAAGCGCGAAAAAGGATGGAGAAAGCGCTTCAGGATGCTCACGACAGGCTGGAAGAGCGGGTGAAAGAGCGCACCGCCGAATTGACGGCGGCCAACGAACGGCTGCTGGCTGAGAACGCCGACCGCAAGAAAGCGGAGAAAGAGAAATCCAGGCTGGAGGCGCAACTCCGCCAGACGCAGCAGATGGAGGCGATAGGCCGACTGGCCGGGGGCGTGGCCCACGACTTCAACAACATGCTGACCGCTATCAGGGGCTATTCCGAACTGATCGAATCATCGCTGGCTCCCGACGACCCCAGGGCCCGCGATGTGAAAGCAATCCTGAAGGCGGCGGAAAGCTGCTCTCAACTGACATCCCAGCTTCTCGCCTTCTCCCGCAAGCAGACTATCGAACCCAGGATAGTCGATATCAACCAGAGGATGAATCGATCGCAGAAGATTCTTTTGCGACTCATCGAGGAAGATATTGAATTACGCCTCGTATCTGCAGAAGACTTATGGCGGACCAAGGTAGATCCGGGACAGCTGGACCAGATTCTTATCAACCTGGTAATAAACGCACGGGACGCCATGCCGAACGGCGGTAATTTAACCATCGAAACCGCGAACGTTTCGATTGACGAAGAGTTTTGCAGAAACCACATAGGTGCCGTACCCGGCGAATTCGTGATGCTGGCGGTAAGCGACGACGGATACGGTATGGAAAAGGAAGTACTCGACAACATCTTCGAACCGTTCTTTACGACCAAAGAAATGGGTAAGGGAACCGGCCTGGGATTATCCACGGTTTATGGAATCATAAAGCAGCATGGCGGATTCATCCATGCCGATTCCGAACCCGGCGAGGGTACGAGCGTCAGGATTTATCTGCCCAGGGTTCGGGGAGAAGTCGAAGAGATCGTCGAACCCGATAAAAAAACGGTAGTCCCCGGCAAGGAGACGGTGCTTCTGGCCGAAGACCAGGAGATGGTTCGCACTTTGACCAGAAAGATGCTCGAAAACAACGGATATCGCGTCCTGGAGGCTGAAAGCGGGAGTGACGCCTACCGGATGTTCAAAAAGTATGCTGAGGAGATCCATCTGCTTCTGACGGATGTGGAGATGCCGGAGATGAACGGGAAGGAATTGTACGAGCGGGTCGTTTCGATAAAGCCGGATATCAGGGTCCTTTACATGTCCGGCTACACCGATGACATTATCGCCCATCGAGGTGTGCTTGACGAAGACACGGCCCTCATCGAAAAACCGTTCGATATCAAGAAACTTCTACGGAAAGTGCGCGAGGTGCTGGATGCACCCTGACCGGTCCGGCAGGCGGTTCCCGGCGGCCGGGTCAATATTTGATTGTTATATCGATCCTCCGGTTCCTTGCGCGGCCCTCCGAGGTGCTGTTCGAGGCAATCGGTTTGTCCGAGCCGAAGCCGGTAGCCGATATCCGTTCGTCCGGCAGCATGAGACCCTGCTGCAGGTATACCTTCACAGCTTCCGCCCGCTTCCTGGAAAGTCGCAGGTTGGTGGTTCGATCGCCCCGTGAATCGGTATGCCCCTCCACGCTGATATTCGAACCGGGAAACATCCTGATAATATCCCCCGCTTTTCTCAGGAGCAGCGCGTGCCGGTCTTTCAGTTCGCTCCTGCCGGGGTCGAATGAGAGCCCCAGGAGCCTGACTACAATCTCGTTCGCGGTATTGAAGAGGACTTCACCTTCAGATGGGCGGAGCATCGTTTTGGCCGTCCAGAATTTGTCTTCTCTTTCTTTGCGTGTTTCCAGTTCGGAGGAGATCTTTTCGAACGACATTTTCAGACTGTCTATCTGGGTAAAAACGAACGTCAAACCTTCTTCTATCGATTTGGAAAGTTCGGGCAGGCTGTCGCCGGAAATTTCAAGGCCGAGACGGGCCAGCGAAGTCTGAAACGACCCGAAAAATCCTGCAAGGATTTTTCTTTCTTCCAGAAGACGGGAGACTTCTTCATCGATTTCACCCGCCAGGGCGACCGGATCTCCGTAAGACGTTTCGTCCGGCCTGTCGGAAATAAGACCGAGCTTTTTAGCGAGGATCGCATTCATTTTTATAAATCCGGCTTTATCGCCCTGGAGCCGGCCGATCAGGGCCACCAGGCTGTCTACGGCCGCCTCGGAACCTTTTTCGAAATTGAGACGCTCCGCGCCGAACAGCTTTCCGACCTTGTTGAGACGGTCTTCTTCGACCAGTATCAGTTTCTCCCAGTCCTGGTCGTTCCTGTTGAGCGAACGGACGGTCTGGGCGATATTGGACGCGTGGCGGGCCTCGTACTCGGCTGCGGCGATTTCGTTCTCGGCGTTTTCCCTGTCGTACCGATCCTTGTCGAGGATGGCGTTTGTAAGGGTGCGGGAAGAGCGCGCCTTGTTGAGGGTAATCAATGCAAACTTCTCGGCTTCATCCTTGATCGCTTCCTGGATGAGCTTATCCGCTTCTGACATGACGGTAATCTTGATGGCGGACAACTCGGACGAATCGTATAAAGGAGTTGATTTCGCGGCCTCGTCCAGGGCCGCCCTCATGTCGCCCGACTCGAGCTTGGCCGTTGCTTTCTTCAGCTGCGCCTCCGCCTTATTGAATGCGTGCGATACAATTTCGGGAGCATCCGCCGCAATCGCTTTTGCCCTCGGCTCCAGGTACGTTTCTAAAGTGATCTTCGCCAGTTCGGTAGCCTTGACCGCGTTCTCCAGTTGCTCCAGGGATTTTTCAGCGTTTTCGACAGTCTGTCTGGCCTTGCCTTTTTCCGCGGCCGAACTCGCCTTGTCATAATATTTCTGCGCTTTCCCGAACGAATTCGGCGCAAAAATATCCCCTTCCATGCTTAACACGGTTTCCATCATTTCCGAAGCCCGCTTCAATTCAGGATATTCTCCGGATGAAGCCGGAAATGTAAAAACGCAGAGCAAAAGAAGTACCGCGGCGATTTTGCCGAAAGCAGCCGCCTGTTTTCGTTTTCGACCCGGATACACTTCACACATTCTACTTCTCCTTGTTGACCCGCATCGCTCCCGAGTTTCAGCCGTAAGGCACCGGAAGTTCACCGGATATCCGAACCTCACCGCTCCGTCACTCTTCGGTCACTATACCGGAGTTGACGGAGCAGACAAGCCAAAACAGGGGCAGCCGTGTATCGATTTAGGGTACGGGTCAAAATAAATCACCGATTTATTTTGACCCGTGCCCTTACACCTTTGCTGTATCCGACACGCGATTTGTCTTCCGTTTATTCAGCAGGTGATGGACAGCCAGGATCGGATGCCGGAAAAACATTCGAGGGCCTGCGTATCGCATAACCGCACGGATCTGTTCCCTTCTCTCCGGTTTGTAGCAGTGGATCGTGCATTCCGAGCAGGGAGGTTTTTCCCATCCGTACGGGCACGCCGCAAGACGGGCTTCGGAGTACGCCTTCAATTCATCGCATTCGGCGCATAATCCTCTTGCCGTCCCGTGGTTGGCCCGGCAATAGATCCGCTGCATGGCGGCCACGGTCTTTCTCTCGCGCCGCAACCGGCGATGTTCGAATTTCGATTCAGAACGGCTCATTCAGACTCCATCTGCTCGACGGTCCGCTTCAGGCTTTCCGCCGGCGGAATCACCTCGCCGGATTGCCCGGTTGCCGCTTTTTCAACCGGTTCGGAAAGATCGGAATGAGAGGTTTCGCTCCGTGCGGGATCGCCGACCGCCGGAATTTCGGCGGCCTGCTCGGCCAGGACCTTCAGGGGCTCTTCGAATCTCCTGATATCCGCATCGATGTCGGCCCGGTAAGAGGCAAGCCATCGTTTAAAAATATCCTTGACCGTTTTTCTCAAGACTGATTCACCGATCCGCCTGGATGAAGCCGGCCTGCCGGAGCGGAAAAAAAGCGCGGTGAGAACATGAAGATGGAGATACCCGAGAAGCGTTAGAACAATAAATGTCTGGAGAACGCCGAAACCTGAAAATCTTGCATTCAGAATATCGCCGACAAGGATATAAGTGCCGAACACCGCGAGCCCCACGGGAAAAAGGAATGCGATCAGACTGATCAGCCATGCAGCCACTGCGCCGCCCGTCGACGCGTCTTCCGATATTCCTTCGAATTTCGCTTCGACATCGTTTGCAATCGTCAGCAGTAAAGCGCTCCCGCTGTCCTTTTCGGTAATCGTCCGCCAGCGTTCCAGGGGTAGATTCTCTTCGTAGCAGACATTCTGCAATTCGAGAGCGCCGGCGGATAACAGATCATCAACCCGGTCTGAATAATCGAGCCTGAGCGCTTTCTCGACTATCGAACCTTCTCCACGCGTTCCCGCGAACCTGATGCCTCTCACCAGTTGAGGCAACCGGTAGGACAGAAAATCCGAAACAGCGAGCCAAACACGGAACGGCCCCCAGAACCGCTGGTGTTTGCGAATAATGATTAAAGGTTCGAGCTGTGAAGTGATCGCCGATATTCGGTTTTTCAATATCCCTGCAAGTTCATCAGCGGCTTTTTCCCCGTGATCTTCAACGGCGGCGCTCAACCGCTCGATCGCGGTTCTGATTTCACCGGGTCTGACGACCTCCGCCACTTTTTCGCGGAGGACCTCGACAACGTTGATCCGCTGCCGCCGAAGCATCTGGAAAACCTCTCCCGATCTCAGTTCGAACTCGAGAAACGCCCTGAGGGAAGCGAATTCGTCGATTGGCTCTTTTGTCGACCCGGCCGCCGGAGCGTCGATCATCCCCGGCGTATTGGAAGCGGCGCTGAGCCGGAGGAGCCTGACATCCGGCAGTCCCATTTCAAAAAACCTGTCGCGGATATCACCCGAAATCTTCTCGAGAACATCAGGAGAGACCGTATCCGACTTGTTCAGGACAGCCAGTGAGCGGCTGAAACGTTTTTCCTCGCGGATGACCGACCAGGCGCGTTCTTCAAGGTACCGTTCAGGACTGAAAATGTAGATTACGAGACCCGCCGTCTTGAGAAGGGCGCGGGTAATCTTCCGGTTGCCGGTCGCAAAGGAATCCAGATCGGGAGTATCGACGATAACTTTGAACCTGAGCTCGGGCCTGGCATGCGGAACGAATTCTGCGGTTTCCGCCAGCTCTTTGAAGAGCTCTTCCCCGGGAACGGCTTCGTGATGATAGACATTGATCCCCGTCGTGCATGGCCTGTGCTCGGAAACACCGGCGATGGGGGCGCCGGCAAGGGCATTGATCAATGTGCTCTTGCCTGAACCCGTACATCCCGCAAGCGCCACGGTAAGCACCGGTTCTCCCGCTCCGGCAAGCTGCGCTCCGACCCTCTCGATCGCCCGTCGAAGCCGCATCTCCTGTGCGGGTTGAATATTGAGCGCCCTGGGATCGACGATTCCGGTTTCCAGCGTTCGGAGAGCGTTTTCAATCCGGCTGTCCTGACTGTTCCGCATTTGAGCCTACTCCGGTTCAGGCCCGGCTGATTTCAGCAAGGGCTTTTTTCAGAACGGCGAAATCTCCGGTTACCGATTCGAATTCATCGCGAGTGACCGAGACCTCCAGCCCTGTCTTGACGGGTTCCACCATGTAATCATTGAAAGCTTTTCGCATCGACCGGAACTGATTCTCCTTCAAAGCCCGCTTCTGGATTTCCATGAAGCCCTGGCCGGCCAATTCCAGGACCAGGCGGACCACCGGGGCAACCATCGGAGCAACGACCAGGTCGGTCCAGTCGAGACCGCCCGTCGCCACCACGCCGATCGTTGCGACGGAATCGAGCAGGAATTTGGAGCCTTGAAGCGCTTTTCTTACCGAAGGACGTTTTTCGACATATTCCGCCAGGCTGTATGCAACCTGTTCGATGAGCACTTTCATGGTTTTGCGGTGACTGACATATGCCCGGCTGAAATTTTCCTCGAGCTCACTTCTGAATATGTCGCTGCCGAGTTTCTGTTCGAGTTTTACCTGGGCTGTATTATCGAACCTTTCTCCCCTTCGCTGGGCTTCGGCGATCAGGGCCCGTATCCATCGCTGGTAAGAGTCATAAACCACTTCCTCCTCTTTCGTTTTGACAGGCTGGTCATCATCGGTCAGGATTTTCCTGATCCCTTTTTTCACCCACCTGAAAGGCAAGCGAGCCACGCCCGCCGCCCTCGATACGAACCTGCCGATACCCGGAATCTCGAGCAGATCCAGCCACTTGATGACCGCCAGGTTGAAATCGCCGTACTGCTCGTAGTCTTCTCTTCCCAGGTAATCGCTCCAGTACCGTGAATAGAATTCCGCTTCGGTAATCTTATCAACGGCCGCAGCCCAGGATTCTTCGAGATCGATCTCCGTCCTCAGGGGCTTGAGCACGTCATCCAGAGACTGTTCGATGAACTCCGAACATCCTTTCAGCACCCGCTTCTTCAGCCTGGGACCGGATGCAATATATTCGGCGGAAGCTTCCCTCAGAACGGAAGCACCCGCATGCTCGGAAAGAAGACGTGTCCGCTCATCGTCGTCCGAACCCCTTACGTACGGCAGCGGATAAATTTCAAATTCCTTTTTTCGCCTCCCGGATTTTTCCGGTTTTCCGGAATACAGCTTGCCCTTTATATCGTCGAGAAGGCTGGTGTCATCCTCAAGCTTGTTTGCAATTACCAGAACCGGCACGCCGGTCTTACGGATCATGTCGAGCAGCAGGAGGCCCCTGTGATCGGCGTAGTTCTCTCTGGTGACCGTCAAAATAACGATGTCGCCCATCGCCGCTGTATCGAGCACCGCAGACATGTATATCTGGGCCTCTTCGGTAGAGAAGTCGGGGGTGTCCCAGAATACCGCCGATTCCGCTACCGGAGCCGCCAGGGATCGGCCCGGAGATTCATCAGGATCATAGATGACGAAACAAGGTCTGTATCCGCCGGTCCTCAACTCCCCGTCGGACTGTTTTTCGGGATACTCGTTGAGATAACGATGGTAATTCGGGAAGCGCGTCGGAAAATCATCGACGAAGCGATTTCCCATGGAGGAGCTGCGAAAGGCCGTGGAATGCTGGGTGGATCTGGCCTTCGAATCCGTCGGGGCGGAGATCTTTCCGAGGAGCAGGTTCAATACGGTCGATTTGCCGCTGTTGGTGGCTCCGAACATCACCAGGTGCACCGGATCCCGCTCCAGCCAGCCCTTGGACAGGGCGGGTTTAACCCGGTGGAACATCTGGGAGAGAAGGAATCGTCCGAGCGGAACGCGGATGGTATCATCTTCACCATCCGCTGCTTCATCCCCTGCGGCAAGGGCTCTTTCGATTATGGAAACGATTCGCTCCCACGCAATTATTGTCTTGTCCTGGGATATTCCGCGACTCAACGAATTCCCCGTTCTTTTCCATGAACGATCCGGCCGATCCGGGCATGAACCGGAACCCGGAAAGGATGAAACCGCCAGAAACTGCCGGAAAACTCCGCAACAACTACGGTTGTGATTCGATCTTTTTGTAATCGATCGCTTCCGCGAATTTAATCAGATCGTCCTTTGTTGCGCCGTTTCCGTCGATTTGAACAAAGAATCGATTGGCTACTACGATTTGAATTTCACCTTCTTTACTCGCTTCATCATACTTGACTATGGCTTTCTGCTTTTTGATTCTTTCAAGTTTACCGCCGTCGGATGAAGCGAACATGGGATTGGCGAACATCATCAGCAACCCTTGAAGAACGGGGGAATCGGTGATGATCTGAATCGAAACGGAACTGGAACCCTTCGTATACCGGCGCTCGGCGGTGACCATCCCCCCCATCATAGACGCCGCAGCCGTCTCGGTGGTCGCCTCCTCGGCCTTCCATCCCTTCAGAGGTTCCGGAAGCAGACTTTCCATACTCGCGCCCTTCTTCTGCTGGATGAGCTGCACAGCGTAGTTCAGACTCAAAACCGCATCCGAAAACTCGCCCGCTTTATAGTATTTTATTCCTTCGTCGATCGAGTCGGTAACATCGTCTGCATATGAGGGTGCGAAAACCAGGAAAATAATAATCACCAAACCTGCGTTCATATTGTTGAATATTCGTCCGAACATAAAATCCTCCTCCAGAGAAGTATCCAGACCTGATACAGTAACTAGATTATGTTGTATAATATTCTGAATTGAAAATTACAAGTGTCGTGCCGTCTTTATGCTTTCTGAAGACTCAGTTTCACCGTCTCGAGCAAATCCGACATCGAGTACGGCTTCTGAATGAAATGGTGCCCGCGCTCGCGTATCGACGGCCATCGGGATTTGTCGTCGGTATAACCGCTGCTGAACAGGGCCCTGATATCCGGATCCCGTTTCAGGAGTTCCTCGATCAGTGAAAGCGCGGATCGTCCCGGCAGCACGACATCGGTGAAGATAAGGTCGAAGCCGCTCTCATGATTATCATAGAATTCCAGCGCTTCCTCGGCCGTAGCCGCGCAAACGACTTCATATCCTTGTTCGCTCAGGATCTCGGCGGCTAATTCCCTGACGGTATCCTCATCTTCGACCAGAAGGATACGTTCGCCGTTGCCGTGAAGCCCGTCGAGAGAAACCGGTTCTTCAGCCGTGATTTGCGCTTTTCCCGGCGCTGCCGGAAGATAAATCCTGAATGTAGTCCCCTGTTTCTGTCTACTGAATACATTTATCCAGCCGTCATGCTCCTTTACTATACCGTAAGCGACAGAAAGACCGAGCCCGGTCCCCTTCCCCACCCCCTTTGTGCTGAAGAACGGCTCGAAAATCCGTTGGCGGACATTTTCATCCATGCCGTGGCCCGTATCCTCGACCGTCAGACACACGTACCGGCCGGGACGCGCTTCAGGTATGTATAAGCACATTTTTTCATCAAGGGTCTTGTTTTCGGTTGTAATCGTCAGCGTTCCGCCATCTTTCATGGCGTCCCTTGCATTAACGGCAAGATTTACGAGAATCTGTTCTATATTGCCCTCGTCGGCCTGAATTATCCAGGAGCTGGCTTCTCTCTCTGTTTTTATGACAATGTCTTCTCCCAGAAGACGGCTGAGCATTTCACGGAGATTCTCAACCGTCCTGCTGATGTCGACGGAGCTGAACTCCATGGGCTGCCTGCGACTGAACAATAGAAGCTGCCGGGTCAACGCAGCGGCGCGCATAGTCGACTTCAGAACCTTGTCCATGTTCCGGTAGGCTATCTCCGATTCATCCGTGCTCATCATGGCAAGTTCGGTATAACCCAGGATCGTTGACAGAAGGTTATTGAAATCGTGGGCGACTCCTCCTGCAAGCTGCCCTATGGCTTCCATCTTCTGGGACTGACGCAGTTGCTCTTCGAGAATAGACCTGCCCTTTTCCACCTTGCTTTTCTGTAGGACGACCGATGCCTGGTTACCGAACGTTGCGATGATACGCGTGTCGATTGCTGCATCTTTCTTCAGAAAAACGATGGCGCTTCCGAAAAGCCTGCTCTTGTCTACAAGGCCCATCCCGTATACGTCACCTATATCCAGATGCTTTTCAACCTTCTCACATGTATGCCTCGGTATTTCACCGAAAGCGATTTCGTAGATCCCGCCGGGGATCTTTTTCAGAGCGCCGCTCAGCAATTTATTTCTCGTATCTTCATCAGGTATCGGATATGACGAACCGACCGGATCCATTCCCAGAAGTTGAGACACCTTTCCGACCTTTTCGTCCGGTCCGCAGAATGCACGGCATACCAGGGTGTCGGTCTGGTCGTCATATTCATTGATGATTGTGACCAGAATATCTTCAAACCGTCTCAACTGTAATGCAATTTGACGAAAAACATCCTTATCCGGAGAAAGCTGGACGAGTTGAATGGCTGTTTCGGATAACTGAACCAGGTTGGCGGCATATTTCACCTCCCGCTCCTCCGCAGCTTTCCTCTCGGTGATATTCCTCATAACACCCTGGGCCGCGATAACTTTGCCGTCCCGCCTGACGGGAGCGGCATTGATCTCCATCGGAATTATCTTCCCGTAGGCATCCACCTGGTTTATTTCGAGATTTTTAATCTTCTTCCCCGAAATGACTGAAGCCAACGCTTTGAGCGATTTGGGAATTTCAGCCGCCGGAGTAGTTTTGGTGAGGTGCCGTCCCTCGAGCTCTTCTACTTTGTATCCATACAAATCTTCTACATTCGGGCTTAAAAACTGGATATATCCCGCAGGAGAAAGCTGGAAGATCACGTCACTTACATTGTCGATAATGATTCTGAGCTTTTCTTCCGATTCCCTCAGCTTTTCTTCCGACAGCTTTTGTGCGGTTACGTCCGTGCCGATTCCCAGGACGAACGATTCACCTCTCAATTTGAGCGGAATCGAATGAATTTCCAGCAGAAGCTTCCCGCCGTCCTTCTTTTTCAGCTCGAAAATTTCAGGTCCCGTCGGCTGGCCGCGAACATTCCGGGCCATGTTTGCTCTCGCTTTGGGTAGTTGTGAAGGTGCAAGAAGCCCGATTTTAAAAAGATTTTTACCGATGAGCTCCTCTTTGTCATAACCTACGGTCTCCATGGCGACCGTGTTGCCGTTTATGATGTTGCCCTTCAGATCATAAAGAAAATAGATCTCGCTCGAGGCTTCGAACAAGGTGTTGAAACCTTCTTCAAAGCTTTCCAGTTCTTTCACAACACGCCTGTATCGAGATTTCAGCGCTTTTTGTCTCGCGTCTTCTTCCAGAAGACCGGTTTGTTTCGATTGGCGTTTCCGTTTTTTACTGTCGATTTTCATATTTTTTTATCCATGGATTCCGGCGATTATAGAATAATCCTCCGATAATGGGGTGCGATGCCCCGGGGGGCACATTCTTCCCGACCCGCCAGCTTTGTCCCTTTATTATAAACTTCTTCCACCAACATTCAAAATGCTTCAATAATTTACCTTTCCCCAGATATCTCCGGTTCTTCCTACTATCCGGGATGAAGGCGGGTTGATGACGCAGCCGGCGGAAAGAACATCCGGATAAGATGGGAGGATTCAGATGGGTCGTGCAATAATCGCAGCATTCTTTGCGGTCCTGACCGTGCCGACGGCCGTTTCAGGCGCATATCGAATTTCATCTGATGAATATTGGAGCACGGCGGATTCTCCATATATTTTCACGGAAGATGTGATCATCGAGCGGGATGCGTCACTGACGATCAAACCCGGTACCGTGGTTTTGTTCGGTCGCGTCGATCCCGGGTTGCGGGGAGAAGAGCCGGGTTGCCGCCTGGATGTCAGAGGCACGTTGATAGTTGCGGGGGATACCGATTCCACCGTGATTATAGAGGGACGCGACGGGGAGGTGGGAGACTGGGGGGGCATCAGGTTCGCCAAATCCGCAAGCGACGCAAGCATTGATCAATATGGACGTTACCTGTCAGGTTCACTGATTTCCTGCTGCGAAATTCGTCACGCGGGAGACTCAGCGATTTCAACAGAGATGGCTTCTCCATATCTTCGTGACGTCCGGTTCGTTCTGAATGAAGCCCGCTATGATAAAGGTGAAGAGATAGTCGTCGATCCCGGTCAGCTGCCCAATGAACGGATCATGGGCGGCGCGGTTTACTTCTATCGCCCGCGTAAACCGGTCTGCGTGGTTCGATGCGAGTTCAGTCAGAACAGATCATTTCACGTGGGCGGAGCCGCAGCCGTGGCTGAAAGTTATGAAATTCCTGTATACTTCAACGGGTGCCGCTTCATCGATAACGCCGCCGGAGAAAGAGGAGGGGGAGCTGCGCGCCTCCTCGGCTCGTCTGCAAGATTTATCGCCTGCACATTCGAAGAGAACGAAGCGGAGAGGGGAGGTGCGATTCATACTTCGTACGGAACGGACCTTGTTCTCGAGAGCTCGTGCTTCAGCTTCAACAGCGCCCGGAAGCTGGGAGGGGCACTCTTTATCGCCCATGAATCCGTCGCATTGATTGAGGACTGCGAATTCGAAGGAAATGCGGTGAATATCGATTCATACCTGGGGGGCGGCGCGGTTTGCATTCATACGAACGGCCACATCGATTTCGAGGGATGTTCATTCACCGGTAATATCGCGTCGACAGGCGGTGCGATGCTTCTCATGCACAAGGAGGAAAACGATTCGCGCCCGGTGTCCGCGACCTGCTGTTCGTTCATCGGAAATACGGCTGTCACAAAATACTGCCCCCAGGCTATTGAATCCGTGGACTGGAACCATCTTGTGATCACGGAATCTACATTCGGGAATGCCTGCTCCGGCGGGTACGAAGTGCGCGTCGGAGCGGGGGTTTTCGAGGGGCGCACCAACCACTCCGCCGATTTCCGCGGGAATTTCTGGCAGTTCGGATGCTCCAGTGACCTGGTCCATACCAGATCGTGGGATCCCGGGATCGACGAACCTGAGGTAATAACAGGCGGGGACCTCGAAACACCTCCATCCTGCACGGCCTTCCTATATCTGTCCGACCGCCCCCATTTTTAAACAAAACGACCTTTACCGTGCCGAATCCGCAATTGTCTGCTTGAATCCGCTATCGGGAAAGGTTAGTTTTTTACTATACGAAAGGAGTCGGCCATGAAACTTCCACTTTTTATCAGTTTGAGCTGTTTCTTAATCGCTGCCGTCCTTATGGGGGCAACCGGAGCATTAGATGCACAGGAACAACAGCCGGAGATCATATTCTTCGAGATAGAGGGAATGACCCCTGAATTCCTGACTGACGCGGGCGATGCGGGATGTACGGTGTTCTACCACCGGGGGAACCATGCTCTCGCCACAATCGACCGCCGGTCTGTGCAATTCCTTGAAGGTTCAGGAATATCCTGCATAAAGTGCGGTGATTACATCCCTGAAGATGACTACTATCTCATTCCGGAGGTTGACACCGGACGACCGGGATATAACCGGGCGGTTGCCGTAGAGGGCCGGGTCCTGCACAGGTTCGAGGGCTGGCTTTTATACACGGGTACGTTGAAAGAAGCGCTCTGGCTGCAGGGCGGCGGTCACGGTCTCACCTGGCTCGACCCGACATTATCCATCGAGCTTCCATCTTCTGAGCTTGCGGCGTCGCCGGTAACCGCCGGAATCGACGACCTTACACCCGGACAGATCGAACTCATCGAGGAAATGGTCGACAAGGTGGAAATTTCGAATATCGAATCCGGCGTGGAGGTACTGTCGACCGCGCTGGACAACCGGATCTGCTTCAGGAAAGAAGGCGATATTGCAGGGCAGGGGATTTTCAAATACCTGGAAGCTACCGGTTTCGACAGCCTGTATACACAGCCTGTTCTCGGCGGCTTGAGCTCGCCGAATGTCGTCGCCGTTCTGCCGGGAACACTCTATCCGGACCAGGTATACCTTGTCGGCGGTCATTACGATTCGATCACGTTCATGATGATCACGAAAAAAGCGCCCGGCGCCGACGACAACGCCTCCGGAACGGTTACGGTTCTTGAAGCCGCAAGGGTTTTGAGCCAGTACTCCTTCGAAAGTACGATAGTTTTCGTGGCTTTTTCCGGTGAGGAGATAGGGCTTTTCGGCAGTTCCGCGTATGCGGGCTGGGCCAATAGGCACGGCGTGGATCTACGGGGCGTCATCAATATCGACATGGACGGGTATTATCAGAACGGTGATGTTTTCGACCTCGACATCATCACGAATGACAACTCGTACGACCTGTACGAAGCTGCCGTCGACGCCGCCGGCTACTTCGTTCCCGAGCTGCCTACGGTGGAGTCCTCCGGAATAAGCGGCGGCTCGAGCGACCACGCATCTTTCTGGGCCCGGGGTTTCAAGGCTGTATGGTTCTTTGAAGATACCAATCAGTCCAGCCCCTTTATCCACACAAGGTTCGACACTGTCGGCCAGAGCTTCAACAGCCCCGACCTTGCCTGGATGACAACGCAGGTCGTGGTGGCCACCCTTGCGAGCCTGGCCGTACCGGTCGAATAATTACCGGAACACCAGTTTCGGAAAGATGGATGATGACCCGTCTGTCTCCTGATATAAAGCTGTGTTTCACAGCCGGCACCGTGGAGATAAGAGGTTTCGGCAAAGAGCCCCCTTTCCCCTTTCCGGATGGAGTTCTATGGGATCACCGGACAAGATGCCACCGCGCCCCGGCACTCGCTTATGCCGCAATAGTGGAATCTCTCGGGCTTCACGGGGTCTCCTTCACGGATGACGCCCGCCGTTTCGATGACCTGAAAACCTCTCTCAAGGTCAAACGTGTTCCGAGGCCGTTCCAGCAGGAAGCCTTCGAAGCCTGGTATGACTCGGGAGGGCGCGGCCTGGTGGTTCTTCCCACCGGCGCGGGTAAAAGCTACGTCGGGTTGATGGCGATCGATGCAGTGCGGAAAAGCACGCTGGTGGTTGCGCCTACTCTCAACCTCGTAACCCAGTGGTACGATCTGCTGCGCACCAGCTTCCGCTGCGATGTGGGCGTCGTCGGCGGAGGAGAGTTCACGATCGAACCGCTCACCGCCACCACCTACGATTCCGCATATCTGCACATGGAGCACCTGGGCGCTCGTTTCGGAATGATTATTTTCGACGAATGTCATCATTTGCCGGGTGATTCATTTTCTCTTGCGGCGAGCTCATGCCTGGCGCCCTACAGGCTGGGATTGTCGGCCACTCCTGAACGCGCGGACGGAAAACATGTCGACTTTTCGCATCTTATCGGTCCGACCGCGTACGCATGCGAAATAGGTGATCTCGCCGGTGAATATCTCGCAGACTATACGATCGAACGGCTACTGGTCGAGTTGAGCGAAGAGGAACGCAGCGAGTATGAAAAAGCACGGGGCATCTATCTCGCTTTTATAGCTCGCCACGGGATACGGATGCACACGCCCGACGGCTGGAAGCAGTTCCTCAAACGCTCGGGAAGCGGCATCGAAGGAAGAAGGGCCATGGAAGCCTATCAGAAGCAGAAACATCTTGCTTTCTCGGCTCCTTCGAAGCTGAAATATATCGACCACCTTCTGCACAGGCACCGGCACGATCGAGTGCTGCTGTTCACCGAGCGCAATAAGCCGGCTTACGAATTGTCGCGCCGGTTCCTGGTGCCCGTAATCACCCATCAGACCAGAGTGACGGAACGCGCTGAGATTCTCGACGGCTTTTCGAAAGGAACATATAACGTCCTGGCGGCATCCAAGGTTTTGAACGAGGGGGTCGACATCCCGGAAGCGAATGTCGGCATCATAATCTCCGGAAGCGGCTCGATCAGGGAGCATGTGCAGCGGCTCGGACGAATCCTGCGGAAAAAAGGAGAAAAACAGGCGGTTCTTTACGAGATCGTAGCCAACGACACTTCCGAAATGTTCACGAGCAGACGCAGGAGGGCTCACGTTGCTTACCGTTGATCTCGTAAGGGTGATCAGGCGGAACGGGCGTCTCCACGTGCCTCGGCTGAATCCCGCCAAAAAGAAGCTCCTTCTCCGATACGCCGAAGAATATATAACCCTGGCCGGGGAAAATGTCGGACGAACGCAGGGAGAATTCAGGTCGGCGTTGAGCGAGCCTCTCCGGCGGGCGACCTCCGACTTCAAGATGATTAAAGGGGTGCGGAAACTCGTGGAGGACAGGTGCACCTTCGAAGCACGAACCGATGTGGAACCGCGGGCTTTGAGAAAAGCGCTTTTCACCGCCGCAACCGAGGCCCGGAAGACGCTCGAGGATTCCGCAATCTTCGATGCCGCGGCGGTAATCGAGGAGGTGGCTGCGGTCCGGGGGATTCCGCCCGGCGAGGTCGACGGTCTTCTTTACGCGGATCTTAAAGAGAACCATAAATGCACGAAATTCGACACGATAAGCGCACCTGCGCTGGTCGATCTATACGTAAGATCCCAGAAACAGGCTGTTCTTTTACGTGCCGTCAAGGTTGTCGTCAAGATCCGGTGCGCCGATCCGGCCGGGTACAGGATGTTCTTCCAGAAGCTCAAATTCCGAAGGCTCTTGCACACTATCGACTATGACAAACAGGAAGATCGTTACAGAATTGAGATCGACGGCCCTTTCAGCCTTTTCAAGGCGGTGACCAGGTACGGTCTGCAGCTTGCACTGATGCTTCCGGCGCTGGAAGAGAGCGGAGGGCGGTGGGAACTCGATGCCGACATCAAGTGGGGCCGGGAACGGAAACCTTTCGTATTCCATCTGGAAGGGAAACCGGAGAGTGTTCTCCAGGATTGCAAGGTTCGCCTTCCGGACGAGGTGGAGCAGCTTCTGGAACGTTTCAAGGGTATCGAATCGCCCTGGAAAGCCCGTGTTGCAAATGACTTGCTGGATCTGCCGGGCGTCGGATTGTGCGTGCCGGATCTCGTCTTCACCCATGAAGAATCCGGTATCAGGATTTTCCTCGAAGTTTTGGGCTACTGGAGCCGGGAAGCCGTCTGGCGGCGGGTGGAGCTGGTCGAAGCAGGCCTGCCTTTTCAGATAATCTTCGCGGTCAGTAGACGCCTCCGCGTGAGCGAAGAAGTTCTCGATAAAGATCTGCCCGGCCGGCTTTACGTATATCAACGAGTGATGAGTGCGACCAGTATCATCAAACGGCTGAGGGAAATCCTCAAACGGCAGAGGACGGTTGAGACCGCTGAACTGAAAAAGACTGGAACACGAAGACCCGGCAGGTAGAATCAGCAGACACCAGTTACCGATCACTCTGTTTTTATGAGTACCGAAAAGGAAAACCGATGGATCTAAAATTACTGCAGAAAACCCCGCCCTGGGAATGGCCGGACAATACCGGTATATTCCTTATGAGAATCATGTCGGATAACCGGATGGATACACCTGATCGTCTTCTCGCTGCGGAGATGGCCGGTGATTTAACCGTTATCAACGATGATCTGGCCGACGTCCTTCTGTCAATTCTGTTAAATGCCGAAGAACCGGAGGATCTGCGCGGGATCGCGGCGATTTCGCTCGGACCGGTCCTGGAGCTGGCCGATATTGAAGAGTTCGAAGAACCGGATGATGTTCCTGTTACCGAAAAGAAGTTCCGTCATATTAAAGAATCGCTCCGACAGATCTGTCTCGATACGGATATCCCCAAAAATGTCAGGCGAATGACCCTTGAAGCATCTATTCGCGCCCCCGAAGACTGGCATATCGAAGCGGTTCAGGAAGCGTATACAAGCGGAGACGAGCTCTGGAAACTTACCGCGGTATTTTCGATGCGCTGGATCGCCGGTTTCGACGATTATATTCTGGAAGAACTGAATAACGAAGACGAGGCAATTCATGCCGAAGCCGTTTACGCTGCGGGAACCTGGGAGATTGACGAGGCCTGGTCCCATGTCATGAACCTCCTGATCTCGGAAGAGACCGGCAAACGCGTGCTCCTGGCGGCTCTCGAGGCGGCGGCCTGTATCCGCCCCTTTGAGGCTACAGACCTTCTCGAGGGATATATCGATTCCGACGACGAAGAGATCGTCGATACCGCATTGAGGGCAGTCAGTATGGCCACCGATTTGATGAGAGCGGAAGTGATGGAAGATGAAGATGAAGACGAAAACGGGAGCAAACTTCTACTCCATTGAGTTCGTAACACCGAAGTCCTGACTGTCATAATACACCCCCCGGGATATGTGCAGCGACGGTTTTCCAGGATTCAAGCAGTAACGGGTGAAGCCGCCCCTGCTTCTACTGTCAACAGAATAAGGCGAGGCGCCGGTTGTTTCTCTCCCTTTCCAGGAAGTTAAGCGGATCAAGGCTGGAATTCGCCGACCTTCGACTTCTCCACCTGGTACTGTTTATCGTAAACGCTGTACTGATGATCTCCTTCTTCAGGGTGCTGCACATAGTCGGCCATTCGAATACATTCTACCAGGTGGTCGTTCCGGGCAACGAGGATTTCTCCAGAATCCAGGACGCCAGTTTTCGTGAATCCGACGGCGCCCTGATCCTCTTGCCCGGTGATTATTTTTCCCTGAAATCCCCCCCGGCAGCACCGCCGCCATTCACTGTTCGAACCAGCCTTGGAATCCATGATAACAATGGTTTCGATATCTATTTCGCAAAGTCCGAAAAAGCGAAATTACGATTCGGTTTCAACAGGACCGACAATTCCATGAACGGTCTCTTCGTGGAATCGCCCGGAGGTGCCGACACCAGAATAGGCGGCTTCGAATCGCCCGGCACCGGTAAGAATCTCCGGATCGAGCTCACATGCACCGGCGACAAGGTCGAAGCGCTTGTTAATGAACGACGATTCGTTTGCAGTATACCTGCGGAAGAGGAGTGGCGCCCCGTATGGAGTATCACGATCGACCACGGCTCGACCGATGGAATTCTGCGTCACAGCGGACATGTGCACCTTGCTGAAATACGCGCCGGCGGAACCGGAGAGGGTGATACGATTGTGTCGGGCGGCGGATTCGGGGGTGAAGCTTCGTTGTTGAATATGCGTCTTCTCCATGCTCCGGCTCCCTGCTCCCGGAGTTTCGCCGTGCTCGCCCTGGCCGTATTCTTTGCGGCGGCTTTCCTGGTGGACGCCGTCACCCTCCTCTTTTTCAGGTTCACTGCTCCGAAAGTCGCCTCGCTGAATGAAGTGTTTCTGGTTGTTCTGCCTGTCCAGTGTGCGGTTCTTCTCTGCCTGGCGGGCATATTTGTTCTGCCCCGCATAACAGCGTTGCTGGCGTTTACGTCGATAACATCGATTAGAATCATGGGGATTTTGACAGTTGATGCAAGAGGCGACAAGCCGGCTTACGAACAGGGTGGGTTGATATATGCAGGTCTCTATTATCTTCTCGGGGTTGTGGCCACCGTCCTTATCTGGACAAACCTGTCCAAGGTATCTCTATCTTATAGCCTCACGGCTCTCACCCTCGCTCCTCTTCCGGCATCGTTCCTTTTAGCCGGAGCGGCCGGTCATCGCTTCGGCAGATTACTTCCTGTCACCGCCGCCGCTCTGACAGCCGGCGGTATTCTTACCGGTACGCCGGCGGGGCGGGGCTGGTTTCCGGCTGCCGTCTCGCTGGCGCTTACGACTCTGGTTTTTCTGCACTTGATACGTTCAACACGGTTTAAAAAGTTTCTGCGCATCCCGGTTGGTGCAATCGCCCTGGTCTGTTTTGTTGCAGCCGTTGAATCAGGTATAAGGACGAACCCTTTTCTGGACCGGGAGTACGGTCTTGAATCACTTGTACTGGACACTCTGGACCCGATTGCCGAGGCTGAATTCGTGAAAGGCGGTTTGAAGGCAATCAGGGAGGAGCTCGATCCGCGTAACCGGACAATCCGGAAGCCGCCCGGCTACAGAAAGATAATCTGCCTCGGAAGCTCCAGCACCGAGGGAGCCGGAGCGACAGATCCTGAAAAGACCTCCTTTCCCGCCAGGCTCGAAACGCTCCTGAACGAACTGCACGACATCGAAACCGATGTAATCAACGGAGGCCTGGGCGGAGCACGTTTTTACACATTGTTCCGCTATTTCGAAAGGCATCTCATACTGCTTCAACCCGACGTGTTAATCGTCTATTTCGGTAATAACGGCGACGACCCGAACCTTGAAACTTTCTACCGAAAGCTCGACACGCTCCTGGAAAACGAATCTTACCTTGGCAGCGACAACGAGCTCTGGGCGGCGCTCCAACTCAGACCGGGTATCCGGAACGGGATCACGGTCAAGCTTTACCTGGCCATGGCGAACTTGCGCACCTGGAATATCGTAGTTGCATCGGCACATAGATTCGCCGGTTATGTTCAATACGAGTTCAGCAGAAGGATTGGAAAGAATACCGAAACACCCTTCCCGGCGAAGCGGGTCGAAACAAAATACTCCGGACCGGCAAAGTTGGCAGAACTTTGTATCCAGGCAGGTGTTGATGTTGTGCTCGTGCCTGAAATCTGCCTCAACCGCCGACCTTATTTCAACGAGTTCAAGAAAACCGCACAGGATTACAACGGAGAAGGAGTTTACTTCTTATCCCTCGAAGAAGCCTTCCCGACAGAACGAAAACTCGACTTCATGATTGACGGCGTTCACATGAACGATGACGGATACGATATTATCGCGAAGGAAATCGCTTCATTCCTGGTTGAAAAGGGGCTCGTCGGCGGCGGAAACCCGTAAGGACGCCCTTGACCGGGGATGTTCCTTCCTGGATACGCCGGGGTAAATGAAATTCCGGCGGGTGGGGAGCGTGCCGTTTTTTCGATTACTGGTATCGAAGCTCCCCACGCAACGCCGGATGGGCTTTCCGCCGCGTGCTAGTGAACCGGGCAGGGGGTGAGCCAGAGATGGTAACCCGCCCGGCAACCGCACCTGTCCGCACCTGCCGGATTTCCCCAGACGACCTCCCTGGCCGAATCATCAAGCATTGTTTTCGCTTTGAGGTCGGCGGGATTCCGATCCTGCACCTGCTGCATCCCCGCCGATTTCGTCCCGAAGGCGATAACGATGGTAAAAATGATGAACAGCGTGGCGGCGAAGGATATTGCCGTGGACGTTTTCCGTTTCATCGTTTTCCTCCTGAGTCTTAGGGCCTTTCCGCGAGGTTCTCGATTCCGACCTCTCAATAAACATAGTAAGCAGAAAGCCGCAGGAGAAAGGAAGAGCCCGAAAAACTCGTGATTTTATCCCGCGGCACATCGGATATCCCACAATAAACGACTTAATCTATCGATATTTCCAGTTTGATTTATCGATTTATCTGATGACAATAGAAACTCAGCCCTTTTCCACAGGGCGGCAAAGAGGAAATTTACCGGAAGAATGAGAGGAAATACCTTTGATCAGCAAAAGAATTATGATGGTTATGAAGTTGATAATCGGTCTGAACGTACTGCTTTTTTCAGGGCATGTTTATGCGGGCGTCGGGTGAACGGGTTCCTGCGCGGTTCTGCAGGGTGCGGAACGCAGTAAAATTCCTGAGGGAACCATCGTTCTCAACGTGAGTTACGGTTATAAGGAAGCCGATAAGAGGGTTGAAGGAACGGAAACGGCGCCAAATCCCTATGAAGTCATCAACTCGTATTCAACTCATGTTTTAGGGATTGAGTATGGATTGACTGAATTTATAGATATCGCGATGAGTGTTCCATGGGCGGATAATTACCGCGAATTCACTGTCCCGGACACCGGCGACAGGTATCGGTGGAGGGTAAACGGTCTTGGCGATATCTCTGTTATGGGCAAGTTCATTTTCAGCTGTAAGCACTGGGAGGGTTTTGGAGAGATCGGTGTTTCTCTGCCCACAGGGAAAGACGACGAGGAGAATGAATTCGGATACGTCCCGGCATTCATTCAAACCGGTGCTGGATTGTTCGTTCCCGTAATCGGGTTAGGGACAAATCTTTGTACGGGAAGCTTCCGCACCTTCGCAAATATACGTTATGTTCTTGCCGGAGAAATGGGAGAGAATGACGCCGGATATGAATTCGTTAACCAGCTCCGGTGGTCATTCGGGGCCCGGTACGCTACAAAATGGAAAATGTCTTTCGGAATTCGTGCGGACGGCCTTGCCGTCAACGGCTGGGATAAGAGGGATGGATTGCAGGTGGCGAATACCGGCGGGCAATGGGTTTCGATAACACCGGCGATATCCTACTCTCATCCGGATATTCCAGAGGTTACCTACTCGTTGAGCTACATAAAACCTGTGTACTGGGACGTACATGCCAACCAGGCAATAGAAGACCATGAAATGAAATTTACCGTCTCATTCGTATATTAATCCCTCTTGCTGAACATCCGCCTGACATCTTCGAGAAGGCTGTAGCTCACCGGAACCAGGATAAGCGTGATGGCCGTGGCGAAAATCACGCCGAACCCGAGGCTGACGGTCATCGGAATCAGGAACCTCGCCTGGAGGCTCTTCTCGAGAAGCATCGGCGACAATCCCGCGAAGGTTGTCAGGGATGTGAGGATGATGGGGCGGAAACGGCGGGTGCCGCTCTCTATCACGGCGTCGCGGATGCCTGCACCGCCGCGGCGGCGCCGGTTGATGAAATCGATCATTATCAGGGAATCGTTGACGACGACTCCGGTGAGGGCGACGACTCCGAATATGCTGAGAAGCGTCAGATCCATCCCCATGATTATGTGGCCCAGCACGGCGCCGAGCAGCCCGAACGGTATGGCGGTCATTATGATGAGGGGCTGGGAATACGATCTGAAGAGCACGGCCAGCAAGGCGTAGATCAGGAGCAATGCAACCAGAAAACCTTTCATCAGGCTCTGCATCGACTCTATCCTGTCCCGCTCTTCACCCTCGAACGATACGACCAGCCCGGGAAACTCCTCCAGCAGGCCGGGCAGAAAATCCGCCTGCAGACTGCGCTGAACCTGCCCCGCATTGGTCACCTTCTGATCGACATCCGCCCGAACATCAACCGTTCTCATTCGATCGACACGGCTGATCGACGCATAACCCCGCCCCTCCTCGACGGTGGCGACCAGGCCGAAGGGCACCTCAGATCCATCCCCGGTTCTGATCATCATGTTTTCGACATCCGCGGTCGAGAGACGCTCCCCCCCCGGATAACGCACCATCACCCGCACCTCGTCTCTTCCCCTCTGGATGCGCAGCACTTCAGCCCCGTAAAATCCGCTCCTCACCTGCCGTCCGAGATCGTCGAGGGTCACTCCGAGCAAACGGGCTTCCGGCTTGAGGTTCAGCCTGATTTCGAGTTTACCCTCCTCGAAACTGTCGGTGATATCCCGTATGCCCGGATACCGGGTCAGCTCCGCCTTGACCTGTGCCGCCGCGGATGGAAGCATGTCCGGATTTCCCGAGGACAACTGAAGCTGGAACGGGCTGCTCCCGTGGAACAGGTCCGATGTGAATGACAGGGCGACCGCTCCGGGGATGTCGCCTGCGTGCTCACGCCAGCTGCGGAGAAGCTCGGTGCTGGCGATACCCCTCTCCTCTCCCTTGAGGAGCTGGACATAAACCTCCGCGACATGGGAACCGGCGAAATAAACATCGGCTCCCCCCCCTGGGCGGCGCCCGCCGTCGGTCGCAGGCTGGGCGCCTATGGAAGTAAATATATGCTCGAAGACGGATTTCGCGTCCGGAGCGGAATCTTCTTCCACCTCCAAACGGGTTTTTTCAAGACCGTCCGTAATCCGCCGGACAGCCTCCTCGGTTTTGTCGTATGTCGTGCCCGCGGGCATTTCCAGGGTGCATATCATTTCATCGGCATCGATATTCGGCATGAATGTAAACCGGATATGACCTCCGAAAACATAACCGAGCAGAAGCGCCATTATCGCAAGGGCGGTGGCGATGACCAGGGCTCTTCTCGAGAGCGCCTTTTCCAGGAAGGGACGATAGACCGTATCTACGAAATGCTCGAACCAGAGGGAAAATCTGCTCTGAAGGCCGGACATGCCCCCGGATTCGGGACTGTGGAGTTTTTTGACGGTCGTCAGGTGGGCGGGAAGAATCATCAATCCCTCCACCAGCGAAATCACCAGCACCGAGATGACTACGATCGGTATCATACCGAGAAATTTGCCCATGATCCCTTCGACGACGGCAAGGGGAAAAAAAGCGAAAACCGTGGTGGTCACGGCAAGAATCACCGGCACGGATACCTCGCGGACGCCGTCGACGGCGGCTCTGAAGGGATCTTTTCCGAGCCGCCTGTGAGTATACACATTTTCACCGATCACAATCGCGTCATCCACCACCAGGCCGAGAACGACTATGAAACCGAACATGGAAATCATGTTCAGCGATCCGCCGAACATCGGCAGAATCCAGAATCCGCCGAGAAACGATATCGGGATGCCGAGCGCCACCCAGAAAGCCACCCTGGGCTGAAGCAGGAGCGACAGGCAGCCGAAAACCAGTATCAGACCGAGCAGACCGTTCTTCACCATGAGCTCCAGACGATCCTGATAAATCAGAGAACGGTCGGACCAGGTCTCCATCGAAATGCCGGCGGGCAGCGTATCCTTTTTTATTTCGACGTAGTCTTTCACTGCGGCGGTGACATCGAGGATGCCTTCCGTGTTCACCCGGTAAACCGCGACCATTACGGCGGGTTTGCCGTCGAACCTGGAGCTCATGTCTATTTCTTCAAAGCCGTCCCGGACATCCGCAACCGAACCGAGGGTCACCCTCGTGCCGTCCGGAGCCGTAATCAGGACGATGCCGGCGAATTCCCGGCCCGTATAACGCTGCCCTTTCGTGCGGATCAGCACTTCGCCCGATTCGGTTTTGATCGATCCGCCCGGCAGATCCAGGCTGGAGCTTTTAATGGCCCGGGTCACGTGATCGAAAGTCAATCCATACCGCTGCAGCTCTCTCTCGCCGACCTCGATCGATATTTCGTACGGGCGGATCCCTACGAGGGATGCCTGGGTTATCTCGGGCAGGGCCAGCAATTCGTCCCGCACGTTTTCAGCGAGGGCTTTCAATGAAGCTTCATCCAGGTCGCCGTATAAAACGACGTTCAACGCTTTCTCCCTGAAAACGACGAGCCGGACGACGGGTTTTTCGACCTCCTTCGGGAAGGTGACGATCCTGTCGACTTCCTGTTTGATTTCGTCGAGCACGATCTGCGGGTCGGCGTCGGACGCCAGCTCGGCTATGACGGATCCGCTGTTTTCCGATGCGGAACTGGTCACCCGCTTTATGCCGTCAACTCCGAAAATGGCTTCTTCGATCCGGATGCAGACAGCCTCCTCGACCTCGGCCGGGCTGGCGCCGGGATAGGGCACCGCGATCGAAACGATATCCAGCGAGATTTCAGGAAACACTTCCTGCCGGATTGAACTGACACTCACGAGCCCCGCAAGGATGATAAATGCCATCAGCAGGTTGGCCGCTACATGATTTCCCGCAAACCATTCGAGGAACCTGTTCACGATCGTCCCCCTTCGACGCGCACTTCCATTCCGCCGGATACGATTTCAAGCTGAGTAGTGACTGCCAGTTCACCCTCGGCCAGGCCGGAGCGGACGATCGCTGTTTCCCGGTCGATATGGGCAACGGATACGCTGCGCAGTTCAAGCTTCCCGTCAGGCGTCGCCACCCAGACGATATCATCGTTTCGCAGGGCGGCCCGGGGAATCCTGCATCCGCCTTCGATACTTCTTCCCCGGATAAGAACATTGACGAACATCCCGTCGAGCAGGGAGGGCCTGCCGTCTCCCGAGTGATAGGTGCTTTCCACTTTCACCACCAGGTCGATCATCCGGGTATTCCGGTTTATTTCCCCCGAAGTGTGGGAAACAACACCGTTCCACCGGTGTTTGCGCCCGCCGAAATCAGCCTCGATCACCACGGAGGCTGCGGATGTGTCCCCTCGGCAGGACGGGACATCGAAAAAGGCCAGGTCCGCATCCCTCATCGGCACGACGACCTCCACCGCGGAAACGGCGTGGATGACTCCGATCGCCGCGCCCGGTGCGATATATTGACCGACGTCGACATTTTCACTGATGACCCTGCCCGCAAAAGGAGCCCGGATGTCGCATCTCTTGAGGTTGAGACGGGCCTGTTCGAGTTTCGCCCGGGCCGAGACGAGCTCCGCCTGTGAAAGTTTCAACTGAGGTTCGTAGAGGACCAGGGAACCGGGCTTCCCCTCCTCCGCTCCGGCGGGGTTGAGACGGGCCCACTCCTTCCGGGCCGCCTCAGCCTCCTGTTCCGTCCTGGCGAGATCCAGTTCGGCCCTGGCGACTCCCGCCTCGGCCACCTGAACTGCGAGCAGGTAGTCGGACTGCTCGATACGGGCAAGAAGCTCCCCTGCGCCGAACACGGCTCCCTGCTCGAAAAGAGTCGACTTTTCAGCCAGGTAGCCTGCCACGCTGGCCACGAGCGATACCCTTTCACCGGCCCTCACGGTTCCGAATCCGCTGATGATCACGGCCGGCGATGTCTGCTCTATCTCGTGAACCGACACCAGGGGTGCGACACGCTTCCGTTCCGGGTGGCGCTTCGGCTCCGGGCGGGTTTTCACGAGAATAACCGCACCGGCCATCCCTGCGGCGAGCACCAGTACCGGGAGCAACCTAATGACCGTTTTCCTGCGCATTTTCAGTCCTTTTTTTCTTCCTGAATTTCTGTGTCCCAAGTTCCGCCGAGGGCCAGGATAAGGTTCACCCTGGCGACCCTGTAGGCGCTTTCGAGAGTAATCAATTCGATTTCAGCCTGAACGGAGCGCCGCTCCGCTTCGAGAACCGCCGCCATCGGCTCCAGGCCCTGCCGATAACGTTCAAGGGATAGATTGTAAGCCTGGCCGGCGGCCAGCGCCGATTCCCGGGCGAGCAGACGCTGTTCCCTCAGGGTATTCTCGAGATCCAGGGTGTTTTCGACTTCCTGGAAAGCGAGGTGCAGAGCCTGTTCGTAACCGGCTTCCGCGGCCTCGACCCCGGCCCTGGCGGATTCAACTCCGGCCCTTGCCGCCCCCCTGTTCAGGAGCGGCATGGTTACGCTCCCGACCAGGGACCAGACGGATGACGCATCGTTCAGAAGCATATCGAAAACCGCGCTCCTGCCGCCCGCTTCACCTGAAAACGTGAACGATGGAAAGAAGGCGGATCGCGCAACTCCCACCGAAGCATAGGCTGCGAAAAGCCGGAGCTCCGCGGCGCGGATATCGGGCCTTCTCTCCAGCAGGTCCGAAGGCAGGGAGCGGGGAACTGAAGGCAGCGGGGGCAGATCGGTCAGGGCGGCGGAACTCTCCCCTGCCGAGCCTGCCGGATACCTGCCGCACAGGATTTCAAGTCTGCGGCGGGCCGTTGCGAGATCGTGCTTCCTGCCCAGCTGCGAGGTCCCGGCGCCTGCCAGGGCCTGCCGGGCCGCGTAAAGTTCGCGAGAAGCGGCCAGCCCCGTCCGGTATCGATCGTCGATTGCCCGCATGCTGCTCTCTTGATTCTCGAGCAGCCGGGCGCCGAGCCGGTGTTTTTCGTCGAGCTCCAGAACTCGTATCCACGCCCTGACCACGTCGGCCACGAGGGTTCTGCGGACGACTCGAAGATCCTCCTCGCTCGCGGAGAGCGAAGCCAGGGCGGCCTTGCGGGTATCGGCCAGTCGGCGCCATATGTCCAGTTCGTATACCGTTGTCGCGGAATAGCTGTACTGGGTTATCTCGGCGGAGCCGGGCAGGCCGAACTGGCTCAGGGTCATCTCCGAGCGGCTGGCCGAGCCGCCCAGGGCTATCGAGGGCCATAATCCGGAACCCGCTCCCGCGGCCCGGGCCCGGAAGTCCAGAACGACGGATACGGCGGCCTGGAGGGTCGGGCTGTTTAAAAGAGCCGCATCGACCAGCGAATCAAGATCGGAGCCGCCGAATTCGATCCACCAGCCCGTGGAAACCTCGGGCGTTTCGGCGGATGAGATCCCGGCGATATAACGGTCCGGCATATCGACCGCGTCCGGCCTTTCATAGCGCGGCGCAAGGGAGCAGCCGGCGGTCAGAACAGCCAGGGCGACTGAAAAAAGGGCCGAACCTGCCGGAATGCGCTTTTTCATCCCTGCTCCTTCCTGAGTATCAGCCTTTCAACGCCCCCGACGGTAAACTGGGTAATATGCTCAACCGTCCGGGAAATATAATCCTCCAGGGAGCCGCTGAGCACCGGGAACATCCGTCGATGAGAAGCGGCGCCTTCGCGGCCGACTACCGCAGGGGCGCGCATCCGCTTCCATCGCATTACGAAGTGGACGACCTGGCCGATCACACTGCCTATTATCCACCTGGCCGTCTCTTCATCCAGCCCCGGACGGGCGAGAATCATCGCCTCGCCGAGGGCGGTATGAACCGGCGCGATCAGAACGGAGCATATCGGCGCCGCCCCCACCCTCGACTCGTGAAGTTCACGCGCTATCAGCGGGAGAGTCGCTTCACCGTCCGGGGTCGCCAGTGCGTCTTCCAGGTGAATGCGGATGAAAGCTCCGATCAGCTCTTCAAGATCGGGAACGCCGGAACCCTCCGCGGTCACCTTTTCTATGGCTGCGAGAAATTTTTCCCTCTTCGGCGACAAGCGCCTTTCGAGCACCGCGGCGTAGAGGTTGCTCTTTCCCTGGAAATGATAGTTTATCGCAGCCAGGTTTACGCCTGCATCAGAAGCGATATCCCTGACGGATACCGATTCGTACCCTTTTTCGGCGAACAGCCGCTCCGCCGAGGCGAGCAATCTTTTTCTGGTTTCACCTTCGCGCACTGTTTCCTCCGCAGGATTCAAACGCTCGTTTCAAACTATTGTTTAACACCTTGTACCTGCAATGTCAATCAGACATTTCAAAGAACCGCCGCTCAAAGATGAAGTCTGCTTACTATTAAGGATGCAGGCGCAAAAAACACCGCCCGCGGAAGCTGGGAGCAACCACACTCTGGACCTGTCCCCCCTTGCAGCCAGGCTCTTTCCTCCTTCCCGGGCGGTTGCTATTTCAGAACACCCGCGAGAAGGCAATATGATTTATGATTGAGCCGGAATTCTTTTTTTCCTGGCGAAGGCGACGAATGCGCCGCCTCGGCCGGTAACGAGCGAAATCAGCGGAATCGGAAGATCCGCGAGAAGGGCGAGAATAGTGAGGAGAATATGGCGCCCGAAAAATGATGAATCTTCCCCCCGTCCGAGCTTCAGCAGCACGCTCGAGAAAAAGAGAGGGATATGGGGTTTCGTCTTCGTATGCACCTTTTCAAAACCGGCTCTTTCGAGAAGGAGAGAAAGGGTCGCAGGCGTGAAGCCGTAAAGGTGGGACGGTGTGAAATGACCCAGCCATTCCCCTCCCAGGGATTTCCAGTACCAGTTCGCCAGGTTCGGTACCTCGACCACCAGCAGGCCGTCATCCTTGAGCAGGACGCTGGCTTTTTCGAGAGCAGCCCGCGGATCAGGTGAATGCTCCAGGAAATGCCACATCGTGACACAGTCGAAGGCTCCCTCCGGCTGCTTCGATTCAAGGAACTCCGCATGTTCCACCTCTATGCCGAAAGTCTCGCGGGCGTGACGGCAGGCATCCTCCGATGAGTCGACCCCTGTCACCCGGCATCCCTTTTCAATCGCGGCGGTGTGCAGAAAACTTCCCGTGAGAATGCCGACGTCGAGAATCCGCGTATCTTTTTCGAACTGCAGATGCCTGCCGACGGCTTTCACCCGCCGCCTTTTCGCCATGATATCCAGTTTCGACAGCATCGTCCGGCGACGCTGGACCTTTCGGCTCTGCTCCTTATCCGTAGTAAAAAGCGGATAAACTTCTCCGGTGAATAATTCCGCCAGGTACTCCGCCGAAGGTCTGGGATTTATGTAGATAAGACCGCATTTTCTGCATCTGACGAAATCGAAGGAATCGTTCTTCTTGTAGAAAATCACACGGCTCGAGAAGAGGTAGTCCGTTTCGTCCTTGTCGCAGATCACACAATATGCCGACTCATTCTGCCCGGGAAACTCTCCCATATCCTTCTCCGAAACTCAGGCCGGTTCGGTTTCCATTAGTGCAGGTTTGGGCGAACCCCAAAAATAAAAAATAGATCTGTCCCCTGTCTCCTTAAGTGTCATTTGATGCTTGACGGGGCACTATAATTCAAAAGCAACCGGCAGGCTCTCCGCTTTATCCTGCTGATCGTACCAGGCTGAAGAAAACTTGACGGCGGGGATGACTACCAGGCTCAGGTCCTCAATCAGGTGTTTGCCGCCGATTACGTGGAACACCCGGGCATCCACCGCATATGCAGGTTCAAGGATTCCGTGGCCGTCATCGTATATCACGAATTCGGGAGCGCCGGTTTCGATCTCATCCGCTTCGCGCCATTCCCGGCACAGGCGTTCTCTCATTTTTCCCAGCACCCGGTCGTCGCTGATAAAGGCGCTTTCATTCAATTCATAAGTATCCACTTCGGTCCACCGTCTGATCAATTTCGTCAGTTCACCGTTCTCACCGAGGTAGACGATGATTTTCGACCCGGGGCCTCTTACCTCGATACCATCGATAACCCTTTTGAAGTGGACCCAGACCTGCTTCCGGTATCGTGATTCGGATCCGTCTTCCCTGACCACGGCCATGTTGAGAGAACCGGTCCGGTCCACAACCAGTTCGTCAGGGTTCCCGGGTAGAAGCTCCAGGGCCTCGAGGTGTTCGAGGGCAAGCCGCACCGCTTCTTCATTGTCCGGCAGCCCCGGCGTATCGCCGTCACCGGAATAGTCGGCGGTTCCCCGGTTGAAGCTTATATCACCGGTCGAAAGCGTGTAGTAGAACGAAGCGGACCTGTCCGCGGAGTCTACGAAACCGTACTTGCCTTCGGAGTTCTCCGTCAGTGTTACCGATACATCCATTCCACTCATACTGAAAAGCTGTTCCGCCAGGCCTGCGGCCCGGGTTTCCGACGAAATCAAGGGTTCCGTCCGTATATATGCCGACATCCCGCCCACGTCGCGGACGCTGTGGAACCCGGCGCTGTCGATGGAGACCAGGGGAGCGGCGAAACAGGCCCCGGTGAATCCGGCGGCCAGTGAAAGCGCGAGTAATACTGCTGTTGTTCTGGTTGGAACTCTCATCTATCTACCTCCGTTTGTATCATATTTATCTTCACGATATTTACCCTTCAACAGTCTTTACTCGCTGACCTGGTACCAAATCTTGAGCGTCGTATGATTTCCGGGAGGATCGGGAACCTGGTTGCCGTAAGACTCCCCGTCGCAATCGGGATACATGACGGCGGAAGCATAACCGGGATAGAAACCGCTCCGTTCATCATCGACGGCATTGAACCAGGCCTGCCAAACAGCTTCGTCGTTGTTCTTGATCCTGTTTCCGTAATTATCCGAAATACCGTTTCCGGAATAACTTATGGTATGGTAGCCGATCGCCTGGTGCAGGCCGTCGAACACGTCGGTGGGTTCAACGATCCAGTTCGAGTACCAGTCTTCATACTCCTCGGGGCACGGGATCACCGCGCATGACTGAAAAGTGACGAATTCCATGCTCCGGTTTCCCCATCCCTTGTGGTTGCCGGCCCATATCGAACCGTAGAGGTAGACATAATTCGGATCCCACTCGGCTCCCGGTCCCATCGTTAGATACCAGGGCGAGCCGTGACCTGAGTAGTAGGCGAAATCGACGGCGTCGAGGAAAGCGTTGTTGAACTTGTCGAAGCCCGGAGATTCGCACCAGTAGTATTGATCCCGCTGCTCGTATTTTTTCGTGGGATCCGGGTCGAAATTCAAGTCGAAGTACTTGATGAAGTTCCAGACGTTGTCGAGGAACCTGTCTTCTGACGGATCGGTATACCTGTAGACATACCCGCCTTCCTGCTCGTCATAGCCTGAAACAGGTTGAAACAATCCGGCTGACAGCAGTACGACTGCCAGAAAAACAAGTGTTCTTCTCATCTCCGGTCTCCTCTGGTTAAGGTGCGCTTCGAAATGTAAGCCCTGAGGGCTGGAATCATTCAGAATTGTTCGTATGGGAATTATAACCTCTCTATGTAACATCGGTAACCCTTATCCTGCGCGTTCTCCGGCGCCGGTCGCCGGGAGTGAGATCCGCTCGCGGTCGCGGTCTCATTTCATGCCGCAGCGGATATTCCCGGCTGCAATCCCCGGCTCAAAGGTTTCCGGCATGTAAACCTCCCCTTAAGAGGCTGCCGGCGAGCTCCAGCAGAATACGAACAGAGCTGGAAGACAGTGTTTTCAGCAGTGTGCGGTATTCCTGGTCTCCGCTCAGTAATCCGGCAAGAAGCGCCTTCATCGTCAGGCTCCGTCTTCCCGCCGATACGATCATATTCTGCGAGGTTGTCGAAAAGAAAAACTTTGAAACATGTGCCGAGGCGGACAGCTCCCTTCCGATCATGCTGCTCCACCTGTCCTGGTAAGCGAGCGGGTTCCCTTCCATAATCGATTCGCCCAGAATCTCTGCTGTTTGAACGGCGTAAAACAGGCCTTCCCTGGTTGTCGGATCGGCGGCTCCCGAGGCATCACCCGTAAGCGCCCACCCGGGACCGGTCACGGTCCAGTTTCGGAGCTCCTTCCGCCCCAGGCTCGGAATCGCGTACCCGGAAATTTCCGCTTTCCCGAGTGCGATGCCGAAGTTTTTCTCGGATATCCGCGCGAGGAGGTCCCTCATCTTTTTCCCGGGCATCAACCCAGACGCCGCACAGAATCCGACGGAATCGTGCCCCGGCAGAGGGAACCTCCAGGCATAACCGTTGATGTCGGGAATAAACACGAGGTCCACATCATCACTTCCGTCCGTGCCTCCGTGTTCTTCTCTCGGAACGATGGCATCGACGCTGACCGACAGGTTTTCACGGCCGAAGGGTGAATGAACTTTTCTGCGCGTAATGCCGAATACTCCGTCGGCGCCGACGACAAATTCCGCTTTGTGGGATCCGCCGGTGTGTCTGATCTCCCAGCCGCCGGCGCTTCCGGTTATGTCCGTAATCCTCTCCCGTAATAAGGCGGCACCCGCCCCGACGGCCTTTTCGAGGAAAAACCCGTTCAGGTCGTGTCGTATGTAGTTTCTCTGGGGAGACTGAAGCTCGAACCGGATCATCTCTCCGGCGGGACCAGAATAGTTGACAGCTTCGACCAGGGTGTATTGAAGGCCGCCGCTGTCCAGAAACGGAAACTTTTTCAGGGTTCTTCCGGGTAGTCCGCCCGCGCACGGTTTCGCCCATGGGGCCTTGGGATCGATGAATGTGATTCTGCCGAAACCGGCTTCTGAAAGCCTGCGGGCGAGGTGGGAGCCCGAAGGCCCGGCTCCTATTATCGTTATGTAAGACTCTTCGGTTATTCTCACGAACGAACCTGCCGGAAAAAATGAAACCAGGATGATCCGCTTTCTTATTTATATCCAGTTTCCTGCGGTAACGAAACAGAAAAGTTAACTGGTGCGCAAGTCTCATATGGATTATAACTGCATACGCCCGAGCGCCTTCCTGATTGCCCGGACGGGTAAACGACTGAAAACAGGTTGAAAGAATGAATATTTATCTGGTCATAATACTCGCCGCAATAATCGGGGAATTCGTCCTGGGAACGGTGACCCGCTATCTCAACCTAAAGCGTCTCGACCCGCGGCTGCCGGACGAATTCAAAAACATTTATGACGAAAAGGAGTATAGCCGTTCACAGGAGTATACGAGAAGCAACACCTATTTCGGATTCGTCGCTTCAACCTTCGACACCGCCCTGATCCTGGCCTTCATCCTGCTCGGGGGATTCAACTGGTTCGACCTCTTCGTCCGGGGTTACGAACTCGGTCCGGTTCTGTCGGGGCTGCTCTTTTTCAGTATCCTGATGGTGCTGCAGGACCTGATATCCATGCCGTTTTCTCTGTACGGCATTTTCGTGATAGAAGAGAAATTCGGTTTCAACAAGACGACCGCCCGCACCTACGTGATCGACAAGATCAAATCCTATCTCGTGTCCGCGGTCATCGGTTTTCCCTCGATTGCGGTCATCCTCTTCTTCTTCGGGTCGGCGGGCGAGTATGCCTGGTTCTACGCCTGGGGTTTCGTGGTGCTATTCATTCTCGCCGCCCAGCCCCTGTTCATTACCGTCATCGCTCCGCTCTTCAACAAGTATTCTCCCCTGGAAGAGGGTGAATTGAAGACGGCCATCGATGAGTATGCCGGTAAAACCGGTTTCCCGCTCAAGGAAATCAGCGTGATGGACGGGTCGAGAAGATCTCTTCATTCGAATGCGTATTTCAGCGGAATCGGCAAGAAACGTATTGCCCTGTACGATACCCTGGTCGAAAAACACGCCGTCGACGAGCTCGTCGCGATAATCGCCCACGAGGTCGGGCACTACAAACTCCGTCATATCTACAAGAACATCCTGATCGCGATCGTCCATACCGGCGTTCTTTTCTACGTCCTGTCGCTCTTTATCGACAACAGGGGGCTGTTCGACGCTTTCGGAATGGAGCATATCTCGGTTTACGGCGGGCTGGTTTTCTTCAGCCTGCTCTTCTCTCCCATAGAAATGCTGCTTTCCATCCTCATGAATATCTACTATCGAAACCGTGAGCGGGAGGCTGACGAATTCGCCGCCGAAACCACCGGCTCGCCTGAATCGATGATCAGGGCCCTCAAGAATCTCACTGTCAGCAACCTGGGAAACCTCACGCCTCATCCCCTGGTTGTTTTTCTGAGCTACAGCCACCCTCCGGTTCTCAGCCGGATCAACCATATCCGGTCGCTTCAAAAACAATCATCAGTGTTCCCGGCCTAAGGCGGATGCGGCCGCGGATGGCCCTGCGGATGCAGCCGCGGGTGGAAGGGGTAGCGTCTCCCTGCCCTGCGGAGGGAATCTGTCACTTATTCCTCTACCGGAGGGAGCCGGTCATTTATTTCTCTATAAGGTGTATGTTTCCCCGGTCGTCCAGGTGTGTCAATCGAGTCCATCCGGAAACCGTGTAAAATTGTCAATCGGATTGACAATTTTACACGAGTAAGCCTGCATCCCCCGCAGGACAGGTTCTGCTTCTTGCGATGCATTGTGCTCAAGCAGCGGCCAGGTTGCAATATCGAAGGTCCTGAGCTATAGTTTTGCAGAACGGGAGGTTTCGAATGCACAAGTTTACATTTACAGCGCTGCTGATTTCGATGCTGGCCTGGCCTGTATCTTTCGCCCCGGCTGAACCGGATATCGATCTTGCTATGGATGCGAATATCACTTTGGATATGGAAATTATCGATGCTGGCCGCGAGATGCTTCCCGCCGGTGGAGTCGACCAGGAATGGATCGATTCCTGGACAGCCGACGCCAACGGCTGGGTTTGGTATACACCCCAGAAGTACGACTTCACGTGGGACGACACGATCTCATGCAACATTTTCTACGTTACCGGCGAGTACTGGAACCTGGTTCTCACCAATGCCTTCTACCACTGCGGAGAGACCGACTGGCGCAACTACGTCTACACCTGGGTTCACGACTTCGGAACGATTCCTCCCATACCCCCGGGTTACGGATGGATTGTCCATGTAACCCATGTCCTTCCGGAAATAATCGCAGAGGTCGACTGGGCCAGCAGGCTTGCCCAGACCGGAAACACCCTGTATGGAGGAACACCGCTTTCAGGGCGCCCCGACTGCTTCACCATCGAGCCCGATTCCGTGTCCTGCGCGCGGCGATAACACCACCGACCGACCCGTGCAGGTATCACCGGCCTGTCCGTCAATCGGGAAATGATCCCGCACGACCCGGATGTCGGCCGTCGGAACCCATCCCCCGTCGACGACGAATAAGGCTTTTCCTGCAGGGAGGTGTGCTATTTTTTTCCCCGCAGCCGGGAAAAGGTTGATGACACCTCACTCCCCAGGGTGTAATTTCGAGAATACCACCATCGAGGAGTCGAAAACCGTCAAGGAGCCCCGATTGAAACGATTCGCCGCCGATTTTCACATCCATTCCCGGTTCTCAAGGGCGACCAGCAAGAAGCTCACGATTGAGCTGCTGCGCGACTGGGCCGCCATGAAGGGCCTGGCCGTTCTGGGAACGGGAGACTTCACCCACCCGGTCTGGTTCGAAGAGCTCAGGAACCTGCTCGAACCCGCCGAGCAGGGGCTCTTCAGGGTAAGGAGCGGCTCCGACTTCGGCGACACCGTTCCCCGATCCTGCCGAAGGGAAGTCAGGTTCGTCCTTACAACCGAGATCAGCAGCATATACAAGCGAGCCGGGCGGGTTCGAAAGGTGCACAACGTCGTATTCGTTCCCGGTTTCGACGAGGCCGCCAGACTGATCGGACGCCTCGACCGGATCGGCAACCTGGCCTCGGACGGGCGGCCGATACTGGGGCTCGACTCAGAGCTCCTGCTCGAAATCGTGCTCGAGTGCGGCGACGGCGCCTGCCTGATTCCCGCCCATATCTGGACGCCCTGGTTTTCCGCCCTCGGCTCGAAATCAGGGTTCGATTCGATCGAAGAATGTTACGGGGATCTCGCCGGCGAGGTGTTTTCGGTAGAGACCGGCCTCTCCTCCGACCCGGAGATGAACCGCCGTGTCGAATCACTCGACCGGTTCACCCTCATCTCCTGTTCGGACGCCCACTCGGCGGTAAAGCTCGGCAGGGAAGCCACCCTCTTCGAAACGGAAATGTCGTATGACGCAATATTCGACGCTCTCCGGGGCGGCCGGGACAATGGATACAGAGGAACGGTGGAATTCTACCCGGAAGAGGGCAAGTATCACTACGACGGGCACCGTAAATGCGATTCGAGGCTCACCCCGGAAGAAACGAAGGCGGCGGATGGAAACTGCCCCGTCTGCGGCAAGCCGGTCACGGTCGGCGTCATGAACCGCGTCATGGAACTCGCCGGCAGAACCTCGGGCGCCCGGTCGCCCGCCATGGTCGAATACCACTCGAACATTCCCCTGCACGAGGTTCTCTCCGAAATCCTGGGCGTCGGGCCCGGCTCTAAGAAGGTGGCGGCCGAATACTTCAAGCTGCTCGACATTTTCGGCCCGGAGCTTGACATTCTGATGACGACGACGCCGGAGCAGATCGACGAAGCCGGGTTCCCGAAACTCGCGGAAGCCCTCTATCGGATGCGCAGCGGAAATGTTCTGATCGAAGCGGGCTACGACGGCGAATTCGGGAAAATCACCGTTTTTCAGAAAAATGAGGGTCGGGACGACACGGACCAGGGCTCCCTTTTCGGTGAAGAGGCTGCCGGGACTCCGGTGGAGCTGGAGCGGAGCGGACAAGGGCGGCTCATCGATAAGGCAGCTGCCGCAGGTGCTGAAGACGCCGACTCGAACATGGATGCGGTCATCGACAGGGATGTCGCCGCAACCGGGGGCGACGCGGTCTCGATCAGGGAGGAGCTCACCGACAGGGATGCCGCCACGGACGAGGAAGTCACGGATTCGAGCCCGGTGGAGCTGCCCGACAATGGAGTCCTCTCCGGTGATGAGGATGCAAATTCCATGGAGGATAAAATCCCGGCTGCCGGTTCCGGAGCCCTGAAAGGGCTCGACAGCGCCCAGGAACCAGCCGCCCGCCTGACCGAAGGCGCTCTCATCATCGAAGCCGGGCCGGGCGCCGGCAAGACGAGGACCCTGGTGAGCCGGATCCGCCACATGGTCGAGGACCTCGGGATTCCGCCGGAGGGGATACTGGCCGTCGCGTTCACCAACCGGGCCGCGGGGGAGTTGAAAGAACGCCTTGGTCCGCTTCTTTGCCGCGGGGAGGACGGCGGAGTGACGGTGAAAACATTCCATTCGCTCTGCCTCGGAATACTGAAGGAGGAACTGGGGGATATAAGGGTTCTCGACAGAAGCGAGGCCGAATCTCTGATCGAAGAGATCCGTCAGGATGATCCCGAATGGAAGAAAATCCGACCCAGGAACCTCTATAATGCAATCTCTCTCCTTTTCAGGAAAGGCCTGACCGGCGGTGTTCCTTCGGGAGACAGCGATCCCGTCGCCGAAATCGTCTCCGGCGATGAAAAAAGCACTCCGGGCAGGGATGAGTCAGCGGATATCGACGGCGCCGACGGTGATACGGAGATACCCCGCCTGATCGAGCTTTTCGACAGGTATGTCATAAAGCTCGAAGAAAACAGAACCACGGACTTCGATTATATCGTATATCGTGCCGGCAGGCTCCTCGCCGGTTCACCTTCGCTGCGTCGAAGTCTGAGAGAGCGATATCCATACATCTCGGTCGATGAATTCCAGGATGTGGACATGGCTCAGTACGATTTTTTGACGCATCTCGCCGGACCGGGGAATCCCAACCTCTGCGTCATCGGAGACCCGGGACAGTCGATTTACGGTTTCCGGGGTGCCGACCCGCGATTTATGACGCAATTCGTGACGGACTACCCGGAAACCGTCACAGTCACGCTGGCAAGGAACTATCGCTCAACCGGAAGGCTTGTGGAAGCCGCGCGGCAGGTAACTTCGGCCGCTCTTGACACGACCATAACTTCTCCGGGCATCCTGCCGGCTCCAGGCGCGGAACCGGGGCCAGAAATCAGGATGGCCCGCTTTCAAACCGCCGGGGCCGAGGCGGAATTCGTCTCTTCCACCATCGAACGCCTGACCGGAGGAATAAGCCATTTTTCGATAGACAGCGGCCGGGTCGACGAAGAGTCGGATCGTATCGGTTTTTCGGATATCGCAGTGCTGTACCGAACCGCCCTTGTTGCGTCCCCCGTCGTTACCTCATTGAAGAAGCTGGGCATCCCTTTTCAAACGACGGGTGAAACCCTTGTTACCGAGACGCCGCACGGCAGGAGGATCATCGGCCTCCTCAAGAGGCTGGCATCCGGCAAAACGGGAACAGCCGTTGCGACGCAAGTTCTTGAAATGGGAATCATTCCCGGGGAAACGTCCGTACGGGAGATGGTTCTCGCCGCGGCCCGAACCCTCAACGCGGGAAAAACAGGAGAGACCGCCGGAAAACAGGATACGGCAATCGAGCGAGCCGGCATCCTTGCCGGGCTGGCCGCGCCCTTCGGAGCCGATCTCGACGCTTTCATTGATTTTTCCGAAACCCTTCGCCCTGAAGACATGTTCGATCCGCGGGCGGAGAAGGTCTCTCTCCTGACCATACATTCGTCGAAAGGGCTGGAGTTTCCGGTGGTTTTCATAATCGGATGCGAAGAAGGAATTTTACCCTTCTTCACTGACAATGAACCGTCTCATCTCGCCGCGGCCGTGGAGGATGAAGAACGCAGGCTCTTTTTCGTCGGGATGACCAGGGCCGAAAGGTTGCTTTTTCTCAGCTCCGCGGAAAAGCGGATGCTGTTCGGAAAAACCCGCAGGAACCCTCGTTCCCGTTACCTGGATGTCATCGATGCCGCCCTGACGAAACAGACCGGCCTGAAAGAGAAGAAACGGCCGTCGGGGCCGGTCCAGGGAAGCCTGTTCTAAAGCATGGAGAGCAAATCATGATTAAGAATCGAGTCGATAAGGAACTTGCCTACAGGTTGATAAATCCCGGCTGCGTGGTGATCATCGGCGTCGGCGACGGAACCAGGGACAACCTTTTCACGGTGGCCTGGAACATGCCCGTCAGGAAAAACCCACCTAAACTCGCCCTGCTCAGCGGAAAACGGCATTATTCCTACGAATTCATCGAGCGGACCGGAGAATTGAGCGTCAATATCATGGATGCATCCAAAGCCGACGCTCTGCTCGCGTGCGGCCGCGTCTCGGGGCGGGAATGCGAAGACAAGTTCGCCGCGTTCGGCCTGACAAGGAAGGCCGGGACAGTGATCAAGGCTCCCCTGGTCGAAGAGGCGGTGGCGTCCCTCGAGTGCACCGTCGATCGCATCATCGACGTGGAAGTCAGCGCCCTCATCATCGCGAATATAGTCGCCGCCGAGGCGTCATCGACACATTTCACCGAAGGCTTCTGGAACTTCGACAAAGGGCTGCGGCTGCTTCACCACCTGTCGGGCGCCAGTTTCTGCACGAGCGACTACTCGATCGATATCGAACCCGCGAAGAACGGGTGAGTTAAAATCCTGGCTCCCCTCCGGACCGCTTCGTTCCCGATTCCGCGGTCTGAATCGGGCCGCGGTGTTTGATTATCCCGGTATCCAGATCTTTTTCGCTTGGACGATCTCCACGTCCGGGGGAAGGCGGAGGGGTTCTTTCGATTTCGTGTAGAATACAAGGCCCTTGTACCCGCACAGGTACTGGTTGCGCGGCGACAAAACGCCGCCCTGGGTATGGACCACCAGCGGAGCGTCGGCTTTGTCCAGGATAGCGCTGAAATCGCCCGGTTCGACCTTGACGATCGCTCCCGAAGCCTTCACCGCGTTCGCGATCGAGTGTGCGACCGCCGCTCCCGATCCGGCCGCCGCCGTACTTCCGTGACTCATACAAACTCCTCGCTATTTTCGACCGCCGCGCAGAACCTTAACCGTCTGTTTCGCGTCAGCGTCTGCTTCTCCGGCCGTTCCGCATAAATACTCTCACCGGCGCCGTCCGCTGTCAAGACGCATGGCTCCTCCGGAAATGATGCATTCTCAGCAAGGATATTCCGCGTCTCCGCTTGGACTGAAAATCCGTGCGGCCGCAGTTCAATCATAGGCGATCAAACAGCGAAAATTTTCTCCACGTGGGGAAAATCAGCCTTCCCGAGCGCTGGAATCATGAAGTCTACTGCCACCCTGTTAGGAAGGGAGGTTTAGATCCCGATTCAAGTTATTCCTTTACGCTTCCCCCGCCGGGAAGATGATGAGGGAGCACCTTCCCGCCCTGCGGAAGATGCTGTGTCATCCTGCTCTGGGTGCGGGCCGAAATTAATCGGCCACTTTCTCGCTCAGATTCTGGTTGGATTTGTTCGCAACGATTGAACAAAACCGCAGGCGTAGCAAAGCTTCGTCGAGAATTTTGTGATTGAGGAGCGGACGAAGACGGCCTGAATATGAGATGCGAAATGGTTGATTAATTTCGACCCGCACCCTTACTAATCCCTCGCTCCGGGAAGCGCTGAAACTCGCTGTTTCCTCACCCCCGCCCGGCGGTTCGCACCTGCTCACTGCCACCCCTCCACAGCTCAGACATCAACGCTTCTGATCCCTCCCAACCCGCTGCTCGCACACGCTCCCAGTCCCAGCCCTGCTCGGGAAGTGTCGCCCCTGCCCCTCCCCTGCCCGCTTTGAATGAAGACCAAATATTTTCAATAATGACCGTTCGACAAATTTCCCCGCGAGACCGGACATCCCTCCCAACCCCGGATGACTCCGCTATGTCCTCCGGGCGGAAAGGCGCTCCCCCATCATCCTTACGGCAGAGCAACAAGGAAGGGAAGAAGACTGTCGGGAATGGGAATCAACTGAATAAAACCAGGATAATTCTTGACGGCACACAAACACAAATTGCACAAATGATACAGTTAGGTTAAATTTTATTGTGTATTTTTCCAGGTTCGAAGTCTCTTCGAGCCGCAGATGTTCGAATGAAGATGCTCGACTTCATCGCCGGCTGTTTTTTTCGCATATAACCAGAAACCGGCGAAGAAGACCTTTGACGAGCCATGAGGTTATCGGAAATCTGGTTAATTGTTTACAATTCCTGACATAAGGAAAGGGGAACAGGTTGTTTAACAAAACCTTACTCTGTCTTTTATCCATCATTGTCGTTTCACCTTTTTGCGTATTTGCAGACGATGGTGCGGTTAAAGAGGATCATATTTATTCCCAGGATGCGCTTCACAACGCTAACGGCCTGAAATACTTCGAGGAGGGATTCTATCATCTGATACCCCAGGGCCTCCTGGAGGATGCATCCCATCACTTCGAATTAGCCGTAAGGGAATTCGAAAAATCTCTCGCTATCAATCCTTTATCCAGGGAAACCCGTCTTAACCTGGCGCGCACGTATCATGCCCAGAAAGAGTTTTTACTGGAAGCCGAGCAGTACAGAAAGCTCGCGAAACTGGATCCCTATGATATCGACTCTTTTATCTTATCGGCAAAGGCCTATGTCGAGGCCGGTCTCCATGCAGAAGCCGAAAAGCAGCTGCAAACCGCTAAAACCATGACTTCGGATCCATCCGTCATTCAAATACTGGACAACTTCATCACTAAATTCAGGACTCCTGAC
>CAYMWF010000023.1:0-73723 GCA_964394085.1 uncultured Gemmatimonadota bacterium | reverse complement strand
ATCAGATCGTGGCCAGCGGTCTGTATTTCTTCGTTGTAGAGCCGGACGGCGGCGGTGACCACCAGGTCGGCAAGTTCGTTATCATAAAATAGCGCCCGCGGGGGAGAATCAGCTGAAGGTGTCTCCGGCCGTCATCTTTCCTGATTTCCCGTGACGGCCAAGTCGGGTGGAGTTAAGTCCGGAGGAAACCTGTCACTTATGCCTCTACCGGGGGGAGCCGATCATTTATTCCTCTATAAAAGGTGGATGACTTCCCGGTCGTCCAGGTGTATCCATCGAGCCTACCCGGAAAGCGTGTAAAATTGTCAATCGGATTGACAATTTTACACGAGTAAGCCTGCACCCCCCGCAGGACGGGATATGCTTCTTGCGCCGCGCCGCAAACAGAGAACTACACAGATCGGCTCCATGATTTGGGATCTCGAAGCCAACCGGAGCGTACACCTGATTCTCTTCCAAGCATAGCTTAACTATACCACCGGCTCGGCCGGTGGATTTTGTTTCATTAAATACTTTCCACCTCGCTACCCTAATCCGCACAGAGATCCTGTCGCCTATTTGAATACAATTTAAATTGAATAGAATTTTAATCCCGCTCGAGACCGTACACCTGTCTCGGAGCGAGATACTCAGGGAACCTGTCGAGCAGTTTCAGGCGGGCGGCGAAGCAGAGGTGGCATTCGTCGACGTGTTCACCCCGCAACTCGAGACTGTATTCTTCGACCAGGCGGACGGGGCCGCCGCTGACCAGGGGTCCGCAAACAGGATGTTTCCGGGCATCGTATTCCCGAACCAGAGTTGAAAGCGGCGTCTTCCAGCAGTTTCCCATGCTTATGCCCTGGCAGACGTGCACATTACCGCAGGAATCGATGTGGACGCGCTCGGGGGCGACCAGCTCTTCGTGGGAACACTCGGTGAATTCTTCATTCTTCCGCGTGGGCAGGCCCTCGGTCAACTTCTCGGCCGCCCTCCCCCTCAATCTCGTGTTTCCGCCTATTTCGACCGCCCCATCCCCATCCTCCGAGTTTGTTTTCCGCCGGATTTCGGGCTTGTCGGTGCAGAGCGAATAAACCGGAATCCCCAGTGCTTTCGCGGCTTCGTGCGCACTCCTGACGGGGCTTTCGGGATCGTCGCCGAAATGGAGGTCGTCGTCGCTGAGGCCCAGGTCCGAAATACCGAGTTCAGAAAGAGGTCCGAGCCACAGTTTTGCATCCTCTTCGTTCGTCGACCAGTAAGCATTCGAAACGATGCCGGCCCCGAATCCGAAATCCCGGGCTAGCCTTACCCCTTCAACCAGCAGCGGATAGAACAGGAACGGTTCCCCGCCCTCGAAATACACATCCCTTACGGAGCCGATTTTCTTCGCCTCTTCCAGGACCTCGCGAATTTGAGCGGCTGTCATTGTCCCCCTGGCGGACGGACTGCAGTAAAGAAAACAGTGATCGCACGCAAGGATGCATGCATAACTCAAGAGAAAATGAATTCCGTTTATCATTTCTTTTTCCTCGATGCGGACCGGGCGAAAACCGCTCACGCGAAATCAGGTTGGCAATAAATGAAATAGTATACCCAGAACCAGTGCTCCGTCAAACTCATCAAAGCTTGTTACCAGCGGTGCCGGGAGCTCTAAACATCCACGTCCACCCGTGATGCGGAACATATCCCGGCCACATAATCTGCTATATGGGAAAAAACGACCTTCCGCCACCGGTCGTTCATCTTGAGCTGCACCGCCCGGACGGCGGCATCCGGGACCGCGATCCCGGTACCCCCCCGTCGATGTCCGACAGGAAGGAACGAAGATGATCGTAATCGACTTTTACGGTTAATCTCGTTTTTTTTGCATGCAAATCCAGGAAATCGGGATCAGGCAGGCTCATGGAGGGATATGCCTTCTTGACGTGCTTTGAACGCTTTCTTATTCTCGATCCGCAGCGGGAGGACGGGAAAGAGCCGTTCGGATAATACAGTTTCAGGTGTTCGATCTTTCCGGAATAAGCATGTTGAACAGTTTGAGTACAGCTATCGAAGAATTGCTGAAGGCGCCGCTTCGGATCCTGGAATGGCAGATCCTCTTGAAGCATCCGGAACTCTGGAGCGACGAGGGGCTCGTTTTGTTGAAAGCTGAATGTGACAGGGCGCGGGAGAAAAAGGATTTTAAAAGGATTGCCGGGCTCTCGACCAGGCTGCTCCTTCTGGAACGCTGCAGCGAGGTTGGCCCGGAGGCAGCAGTTTTCGGCAAGGTTCTGGAAAAGAAACAGCGCGCGGAGATGAATGTTGAAATTCCTTCTGAAGCAATTGAAAAGTTGCGGAGGTCAACGGAACTCCAGGAAAAAGGAGAATGGGAAGAAGCCCGGGAAGTCGTCGAGCAGCTCCTGCAAAACCGGGATTTACGCAAACTGAGAATATTCAAGGCCGAAACCAGAAGAATTCTGGGCAACATCCTGTGGAGTATTCACCGGGGAGATCGTGCAGAGAACATCGAACTTGCGATAGCGAATTACGAAAAGGCGCTCGAGGTGTTCACCCGTGATGCGTTCCCCGAATATTGGGCCATGACCCGGAACAATTTAGCAACGGCATACTGGGAGCGTATCCGTGGAGATCGAGCGGAGAACATCGAAAACGCGATCACCCATTTCGAGCAGGCGCTCGAAGTTTATACCCGGATCGCGTTCGCTGGATACTGGGCCATGACCCGGAGCAATATGGCAACGGCATATGCGAACCGTATCCGCGGCGATCGTGCGGAAAACATCGAGCACGCGATAGAGAATTATGAGCAGGCGGCCGAGGTTTACACCCGGGCGGCGTTTCCGGAGAACTGGGCCAAAATCCAGAACAACGTGGCAATTGCTTACAGAAAGCGCATCCGCGGAGATCGCGCCGAGAACATCGAACGCGCCATCGCCCATTTCGAACAGGTGCTCGAGGTGTGGACCCGAGACGCGTTTCCGGAATACTGGGCTACGACCCAGAACAATGTGGCTCATGCATACGGGAACCGTATCCATGGGAGTAGCGCCGAGAATATCGAGCGGGCGATCGCCCATTCCGAGCAGGCGCTCGAAGTGATTACCCGCACCGCATTTCCGAAATACTGGGCCATGACCCGAACCAATCTGGCGCTCCTGTATTATGAGCGTATCCATGGGAGTAGCGCCGAGAACATCGAACGTGCGATAGAGTGTTATGAGAAGATACTCGAGGTCTACACCCGTAACGCGTACCCGGAACAATGGGCCGGCGTCCAGAGCAATATAGCGAGTGCGTATCGGAGGCGAATCCGTGGGAGTCGCGCCGAGAACATCGAGCGGGCCATAACGCATTCCAGACAGGCGCTCGAGATATGGACCCGTGCCGCATTCCCCGAATACTGGGCCCTGGCCCAGGACAATTTAGCACTTGCATACTGGAAACGTACCCAGGGAAGCCGTACCGAGAACATCGAGCGGGCGATAACATGTTTCAAGCGGGCGCTCGAGGCGAGGACCCCCCAGACTTTCCCGCGGGAATACAGAAGAACAGCCATGCATCTTGCTGAAGTCCTGCTGGAAGAAGGTCGCTGGAGGGCGGCGCTGAACTCCTGTCGCCAGGCCCGCGAGGCCGACCGGGTGCTGCAGCGCCAGGCCACGTCGCTTTCCGGCAAGGCTCACGAGGTCGAGGAAGGGGCTGCGCTCTATTACCTGGCTTCCCTTGCGAGCGCCGGGAGCGAAAACGTCATAGACGCCGTCAAATGGCTCGAACAGGGTAAGGCCTGCGAGCTTGGAGAAGGAATTACAAAGCACAGGGCGGAATTCGAGGGAAAGGAGTATGTCAGGATACTCGAGCGTCTCAGGGTACTGGAGGCCGAGCAGCGGGGAGCGGTGCCGGGCGCCCGGCCGTTCACGGAGGTGATGGAGGAAGCCCGCGAGGTTCATGCCGAGCTCGAGAGGCTTGTAAAAACTATCCAGATTTACAAGCCCGGCTTCCTTGAAGAATCAGTGTTGAGTCGTGAAAAACTCAGCGCTTTTCTCGTGGACGACCGCACGGCATACATAGTCGTCAACGTAACGAAATACGGGAGCGTGTTAATACTCCTTTCGAAGCACAAGGGACTCTTTTCTGCAGAATCGTTCATTCTCGAAAAATTTACACTTGAGGCGATGGAAAAGCTCGCAGGCCGGTGGTCGAAGAAACTGGAAGAGCTGAAGCACGATGCTGCTCCCACGGTTGAAGGCCTGACGAGCATGTGGGACGGGATAGACGGCATCGGCAGGACGCTCTACCGGGAGCTGTTCGCACCCGCGCACGAATGGTTGAAGGCAAATGGCGAAGCCGTAGAGCGGCTCGTGTTCGTACCGCATCTTTCCCTGCATATCCTGCCCCTCCATCTCATGAGATACAATACCCTGGACGGCCCGAGGTATCTCATCGACGATTACGAGATAAGCTATATTCCGAGTTTAACGGTCGGCCTGAAGCAGCAGGGAACCGGGACCGAGCCTGCGGATGCCTCACGCCACACCCCGGAAGCCGTCTCTCAACCTGCAGAAGCACCTGCTGTTTCCGGCCTGCTGCTGGTATCGAACCCCACGGAGGATCTCCAGTGGTCCGACGATGAGGCGAAAAGGATCTCCGCCATTCCGACCGCTGGAGATAAACGTATCCTTTCACGGTCGTCGGCCACGGCTGAACGGCTGCTCGACACCTCCGCCGGGGCCGGCGTGCTGCACCTTTCCTGCCACGGTGAATTCGACCCCGAGGAGCCCTGGAACTCCGGACTCGTGCTCGCAATGGAAAAGAACCCGCCGGATGGACCCCCGGATGGATCCGGCGACAGGGCTGGAAAGACTGCCCGCGGGCGGGAAGCAGAATATCCACCGGATGGAGCCCCGGATGGAGCCGGCGACAGGGCTGGTGAGGCCGCAGGCGGACGGGAGGCGGGCCGTGTTCTTACTCTTAAAGAAATCGTTGCCAGTATGAACCTGCACGAAACCGGGCTTGTCGTTCTCTCCTCCTGCGAAACCGGACTCGTCGGAACCGGCGGCAAGTCGGACGAGTTTGTCGGACTTCCCGGTGGATTCCTCCGTGCAGGCGTCCGAAGCGTCGTTGCGAGTCTCTGGATCGTGGACGACCAGGCCACCTCCGAACTGATGGAACGCTTTTACCGGCACCTGTTCACGGATGAGCTTTCGTCCGCCGATGCGTTGCGCCGGGCGCAGCTCGAAATAAAACGGAATCACCGCTGGAAGAACCCTTTTTACTGGGGCGCGTTTCGCGCTCTCGGCATTTAGACGGACTTTACCGGAATGGAGCCTCTCTTTCTTCGATTCTGAGCCGGTTCGATCCAGCCTTTACAATATGATCAGCATCATTTTAAAATGCTGAGTCGACCTTGTGGCAGGAAACAGGCCGGGTATCGCCGGGCATCCCATATGCAGGAAACCAGAACAAATCTATCTCTCGATAAGCTGGAAGAAGGCGCCCTCGCAGAGATCAGGGAGGGGAAGCGAACCCGCTCGTTCTGCGACACGATCTGTTTACGCGCTATGGAGGAAATGAAAAGCAGGCGCCGCGAAAGGCCCTTCAGCCGGCTGTTCTATGAACTCGCCTTTTTCCGCGGGGAGGAACGATGCCTTGCGGCCGCATATGAAGTATGGATGCCGGTCATGAGGAGCTGGATTCTCCACTGGAACTATGAGCTCGCTGCAAAACAGATGGATGATGTAGTGGACGACCTTATCTATTCGACCTTTGACGCCATGCTCAAAGCGGTGCGCGGCAACAGGTTCACCGACTTCGAGGCGGGCAAGGTGCACAATTTCTTCAAGCGGACACTCCACATCAAGGTTTTCGGCCTGTTCCGGCGCAGGAAGCGGGCCATACTCTCCAATCTGAACAAGAGGAAAGAACTGCTGGAAGAATACCACCTCAAGATACTTGAAGACGAGATTCTCCCCCGCTTCGAAAGTGAGCGCTCGACCGTGGAGACGATTCTGTTCCGGCGTCATCTGCTGAAGGGGGTTCCGATATTCGACCTCGCGAGTGAAACAAAGGTGGTGAACGAAATCACCGGGACGGATAACCCGCTCAAGGCACTCCACAACAGGAAGCAAACGATGATGTGGAATGTCTACAGGCTGCTGAAGTGGAAAGATTCCAGCTCCGAGAGCCGGAAGTATAAGGAAATCATGAACCTCTGGACGGGGGAAATCTATACCGGGACGACGGGTTTCGATTCTGTCCACTATAAAAGCGCCATGGAGTAGCAGGTCGGAAACCGGCCGATCTGAATGAAGAGAGACAGACCGTGAAGAAAGATAACTCCAGAGATCCGGAACGGGCTGCCGAGGATACCCCGGAGATTTGCCCGCCGGAGAACGATCTGTTTTCTTTTATCGAAGATCCCGATGTTCTGGATCGGAAAAAGAAAACAATGATCGACCGGCATCTGCGGCAATGTCCGTTATGTCACGAAGAAATCTCGCAGTTGAGAGCAAAACTGAACGAGGGGGACTCCGAGACGCAGCGCGCCGTCGAAGAATCAACGATCGACAGACTTATCGGCAAATTTCAATCCTCTCCGGAAAAGATCATCCTCGAGGATCGACTCAGGGATATTCTAATCCGGTATCCGAGCCCTTCCGCCCGGCGATTCGATGCGAAGAAAGCCCGGGCCTGGTTGAACAGAGTCGGGGAAAAGGCCGGCGGTATCGGCCGCAGACTTGCCGGCATCTTCGAACTTTCCTCTGCCGGAGCTTTCGAGCTGAGTCCGGCAGCGGTACGTTCGGGAGCGAAAGCGGAAAAGGAAAAGGAAAGTAAACTGCTGGATCTGCTGTCCGACGCCGAACAGAAAATGGCTGCCGGAGAATACCGGCAATCCGGCGAATGTTATTTAGAGATATGCCGCCTCGTTGCAGGTCTGCCTCTCGAGCGTGATGCTCGTTTTCTCGCCGGAGTCGCCTTCCTCCGCTGTGGAGACTTCGATCTTGCCGCCTCGAACCTGGGTGATTCCATAGGGGAAGCCGCCGGGCCTGAGAACTACTGGTTCCTTGCGCGCGCCCTTCTCGAAAAGGGAGAGATTGAAGGAGCCTTCAAGAGCCTTCAGGTGCTGGAGGGGCTGGGCGGCGAGTTCGGGAGCAGGGCGACCAAGCTCCTGAACGAAATGCAGGGATGATGATCCTCGACGATATTTCACCGGTTTCACCATAGTCGCAAACTGCCGCGCTTCTAAATCATAATTCCCTTCTCCTTCCCTGCTCCCATCACCGGGGAGTTGACGAAAAAGCGTCATTCCGTTTTTCGCAGTATACTGCGTCATCCGGCTGGAACACTCCGGCAGCTCCCCGGCCATTTCCCAGAAGCATGGCAAATATCACCCTGTTTTTTCCTATCCAGCACAGCCCCTTCCTTCCGAATGCATCCGGGGAGCGGTCTATGACCGGTTTTTCCAGGCTGCATAAACACCCTCGCGCATAGTGATAACTTCCTCGTCTCCCGGTGTGTACATCCATACCGGCAGTGAGCCGGTCCGGTTCGAAGCCCCATGGTGACAGGTTCTGGGCTGACTGATCCACGGAATCCGCCATTCTGTCCACTATCGTTGTGAGTTGTTTGCAGGGAAGGTCCCGGGGAAACAGGACGAGGCTGGAGTGAAGCGGACCACCAGGAGGAGAAAAATCTACGCGATGTGAAAAGCGACCCGTTGAGCCCGACCATCACATCCGGTGGATCGAAGGACGGTAGTAACGGGCACCATCACGAACAGGAGTATCCAATGAAAAAATCACTCTTAATCATTGTTTTTCTTATGTTTTCCGTTTTCCCCGTTTCATATGGCCGGGACATGCAGGAGGCTGAGAACCCGGGTAGTTCCAGTGATTACATGAAGTCGATTCTGGAAGCGGCCCGCAGCGGAGACTATCCGGAACGGCGAACATCGCTGCTCGTACCCGGGGCGTTCGACCCGGAGACATTCGAGGCGGATCCGGCCGGCTACCTGACCACCGTCGAACCCGGGCGCATCCACCAGTCCGCGAAGCCGGGGCCCGGTGTGCCCACGCTGCGAATCGACAGGCCGGCCGAGTTTCGGATGAATCCCGGCGGCGAACTGGAGCTGAGCGTGATCGGACAACCGAATGCGCCGGTGACATTTCACAGCACGGGGCTGGGCGCTTTTGACAACCGATTGACCACAATGACAGTGCGAGGGGACGGCGCAGGCCTGGCCTCGGTGGTGTTTACAGCCACAGCCGGAACCCTGGGCGACGTGAAGGTAGTAGCCGCATCACCCCTGGCTGTAGGCAAAGTCTGTTTTTGTATCGTGGTCAACGATCCGGTGGAATAGTGAAGCAGCGGCGCGGGCTACCGGCCCGCAGCCTGGAAGTATAATAAGGAGCTTGTTATGACCCGAAGAACTCTCATCCTGGCCATAATGTTTACCCTGGTCCTCACCGCACCCGCGGCCCAGGCCGGAGACAACATCGTACCATTAGAAAAAGCCAGATCCTTTCTCAACAATCATCAGCCGCCTTCGAGCTGTAAAAACCAGGCCGGCCCCATCGATAATCAGACGACGGATGACTCGATAGACGACGAAGGATCGGACAGTTGCGAGAACGCGACTGAGAAAAAGAACAGCAACGCCGGCAGTATAATCGACAACATTCTGCTGGCCCATTATCACACAGCAATCGATTTTGAATTTCCCCGCGCCGGCGACATGCCGGGCTGCAACAGTTGCGGGGACGGCGGATCGGGGCTGTTGAGCGGCGATTTGCCTTCGCTCAAGATTCACCGCGTGCACCGTTACAGGGATATCCACTACAACGGCAGCTTCGGCCCCGGTGTATTCATGAACTACGACACCTTCCTGAAACTCTCCCGCAGAAAACCCAGCGGCGCCGGTATTATCCGCGCTTTCGATCCGGCGGCACAGAACGAGCACAGTTGTTACGACACTGACAATGAAGACGGAATCTATGAAAATAATAATCATAAGGCCTTTGCGTCAATAACACTGTATAACGCTGACCACCAGGTGGTGGTGAACCAGGGCGACGCGGCAACCGCGGAGCTGGTCACCCATGGCGGACGGATCTTCGTGTTCGAAATCTTCCGCACCTCTACGGATCCCGAGACCCACAACCGCTGGGGCCGGTTGACCGAAATCCGGGACCGCAACGGCAACAGTATAGTCATCACCCATGTCTATGCGCGGGACGCCACCGATGAGGAACTGGAGTACGATCGCAACCGGCTCTGGATGAAGGACACCGCAGTCGATGCCTACAGCCGTGAAGTTTCGTTCGTCTACGCCACGGATACGGTATCGGGCGGTTACGTGGTTGAGCGCATCGACCTGCCTACGGGCGAGAGCCTGTTCTACTACTACGAAAACGAAGAAATCGGATTGCCCGAAGGGGACATCGTGGGCCTTTCCGCAGTGGACTTCCCAAACGGAGACCGGGCGACTTTTACCACGCGGCTCGACGCGGGCAGTCAGTGCCAGGTGATTACTTACTTCGATCCTGCTGTCCGGCTGGGTACGGACCGGACCAAAGAAATCTACATGACCCTGGAAGAATGGATAGATCCCGAGACGCACGACGTGATACCCGTGCGGAGCGGCATGATTCGGATGGTTGCCAAGGGCGACGAAGAAGTCTTTTACCTGGCCTCCAGCGATCCCCAGAGGTGGGGAATGACGATAGTCTATGAAGGTGGCGGAACCCTGTACCGGTACGTCACCAGGGGCGGCTACCCCGAGGGTACGGACCGCGCCGCAGGCTGGTCCTGGAGCCCATCATCGGGACTCCTGGAGGGGGGACCTGACGGCAAGGGAAAGAAAAACTGGGTTCGGACGGCGACATACGAGACAGATCCCCACCGTCACGTCACCGGCAGAAGCGACGAACTGGGCCGATGGACCAGGTTCGAGCTGGATGACAAGCATTCCGCCATCCGCACCATCACTTATCCCGACGGCACCGGGATTACGCGGGACTACAACGGGTTCCGGCAGCTGACCCGGGAAATGGATCGGCTGAATCGAGTGACGGAATTCACCTACGACGACGCCGGCAACCGGCTCAGCAAGACAGCGGCGGCGGGTACGGCGGATGAAGCTGTCTGGAGCTGGACCTACAACGACAGGGGCCAGGTTGAAACCGCCACGGATGCGAACGGAAATGTCACGGAATATTTCTACTCCGACAACTACCTTACAGCCATACAGGAACCGCCCGATGAACAGGGCGGCGAGCCGGCCGTCACCCGGTTCGTGTATGACGAAGCGGGCCGTCTGGCGGAGAAAATCGACCCCGCAGGTGCCAGCGTCTGGTTCACCTATGACGGGATGAACCGCCCGGTGGTTATCACCTACGCCGACGGCAGCTACGAAGAAACCGTGTACGGCACGGAAGAGGATGCCGGCCTGGTTAAGCAGAAAATCGACCGCAACGGCAATGTCACCTCTTTCAGACATGACAACCTGGGCAGGGTGATATGCGTTACTGAAGCCGCAGGCGCGGTTGAACGGGTAAGAAGCACATACACCTACCTGACAGGCACGCTGAAGATCAGGGAAGAAACTGTTCACGGCGAGACAACCACCTACGAGTACGACGACAGGCTGCGGAAGATCGCAACCACGGTCTATCCGGACATGGAAACGGTGTTGACCACGGTAAAGTCCTACGACGAAGGAGGCAGATCGGGGATCACGACCGATCCTCTCGGCCGAAGAACCTACTATGTGTACGACGAAAATGACGACAACCTGACCCGCACCATCGTTGAAACCGTGTCCGGCGGCGTGCCGGCCGGTTCGGACCTGCGGACGCTTCCGCGCATTCTTACGGCCAACCCGCCGTACCTGATCACCGAATCCATCTACGATGACGAAGACAGGGTTGTAGCCCGGATCGACGGTCGCGGAATCACGAACACCATGACCTATGATGCCCGGGGCAGGCTTGTCGAGCAGGTAACGGCGTCCGGCACTGCCGCGGAAGCGAAAACCGAATACGATTACGATGCACAGGGCAATCGCACGGAGGTTCGGCATCCGCGTCATTTCGCCGAGTCAGGCGATTTCAGAACCACCTGCACTTACACAGGCCGTAACCTCCTGAAGAGCATTACCGAGGCGGCCGGCCGACCCGAAGAGGCGACGATCAGCTACACCTACACCCTGCGGCGGAAGCGCGCATCCGAGACGGATGCCCGGGGCAACACAACGCTGTTCAGATACGGTCTGTGCTGCGGGCGGCTGAAGGAGGTCGAAGATCCACGAGGCAGCATCACGCTCTTCGACTACGACTTCCAGGGCAACCGCACCAGCGTGACCAACCCGCTGGGGCATTCGATCGTCGCCGCTTACGACGGTCTCCACAGGTTGTCGTCGGTGACCAACGCGGAAGGTGAAACCACCGTCTACACCTACGACGACGATCTGGACGACGGAATCGGACTGGACTACCATTTCGCCTCGTGGATCACGGACCTGAACCCGGGTGAAGGCTGCGACGGACAGGCGGTCCTGACGATCGATGCGGAGGGCGGAAAACGCCTGACAGTGAGTGACGCCATGGGCCGTGCGGTGCGAACGGTGACGTTCGACGCCGGTGACCATGCGCTTACCTTTAACACCACTGACTACGACGGCTCCGAAACACTCACCGGTTTCGGCATTGCAGAGAAGACCGAGTTCATAGACGGTCTCTGGCACACTAGAAGCGTGCTGACCGACGGCGCGGGCCGGATGGTGGAAACCGTGGATGCCGAAGGTTTTATTACGTCCTATTATAACGATGCGAACGGAAACGTACTGCGGACGATCGATCCCAACGGCAGCATAATGGACCATGTCTATGACGCAGCCGGCCGGATGGTTCTGCAGGTCGATGCGGCTGGTGACAGCATGAGCTGCGTCTACAACGGGGAAGGCTCGCTTACCTGTATGACTGACGGGTTGGGGAAAAGTGATACTTATGAGTATAACGGCCGAAACAGGGTAGTCGGACATACCGACCGTGAAGGCTTCACCACAACCTTCGAATATGACGCGAACGGAAACCGCACGAAGGTAATCGATCCGGACTCCGGCGAGACCCGGTGGGCCTACGATGAATTGAACCGCGTGGAAGAGAAGATTTTCGCGGACCTGGGCACGAAACGCTATACATATGACGCGGCCGGCAGAATGGCGACGAGAACCGACCAGGCGGGCGACGTTACCACTTATGTCTACGACGATGCGGGCCGGATAGTGAGCCGGGAATATCCGAACCTGTCAGCGGACATATTCGATTATGACAGAACCGGACGGATGGTGCAGGCCGACTGCGGCTTGTACGGCAATACCGTGGCACGCGCTCATGACGCAGCCGGACGGCTGATCAGCGAGGAAACGACGATCAGCGGCCGAACATTCGCGGTGGACTACACATATGATATGGCCAGCCGCCTCGTGGGGGTGACATACCCAGACGGTAAGGAACTGGTCCGCTCTTTCAGCGGTCGTAACCAGCTTGAAGGACTGATGTATGACGGCGGATTCGTGCAGGCCCGCGCCTACGATGCCGGCGGCCGGCTGGTGACCACCACCTACGGCAACGGGCTTGTGGAAACGAGAACCTGGCGGGATGATCAACTGCCTGAAACGATACGGACACCCGGCGTTACCGACTTGACGTTCGGTTTCGATGCGAACAAGCGTAAAACCATCGAGACGAACGGCGTGCTGCCGGATCTGAGCCTGTTGTTCGCCTACGACGACAATGACCGGCTCGTAGACTGGGTGCGCGGCGACGGTGCAAGCCAGCAATGGATACTGAGCCCGTCGGGCGACTGGGACGACACCGTAGTCGACGGCGTGCCGGAGACGCGCCAGCATAATCTGGTACACGAGTTGAAACAACGCGACCAGGCCGAGCTGTTCTACGACGCCAGGGGCAACATGACCGCGGATATGGCCGGCGTGACCTATGACTGGGACTACGAGAGCCGCATTACGGACGTGTACAACCAGACCGAGTCTATCGAATACGCCTATGATGCCCTGGGACGCCGGGTGCAAAAGACCGTCGGCCAGAAAGTCACGGTGTTCGTGCACGACGGAAACCAGGTGCTGTCGGAATATGAAAACGGCGGCGAAGACCCGGCCCGCACGTACGTATACGGAGATTTTCTGGACGAACCTGTGATGATGGTAGAGGGCGAGTCGGGAAGTAATTACTATTACCACGCCGACAACATGTACCTGGTGACTGCCCTGACCGACCGGCTCGGCGACGTTGTGGAGCGTTACGAGCACCGGGCGTACGGCCGGGTGACAATCACGCCTCCCTCCGGCGACGGCCGGCTGGATGTTTCGGAGGTCGGCAATCCCTACTACTTCCAGGGCCGCAGGCTTGACACCGAAACCGGCCTCTTCTACTACCGCGCACGTTACTACCACCCCGGCCAGGGCCGCTTCATCTCCCGCGACCCTGTCGAGGAAGTGGAGTGGCGGCGGCTGAATTACGGCATGCTCGCAATGACGCCCGTGAACTTCAGCAGCGGAATCTACGGCCCCGATGCTGGAAGATGGCGTTCCAGTAGTCCGATCGGCGGCCGGAGCGAACACAATCTCTACGGTTTCGTCCGCAACAACCCTATCGGCGGAGTCGATATTCTGGGCACCGTTTCCTGGGTGCTGGCGGATCAGTCTTCTTCTCCGGCAAGGGACAGGTGGGGAGCCGGGCGCGGATGGAGCGATACCGTCGTCTACACCGGGACTGGATCCATCTGGATTATGCCCGATCAGTCACGCATGTTCGGATGGTACGACATTACACCTTCAAAGAGCGGAGGTTCAGCCGAGATCAAAAACACCTACTGGCATGACAGGTCGGCTTTCCTCTGGCGTTCCGAGCATAAAGTGGGTGCCGCATGGTCGCGGAAATTCAAGTGCGATAATGACGGCAATGTACAGTATGTGGACGGGGAGGGCCCCAGGGCCACTCCGAGTTTCAAGGATGGGATCGCTTACGCCCACATGAAAGTAATCGTTGAGGGTGAGGGCACGAAGAAAGCCCATATCTCAGTACAGGTCAAAACGGGAGCAAATGCAACAGTCACAATCACGAGCAGCGGTTCGGCGGAAGTGGGAGCCGGCGGTCATGAAGGATCTGTCGGTGGGAAAATCACCCTTGGAACGAGCATGTCCTGGACCGGGTCGCTTGGTGTCGAAAAGGGGACGACAAAAGATTGGTACATATCGTGTGTATGCAAAGAATGATGTTGGGAAGAATACCGCATTACGTCGGTACCAGCGCAAAAACCGCTCGAAACCGCTGATCGAAAGCGTTGTTCTCTCGACGGTCTTCCGGAGCCGGTGGAAACAGGTCCGCCGGCTCCGCTCCTTTTCCGGACGGCGGGCAGCCTGACCGGCGCTTCGCCGTTTTCTCCGGCCGGCCACCTGCCGCTAAAAGCATCATGACGAGATAACCGCTCTTTAAAAGCATCATGACGAAATAACCGTCTTCGAAATGTAATCAAGCCGATCACGTTATCCATTATGTTTCAAGACCGGTGCGCTCCACGCGCGTCTCGAGTGGAATAGGATTGGTCAGGCAGTAAACGCCCGGACAGCGCTCCGTGGCGAGGTGTTCCAGCTCTTCCAGGACGGCTGTTTCGGCGTCGGAGTCAACATACAGGGTGATTGCTACCTGCTCCACGACCGGGTTGTTCGAAAGTCCCAGGGATCTCGACAGGTCGACCCTGTTTTCGGCAACAACCTTCAGGCCCCTGAGCTGAACGCCTTTTTCGGCAGCGATACCGGCGAATGTCCCGGCGTAGCATGCCGCCGTACCGAAAAGGCAGTACTGGATCGGATCCGGAGCGAGCCCCAGCCCGCCCATGAACGGGGCGAAATCGACTTCTATCTCGCGTTCACCCTGATTATAGGCAAGCGTTGCGGAGAGCTGCGGTTTTCCCTCCTCGAAATTCCAGGTACCGACGACACGCTTTTCCTTTTTCGCCAGACCGGGGTCGGCTTCCACCTGTTCCGCGAATTCTTTCATCGCTGCGACGTTCATATTATTGATTCTCATAATCGTCTCCTAACTATTCCCGTGGTCCTGATTTCAATCTCAGAATATGAGCACTTTCTCTTTGTCAAGCGTCAACACGGTCAACTCGTCCATATTGCTCCGCCTGCATCCTTCGACCATTTCTTCAACAGAGATCCCGCGGGCGTCGACGCAGGCGCCGCAGAGTAGCACCTCCCCGCCTTTTCTCGTCACCAGGCCGATCATCCTGACCCGGTCCCGCGTTGGTCGTCTCTGATATTTCTTCCCCGCTCGGATCGACGGGAAGCTCCCGCTCCTTCCACTCCGGAAAACCGTCCTGCAGTCGAAAAGCGTTGAAACCGCGGTTCCTCAATAATTCCACTGCCTCCATTGCAAGCACGCAATACGGCCCCCGGCAGTAGGCGACCACGTCCCTGTCTCCGGGAATCCGATCGAGCTGTGATTTCAACTGTGGAAGCGGGATGGAAACAGCGCCGGCGATGTGGCCCGCTTCGAACTCCTCGACCGGTCTTACATCGAGCACCACCACTTCGCCCGTTTCGGCCCTTCGCAGGAGCTCCTCCCTGGGGACGGGCTCCATCCCTTCCCGCTCCCGGAAATAGGTTCGAACCGCTTCGCTGACTTCCGCAAGCCTGTTTTCTGCAAGGGATTGAAGATTCTTCCAGCAATGATGAACCATGGGGTCGGCAAGCCGGTAATAGATCTGCACTCCCTCCCTGCGGGTCTCCGCCAGCCCGGCGGTTTTCAGGATCTGGAGGTGGCGGGATGTATTGGCCAGATTCAGGCCGCCCCGCCGGGCCAGCACCTCCACGCTTCGTTCGCCCTGGGCCAGGATATCCATCAGCACGAGCCGGCTCTTACTGGAAAAAGCGTGGCCCATTCGTGCGAATTGATTGAAGACCGTGTCCCTGAATTGTTCCGGCGTCATTGTTTACCCCCACTATTCTCCATTATTCTATTCATGAATTGAATAATATAATAAAGAACAGCACATGTCAAGAATTAATTCAGAATTTCCCTCCGGGAATATTAGAAAATCATGATGTCCATGGCTGTAATTGTCAGCTTATACAACGCCTTCGTTCTATAAGCGGTTACCCCGGTGAAGAGCGCGACGTGTCCAGAACCTCCATACCATCCTGAAGCTGCGCCGCTATGTCTGCTCCCCGGGGAAAGAACCAGCGTTTCGACGACGGGAAACAGCAGGAAGGTGGAGGCCGTATAGAAGATGCTCCTTGAAGCGCTTGAACCGGAGTCTCTCGAGAACGTTCAGCACCGACGTTTGATAATCCCTGACCGCGATGGAGATCCTGTATCGTGGTGAAGACTCTAAAAACTCAAAAACGCGCCTGACAAGAAAAAAAGCCGCGTCTTCACGGTCGGGAAGGGCGCAGAAATCCAGTTGATATCCGCTCTCACTGCGGTTGAAAATCACGCTGGCACAGCCCAGCGCGTCCCCTGACTCGGCAACAGCGATCTTGAAGACGATTTTCTTGCCTGAAAGACGGGCTAAAAAAAGCTCGAACCTCCGGCCGAGGCCGTGCGGACAGGCCTGAGAGGGATCGACTTCGATTACATTCAAAGGAACCTCCCTCCGCTTGATCTCGATAAGTTCGGCCAGCGAAGGTGTCCAGGATCTGAAATTACCCGTATTCCCGGGGATAGATTCAGAAGCCGTCGCACTCATCCGCAGGTCGATCTCTGAAAGATCGGAAAGTTCGACAAGAAAACCCAGTTCCCGGGCGTACGGCGTATAGCCGCGGCTGTTGCACCTGTGGATCTGAACATTGTTTTTACTGTTTACCTTGCAGAGAATGGTGTTGTCGGTGCGGTGATCGAAGGAGGTTTCGATATACTCCCGCATCCGGGCTCCGATTCCTCGATTCCGAAAAGCGGGATCCACTGTCTCATGAAGCACGAAGTAAGGTCCTTCCGGGCTTGCCGCGCGGCGAACGGCCTTGAAAGCAACGGCTCTGCCGTCCACCTCGCAGACGAAGATATCGGGAACGATGGTCTTGAAAGGACTGAGTTGCGAAAGGAACTTCAGAATGAAAAAGTAACGCTTGTACAGGACCGCGGATTCGATCAGGCTGTCCAGCGTATCTTCGGAGGCTTGCCCCTCGGAGAAACCGCTGCGAAGCAGTTCGATATAGGCGTCCAGATCGCGGTGACGAATTTTTCGATAAATCTCATTCATTGCGTGAAAAAACCGGGTCAACCGTTTCGGTCCAGCAGTTCGGAATCGGAGGCTATGGCCCTGAGGGCGTAAGCATAGGTCAGCTTTCGAAGGTTGTCCATGTCGTAGTCGATGTAAAAAAGCCGTTCGAACTCGCCTTCAGCCTGGTCGTGTTTTCCGAGAAGGGCAAGGTAGATGATCTGATTGAGGTGAAGGATGTTGAGTTTCAGAATGACGCGCGGTTTGACGACGGGCCTGCGAAATTCGAACGACATCCTCAACGAGTAGAGGATATTATAGATCGGGCTTGCTCTCTTTTTATCTTTCAGGATCGAAATGTTCTCGACCGGATCCAGCTCGTTTCCGAGATACACTCTCAGGAGGCGGGACAGTGATGATAAAAGGTCTGACCTGGCTTCGGATACGTCGATATGGTTTATTTTATCCTGTTCCCTGTTGAGCTTGAAAAATAACGCTCGAACTATCTTCGGAAACAGCTCAGGACCGATTTGATCCTCGAGACCTTCAATCCTTTTGAGGGTTTCTTCGTAGTCATGGTGGTAGCAGCCATGAAAGACCAGGTAAGCCCTGGCTATGTTGAGGTAAACCCTCACGAGCTTGTAGAACCTCCCGGCGGTGTCGGCCTTGAGCTCGATCCTGGATTCGGGCATGAATGCGAGCTCGTGAAGCATGTAGAACAACAGCCTGAGACCGTCCCAGCGCGGCAGTGAATCCCCGATGTGCCCTAATCGGTCGATCAGATCTTCGCCGGAAATCGTCAAGCCGTTATGTTTAACCTCGAACATGCTGATGCTCTTCAGCTTCCCGAACAGGGTCGGAGTGATGAAAGAGACGCTGATCAGACCTTTTTCGGAATGATAAGAGGCCGCCTTGCTGGTGAAGATGTGAACGTAGAAGATAGAGAGATAGGATACGACAAGGAAATCGCAGTCGCTAAGCTGCGAATTACGGTAAAAGGTGGCCTGGTTTCTCCGGGACGAGCCATACCAGATTATCGATCGGCATATCAGAAAACGTTTTTTCAGAAAGTGAAGCAGCTCGTCCCGCACTACGGGGGACAGGGGTGCATCAGCCCTGATTCTGTTTTCATTCCAAAACATACTTTACGGGATGATATACGAGTATACTACAGCACTCGATCTCATCGTTTTACCTTGGATATGGTGTACATATACTTGCCTGACGGCCCCGATGGAATGATATCGTCGACGACTTTCCATGTATACCTGCACTGCCCCATCACCCTTGAGAACTCCCTCTCCAGGCGATCGAAATCCACGCGTAACGAAGTATGTTCCGCACCAGGGCTGGACGGAACGATCTCGATCACGATCGAATCCGTCGACTCCTGAATCATCCTGAACTTCCGAACCCAGTCTTCGAAGTAGAAAAGATGCGTGAAATATTCACCGTCTATCCTGGCGCCGTCCCTGTTGGTGAAGAGGTTGACGATGCGTCCGTTGACATGCCTTACGAGCGGGAGGCCTCGTCCGCAGGAGCATGTTTCGTTGGTGAAGGTCACCGTATCCCCCGCCTCGTATCTCAGCAGAGGCATCACGTAATTCCTGAGCTGCGTCACGAGAACCCGGCAGAGGGAACCCTCCTCCGTGACCGGTCTGAAGTTTTCATCGAGGAGCTCCGCGTACTGGTTGAAAAGGTTGAGATGGAGACCCTCGTGCCGGTGGCATTCGGCGGCAAGAAAACCGGTCTCCCTGGATGCGTATACGTTGAAGACCGGACACCGGAAGACCTCTTCGATCATCTTACGCTGCTCCGGGAAGAGAGTAGCCGCAATGGTAATGATCGAACGAGGTCTGTAGAGTTCGAGAGCGCGATCTTTGATGAAACTCGCCAGTTCGTAAACGGATTGAGGGTAGGAGACGATGACTCCCGGCCGCGCCTTATTCAAAATGCGGACATAGGAGGACATGTCTGAATCGGACAGACGAAACGCGTCAAGAACCTCGGTGTTCTTGAAGCAGCGTAGAAGGAATCGGTCAAGTCGTCTCTCCGACTCGGCGATATCCGGAAGCGAACCCCACAGGTAGAACAGAAGATCGCCTTCATCCCTGCCGGCCCACGAGAAAACCAGGCTCCGGGCGGCCTCCATGTGGTCCTCGTACCCGCGGTCCTGATAGACGACCACCGGTTCGCCGGTGGTTCCTCCGGAGGCGTTCTTCTTCGATTTCCCGACCATGTCGCTGCAGAGCAGATCATCGAGACGCTCTCGAACCGTCTCGCGGGTCAGGATGGGGAAATTCCTGATATCCTCGAAGATTGTCTCTTCGGAATAAAAGATTCCGCGGTCCCTGATGATTTGGGAGTAGTAAGGGATATTCCGGTCGCAGTGGCGAACGAGCTTGAAGAGGGCTCTTGCCTGACGACTCCTGTTGACCTCGAGGCTGTCGAACTGCGCCTCGCGCATCCGGTCCAGTATTCGAAAGCGGGAAGAGCCTTTGACATAGGGCCAGATGACCGGATTGACGAAGGATCTGATGAAGTGTTTCCTTATGTCCATCTTGCTTCCGGTTCAAAGAAAAACCGGGGAGCCCTGGTTTCGGGACGCCCCGGGGAATATCTCGCCGATCGAGGTGTGTTTAAAAATAAATACCGGCATCATCCTGATGAAACTAACAAAATCAGGAGTCCCCGTAAAGGCGGAGTTCAGCACCGGCGGAATAGCAACGGTTGATTCTTCAAATCGATCTCGGAAGGCGGTTTACCTGTGCGACCCTTTTATCAGTGATATCACCACTCTACGCTTGCCCGATGCGTCTGTTTTGATCTCATTCCTTGATATGGTCCTGATCTTCAAATTCATTTCCGGACCCAGCATCTTCCCGGTAAAATGCCGCAGCTCGCTTTCATTCCGCCCGCTCCATTCTACTCCGGGAACGACATTCACCTCTACTGACCGTTCGGTATCCTGAATGAACTGCACGAACTCGACGCCGGTCACATATTCAGGAACCGTGAAAAGCGATGTTATGAACCGTCCGTCAGGAGTGATTATCGCATCTTCCTTCCGGCCGTGTATCTTCTTTACGAGCGGAAGTGTTCTGCCGCACGGACACTCCTGCGGCTCCTTGAAAAGCTCGAACTCGTCGCCGATATCGTATCTGATCAGCGGCATGGCCATATTATAGAGCGAAGTTCCCACGGCCCGATATCGGGGTTCCGTCGATCTGGAGTCTTCGGAAGCGATCAACTCCAGGAGACCGTAATCGGAGTTGATATGGTAGCCCCCATGCGGGCATTGAGAAATCGCCGCCGTGCGTTCCATGTGGCCGTATGAATCTAGAACTTTACAGTGGAAAAACGATTCCACTTCTGATCTGTAAAGCGGAATAAGAACTTCGCCTGTCGAGAATACTGCGGAAAAGGAGAGATCATCGAAACCCGCTTCTCTCAATATCACGGCGAGAAAATATAGAGCAGAAGCGAGACCTTTGAGATATCTCGGTTTGTATCTCCTTATCGAATCAACAAACTCTCCCGCATGCGTCACTGAAAGCATGCTGCTGTTGAGCATCAGCCTGCGCAGGTGAGGCTGGTAGGAAAAAACCTTTTTCTCGAACCCGGATCGGTTCAGGAAAAACTGGCTTCCGAGCTCAGCGAACGGTGTTCCAAGCGAGTATCCGGCCCAACTCCAGTGTCTCAGGTAATATGTGAATTCGAGAGCATTCGCGTGCTTGTCCAGGTAGAACCGGAGCGGCTCCCCGGAAGAGCCGCTCGTCGTATACAGGCGCGGAGAATGACGGGATGCATCACCGGCGGTCAGATCTTCAAAATTCGTCCTTACCGCCTCTTTAGTAAGAAGGGGCAGCTTGTCGAGGTCCGCGGTTCCCCGGATATCAGCGGGTTCGAACCCGACCTCCCTGAAAAGCCTCCTGTAGTAGGGAACGTTCTTAAAAGCCTGCTCGAGAACGACGGACAAGCGGCGAGCCTGGTAATCAAGAAGCTCCTCCCGGGGAAGCCATTGAGTGCGTTCGAAGACTTTCCTGAGTCTTAGAATTTCCAGAGGATGAAAAAAATCTTTGAACTTGAAATCGATCGCCATTCAATCTTCCACCACGAACGCGTCGTACCCGGTTCTGCACCGTTCCCACATATCTCCGTCCCATCTACCGTCGGGAAGGATACAAGACGCGGCATCATATCCCATCTCCATCGAATGGTGCATGTTGATGTGCGTGAAAAGGCCGTTTCTTCCGAGAGTCACCAGCCCATCGATTCCTTCGATAAACTCCTGCTCCCTATGCAAACTGCTTTCATACCCGAGCCTGTACACAGGATATGCAAACGGCAGGATCTCCCTGAACACCGAATCCGGTTCCAGGCCGTGTGCCAGGCCGGCCATTCTCATCTCCTTCATGACTCTCTCTGCCAGCTTTTCAACGGGCGTCAGGACGGGATCTCCGGTAATGTCGCACGGAATCTCGACGCATATGCCCGTCCGGCTATCCGGATGTCGTGTATCTGAATATACGGATGGTTCGGAAATCCTGGAAAAGCAGTAATTCTCTTCCGGGAAGTAGTGAGCATCGAATTCGGTGAACCGGCTCGATCTGAATGTCATATAAAGCAGCGTCAGGGCTCTGTATGTCAGCGGTTCCAGCCGGCCGCAACGTTCATTCCGCACCGGAGAGTTGAGGCGATCCACGGCATGCTGGATCGGTATCGTGCTTAATACAAGATCGGATTCAAACTGTTTCGGTCCCGACTTTCCTTCCACGGTGATTCCGGTGACACGCCCGCCGGAGTGGTCGATCCGCGTCACTTCTGCGTCATAACGGATCCTTACACCCAGCCGTTCGAGCTCGCTCGCGATCCGGTCAAAAATCTGCCCTATGCCTTTCCTTGGGTAAAAGAATACCTTTCCGGCCTGTCCCGTCCCCATCCTCGCAAATATCTTTTTTGTAAACCCACGTATTCCTCCCGGTCCCATCCTCGCTTCGGCCTGTTTCGCGGAGATCAGTTCAGGTTCCAGCCCCCATATTTTCCGGGCATAAGGAAAATAGAATTCTTCACTCAGGGTTTTCCCCATTCGGAAAAGCAGGACATCTCTGAATGTCGCCTGACTCCCGATGTCTCTCCCGACCGCTCCGGCCAGCGTTTCCCGCGCAATCCTCCATTTGAAGCCGGGCGGCGAGTGAAAAACCAGATCCGTGAGCGACAGCGGAAATCTCAAATACCCGTTCTTGAAACGGATGCGTCCGTTTCGGCGGCGGAGAAGCAGATCTTCATTCAGACAATGCCTGATATCCTTCAGGATATCGGGCCTGCAGCCCGGATGCAGTCGGTGACTTCCGAAATCGAAAAAAAGCCCGTCTTTTTCGAAGGATCCGGATCCGCCTCCCGGGGTGCCGAGTTTTTCGACGACCGTAATCTCCGTGTCGATGTCTTTCCGGTGGAAAAGGCGCCAGGCCGCCGCGAGACCGGCGGGTCCCGCTCCGAGTATCGTAATCTTCAGCATTATCTCTGCGAGCTCGTTCGACGCACAATCAGGTCGGCTATGAGTCCGAGGATGAATATCTGCAGGGCCACAAGGCCCAGAAGGACTACCGTCTGAGATATGACTATATGTCCCAGAGGCCGGTACTGGATATCGTATAGAAATTTCAGGAGCGTTAACAGGAAGATGAAACCGCTCGCAGGTACGAAAACCCTGAGAGGGGAGAAGTACAGCGAGGTGCGTAAAACCGTCGAAAAAAAGCTGCCCGTGTCGATGAAGGGGCGTATCTTCGAATCTCCCTGGCGAAGGTAATAATTGATAGGAATATATTTGACCCTGAAACTGTTCTCGATCATCAGCAAGGTGAGGGTTGAGGTAAACGAGAAACCCGAAGGCAGGATATGCAGATGATTGAGTGCAATATTCTTTCTGAAAACTCTCAGTCCGGAATTCAGATCGGGAATCGGATACTTGACGACATAAGAAGCGAATCGCTGAAGGAACAGCTTTGGAATTCTGCGAAGCACAGGTATCTTCGCATCCGCTTCCGTCCGTGCACCGACGGCCATGTCATGCTCCCTCATATGCGCGACCAGTTCTGGCATCTTTTCTGCCGGATATGTGCCGTCGGCGTCTATTATTGCGATAATCTCATATTTTGCCGCCTGTATGCCCGTTTTCAATGAAGCCCCGTAACCCCGGTTAAAAGAATGCGTGATCAATTCTATATCAAGAGGTCGCAGGAGATCCGGAGTATCATCAACCGATCCATCATCAACGACGATGATCTCGTAATCGGAATTACCCGCTCCGTCCATGGCGTTGCGCACGCCTTCGATGGTCTCGACTACGGCTTTCTCTTCGTTGAAAACCGGGATCACGATGCTGACACCAGCCTCAGTTTGTAAGTTGGTATCCGTTGATTTCACATTCATCCTTCCGGCAGGTACGCTTTCTCAACATCTAAAAAAATAGACCGATGAACCGATCTTGTCAATCGCGCAACCATGGTCATTACTTCGTCATCCCGGCTTCTTCCGGTCGATATAGCGGTTTTCTCCAGGACGTATCAGTTCATACATTCTGTTTCAGGAAAAATCAAAGCATCTACTCTTTCTTTCACAAGCGGGAAGAGCTCCTCCGCTACCCTGGCGCTTCCCAGGTCCGTGAAGTGGCAATCGTCGAAGAAGTATTGGAGCGATTTCGGGATTCTGCCGTTCAAATCCACGTATGTCGCACCGAAATGCCCGGCAATCCGTTTCTGTACTTCGTTATATCTTGATATCTCCCGGCCAAGCCAGGCGCCGTCCGTTCTGACCTTTCCATCGGATGTGTATACCGGAAACCATATCGCAGCCATCTCTTCCGGTGTCATCGCTTCATTCCAGAGCACCGGCTGACCGAGAACGACCACCTCTATCCCGTTTCCCGTCAGGAACAGGATCAGGGCGTAAAGCTCGTCGGAAAACTCCCGGATAGGATCCGGATCTCGAACAGGATTTTCCACGTAAGGAAGACGCCTGGTTCCCTCTCTCATTTCCGGAAGATTCCTGCTGTGCCATTCCAGAGCCTTTCCGGTGGCGAGCTTATGATAATTCTTCAACCTCCGGTCGAGAATCTTCAATCTCAGATAGAATTGTGAATGTTCGAGAACTTTCTTTGAAACAACCGAATACATCATTCCGTTAAACAAATCTCCATCATCGGCAGGGGAACCTGAATAACCATACCCGGGCCCTCCATGGAAGCACATGTCGTTTATTCCTTCCAGGATTATCACCATATCGGGTGAATAACGGAGGATGCCGCTCTCAGCCCATTGCCTGCGCATTCTGATAGGCCCCCCGCTCTCGGCCCATGACGCAATCTCAATGTCGACTCCAAGGTCGGTGTATGATTCCGTGAGCTTCTTCTCGAGCAGAGCCGACCATGTGTCTGCAGTATTCTGGGTCGCCTGGTCGGTGGTAGATCCTCCTAGACAGATTATTCGAAAAGTGTCGGGGGGTTTTTCCACAGTCTTCATGGAAAGGGAGCGGAACCCGAATTCATTCCTTTCATACATAACATATTCTTGCAGACCAGGAAGGTTCTGCCTGACGATCTGTTTATGCAGGTCTGCTTCGCAGAGCGGGAAAAAGCATCTCAAGACAACCTCGAGCAGAATAATATTGAGCAGGAATACGGTGAGTAATCCTGCAGTTGCAGAGAAAAATCTTCTACATGCACCACGGGAACTCAATATTGCTGAAGCGGTAACCATCGGAAAAGCCAATCCGGGAAGAGCCCTGTCACGATTCAAAAAAATCGGCGTTTTCGATTACTGTGGTCTCGAATTGCTCATCGAGAAACCGGCGGTTGCACAGGATCAACTGCGAAATGCCGCCATACCTTGCACCGTTGTCTACCTGGATATACATTACGCTCTCCTTCCCGGGTTCCGTTCTTCCAGGTAGTTTATAAATGTAGTTGAAGCCTGAGATTTTCCGGTAGTCCCCGAACAACTCACCGTCCCATCGAAAAATCCCGTAGTCATCCAGGTTCAAAACGAGAAGATATTCAAACTCCGCCTCTGGTGTGATGTAGAAGATATATTCTTCGACGGTATTCTCCGCCTGCGACATGTGCGGAAGGTATCTTAACTTCCATAAGCTCGATTCGAGACGGAAGGTGTTGACATCCTGGCAATTCGCTTCTCCTCTGCAATCGAATCTTTTTACAGTTCCCTTGAGAGCCGGTTCGTAGAATGAATTCGTGTAGATATATGGCACCAGCATTACAGCGATAAGCCATCCGAACAGTGGATTCCTTGCTTTGCAGGCGGCGCTGGAAACGGCGATAATCATGTAGGGTATATAGAAAACGCTGTATCTGTAGAGAGGAAGCAGCATCAGGAGCGGTGCAAAAAAGAATATAACAGGTACCGAGAAGAGCACCAGTTCATCGGAAGTCCTGCCTGCGATATGTATCAGTATCGATATCAGAAACGTGGCAACGAGGAAAACATTGAGCACGTTAAGAGGGAACGCCCTGTGCAGCAGCGATGAAATGAAAAAAAGCGTGAAGCGCTCACCCCCTCCGGTGAGACCCTCGAGCGCTTCCGGAGTTGCACCCATGAAAGCAATCGATGGGAGGATTTTCGCGCCATCGAAAAAGACGACATATGGGAGGATGAGAAGGGATGCCGTAAACAACGCGAGGCAAATACCGGGGATGAGCACCTGTTTTCTTCTTGCCAGGATCCATAGAACGGAGAAGGCGATGACGACGATTCCGGAAAACCGGGCCAGAACCATCAACCCCCAGTAAATGCCCAGCACAACGAAATAGGACCTTCGCGGGCTCTTTATTTCTGAAAAGAGGCGTAGGTACTGGTAGAGCGCCAGAAACTGAAAGAGATGAAAGAGGGGTTCTGTATACAGGAAAACACCGTATTTAGTCATGTATCTGTTCGTCGCCAGCAAAACAGCGGCAAGGAGGGCTGCTTTGTAACCGCTCGCCGTCCGGTAGCCGAAATGCCTTATCAGCTTGAAATAAACGACGATCGAAAGGCTGTTTATGACAGCGGCGACACATCTTAGAACGAAAAAATTATCCAGAGGAAAGGGTGCGAGGAGAATCGGGAACATGAAGGATGGTGAAAAATCGAAGAAAAAGATCCCGCTTCTCAATTCTCTTGCCAGGAATGTATAGAGGAATTCGTCTCCGTAGAGAAATGAGTTGTTGATACGAAAAAGGATAAAATACAGCTGGAAGCATAATGAAAAGAAGAAAATGTGGATCGAGTTGATTTTAGAAAACCAGGCTTCGGGTAAAATCGGCCTTACTTTCATGAATCGTTGTCCACTTCATCCGGCCCCGAACATTCCGATGCCGCGGGGTAATCCATCAAGGAAGAATAGTAAAGCGCCTGCAGGTCGAAAGGCAGCGACGCGTTGGATGATGTAGCAATTCGCCGGAAAAATCCCGGATCATCGGTAGCAAATACCGGGTCAAGATCCATGGGAGTCACGCCATCCCCGAACTCGGATTCAAACCAGGCGTCGAATTCTTCACGAGTCCATCCCGCGGTCGATGAGACTTTGAAGGTAGAGTGCATCTGCTCATGATCGAACTTCATGGCCTGTCTGAGAATCCCGGTAAGACTCTCCCAGGTCTGTTCTCCCTTCTTTCTGCCGTCACGGGTCAAGTCTATGGCCTTTTCAAACCCGGCCGATGAGTAAATAAACTCCATATCGGATCCCTTGGCGGCCCGCATCGCCCAGACATCCCCGTAGAGCGGCTCGCCCGACACTATTACGATCACCACGTCACGCACTGTTGCGGCAATCAGCGCCTGATAGGGTGTAGTCGCCATATCCGGCTTAACGATCACCATCAAGTCTGCATATTTTCCCACCTCCAGCGTCCCGAGCCAGGAGTCCCACTCGAGAGCACGGGCGGGATTGATGGTGACCATGCGGGCCAGGGTGTATTCATCGAGGGGCAGATAGCCGGGTAATGTTCTCCCATACCAGATGTTGACTTCAAAGGCGATCTTCAGCTCGTCCAGCAGGTTTTTACAACCGCTGGGGCTCCAGTCGGTGGATAAGCTGACGTTCACGCCGGCGCTGACAGCCTGATCGATTCGCGTGGTTTTTCCGTATAGCAGCAAGTTGCTGAGGGGAGACCAGACCAGGTCCGCGCCGGCGCTGCCCATCGTTTCGAATTCAGTTTCGGTCAGTGCAGTTCCATGAACAACCACCGTCCAGTCATGGAGCATGTTCAGTTCTGTCAGCACCTTGAATTCATTCAGGGATGGATCGGCGTCGACCCCTTCAGCCAGATGGACGATCCAGGCATCGACCATACCGTCATCCGCCATGGCGAGAAAGGCCGGCACGGTTTTCTGCCATTCGTTATCTTCAATACTCAAACAGCGCTGAAGCACTTTGGCCCGGCCAAAATTCCGGGCTTCCACATTGCGGATCAGCATGTCGTTTACGCCCTCGATATTCGAGGCTCCCTGAATACTGGTCTCCCCTCCGACAAGCCCCTTTACCTCCGCGTATTTAGCAACCTCGATCGCGAGATTGAAATAGTCGCCGCCGTTCAGGAGCGTCTTCGGGCAGCTTATACCGGTTTTATAATTCTCGTCCTCCATCCACTGGTACCGATTTTGGTAGAGTCCGGGCGCTTCCCACAGAGGCAATGTACTGTATGCGGTATGATTATGAACATTGATCATCCCGGGAAATATGTAACCGTTTGTATCCAGCACCACAGCGCCGGATGGATCGACATCAGCCGGCCAGGGCTCCCCCTCCGCAACGATGGCCGCAATCTGCTCATTCAGAATCAGAATCCGTCCGTTCTCGATAACGGCTTCTTCGCCGGTCATGGTGACAACCGTCCCTTTAAGAATAAGCCCGTTGTCGCTGTTCCAAGGTCCTGCGACGGCGCATGCCGCATAAACAAACATGGCTGCCAGGATAACGATACTGCTGTGACCGGCCCGTTTTATAACCGCCATTCTGAAATCTCGAATACTGATCCCGAGCCCCCCGCAACATCGGCGTGATCTCCAGGACGCGCCGGAGACAGGTCTGAAGCTATTCTTCGTCGACTTTTTGATTTGATGTATAAACAGCTTCGTCGGATACAGAGCCATCATCCGGAATATCTCTTAACCTGATGGAACCTTCTTCAACGGTACGTTCGGTGCAGCCGTAAGGTTCGCTGGTGCAGGATTCGACCATGCAACCTTTTCCATCTTCATCAGGATTGATTCTGTAGAGACTCCATCCCCCGTTTCCGGTTGCTATCCGTACAGTGCTGTGCAGTATCTACTTCCCGATAAAACTTTTTCATTGTCAAGAAAATTTCAACCAAACAATTTCGCCGATCGTCATCTGCAGCAACACCCACACGCTTTCATACTTCTTGCATTGCCCCCCCGCGCCCACGTATATTCCTTTCAAAAGGAGGGTATAACGACTCTTACAACCGTATATCGAGGTGATATCTCAGTGCTGCTCACGGAACTGAAGAAGAGTTTCCCGGATCCCCTCCTGACCGGCAATTGAGAGGTAAATATTTGCCGAAACGCAACAGTCTTTCAACTAATTGGTCCTGTCAGGCGGCGAATGTGCGGAAGCATCGACGATTTGCGAGACTTGCGCTGATCTTTTCCCTTTATGCGCTTATTGCGTTCAACTCCCTTCCCATGTTCGGCGAATGGCAGGGCGAGGCAGATTTCCTTCCGAATCTCTTTCCGTCCGTGGCAAGGGAAACAATCCTCCGCTATCAGCAGATTCCCCTGTGGAATCCATATTCTCTCGGCGGCTTCAGTCTGACCTCGACCCCCTTGACGGAGACATTCCATCCTTTCTTTCTCCTGAGGCTTCTACTGGATGTCTATAAAGGCGTCTTGATTGAATACGCGCTTTATTCCGGATTTGCCGGTCTGGGCCTCTATTTACTCTCGCGTCAGCTCGGAGCAAGTCGGGAAGCTGCGATTCTGCCGGGAATCGCTTTCGTTTCTTCTAATATAATGCCTGTATACCTTGTCAACGGCTGGTTCAATTTTATGGGGATCAGCCTTCTGCCGCTCGGACTCTGGGCATATGCGAGGGTAGCCGGTTTGAGATTCCCGGATTCGGCGCGTTTCGAGGCGCTCCTCTCCTTCGTACTGGCGCAGATGTTACTGATGGCCGATAACTATCATTTCATTTTTATGGGATGGTTGTTGCTTATAATTGCGCTTTCCAGAGTATTTACCCGTCAAAGAAGAAACTCTTTGAAGAGTTTGATCCGGGTTGCGCTGGTAACCGGGCTTATCGCCGGAGTAAAACTCGTGCCTGTTCTTTACGGAAGAGAAGGTTTTGAATCGAACGTGCAAACAGGCTACTCCTTCACCCTGCCCAGCCTGGTTCACGCCCTGACTGCATGGAACACTTCAACCGACTACCAGTGGGAGAGCGTCGGCTATATCGGCCCTGTAATAATAGCGCTTTCGATCCTGGGATTCGCAGGGGCCTGGCGCAAAGCCTGGCCGTACGGAGTATGCTTCCTGTTTTTCATGATTTTCAGCCTGGGATCCAATCTGACGCCTCAGAGACTTTTCGCGGGCGGGTTGAATCTCGCGGAAGGTCCGGAGGGGTTTTCCCTTGTTGGCCTGATGCACATTTTCCCCTTGCTGGATACTCTTCATAATCCTTCACGCGGTTTGCCTGTTGTTGCTGTTCTGCTGATGGTTTTCGCAGCTATAGGATTGGACGCCGTCTTCAATGCCTTTGAGAGAATCACCGGCCGGTTGTATGCACGAAAAACACGCCCGTTTATCTGCATCGCCGTTTGCTGTCTTGCAGTGGTTCCGGGGCTGAATGAGACAAGTATATATCTTGAGATGAAGATGCACGAGTTGGAATGGCCGCAATTCGACCGTTTCTCTACATTCCGTCAATTCCGGGAATGGCACGGCGCCAATTCGCTTTGCCCTGTTCTGAATTTCGGCAATCTGAACCCGGGATTATCGTATTACAAGCTCTCGAATTCGCTTCGCGCGGTTGAGGATCCCGGTTACTCCGGAGAAGAGCGATGGCTCGGAGACGGTTCTGTTGAACTGGTTGAATGGACGCCGAACAGGCTGGTTTACAGTGTGAGTGGAGAAGGTGAAGGAATGCTTGTGGTCAACCAGAATTTCGCATCGGACTGGCGGGTGTCGGAGCCTGATTCCATGATTGTTTCGTCACACTTCGGGCTGCTGTCAGTAACGGCCCGTGCTCCATGTGAAATTACTCTGACATATCTGCCCGGCAGTTTCATACATGGGCTCGTTGCAACCTGCATAGGAATATTGATACTGGTTCTCATGCTGCTGAAACCCAATATCCGCCAATTGGATAGAAGCTCCTCGTGAAGAGGTTGAAGCCGGAGAAATCGTGGTTGTCAACCGGTTGACAACCGTTCGCTGTTCCTGCCACCGCAAACAGGGTTGCTTTCAATCGGAATGGATGTACAGCCGTTTCTTCAATCGTGAACCATAGGTTCGTCCCCGCTACGCAGAGCAACTCATGAAGTGAGCTGCCTGCCCCTGAGTCTCATCCGGCGCAGGAGCCAGGGCAGGGCGGCGAGTCCGAAGACGGCGGGTCCCACGTATTCGAACAAATCGATGAGCAAACCGGCCGCCACGCCCTCATCCCAGGCCAGTTCACAGCTGAAAAAACCCGCCGTAAGCCCCTCGCGAAGCCCGAAACCCGAAAACGTCACGGGAAAGTAAGAAAGCAGCAGCACCACTGGGAAGCCTGCAACGGCGACTACCGGGTCGATATCGAGTCCGAGGGCCGAGCAGGCGAGAGCCATGCTGATACCATCCGAACACTGGTAAATCATTCCTACTCCGAGAAGGGCAAGCTTCCGGCGCCAGGGGACAGGATTGCGCAGCAGACGGGAGCGTTCGCGAACGAAGCGGAATCGATTGAAGATCTTCAGGATTGGACGGTCCAGGAAATATGCTGAGACGGCGATACATGCGAGGACAAATATCCACTCCTTCTGCAGAGGATGACCCTTGGGAAGGATTAGTTGTCCGGCAGCAATGAGCCCGAAAGTGGACATCAGCGACAGGGCCTTGTCGAAGATGACCACTTCTGCAGCAGCGAAGGCACCCGTCCGCTCCACCCTTCCGAGCACCACGGGGTAAAGCAGATGGCCGGACATGAAAGGTGTAAAAAATGTCATGGGCAGCAGGCCCAACCAGATCGGCAGCATGCGCCTGAGCGGTATCTGAAGCCCCAGGCTGCGGGTAACCCACCACCACTTCACGCCGCCCAGCCCGCAATTGAGCGCAAGCGCCACAGCGAAGGCGAGAAGAAGCACAGGAATCTCGGCGCTCCCCAGGAGCGCCCACCCCTCGAATCGCCAAAGGATGAGGCCCAGCAGAACGGTGCTGATAATCAGGGGCGCCGCCGAACGCAGCAGGCTCGCTGGTTTCCGTTGGAACGACGCATTCTCTGCAGCGAGCAGTTCTTTGGAGTATGAACCGCCTGCTGCCTCCTGAGAACTTCGCCCGCTATTCATCTGTTGACCGGGGCTGCTTGAGATACTGCCTGAAAGATTTCGAGTAAACGAAGAGGTCGTACCAGATAAGCAGGTTGAGCATGCACCAGAGAGCGCGGCCGTGGTCCACCCGGCGATTCAGGTGCTCGCGCCAAAGCTCCAGCACTCCATCCGGATCCAGAAAACCGAGCCGTGAAATGTTCTCAGGGGTGAAGTAAGCTTCCGCGAGATCCCGCAATTCCTTAACCAGCCAGGCGCTGTTCGGCATCTCCAGACCGAAGTTGCCCCGCCGGTGAATCTCAGCCGGTACGATTCCCCGGGCGGCCTTCTTCTGAATATGCCGTCGCCGAAACCCCTTGATCCGCAGCCCGGCAGGTATCTTCGAGACGTAATCGAGCAGAAGCCTGTCCATATACGGAAAACGCGCCTCTATACTGTGGGCCATGAAGGTTCTGTCGTTCTTCACCATGAGATCGGCAATGAAGTAGTTTCTGATGTCCAGCACCGAGATTCGATCCAGGGGATCCTCATAGTCTAGATTGTCATACATATCCTGGAAGACAGTCCATGTCGGCCGGAGTCCGGCGAGATCCGGCATTATTCGCTTCTTGTCGGCCCCTGTCAGGACATACCGCCAGAACAGGTGCGACTCGACCACCCCGAGCTCGGCACCCTGGGTAAATCGCTTTGCCAGGAAGTCGATCGAGAGCTTACTGTGACGCACGGGCAGCCCGTGAGCAATACTGCGGACCATCCATCGAAGCGGTTTCGGAACACCGATACGATAGAGCCGCCTGGCCTTGCAGGCGAGATGAGTCTCGTATGCGTTGAAAGTCTCGTCGCCGCCCTCGCCCGAAAGCAGCACCGTCATATCCCGGGTCGCCTCCGCCGCAAGCAGATAGCTTGGAACCGCGGCGCCGTCACCGCTGGGTTCGTCCATGAAGGCCATGTGATCGACGATACTGTCCGCAACCTCTCTCGGGCCGACGTAGATCTCGTGATGTCTTGTGCCGCAGTGTTCCGCCATAAGCCGCTGATAACCGCTCTCGTCGAAGCTTTTATCCCCCATGCGGACGGAGTAGGTATGGATCTCCCTGTCTCCCGCCAGGTCTCTGGTAAAAGCGAGGATGGAGCTGGTATCGAAACCTCCCGAGAGAGTAAGGCCGAGAGGTGCATCGCTGATAAGGTTGCGGCGGACACTGTCCCGCATCCGGTGATACAACTCTTCAGCCGCATCTTTTTCCTTGATGCCGCTGTCGGGGTTGTAGTCGAGCTCGTAATAAGTTTCGCGCCGTACATCTCCGGATACGAGATCCACGGCAAGCCATTCGCTCCCCTGCAGCTCTTCGACGTCGCGAAAGGGCGTGTGGTCGCCCGGGATATAAGCGAGAGTGAAAAAATCCCAGATGCCCTCCGTATCGATTTCGCCGCTGAAGCCGGGGAGGTCGAGAAACGCCTTGATTTCGGAACCGAACCAGAGATGATCCCCCTTACGCATGAAGAACAGGGGTCGGATCCCGAAGAAGTCGCGGACGATCCAGGCCTTTTGCTTCCGTCCGTCGAACAGGCAGAAGGCGAACATCCCTGTAAGTTCGCGCACGAAATCGATGCCCATGCGCTCATACAGTGCGAGCAGAACCTCGGTGTCTCCGGTGGTTCGAAAGTTGTATGTCGAATCGAGGTTGAAGTCCCTTCGCAGCTCTTTGAAATTGGTGACTTCGCCGTTGTAGGCGATCCAGATCCCGCCGTCGGGACTGGACATCGGAAGATCGGCCTCGGGACGCGGATCGAGAACATTCAGCCGTGTATTGCCGATACAGATGCGCTGCTCGTCGTGGACGCCGCTCGAATCAGGTCCCCGGTGATGCAACAGTGCGACCATCCCGTGTACGGAGCGTCTATTCTCATCTGTCAACTCGACACCCAGGCCGAGAACCCCGCAGATTCCACACATCCTTTTCTTCCTTCAACCGCCGCTGTAATTCAACCGCCGCTGCCGGCTTGCGATATCTGCACTGGTAACGACCGCTAAAAGATCGTTCGGAAAGCAGACTGATTTTCAGAGGGTCCGCGTAAACGGTACCCACACCTCCACCGGCCCCCCCTTTTTTTCGGGACCGTGCCGGTTTTCCTCCGGGAACCAGAAGATCATCGAACCTTCGGGCGAACCTCCCTGGGTTGAAAGTCGATCCAGGGCAGCCTCCCATATGTCCGCTACCGGGGCGAAGTCTTCCCATCCCTTGTTTCTGAAAACAAGGACGGAGGTTTTCTCGAATCTGTCAACCCCCAAAGGTCTTTTTGCCGTCTCTTCAGTCGTCCTGATACCGGCGATCCAGATCTCCGGCTTAAACTTTTTCAGATCTTTATACTTGTCGATTCCGGGTATCAGCATGAAGACCCGACCTTCGGCCTGGAGCCCCTGTCTGGAGATCTCCTTTTTAATACCGAGGGGAGAACCCAACTGAAAGTCGTTTATTCCACGTTTTACCTTCCAATATATGTAAGCGAATCCCTCTTTCTCCGCTTCTTCATACTCGATACTTCCGGGTGAGCTCTTCCGCTCCTTACCGTCATCCTCCGGCACAGAAGACGCCGCTTTTCGAACACCGTCCACGCACTGTGAAAAATCGACCGGGTTCTCGAAGACTTTACAACGCCCGATCGCCGCCTTTTCCTCCTTCGTGTCGGCAAAATACAACTCGCCCATTCCCGAAGTATATCGTTCATAGTGCGAATGGCTGACGGCTTCTTCCAGGCGAACCGGACCGGTATACGCGAAATAGGTTGATATCGAGGTTATCAAGACGATCAAACCCGGTAAGTATCCAGACGTTTTGAATCGCACGGGTATTTTTGCCGGAATCGATGCGAGGGCAAGCAATATCATCGGGTATGTCTGTTCGAGGTATTCGAGCGGCGTGCTCCTGAATCGCGCCAGCGAATAGATCAACACAAGCCCGGCACAATAGATGATTGCAATCAGGGGCAGGTTCCCTCGAATCTGCGTTTCAGAGTTCTCCTCGGCGACCGGCACTCGGCCGAACGTCGCTCCAGACCATCCCGCCAGAATCTTCCTGTCGTGCCACATGACGGCGACCAGCCCGGAAACGACCGTCAGCGAAACGAAGATCCTGACCCAGTCTCTCCACCATTCCGCCGCAGTCGCGGCAACGGGATACAGAGAGATGGGAAGTATCTCGAAGATCGCTTCAGCCAGACTGGAGGCCGACGAGATCAGATATTCCACGGAAAACGGGTTTACGAATAAGCGCTCATCCAATGTCCTGGTCGTAAGATCCACTTCCAGGAAAAAATCCGGCAGCACCAGGACCCAGACCAGGATACATAAAGCGAACACTCCCAGACGTAACACGTTCTTTACCGCAGGTTCGTTGAAGAGGCTTCTTCGCTTGATCCAGATCAGCCAGAGACACAAAACGACGGGCCAGGCCATGGCGAAACACATGAAGATTGAGAGCCCCGCAAAAAAACCGAAGACGAAGAAAGGGAGGATCCGTCCCGAACCCTTATCCAGCAGGCGAAACAAGACGAGAAACAGTATAAAACTGGCCGCCGGCATCCAGCGATGGTCCCCGTACACAGCCATCGAGTGCCAGTAGAAATGCACCGGTGGAAAAAAGAACAGGAGAGAAGCGAAAAACGCCTGAGGACGGGGCAGCGACTTGAACGAAACGATGACGAAGAAGAAGTAGGCCAACGTCGACATCGCCAATCCCGCGACCCTCAGCACGAAGAAGGATGGACCACCCAACGCGATGAACGGCATCAGGTAGAACGCCGCCAGCAGGGAACCGCCCTCATAGTCCGTGTAAAGGCCCGGCCTGGCGACCCCCTCCAGGAGACCGTGAGCCATCAAGGCTCTCCATGCCTCCCCGGTCCCCCATTGAAGATGTTTCCATGTGGTCAGTAATGTAACGTCAGCGAAAAAATGGAGGGCAAAATATGCAGCAGATGACGCGCACGCAATGAATGGAACAGATCGCACAACTCCACGCCATCCCTTTCCCGGCAGACCGGGAAGCATAAATTTGCGTGAATTATTAACTGGTTGTAACCTCCTCCTTCGATTTCAATCGAATAAATCTATCATATGGAAAAAGTCGTTGCAACAGACAACCCCTGCTGCAGGCTTGACGGTTTGATCCATCTGTGGAAACATCTTATAATTCAGTCAGTATCAATGGAGGGGATTATGAACAAACGAATAAAACCGTTGTTTCTACTGTTTTGCGTCGCGGCTGTGCTTCAGATCGGGCCTTGCCCGCTTGCTGGAGTTCCCGCCCTGGCCGGCGGTGAAGATGAAGCTCCCTGGCCTACAGACGACTGGGCCGTATCGACTCCCGAAGAACAGGGAATGGATCGGGACATCCTGATAGACGCTTTTAAATATGCAATCCGAAACAGATCGAAAGCCGTTATCGTCATCAGGAACGGTTACATCGTCGGCGAATGGTATGGAAGCGGCTGGAACGAACAGAGCAGGCAGCAGTGTTTTTCAATGACCAAGAGCTTGTCGAGCGCGGTGATCGGCATGCTGATTGATGACGGTGCGGTTTCGAGCGTGGAGGACAGGGTGGCGCGCTATGTTCCCGAATGGAGAGACTCCCTTCATCGATATGTGACCATCCGGGATCTCCTGTCGATGGTTTCGGGCCTTCACTGGGATTATATTTCGGATTATTTCATTCTGCCGAGCAGGTATGACCAGACGGCCTACGCTCTCAACCGTAAGATGGACCATATCCCGGGAACGGTCTGGGTATACAGCAATACCGCCTGCCAGGTGCTCTCAGCCGTGATCGAAGAAGCGACCGGCGTGCAGGCCGCCGACTATGCTCAAGACAGGTTATTCGATGTAATAGGCATGCGGGAAACCACGTGGCTGTCGGACGATGCCGGCAACACCCTCACCTACATGGGCATAATTTCATCCGCCCGCGAGTTTGCGAAATTCGGATACCTTTTCCTGCGGGACGGCCGGTGGGAAGACGGCAGGGTTATAAGCGATAGCTGGGTCGAGGAATCCACGAGCCAGTCACAGGAACTCTTACCTGTATACGGATATCTATGGTGGCTCAATACCGGCAGCAACTGGATGCCGGACGCCCCTCCGGACACCTACATGGCGCTGGGAGCCAACGAGAAAAAACTCTATATCGTGCCCGGTCTGGATGTAATCGCCGTGAGGCTCGGAGCGGGGGAGTCGGAGTGGTCGGATAATGCATTTCTCGGACCCGTCTGCTCGTCGGTGATCAGATAATTCCTTCTTCTGAAGCAAAGGGAATATGTTACCCGCGCCGTGTTATTACTGAATTGATACGGAACATACCCCCTGATTGAATTTCCTTTCAATTTATATGGATTATGTTTTCCGCGTTCCGAATCCGGCCAAATCAAAGCGGGAAAAAGATCAATATTGCCGTTTCAACGGCGCGGCGGATTTTTTACTTGATATTTCGGAACATTTATGTAAGTGCTTACGTAATTAATGTAAACGCAGCCCGGACAGGGGGGGAGCAAAGCATGGACAGCATGCGTGAAATGGGAGCCCAGGCTTTCGCGAGCAGGCTCCGGCGTTTGAGCGATCGGCTATACAACGATGTGTCAAGGCTTTACCGGAAGATGGAAACCTCCGTGGAGCCGCGGTGGTTTCCGGTGCTTTTTACCCTCTCCCGGTTTCCGTCCCTCGCGGTTACGGAAATCGCCGCCATCCTCGGTATGACGCATCCTGCTATCAATCAAATAACTTCGGCCATGGCAGAGCACGGGCTGGTCGACTCGCGGAAGGACCCTGACGATGAACGGCGGCGTCTAGTCTCGCTCAGCCCCGTTGGAGAGGAAACCGTGACCCGCCTTCAACCGGTCTGGGAAACTATCAGGAGAGAGACGGAAAAGCTGATCGAAGATTCGGGAGTGAACCTCCTCGCGACATTCGATTCACTGGAGGATGCTCTTGATCGCGAAAGCATCTTCGACAGGGTTATGACTGCAATGAATTCTTCCCGGGAAAAGAACCGGGTGGAAATTCTGGATTACCGGCCTGTCTACGACCGGTGGTTCAAGGAGCTCAACGAAGAGTGGCTGAGGGAATACTTCAGGGTGGAACCGGAGGATGATCGGATACTGGGTGATCCGGGAGGAACCATCATCCGGAAGGGCGGCGACATCTTCTTCGCCAGCTGGCGGGGGCGGATAGTCGGCACCGCGGCGCTGCTTCCCGCCGGAGACGGCGATCTCGAGCTGGCGAAAATGGGCGTGAGCGCGGAAACGCGCGGCAGGGGAATCGGGCGCATCCTCGCCGAAGAAGCGATAAGGCGCGCCCGTGCCCGCGGCGTGCCCGCCCTGGAGCTCCTCACGAGCCCGCTGCTGGACGCCGCATGCGCCCTGTACCGCTCGCTCGGCTTCGTGACGGTCGAGAAAACGGGTGAAGAAGCGATTCGATACGAACGGGAAACGATACGGATGAGGCTCCCGCTCACAGGGGAGCCCGATATCGATCCCCCGCCGGAACCGGAACCGTAAGGAGAAAAAAGAATCATGAAACGAGTAATCGATCGACTGAACGAAAGCGTGATAATTACCACCGTCCTGATAATCGGGATCGCTGTATCCTTCGCCGGCACGGACGCGTCCGCTCAAGGCCGCCTCAAGGCGCCCGGCGAGGAAACCCTCCCCACCTTGACCGATGAATCGAAAGCGGCGATCATCGACTCCGTGGCGGCCGCTTACAACGAAATTTATGTCTTTCCCGATGTCGCGAAAAAAATGGAGAAGCATATCAGGAAAAAGCTTCGGAAAGGGAAGTACGACGACACAGGCACATTACCCGAATTCGCGAAGACCCTGACCGAAGACCTGCGCACAATCTGCCATGACCGTCACGTGTCGATCCATGCGGTCACACAACGGGAAATCGAGGAGCTTAAGAAAGAAGAAGATCCCGATGCCGTCTTCCCGGTGAAGTTGAAAATGCTTCAGAAAAGCAACTTCTACTTCAGGAAGATCGAAATCCTCCCCGGCAACGTGGGCTACCTGCGGCTCGACATGTTCCCCGACGCGTCCCTCTCCGGCGCCACCGCGGTTGCGGCCATGAATTTCCTCGCCTATTGCGACGCCATAATTTTCGATCTGAGATACAACGGCGGCGGCAGCCCGAGCCTCATCCAGCTTCTCACCGGCTATTTTCTCGAAGAACCGACCCATCTCAACAGTTTCTACATCCGCAAAGAAGACGAGATGCGCCAGTTCTGGACGGCCGCCCACGTGGAAGGTCCGCGTATGACTGATACCGACCTCTTCGTTCTCACGAGCAGCAGGACCTTTTCGGGCGCCGAAGAGTTTACCTACAATCTGAAGAACCTCGAAAGGGCGACCATCATCGGGGAAACCACGGGGGGAGGAGCCCACCCGGTGGAAGGGCGTCTATTCCCCACCCTCAGCATCCAGGCCATCGTTCCCTTCGGCAGAGCGATAAACCCGGTCAGCGGAACGAACTGGGAAGGTTCGGGCGTAACGCCCCACATCGAGGTGCCGGCCGATGACGCTCTCGACACTGCGCACCTCGAGGCCCTGAAGAAGCTGCGCGGGCGGGACGAGGTGACCGAAGAAGAGGCCTTCATACTGGATTGGGCCATCGCGGGGCTCGCCGCGTCGCTGACGCCGGCGGAGATCGCTCCGGCCGTCCTCGAATCGTATGCCGGCCGCTACGAAGACCGGGTCCTGACCTTCGAAGGCGGCAGGCTCGTGTACCAGCGCGGCAATAACCCGGCGATGGAAGCGATCCCCATGTCTGAAACCCTCTTTCGCTTCGAAAAGGTGGATTACTTCCGCCTCGAGGTGGTGTTCGACGATGAGGGCGTTCCTGCGATGCTGCGGGGGCATTACGACAACGGCATGATCGACGAATCCCGCAGGTGATCCGACCGTTCCGGGGCTGTTCCGGAATTGTCCGATTCCTGCGTTTTCTCCGCGTGAGGAAAACTCACATACCGGAAACGACAGCGAACGCTTTCATCCGGAATTGTCCGAAACCTGAGCTTTCTCCACGCGGGGAAAATCGCCAGATCGGTTATACCCTGTTATGTAATCACTTATGCAAGGCAGGGCGGCTCCGCCTTCGGTTGCCGGACCCTGTTGTCTGTTCAAATATTGAACTTTTCTCACGTGGGTAATCATTCATCGCGGAATGACCCCGGATCGACGATAACTGTTGGGGCTGCAGCCGGCGGTGAGTATCCGCTAAGAAAGACTCCCCGGAATAAGCTTTGCCAACGTCCCGCAGAAAGGTTTCATACGCTTACGCAATGCAGCATCCGGACCGGTGTGCTATAATAGGTCGTAACCATTATCTTCGGAGGCTCTGATGACCCGAATACGACCTGGGATACCACTCCTCATCGCCGCAATCCTGTTGCTGCAGCCTGTTCCCGCATTCAGCACGGACGGGTTTTTCACCGTCGGATTCGACGGTTCGCGATGGTGGCTCTACGACCCGGACGGCGCTCCGTTCTACTCTTCAGGCGTGACCTGCGTAACTCCGGACGGATACTACTGCCCCGATCTCGGCTACAGCCCATACCATGAAAATATCATGGATCTTTACGGCTCCGAGGAGGCCTGGGCGGACGTGACCCTGGCGCGGCTTCGCGACTGGGGGTTCAACACCCTGGGCGCATGGTCCGATCCGTCCTTGTTTTCCGGTGAAATCGCATATACCACCGCGCTCAATCTCTCCGGCGCCGACTGGGAGGAAGGAACCGTTCCCGACTACTTCGGCGACGAGTTCCACGAACATGCAGAGTCGGTGGTCGCTGAGGTCGTGCCGCCCCTGGTCGACGACCCTTATCTCTTAGGGTATTTCTTCGACAACGAACTCCGATGGGGCGCGGACTGGAGGGGGCACCGGGACCTGTTCGCGGTCTATTTCTCCTTCGAGCCCGATGCTCCAGGCAAGATCGAGCTGGTCGAGTTTCTTCGCAGCCGCTACAACAATAACGTGAAATGGTTCAATTTACGCTGGCTCACGTTGATCCGCTCCTTCGACGACCTCTACGACATGCGGTGGACGCCCCCTCTCCCCGTCACCCCGGCCCAGGAACGGGACCGGGCCGATTTCGCCGGGCACGTGGCCGATCACTATTTCTCTTACTGCTACGAGACGGTCCGGGCGGCCGATCCCAACCACCTGATACTGGGTTCCAGGTTCGTGAGCTGGATCACGCCAGCCACCGTGGTGGAGGCGAGCGCTCCGTACTGCGACGTGGTGAGCGTGAACCACTACGAGGTCTGGCCGATATGGGCAAGTATGATCGCCTCCCTCGGCGGCGGGCTTCGATGGACCGATCCCGGCGGCATGCTCGCAGAATATCACGCTCTTACCGGCAGGCCGGTTCTCGTGAGCGAAACATCTGTCCGCGCCTTCGATTCGGGGCTGCCCAACACGTATCCGTACCCCTGGTTTTTCGTAACCTTGAACTACCAGGAGGGACGCGCCGATTTCTTCGAGGATTTCGCCAGGGCGAGCTTCGCGGCCGATTACAAGGTCGGTTACCACTGGTTCTCCTACATGGACGAGCCTCCCCTCGGAAGGTTCGACGGCGAAAACTCGAACTTCGGCCTGGTGAGCAACGAAGACGAACCCTGGGAGCCCCTCGTCTCCCGCATGCGCGAAGTGAACCCGCTAGTCTATGACCGGTAGGGGTGCGTCATCCCTGCCCTCTATTCTGCGTCATACACCCCCTGTTTTGCGTTTTGCCCCCGTCCGTGCCATGGGGCGTCCGGTCAGTGCTTATCGGTCCGGGGATCATGAAAATGCCCGTTTCGATGCAGCGTCACAACCGCTTCGGCAGGTTCGGCCTGAAACCTCCCCGCGGCATCGCCCGCGCGATTTCAAATAAAATTGATTGAGAAAGGAAGAATATGCTATACTGAATTACTGTTCAGATTTTAAAACAATATTGGCAAATGAATCGTTCAAGAACTCGGAAGTATTTCTCATGGCATGAATCAAGATCTCTTCGAAGCTTGATTATGCTCCCTGTAGAGAATATTCGATGGACAAAGGGGGATGACATGTTGAAAAACACTTTGCTTTGTATCCTGATATTCCCGCTGCTCCTGCCGATGAATCTCGGTGCGGGAGGCTTGTCCACCTTCTCGGCGGATGGAAACGGAAACGCCGAAGGTGTCGGCATCCACATTGAGATGTTCGGAATTCCCATCGTAGCCGAGCACCTCGATGAGGGAGAGGTTTTCACCGAATATTTCCCATTCTTCAAGTCACGGGTGCTGGTGCAGCTCCTCGAGATCAGGACCGAGGAGCTCCTCTTCTACTATGAGCTCGAGTCGGACCTCCTGGGCGTCGATGTATCCGGGTACTCGGAACTTCCGTTCGGGGTTTACCACGGCTCCTATTCGATCAATACAGGTGAAAGTTTTCCTGCTGACTGGCACCTCGTAAGGGCGGGATTCTCCCTGGACTTTCTGAGGGGGCGCTACAGGGGGCTCAGCGAATTTCCTGATTGCGAAGGATTCTACCAGGGGATGGTAACCAGGAGGAAACCGTCGACTTCCGAATATGTCGAATGCTTCGGCTACATTGAGGGAATCGTGACCGGTTTCTCCCTCCTGTCAACCGACTTTACAGTAATCTATGATTCGGTGTACGGGGCCGGTGAATACGATATCCGGGGGATGCCCAACGGGAATTACTACTTCTACTATGATTATCTGTATTGAATCGGCGTCCCGGCTCATCGAAGAGACAATACCTGCCTGATCTCATCGTCGATCTCGACAGCCTTGCCCGTTCTGATATCCACCAGGACGAAGGTGACCTCGGCGTCGGCTATACGGGTTCCGCACCCTTCGAGGAAGATCTCCTGTACCAGGATGGCGTTCTTCCGGGCGAATTTCTTGAATCGATTTTTTATCTCGAGCACATGCCCCAGCTCCGCCGGCTGCCTGTAGTTGATATTGATGTTCACAACAGCGAAAGCGAGCCCCTTTTCGGCGAAGTAATCGTATTCGAACAGCTTTTCGTACTGGTCCCATCTCGCTTCTTCCAGAAATTCGAGATATCTTGCGTTGTTCACATGACCGTAGAAGTCGAGATGATATCCGCGAACCTTGATCCTCGTGACCTTTTCCATGTCAGCTCCTGAAAATTGCAGCCTAATCCGCGCATCCGGTAAGGCAGGCAGACGCCCACCCTCCGGTCCAGCACTTCGGGCCGATATTATATGCAGCCTAATCCGCGCATCCGGTATTGTAGCTTATCTGGTAACAAGAATCATCCCCCGCCGAACGATGCCTGAATTTTTTTTTGGCGAAAATACCGGCCACCCCGGCAATATAACCTGAAGACACATGCCCGGACCGGCGCTCCGAAAACAGAAGCCGGAAACGCCTTCCGGACGGGAAAACCCAAGGAGGTTCGGTGATGAAAACGAATTTGAGGTTCGCAGCATGGCTCGGCGCGATTCTGCTCGCGCTGGGAAGTTTCGGGGCATCTTACGGCTGGATTGAGCACACCATCGACGCGGATTTCGTGAGAGCCCGCGATTCACAGGCGATCGATATCGACGGCGACGGCGATCTGGACGTGGTCGCCGCCGCGTGCAACCACGATACGGATCAATCCGACGTAAACTGGTATGAACAGTGGGACAACCACGGGAACCCTAACTTCATAGAACATAACATCGACAAAGATAATTCGATGACGAGGAACGTGTTCGCCATCGACGTCGACGGCGACGACGACGTCGACGTGCTCGCCACGTGCACCACGTATGACATCATCTGCTGGTATGAAAACAACGGCACGGGATATTTCTCCGCCAAGCATATAATCACCGACACATTCGATTTCGCCTGGGATGTATACGGGGCTGACATGGACGGCGACGGCGACGTCGACGTTCTTGGCACCGCAAATAACGGCAATGAAGTCGCCATGTGGGAAAACGACGGCAGCGAGAACTTCACCAAGACATTCAGCTCGAATCTCTATGATGCATGCTCGGTCGTCGCCGCCGACATCAATCTCGACGGAAATCTCGACATCCTGGTTACCGGCCGTGACGGGGACAAGGTCGCCTGGTTCCGGCAGGACTACGGCGAGTTCACGGAAGAGGAGATCGACTACGACATCAACGGCCCGAATGCGGCCATCGCCGAGGACCTCGATCTCGACCATGACATCGATGTGATCACAGCGGCTTATGATGGCGGTGAAATCGCATGGTACAGAAACAACGGCAACCAGGTCACCGAGAAAAATACAATCGATGATAATGTCTACCGCGCATTCGATGTGGATGCCGAGGATATGTACGGCGACGGGGACGTGGAAATTCCCGCGGCAATCCACGGGGACGACGAAATAGTCATCTACTCCATCGAAGGCGACAGAGAGGTAGTCGGTTTCCACGACGGAGCGTCCTCGATCTCGGCAATCGATATCGACGACGACGGCGACATCGACCTCCTGTCCACGGCGGAAATGGACGACATGGTGACGTGGTGGGAGAATGAGACGGATCCCGAAGTTACCACTACGACATCCTGCCTCACGCCCGTAGTGCATCCTGGAGGAGTTCTACTATACGAGGTTACGATCACCAACAGAACCGATCAGGTTCAGTATTTCCAGTTCTGGGCGGATGTGATACTTCCGATCGGAACCGTCTTCCCGATCATCGGCACACCGAGACCGCCTTATCCCTTCCCGCTGATGCCGGGCCAGGAAATGACCGTTCCTGCGCAGGCGTATGTTCCTCCGACCGCACCCCTGGGCGGATATTCCTACTGGGGTTACCTGGGAATCTTTCCCACCGTCGACTGGACCAGCGTCTTCACTTTCAAAATCGAGTAGGCCTAGCTGCACGGAGCGCAAAAGGCGGCACCAGCGATAACGAGCCCATCGATAAGGATCGGTGGGTTCGTCTTTTATAAATGGCCGGAGTAAACGACCCCAGGCTGAGCCGGGTTGAGTTAAGCCCGGAGGGAACCTGTCACTTATTCCACTACCGGAGGGAACCGAATCATATATTCCTCTATAAGGTGGATGTCTCCCCGGTCGTTCAGGTGTATCAATCGAGTCCGCTCGGAAGACGTGTAAAATTGTCAATCGGATTGACAATTTTACACGAGCAGGCCTGCATCCCCCGCAGGACATGATATGCTTCCTGCGCTTCGCTGCAAAAAGAGAACCACGCAGATCGGCTTCGTGATTTGGGATCTCAAAGCCAACCGGGGCGTACACCTGATTCTTTTCCAAGCATGGCTGAACTATACCACCGGCTCAGCCGGCGGATTTTGTTTCATTAACAGAGGGGTTGGATTTCTTCTATGATCGCGAGGGCGGCCGCCTCGAACTCGCCGCTGATCGACAGCAGCACCTCGACGGCGGAATCGAACTCCTGCAGACCGAGGAGCGCATGTGCGAGGGTATAGCGATACTTGGAGGAATCGCTGCTCTCGCCATGTTCGGCGAGGAGCGCTTCGAGGATCAGGCGCGACCCCGCGAAATCATTCAGCCTGAGCAGCTTCACCGCCTCCTGGAACATCAGGGCGGGATCCACGCAGCTCTTGTCTTCCTCGGTACCCGCCGGCGGAACTGTTCTCGTCACCGGCACAGCCGCCGGCTGCATGTACCGTGGATTGAGCATCTCTTTCAGAAAAGACTTCATGCGGGAAGCCGCGCTGCGCACCAGTTCCTCCCGCTTCCGCCGGGCGATCGAATCGCGGACAAGACCGTTCATTCTGCGCCAGGTTTTCTCCGGATCGAGACCGGCCGCGAAAAGCTCGGCCCTGGCATCTTCTATCCGTTCGGGGGATGCCTCCTCCAGGGATGCCTGCAACCTCCCGACCTTTTTATCCATATCGTTTTCGTCTCTCATCGTGTATTTCCCCGGCCTGGTTCAAAACGTCTCCGCGGTTATGGAGAGACCCAGGATGAAGCGCCGAAGCCGCTTCTTCATGTTGTATATCTCTTTTACCTCGACTCCCAGCCGCCCGGCGATTTCGCCGGACTTCCACGTGCCGTCCATGATCATATCGAAGATCTCGGCGAGATCCGGCTTCTCGTTCAGCTCCCGGCGGATAAGGGTCATTACGTCTCTTATCCGGTTTTTCCGCATCTTCTCCTGGAATTCACCAGCCGGGCCGCTTGATTCGTCCGCCCGGCTCTCGAGAACGGAAGGCTCCCGCGTCTTTATATGGCGGTTCGACCATGACTGGTAGAGATGGTTCAACTCGCTCCTCGCAACACCGACCAGAACCCAGTAAAGCTTCGGCTGCCGCACCGGGTCCCAGCTCCGCTCGCCGGAAATGACCTTCTGCACCGCAATCGCCGCGATATCTTCGGGTGCCATGCCGTTCGTCAGCATGCCCGAGCTGTCGACGTTCCAGCCGTATAATTTTGCACTCATAACCACGTAGCCCACCAGGGATGTGGTCAGCAACTCCCAATCCTGCGACTCGAGGGCGCGGATGAAGTCTCCGGCGCCGCCGTATTTCTTCGAATCGCGATCTACAGTCTTTGTACTCATCAGGTCGAACCGGTTCCGCGAAGTATCTACCTATTATTACCGGACTCCCGGGAAATTCGCCACATTATTTACGAGACGAGAACCCTGAATCCGCCCCAGTAGTATGGATGGCGCCACCCCTCCTGGGAAGCGAGAGTAAGCTGCGCCTCTCGAAGGGCGCGGGACGGAGTGAATCCTTCATCGATCAGCGAACGGTAGAATTCGGTCATGAATATCAACGTCGACATGTCGTCCACGGCCCAGAGGCTCGCAATTACGGTTCTGGCGCCCGCCCGGATGAAGCCGCCGGGCAGACCGATAAACTCGTCCGATTTTCTGTCGACTCCGACGAGACCGCTTTCACAGGCGCTCAAAACCACGAGGTCGGTGCGGGAGAGGTCCATCTTCGCGGCCATCTCCTTCAGGGTCAGGATCTCCCCGTTCCCGTTCGATGGGCGTCAGCCTCTCGTCGCTCCAGAGTTCAGGATGATCTGATAACAGCTGCCACTTCACGATCCGCAGCGGAGCACGGATCAAGGCGGCTGGTATCCCGCCGGCATATTCCATCTCTTCCCCTGCCTTGCCCGGCCGCGTATAACGCCGCGCCCCGGCACCGGATTTCGCCGGGCCATTCACTCAAGTACAGCATGCATGCCGGATTTCACCGGTTCATTCACCCGGGCGCACCGTGAATACCGGCCTTGTTTACGGCGGACTCCCGGTTCAAATATAAAACTCAAATTGATGTGGCGATTCAATAATATCAACCGATGAACCGCTTGTCACGTTGAAATGCCACCACGGGGAATCCACCGGGTTGACCGGATTACGACGAGCGGCGAAGAAAATCAAACCTCCTTACTCGTGGGAAGTTCAGGCGATAGCAGAATCACACTTCGTTTTGATCTCCCAATAGTAACCAGGCATCGATTTTACGTGTGCTGAGAGAACCCTTTCGAAAGAAGGAAAAACGAGGATGAAACAAGTTTAACGTCGAACTTCGGGTGCTGTCCGGGGGCTGTCCAGGGAGGGGCGACTTTGTTTTTCCTCATTGAGCTGTGCGATATCGTCAGCGTTTGCATACGCCGATGGTACAGTCTGTCGAAGTCACGTTCTCCCAGGCGAGGAAGGCCTCGCCGGAGTTATTGACGGCACAGCTCAGATTGTTCACGCTACCGCTTGTAGTCGTTACACGCACCGGCTGGGTCCAATCGATACCGTCGAACAGTGATTCGTAAACCTCGCCGTGACCGTCGCGGTAATCGATCCAGACCAACCTGATGAGATTGTTTTCCTGATCCCACACGATCTTCGGCTGCCAGGCGCCGCCGGGGCTGTTGGTCACTATTTCCTTTATACTGAACCAGTCGCCTTTGTTCGGGCTCAGGCCGATATGGATCTGGAAGATTCCGCTCTCATTATCGGCCCAGGATACAAACAGGTAATCAACCCCGTTCGAGCAACACGTCGGATAGAGAGAATACGCATTCGAGCTGGTTAGGCGCCGCTCGATTGTCCATCCCGAGACCAACGGTTCACTCAGTTTGAACGAGATCTCCCAGCTGTTGCTCTGACCATCCTTCCAGGATTCGTCGGTCCATACCGCGCCGACCGCGTTCCCGAGACGGCATGAGGATACGCTTCGGGAGAACTTCGCATGTTCATCGATAAGGCTTTCTTTCCAGGTTTCACCCGAATCTTCGGTGAGAAACGCCTTGAGTGAATCAGGATGCGAGGGTAAAACGACCAGGCACCGGTCTGCCTCGGAAATTATGTGAGGTTTCCAGGTGCCTGCGGGTTTGCTGCCGAATTCGTTTTCGAGCCGGTTCTCGAACACCAACCGCTCGGATTCCCATGTATACCCGTAATCGGGGCTCATCCGGTACTGAATCTTGCCCAGATCACCGCCATAGTCAAACCATGTAACGTGGAGGCCGTTCCTGTCCGCTGCTATGTTCGGTTGAATGGCGAAATAATCCGTCTCGCTTACCTGGACCGTATCGTCATAGGTGACGCCGCCGTCGAAGGAGGAAGCGACGTACACCTGGTCGATACCGGTTCTGTTATCCGACCAGGCAACGAACGCCATGTTTTCATACGCCGCCACGTCCGGTTCTTTCATTATGAACCGCTCCGGCTGTATGAAGCCTTGTAGCTCATCGCCGAGCACCTGCCCCCGGGCATACGGCGTAGCAAAGCCGAGGAGCTCCCCGACGGTAGGGGCGATATCGGTCATATATACGCGCCGATAGACCTCCTTGTCCCTCCTGATGTCAGGACCGAACATGAAGAAGGGTATGTGTTTACACCCGTGGCAGAGACCCCCGTGATGCTGGAAGTCGCCGAACCCGGGATCGTGCCGGCCGTGATCCGAGGTGATCATCAACGTGGTCTTCCTGTTATATGCTGAATCAGACTTGATCCGATTATATATCCGCTCGACCGCCCTGTCCGCGAGCCGGATCGCCTCCGTATAAAGTTCGAAATTCCCGGTATGACCTGCCCAGTCAACCGTTTTGAGATTCACCAGCACGAGGGATGGTTGATCCACGTCCATGACCTGGAACAGGGTATCCACCGTCACGGAATCGGCTTGGATGAATCCGGTGACAGGTTTCCGAACGCGGCTTGCGCGGTACGTCTCTCCATACAGGGGATGGATGCTGAAATTGTTTTCCCAGCAATTCGCCTTCCCGATCACGCACCAACACTTCTCTTCGGACCACCCGAGCTCCTTCCTGGCGTACTCGAAGACAGTGGGCGTCCAGCTTCTCGAAAGTCCATAATCGTAAAGTTTGCCGAAGTTTCTTATCGGCTGCCACGTACCCGTGAGCAAGCAAACATGGCCCGGCGTGGTGGCAGTGTAGACCATATTGTACATCTCCATGTACGACGTACCCTTCTTTTTCAGGGTGTTCCAGATGAAGGGCAGGTACGGGTGCTCGGTCTCTTCGGGTTTGAATTCGTATGAGAAACCTTCGCTGTCTCTGAGACCGTCGATTACCACGATGATCACATTCTTTGTCTTGTACGCCGTTGCTGGCGCCGCACTCCCGAGAAGGAGCAACAGCGCGATCAGGATGGTGAATGACAGGTGCTGTTTCAAAATATCGACTCCCGGTAAAATTCCCCCTGTTGGGTTTGTTGTCATCTTTTCAAAGAATAATCGGCAATGAGTACAGGCGCAACACGCATTTTCAGAATATCAAATTACATTACTGTATTACTTACTTCAGAATAACCTGCACCACCGGCAGCCATCGCGAATAAATTCGAACGCCGGGATTCACGGACTGCGGCAGGGCGGTGTCAGCATGATGTGTTCGGCCGGGTTACCTGTTTCCCCCCCTATTGCAGAGAAGACCTGCAGCGCAGAATGCTCGATCTCGTCTTTCGATATGCTTCCCGTCGTGAATTGTGCTAATCTGGCGGTTCCGCCACCTGGCCGGTACCAGGCATGCCGAAACAGGAACGGCCAGGAGAGGAACCATAAGTATTCATGCTTCACCCTGGGGAAAATGATGGTCAAGATGGTTAAATGCAAAGCATGCGGATTCATCATGAAAGAGTCGGCTCTGAAGGATGTATGCCCGGCCTGCGGACTGCCGGCGAAGGTGTTCGAGTCCTATACCGAAAACATTTCAGCGGAGAGAAAAAGAATCCTCTCTCTACACATCCACCCGGTCCTGGTCCATTTCCCCCAGGCATTCGCTTCGATCCTGTTCCTGTTCAGCATCGCAATCACCATGCTGAACGGCCCGGTGAAGGAAGATCTCCTGACGGTATTTGAAATCCTGGCCCTGATTCTCCCTGTTACGCTTGCCGCGGCGTTCTTCAGCGGAATCCTGGACGGAAAAGCAAGATTCAAGAAAGTTGCTGCTCCAGCCCTCAGAAAGAAGATACTCATCGGCTGTTTATTCTTTATCGTCTCGGTCGCACTTGCCGTATTCACCCTTACGCTCCCTCCCGGCTCGCAGATCGAAACATTTTCACTGGTTGTGTCGAGCGCCTGCTGCATGTTGTGCGCTATCCCGCTCGGGCTTATGGGCTCGAGCCTTTCGATTGCGAAGCTTCCGGGCAAGTAATTCGTCCCTTTTCAAGAAACTTAGACCGGTGAACCCTTGTGAATACGGGAACTTCAGCCCGTCGAGGATGTATTGCCGTGTAAGTAGACGTTTACTTTCCGCGGACGGTTGCGACATAATAACTTGAACCTGCCGCAGGGAGACCGGTCGAAGTGATTTCCAGGGCTGAAATAATTTCTTTTCCGAGCTTTCTTCTCTTTTCGTTTCTTGCGCTGGTACCGGGAGGAGCTGCATCGAGTGCCGTGCTGGAGCGAAACTCCCTGGAGCGCGATTATGAACCCGTTGTGTTCACGGGAGAATCGCTTTCCATGCTCAGCGAGGGAAGCATTCCACTGGACGAGCTATACGGATACTCGTTCACCGGGGGAAAATGGCGACAGATCGTACTCCAGGTGGACGAGAAGAATCATGAGGGCGATTATTTCAAGCGGGATGAAATCTTCGGGCATCTGGACGGTAACGACGAAGTGGTCTTCATGAGCTTCGAACTCGGCGATCGAGTGGATGCCGGCACCTGGCTGGACGGAGCGGACAGCACGCTGCGCTACGAGGTCGAAGTCGAGGATCCGACCGATGGGAACAGCAGGGGTTGGGCATACTTCTACCGGGCGATCGGAATACCGCGGGATACCACCGACTATATCAGGTGGAGCGGGATGCCTGAAAACACCCTGGAAACCGACGCTTACGTTCAGGATCTCCACGACGATTTCCCGCACATACTCTCTGGTTACTCGATCAAGGAAAGCTGGGGGGGCAGCGGTGAAAACATGCTGGACAGATCGAAAATCAGGAACAGGCTCTTCAGGTGGTCGAAGCCGTTGACGGAAGAAGATATCGATATCGACTGGAGGCACGTCCAGCCCATAGACGGCCCTGTACGTCATGTAACCCGTTTCTGGACGGTGCTTTACGGGGTTATTGACGGTGTCGTTTTCACCAACAAGAATTACCGGGCCCTGAACGTGGTGGAGCTGCAGGTTTTGAAGGGCATCATTCCCCTCTCCATATACTCGATGAAACAGTTCTTCGATTTCTCCCCTGAGTTGACCGGAATGATCCATTATGACAACGGCGGAACGGATCCTTTCTACAATAAAGATATAATCGACGGCGGCGGCGGCGGAAACCCCAATGATCGTGAGCCGGCGATGACCTGGCAGGAAGTCGATCATCCAACAGCGGGTTCATGGCTGGTTATCAGCGATCTCTCTGACATGGACTGCAAGAAGCAGCTGCGATACTACAACGACGGAGGATACGTGGGAGGCAACGATACCGGCGACGGTTGGAAATGGGGCGAATCCGGCTATGAAGGGCGTCAGGTGACCAACATGAACGGATACAGCGTGCTTATATGGACCGTCAATTTACCCGCGAGAAGTGAGGAGGAGGGGCCTTTCGGACCCGAATTCGAACGAAATTTCTTAAATCCCCTGGCCGTTTCGACGACCCTGCAGTATCCCCTGAGCGTCACGAAGGATACAGACACCCCGCTTCAACCCGAGAAACCTGAAGTTTTCTGCCGTCCGAATCCGTTCAATCCTTCTACCACCATCCACTTCACGGTACCCGGCGCCGCAAGGACGCCTGTCGATCTCACGATTTTCGATCTCAGCGGCAATCTGGTGAAGAAACTGATAGACGGCCGGCACCTTTCACCGGGAAACCACGCAGTTTACTGGAACGGCGTGAGCGAGAGCGGCGGCAGCCTGTCGTCAGGAGTCTATATCTGCAGGTTGAATGTATCCGGCAGTCGTTCCGACGTCAGGATCGTGCTCACAAAATAACCCGGTAGACCCCCGGTTAATTACTGACTGCCATTTTTCTGAATAGAGCGAGGTTCTTGTCGAGGAGGTTCCCTTCAAGAAGGTCTGTGAGAGCCCGCACGTAGTCTTCACCTTCTATCCCCGGTATCAACCCTTTCTGTGCTATCTTCCCCAGAAGCGCGATATTCTGCATCCGCGCATCTTCCAGGTCATCGGCGACTACTTTGACTTCCCTGACGTTCCTGCGTGCACATTCCGTCGAAATCATCTCGGGATCCAGCTGGCTTTCCCGCCTTACGCGCACCGAAAGAGGCTGCCAGACCGCATCGAAGTAGACCAGGGTTCCACCGTCTTTGAGGTAGGTATTCAGACCTCTGAGCGCTTCGTGCCGCTCCAGCGCGATCACCAGGCCGGCGCTGCCCTCCATAATCAGAGGTGAATGAGCTCTTTTCCCGATTCTGATCTGCGAGACGACCATGCCGCCTCGCTGCGCAAGACCGTGGGTATCCACTCCCTTTACATCATGTCCGGCGTAATCGGCGGCCCTGACGATAGCCTCACTCAAAAGACCGGTTCCCTGACCGCCCACCCCGACAAGATAAATATCCAGGTTATCCGATTCCATCCGCTCCTCCTTTGGCCGCTTCGATCGCTTTCACGGGGCACGTCTGTATGCAGGAACCGTCGCCTATGCACAGGTCTTTCTGAACCCACACGGTTCCATCATCATCCAGCTGATAACTCGGGCAGGCGAATTCACTTACGCAGACATACCGTTTATCGCACCTGCCGGAGACTTCGACCGGAGCCGGAAGCTGTTTACCGCGCCTGCGCTGGTTCCTTGCGAATTTCAGCATGCATGGATGCTTTGCTATGACCACGCTGAATTCGTCTTTCTCCATCGCCTCAACGACGGCGTCTTTCAGCTTGTCCTGCCGGTATGTATCCACCTCCGCGATATGCTTCACCCCCAGCCCCTCCAGCACCTTGCGGATGGGCAGCCGCTCGGTGAGCTCGTAGAAATTGCGGCCTGTCCCGGGATGGTTCTGATGCCCCGTCATCGCGGTGGTTCCGTTATCCATTATGACCAGGGTGTGCGAATGCTTGTTGAATATCGAGTTGACAATCCCGGGCAGACCCGCGTGGTAGAAGGTGGAATCCCCCAGGAATGCTACGATTTTCCGCGTTTCGTTGTATAATCCCAGCCCGGCGGCGGTTCCGTTCGAGTGACCCATGCAGAGGAGGACCTGCCCGACGTTGTAAGGAGGGAGGAAACCGAGCGTATGACACCCGATGTCGGCCACGGTGATATCATTTTCACCGAGGGACTGTTTGATGGCGTGGAAGGCGGACCTGTGGCCGCAGCCCGGACACATCTGCGCCGGCCGGGGCTCGATGGATACGGATGGGGCGGGTCTCTCCGTTTTGGAAGGCAGAAGATCGGGCCAGGTCCTGCGAAGCACATCCCCGACCTTTCCGGGTGTGTACTCGCCGATCCAGTCCTCAATGTCCAGTTTTCCGCTGATCTTCGTATTCAGCCCGTGATCGTACGCCCAGGTTTTGATCTGCTGCTCGAGAATATCGTCCAGCTCGTCCAGCACCTTGACTTCACGGTGTTGCCGGAGGAAATCCAGGACGAGGTTCGTGGGAAGCGGATAAGACAAGCCGAGCTTCAGGATATCGGGTTTGCGCTGCGTTTCCTCCAGAACATCCTTCAGGGACAGGTAGGGAAGCCCTGTGACGATCACCCCGCGCTCCCTGTTGCCGTTATCTTCGATCACGTTGAAAGCAGACTGTTCAGCGTATTCGGCTACCTCCGCCAGGTTGGACAGGGCTCTCCGCTTCATCGGAAAAACCGCTGACGCTATCGGGATATACGGGCCGTTCCCGGGATCGAATCGGGGAGTGTCGTCGAATTCGGCAATCTCCCGCGGCTCCATCTCGATCTTCTCTTTGGCGTGGCAGACATGGGTGGTGGACCGCAGTATGACCGGCATCCGCAGCCGGCGCGACAGCCCGGCGGCCTCCTTGAACATCGAATAGAGCTCCCCGGCGGTAGCGGGCTCGAAAACGGGCATATACGCGAGCTTCGCCAGGTGCCTGTTGTCCTGCTCGTTCTGAGAGGAATTGGCGCCCGGATCGTCTCCGATCACGATGACCATTCCGCCGGGGAGATTCATATACGCGAGCTGCACGAAGGTATCCGAGGCGACATTCAGGCCCACGCTCTTGAAGAACACCGTCGAGAGGTGACCGTTCAGCGAGGCTCCGAACGCTACTTCCGTAGCCACTTTTTCGTTTACCGAAAACTCGAAGTAGAAAGGACAGTCGTCTTTCGGAATCGTCGCTATGGCTGCGGCGATTTCGGGAGTGGGAGAGCCGGGATAGGACGAAACCGCGCGAACGCCCGATTCGATCATCGCGCGGACAAGCGCATGATTGCCCATGAGTATCTCGGCGCTCCCGCCGGGTTTCATCAATATTTCATTCAACTTTTTCATGCTCGATCACCCGTGTTTGAAGGTTTCGGATAATGTGCCCAACCACGTGGCTCTGTTTTCCGGGGCACACCTGACCACTGACGGCAATGGTAGATATTATGCTTGTGCACCGACAGCCCGTTTACGGCTTTGCCGCTGCTTCCGCGGAAGGTTCGGCATCCCGGATCGGAATCCGTTTCAGACCGAAATGATGGCTGAGGATGAAGAGCCCCGCAAAACCGAGAGTAATAAAAACTTCCATCATTCCCGCAGGGACGCTTTCAGGCGAAAGAGACGGCACGACCAGGATGAACATGTGTAAAAACGAGCCAAGCAGTATCAGAAGCCCTACCGCCCCGATCACCGGTTGAGCTGTCTTTCCTCTCCTGTTCATCAGGATGATGAACGGAAAAACGAAAACGAAGAGCACCATCAGGATACTCAAAGACTTCCAGGGTTCGGCGAAGAACCTCACGTAGAGGAACTCGTATTCCTCGGGCAGGTTTCCGTACCAGATGACAAGGTATTGAGACCAGAGCAGGGACATCCAGAACAGTCCGAACCCGAACGTCAGTTTGCCTATATCGTGGAACTCCCTGTCCGTCAGGAAATCCGCGGGGAAAAGTCGCCATCTTCCGAAGACGGCCATGATGATGACCACAGCGAGCCCGGTGTAGAAACAGGTTATGAAAAAATATGCGCCCATGAGCGTGCTGAACCAGTGGGGCGAGAGCGACATCACGAAGTCGAACCCGACAATCGAATATACCACCGCGTAAAGGAGCAGCAGGACGACGGCGAGAGCCTTCGGCCGCAGGGCCTCGCCGCCGCTCGCGGAGCGTCTCCGTTTCGTTACGAACAGCCAGCTGAGCGCCGACAATAAACCCAGTCCCCCCAGGTTCCTGGCGTACAGAAACGGAAGGTTGAGATAAAGCTTCTTCCCTTCCGAGATTTCGACGGATGACACCCATGGGAATATATGCCGCGACCCCAGCGTCAGAAGGACCAGCAGGACGAGCGAGACCGGAAGGAAGGAGACGAGGGATTCAGCTATCGGCTGGACCCTTTTCCCCCAGCTTGACCCGGTCGTTTCGAGGATAGCCGAGAGCACGACGCCGGCCTGCGATATCCCGGTCCAAAGAAGGAAATTCACGAGATATATCTGCCACATCCTGACCGGAGCGTCCCCTGTTCCGCCCAGCACGGCGAAAAAAACGCCCAGCACGACGGCCGCTCCCGCTAGAACGCGGATTCTTCCCAGGGCGGGATTTTCACTCATGGCGAAGGTTTCTCCCCGTCGTTGCCGGCCGCAGCCGCGACCAGGAAATCGTCCGCTTTATCCAGCAGTCTTCTGAATTCGCCGGCATCGCCCTTGTCCGCAATGAACACGATTCCGAAGGAGCACTCCGAAAACCTGGGATCATATCCCGTGAGATTCTGCCTGGGCATCTTTCCGAGGACCAGGAGACCGAGAAACGTGGCGAGCGCGCCGAACAGTATCGTAAGCTCGAAGGCCACGACGATGAAGAGAGGTAAACTCACAATCGGTTTGCCTCCGGTTATCAGAGGCCAGTCGAGGACCGTGTAGATCGGAAAGAGCAGGCCGAAAGAGAGCCCGGTGAGACCGCCGAGGAAGGTGAACCATCGCACCCCGCTCGGTTTCTGCGGCAGGATCCGCTCCATCTCGTGGAGCGGCATGGGCGAGAAGACCTCGAGGCCGCGCACGCCCTTCCTCCGGGCCACTGTTTCCACCGCCTCGATGAAAGCGGAATAATCCGAATAGACGGCTTTTATTCTGCGATCCCGGCTACTCATGGGTCGCTCCCCGGTTCTCGTGGTGAATCTGGCCCTTGACCTCGCTGATCGCGATGACCGGCGCGAACTTCGCGAAGGTGAAGAAGAGGAGGAAGAACCCCCCGAAGCTTCCGAGGAAAATACCCCACTCGATGAGTGAAGGCGTGTAGACGCCCCAGTTGTAGGGATCGAAATCCCTGGCCTGGGTCGTGATTATGATAACGAACCTTTCGAGCCACATGCCGACATTGATCAGGAGGGAGATAACGAAGATTGCCGGTATGCAGGTCCTGACCTTGCGGATGAAAAGGCTCAGGGGGATTATCGAATTGCACGCGAGCATCAGGAAGAAGAACGCGCCGTAGTGCCCGAAAGCCCGGTAATAGAACGCTTCCTGCTCGAACAGGTTATCGCTGTACCATGCGATGAAGATCTCGGTGATGTAGGAGTAGGTCACGATGAGCGACGTTAGAAGGATGATCTGACCGAGCCTGTTGAAGTGGTTCTCCGTTATGATGTCTTCCATGCGGAATATCTTCCGGAGGGGAACCAGGATCGTGATCACCATCGCCGACCCCGAGAAAATCGCGCCCGACACGAAGTACGGCGCGAATATGGTGCTGTGCCAGCCGGGCAGGATCGACATGGCGAAATCCCAGGAGACTATGCTGTGCACCGAAATGACCAGCGGGGTGGCGAGGGCCGCAAACATCAGGTACGCGGTTTCGTAATGGTGCCATTGCCTGTGAGTCCCCTTGAACCCCATTGCGAAAACGGAATAGATTTTCTTTCTCGTGCCGCTGAACCTGTCGCGGAGCACGGCCATGTCGGGAATCATCCCCACGATGAAGAAAGTGGTGCTGACGATCATGTATGTGCTTATCGCGAAGAGATCCCAGTTCAGCGGCGACCTGAAGTTGACCCACAGCTGGCGGAAGTTCGGATAGGGGAGGGTGTAGTATATCTTCCACAGCCTCCCTACGTGGCTGAGAACGAAAATGCCGGCCATGGCGACTGCGAAAACCGTCATAGCCTCGGCGATGCGGTTTATGCTTGTGCGCCACCTGGAGCGGAAGAGGAAGAGGATGGCGGAGATCAGCGTGCCGGAGTGGGCTATCCCCACCCAGAAGACGAAATTGGTGAGATATATGCCCCATGCCACGGGATGCGTCATGCCGCCCATGTACAGACCTCTGTGGATCTGCAGATAGAGGCAGACAGCACCAACAACTACGAAACTCGCGAAAAGTGCGATGAAGAAATAGAAGATCACGCCCGGACTTTTCAGAGCGCCGGCCACCCTGTCGTTGATATCATCCGGGCCGAGGGCCGGATCCATGTATCTTTCAGGAGCCATGAATCAAACCTTTCAGATACGTTATGGACGGCTGCGTATTCAATTCATCGAACACCGAGTATCCCCTGAAATCGTTTTTGAGCTTCGACACCGCGCTCTCCGGATCATTCAGATTGCCGAAAGTGATTGCGCCGGCCGGGCACGACTGGGCGCAGGCGGGAACTGCTTCGCCGTCCCGCACCGCTCTCCCTTCGATTTTAGCGTCCTCCTTGGCTTTCCTGAGACGATGGACGCAGAAGGTGCATTTTTCCATGATGCCCTTGGTGCGGATATAGATGTCCGGATTGAGCTGCTTTTCGGGGAGCCCGTCTCTTTCGACCGGGATGTAGTTGAAACGTCTCACCTTGTACGGGCAATTGTTGGAGCAGTACCGGGTTCCGACGCACCTGTTGTATACCTGGACGTTCAACCCGTCGCTGCTGTGGACCGTCGCATACACCGGGCATACCGGCTCGCAGGGAGCATTCTCGCACTGCTGGCAGAGCATCGGCAGAAACATCTTCCGTCCGCCGACCTCGAACTGCTCGATCCTGAGCCAGGCCATCTCCCTCCCGACGCCGCACTGCTCTTTCCCCACTACCTGGATGTTGTTTTCGGCGTAACAGGCGACAACGCAGGCGCCGCAGCCGCTGCAGAGGTCGAGATCGATCACCATCCCCCAGAAATATTCGCCGTGTTCATGGGGAGGATAGATCTGGTGCTCGTGGTGATGTTCCCTGTGTGCGCCCGCACCGTGAAGCCGGACCGCCTCGGATACCGGCATTGCCTGTGTTATACCGCGAGCTCCCTGCGAATACCCGCCTTGAAGCCGGACGAGCTTCTTTTTCCGGCCGGTCTTTTCCAGGATAACGTCCCGGACGCACAGCACGGTATCGCCTGAAGCAGGATCCGTCGATTTCACCGGAAGAAGGGATAGCGGATTCCCTGTTCCGTCGGCATCCGTATCAGCATTTCCGGCGCGGCCCGAACCGATATCGATCGCGGCCACGTCCGGATGTACACCGCCGGTCAAAAGAACCGGGGCTTCGATCGACCTGCCGTTCGCCGAGACTTTGACGATGTCGCCGTCGGCGAGCCTTTTCCCGGCGGCCTGCTCCGGGTGGACGCGGAGGGGCGTGTCCCAGACTACTCCGGTGAGGGGATCAGGCATCTCCCACAGCCACGGCTTGTTGCTCCCCCGCCCGTCGTAGAAGCGGTGGCTGGGGCTGACGACAAGCGTTAAACCCCGCTCCACGGACGGATGCGGATCGATCTTCCGGAGAAGATCGTGAGCCGTTCCGGCGAGGCGCCGCGGGACCGGCGGATCCCCGGCATTCGTCCAGAGTCCGCCGAGGAGAAGAACATCCTTCCAGCTCTCCTCGAAAGAAACACTTTTTCCAGCCGCCCGGAACACGGACTCCCACTCCTCACGGATGAAATCTTCGAACGATCTGGGCTCTTCCCGGTCGTTTCCCGTGGCAAGGAGTATCTCTCCGGCGGCGCGGGCGCCGGAAACAGGGGCCGTGGCGGGCTGCACCAGGGAAAATACACCCGGCCGGGGTTCGTCCAGACCCCATGTTTCGATAGCGTGGTGCACGGGGAGCGCGAAGTCGCACGCGGATGCGGTTTCATTCATGGTGGCGGCGAGCGCGACTTTCAGCGGGACACGCCTCATCGCCGCGTTGAGCCGCTCCCGGTCGGGGTAGGTGAACAGAGGATCGGTTTCGTATACGAAAAGGCGGGAGATCCCGCCCGATTCCATATCTTCGATCAAGCCGTCCAGGTCGTATCCCGGGAAATCTCCGGGTGAATCGTTCCGGGGAAGGAGTGAAACGGTCTTTCCGTGGCAGCCGGCGACGAAACGGAGGATTGAGGCGGAGACCTGGGATTCGGTTCCCCTCTCGTGCGCCGCGAGGCCGTCGCCGCAGAGGACCAGCGGGTTGCCGCATCTCGCAAGCTGCCCCGCGATGCCGGTGAGAAGCTCCCGGGACAGGCCGGAGGCGGATGAAGCCCGTTCGAGGCTGAACGGCTCGAGGCTCTGCTTCAGCGCGGCCTTTTCCACGGGATCGATCCTGCCGCCGTCCTCGTCGAGCAGAAGCCGGGCCAGCGCCAGCATCAGAAGGGATTCACTTCCCGGCGGAACCTTGTATTCTTCGTCGGCGTTGGCGGCGGTGAGGGTGTCGGTCGACCCGATATGGACGAACTTCACGATTTCGCCGCCGTCGAACCGGCGCGCCTCAGAGTATCCCCTGCTGAGCTCGACGGGAGATTCCCACGTCTCCATGAAGTCGGCGCCGAAGGAAAGAACGTAGTCCGCCCTGCCTATAAGGTATCTGTTCCGGGCTTCCATCCCGAAGCAGATCCTGTTGGCGATGGAGGCCGCCTTTCTGAACAGAGGTTCATGCACAACGGCCGAGCCGCTCCCGCCGAACGATTTCAGCCACCTGTCCGCGAGTCTCCTCCTGGAGCCCGTAAGACGCCCTGATAGAAACACCGTCCTTCCCGGCGCCGTTTTTTCGTTTATTTGCGCGAGCGCATCGTCCCATGTCAGCGGCGCCGGCGAACCATCGCCCCCGATAAAGAGAGGGGATTCGAGCCTCCCGGGACTGTACACCTCCTGGAGAGCCGCCTGGCCTCGGGGGCAGAGCCCTCCCCGGCTGACCGGATGGTTCGGATTGCCCTCCACCTTCTTCACGTTTCCGTTCCTGGTCTTGAGCATCACCCCGCATCCCGCGGGGCATTCGCGGCAGGTCGAGGCGAACCAGTAAGGCGTTCCCGGAATTATCTCCTTTTCAGGAACGAGTACGGGATACAGCTTCGCGAGGGAAGCCCGGGGCGCTGCGGACGGTATCGCCGCAAGGGCCGTCGCGCCTCCGACCAGCTTCAGAAAGCTCCTTCTATCGATTCCGGTTCCACCCATCGCAGATCCTATTTGTGGCAGGTGATGCATTCACGGGACGCGCCCAGTCTCCGGTGACAGGCGATGCACCATCCCATTTCGATCGTGTTGCGGACCGCCGCCGCGCCGGATGACATCTCAGCCACCGTCATGTGCTCCACCGGCCCGTGGCATTCCTGGCAGCGCAGACCGGCGCCGGCGGTATGAACCCGGTGAGAGAAATAGACGTGATCCTTCACTCTGTATACCCGCTGCCAGGGTATGCTTCCTTCTTTTTCGAGAATGTCGAGCATTCTTTCAACCTCGGGATGTTCAATCCCGGCCCCTTCGTGGCAGTCGAGGCAGACCGACCCTTCCGGGATCGTTGCATGGATGGAGGTTTCGGCGTAGACATGACAGTAGAGGCATTCCATGTTGAGCCCGTTTACATGGACGGTATGTGAAAACCGCACAGGCTGCACGGGCGCTTCGGCGGCCATGTACTGTATCCACAGGTGCGCCCCCGCGGCGGCGGCGAGCATCGCGCCGATCCAGATCACGGTCGCGCCGGCAAAGATCAACGGAAGCCGGCCGCTTCCCGACGCGTTGTTTCCTGGTTTACTCTTCCCCATTCGATTCTGTTCCCAAACCGAGCAGATAGCCGACCACCATTTCTATTTCCCGATCCGTTACCGGCGGCTTCGGCATTACCGGGTAATCCTCATCCACTTTTCTGGGTGAGCTGATGAATTCGATCATTTCGTCGCTGCTGTCCCTGTACTTATCGATGGCGTACTGCATGGGAGGCCCGACAATCCGCTTGTCTATCGCATGGCATGCGGTGCAGACCTCCCTGAACACCGATTCGCCCGTTCGCTTCGAGGTTCCGTCGGGAGAATAGGATTCCATGAACAAAGCCAGCTTTTCCCTGTATGTCGTCGTTTTCCTGAGGGCTATCGCCTCGGGAATATCCAGGGCGTTCTCCCTGACAACGTGCCGCATCGAAGCCATCACCCCGACCACCACGAGAATGACGACGAATATCGAGTAGGGGCCTGCCCTTTTGTCCGTGTAGAGATTCAGAAGGAGAAGGAAGACGGCGAGCCCCGCGAACGAGATGGCCGCACATATCAGGAGCAGCACCAGGGGAGAATCCGCGGCCGCGGGAAGGGTCGCATAGTTGAAGGTTCCGAAAATCGTCTGCAGCAGCGTGGCGACCAGCGCCCATTTCATGCCCAGTCTCGATGCCCGGGAGAAGTATGCGGCATCCCCGCCCGCCCCCTTACCCTTGAAGTGGAAGTATCCGTACACGAAGAATCCGGTGATCGCGAAGCTCGCGTTCATGAAATGCAGATACCTGGGCAATACGTTGGGAAGCCAGAGGGCATCGAGGAATCCCGCCACATTTTTCCACTGGTCGGGATAAAGCATGAGATTGATGTTCGTAAGGAAGATGAGCGGCACCAGCGCGAGAATCCCGCAACCGAGGATGCCCCAGAAATACTTGAATCCCATGCCGTATCTTTGCGAATCCCAGGTGTATTTATAGACATAGAGCGACAGGAACGCCAGTGCCACGAGCCAGATGATCGAAAGCCAGTACGGCGCCGTGATGTTGTTCGCGGGATAGAAGAATCGCGTGTAGGCCAGGTTGATGGCGAGAAGCGGACCGACCCCCAGAACGACCGCCATGCTCTTGTTGACGGTAACCGTGTCGAGAAGATCTCTCGCCAGCCTGGACCAGAAGGGATCTTCACCGCCCAGCATCCTCAGAAAAACGCTCCCGAAAGCTCCTCCGATCATCGCGTTTACCAGGAGTATGTGAATTATGAAGAGGCTTACCAGGACGAACTTCAGGAAAAAGATCGAGGCGGGCAGGGCCAGGGGGAAATCTATGGGTATCAGATCCATGTCAGCCGGAAACCTCCCCGGGAGTCCGCTCCGTTTCCCGCTCCGGTTCCCGCTCCGGTTCCGGATCGGGTTCCGCGCCTTCCCGCTCCGGTTCCGGCTCTCCTTCCGATTCGAGCTCCGTCATATCCTGCGGGTTCCGACCGTTTACGATATTGTCGAGATATGCCGCCAGGAACGAACGCTCCTCGTCGGTTCCGACGAAGGGCGGCATGAACGGGTGGGAATACCTGTACGTATTCAGGAAATTTTCAATGATTTCCCTGTCCCGGAGGATATCCGTTTTCTTGGTGATGCCGTTCACGCCCCTGTATGTGTGACAGATCGAGCATTCCATCTTGAAGATTTTTTCACCGTTGCGGAGAACCGGGTCATTCTCGGTCGCCCTGCGGTCGGCCCACCCCGAATAGTTCAGGATTCCATGCTTCGACAGGAAGGGAGCTTCATCCAGGCGTATGCCGTTGGAGTAGAGGTACTGATGGATGGTGAACGGCTTCCTTATGAATTCCCTGACCCGCTCGAGCTGACCCACTGAAATCACCATCAGGATCACCGGCACGAAAGAAAGAACCAGGTAGTCCTTCCGTTTTTTCACAAGGACTGCGCCGGACGCCGCGAGGAAGAGCACGAGAAAGATATAATACATCTTGCTGATGTGGGCGTATACGGCGTAACCGGTGGTCATCATCGCGGTGGAGACCAGGTGGTTTATCTGCTGCGGGAGGGTATGGTAGTAGTTCAAAACTCCGAACAGGAAGACCGGTGCAATCACGATCAGACTCTTCCCCGCGAACCTCCAGACATTTTCCCACTGATCCCTGTAATCCCTTGATATGCGCACGATGATCAAGCCGAACGCAATGGAAAGAAGGGCGGCCAGGGAGGTTCTCGTCAATAGCTGGGGAAGGTAGCTCGGGTTGAAGAACCCGTCGAAGAAGGATCGTGTTTCGATCCACCTGCCGGGGGTGAGCATGGCTCCGAGGATGCCGGTGATGAGCATCATGGTAATCCAGGAGACGACCACGTAAAGGATGCCGATCTTCAGGCTTTTTTCCGGGCCCATCCTGTTCCATGAAAGATAATAGATCAATATCGTTACGACTTCCGTGACGAATACGAGCCACTCCAGGAACCAGGCCCAGAAGAAGACGTGAAGCAGGGAGCCGATGGTCGGGGATGATACGATCGAAGTGGTGAGCCATATCCCGACGCCGGTGAGCGCGCCCAGGGAAGTCGTCGTTATGAAGAATACGCGCAGGATTCTGAAAGCGAGCTCGCCGAGGCGCTCGTTACCTTCGCGAAGCGACTTGTAATGGAGGGATACGACGAAGTAGCTGCCTCCCACCGCCATGCCGTGGGAGATGCAGATGTGCACCGTCGCAATGAGCGCAATGAGCATCCGGTTCCCGATAAACGGCATCTCGAAGATCGGCCACTCCATCAAGTCTCCCTGGTGTCCGAACGGGAAGTCATACGCTCTGTCTCAGCTCGATATGATCGAAATCGACATCTCGAACTGCTTGCGCTGCGCGCGAAACAACATGAAATAGAGGAAAATCCGGACGAACTGAGAGCCTTGCGGGCATTCCAGAAGGGCAGCTTGTTCATCACCGCGGGAGCATCCCCGGGCCGCGGTCAAGGCTCCTTCCTCCGAATGCGGCAACCCCGTGCCGGATGTTTTTATTATCACAACAGATAATTCCGTTGAAGCAAAATGTGCACAATAGCGACAAATCATATTGAGAAATATTTCTAAAAAAGGATCCCATCCATCCCGAGGGTTATGACCGCCTCGAAGAATCCTGAAATAAGCCGCGAAAATCTAGATAGTTGACAGCTCTGTCATCTTTGACCATATTCATCCCGCCGCGAACACGCGGCAGGTTCCGTCGGGATCCGCCCCGTGTCCGCGCGTACTTCAGACGCGACCGAATCCAACCAGCCGTAAAGAAAGATATCGATGGCGGATCTGAATATCGTCATAGCCGGAGCTGCGGGACAGGGTGTCCAGTCCGCGGCGGCCATTCTAAGTAAAATCCTGCTGCGGCTCGGATACGAGGTCTTCGTATCCGCCGACTACCAGTCGCGGATCAGGGGAGGACACAATTTTTCGAGCATCCGCTTCTCGGACGAGCGGCTTTTTGCGCCGGTGGACAGGATCGATTTCCTGGTGGCTCTCAACGGCGAGGGCCTCGGGAAACACCTTTCCGGCCTCGCCCGGGACGGCAGGGCCCTGTGCCTCGAAACCGACCGGAACGGCCGCGACGATCCGCGCATACTCGCTCTCGACGCGGCCGTCGGCCCCGGGGCTGCGTCGGCGCCGAGGTTCACGGCCGTCAAGCTGCTGGCGAAACTGTTCGCCATTCTCGGTTTCGCACCGGAAACCCTGAAAAGCGCGGTGACGCGCCTGCTGGGGAAACGGATTCCGCCGGACGTTCTCGACCTTAACCACGCGGCCATCGAGGCGGTGTCGCTGACGGTGGATCCGGCCGAGATCCGTCCGGTTCCCTTCGAACCCGGCCCTGCCGGAGATCGACTCCTGGTATCGGGAAACGAAGCTCTCGCCCTCGGGATGATCGCGGGAGGGATAGGGGTGTATGCCGGCTACCCGATGACGCCGTCCACCTCGATAATGAACACGCTGGCGGAACACGGGCCGGCCGCCGGTATCGCCGTGGAACAGGCGGAGGACGAGATCGCGGCGCTCCACATGGCGATAGGAGCATCATACATGGGCACCCGTGCGGCGACCGGAACCTCGGGCGCCGGCATCTGCCTGATGTCGGAGGCGCTCGGCCTGGCCGGGATGTCTGAAACGCCGGTCGTCATCGTCGACGCCCAGAGGGCCGGCCCCTCCACCGGCATGTCGACGCGCACCGAGCAGTCCGACCTCCTCTTCACGGTCCACGCCTCCCACGGCGAGTTTCCGCGGGCGGTCCTCTCCCCGTCGAGCCACGAAGAAGCCTTCTACATGGGTGCCGAAGCTTTCAACATCGCCGAACGATGGCATGTACCGGTTTTCCTTTTGACCGACCTCTACTTCGCCGATTCCGAAGCCTCGGTTCCCGTTTTCGACCTCTCCCGGGTGACCATCGACAGGGGCCCGATCGCTCCCGAACCGGAAGAGACCGCCGTGCTCAGGCGCTACGAACCGACCCCTTCGGGAGTGAGTCCGAGGGCTTTCCCCGGGTTGTCGAAGTGGCTGATCGGCTGCGACTCCCACGAGCACGACGAATCGGGCCTCCTCACGGACGACCGCGCGAACCGCGTCCTCCAGCACGGGAAGCGGATGAGGAAACTCGGCGGCATCGCCGCCGGATCCCCCGCCCCCCGGGTTTCCGGCGCGCCCGCGGAGGACCTGTTCCTCTGCTGGGGTTCCACGGCGGGCGCTCTCGAAGAAGCCGCGTCGATCATCCGGAGTCGTGACGGCGGCCGGATTGCCACGGGCGTCTTCAGCAGCCTCTTCCCCGTGAACGGAGCCGCGGTTACCGAAGCTCTCGCAGGTTTCAGGCGGATATTCACGGTCGAAACCAGCTACGGCGGTCAGCTCGGACGCCTGCTCCGCATGGAGACGGGCATAGAAACCGCGGGTCACATCGGAAAAGCGGACGGGCGGCCGTTCACGGTGGAGGAGATGACCGGGCTCCTCCGGGACACCATGGAGGACGACGGATGAACGGACCTGGAATCTTCGATCACCACGAACCCGAATGGTGCCCGGGCTGCGGCAATTTCAGCATACTCGAATGCGTCAAGCAGGCGCTCGCGGGGCTCGGCGAGGATCCGCGCGGAATCGTGGTCGTCGGCGGGATCGGGCAGACCGCCAAGCTGGCGTTCTCGCTGAAGTGCAACATGTTCACCGGCCTGCACGGCCGAGCGCTGCCGCTCGCCCTGGGCATGAAGCTGGCCGGCCACGAAACGAAGATCATCGCGGTTTCGGGCGACGGATGCCTCTATTCGGAGGGCGGAAACCACCTGGTCCACAATGCCCGCCGCAATGTCGACGTCACGGTGCTGGCCGGCGACAACCGCGTCTTCGGCCTGACCAAGGGGCAGGCTTCCCCCACCTCCGGCGCCGGCTTCGTCACCAGGGTCCACCCGGAGGGAACCGGCTCCGCCCCGCTCTCGCCGCCCCTCTTCGCCCTCGCCTCGGGAGCGACCTTCGTGGCCCGGGGATTCTCCGGGCGGACGGACGAACTGACCGGCCTGATAAAGGAGGGAATACGGCACAGAGGATTTTCCCTGATCGATATCCTGTTTCCCTGCGTCTCTTTCAACAAGGTGAACACGTTTTCATGGTACAACGACCGGGTGGAACCGGTGGAACCGGAACACGATCGCACCGATTTCCGGAAGGCTCTCGCCCTGGCGGTCCCGGACGGTGAAACGATCCGAACCGGGATTTATTACCGGGCGGAGAAGCCCGTATTCGGTGAAGACCGGGCCGCCCTGGCGGACGGATCGATCGCCGCCCGCACCGCCGGCTTCACCCCTGAAAGAGTCCGTCCCCTCTTCGATAAATACAGGTAGGAGGCAGTTCGTGAACGATCCCGTTTTTTACGAATTCGATGTCGCCGTAGTCGGCGCCGGCATCGCCGGTCTCTCGGCCGCGCTGCTCATCGCCGAGCAGCGCCCGGATCTCAAGGTGGCCGTGATCAGCAAGGTCCATCCCGTCCGGTCCCACTCCGGCGCCGCCCAGGGGGGAATCAACGCCGCGGTGGCGGCGGACGACAGGTGGGAAGACCACTACTACGACACCCTCAAGGGAGGCTGGTTCCTCGGCGATCAGGACGCGGTCAGGATACTCGCCGAGGAAGCGCCCTCCGCCATCCACGAAACCGGCAGGTGGGGCGTCATTTTCAATCGAAACCCCGACGGAACCTTCGCCCAGAGGCCCTTCGGCGGCCAGAGGCGGAACCGGACCTGCTACGTGGCGGACAAGACGGGCCATGCCATCCTCAACACCCTGTTCGAGCAGTCGGTGCGGCGGCGTGTCGCCGTCTTCGACGAGACGCTGGTCTTCTCGATTATCGCGGACGGCGGAACCTTTCAGGGGTTCCTCGCCCTCGACAACAGGTCGGGCGGGCTCCGCTACTTCTCTGCCGGCGCGGGCCTGGTCGCCACCGGCGGGGCGGGGCGGGTCTTCGGCCAGTCGTCCAACGCCCTCATCAACACGGGGGACGGCATGTCGCTGTGCCTCAGGGCCGGCGTGCCGCTCAAAGACATGGAGTTCTTCCAGATCCATCCGACGGGCCTCCTGAACGGCATCCTGATCACCGAGGGAGCGAGGGGAGAAGGCGGTTACCTGGTGAACGCCGAAAACGAACGGTTCATGTCGCGGTACGCTCCCGATTTCATGGAGCTTGCGCCGCGGGACCTTGTGGCGCGCTCGATCCAGCGGGAGATCAACGAGGGAAGGGGCTTCGAGGACGGATGCGTCCGGCTCGATCTGAGGCATCTCGGCGCCGACAAAATCCGGGAGAAACTTCCGCAGATACGGGAAATCGCGATCAACTTCGCCGGCGTCGATCCCGTCGAAGAGCCCGTCCCGATCCGGCCCACCGTCCACTACACCATGGGCGGCGTGGACGTGGACTGCGACTGCGCCACGAGGCTCGACGGCCTCTTCGCCGCGGGAGAGGCGAGCTGCGTATCGGTGCACGGCGCCAACCGGCTCGGCGGCAACTCCCTGCTCGAAGCCTTCGTTTTCGGCGCCAGGTCGGGCAGATCGATCATCGAATGCCTGGATCGCCGGGGGAGGGGGATGCGAAAGAACGAACGGAGCCTCGTTTCGCGGGCGAACGGCGCCTTCGGCAGGCTCTTCGGAGAGAGTCCCGAGGACCCGGCGGCGCTCCGCCGCGACATGGAGAACGTCATGGTGGAAAGCTTCGGCCTCTTCCGGGACAGGGAGCTAATGGAGAAGGGTGTAACCAGGCTCGAGGAGCTCGCCGGCCGTTACCGTCAGGTCAGGGTGCGCGACGCTTCCGCCGTGTACAACCTGGAATTGACGCGCGTCATCGAGCTCGGCTTCATGCTCGATACGGCGAGAGCCTGCGCGGTCGCATCGGCCTGGCGCAGGGAATCGCGCGGCAGCCATTACAGGGGCGATTTCCCGTCGATGAACAACCAGGAATTCCTGAAGCACAGCCTGGTGACACTCGACGAATCCGGCGCTCCCGCGCTTGCCGACAGAGCGGTCACGATAATCGACACCGAACCCCTGGACGAGATCAAGTATTGAGCGGAAACCGGACCCGCTCTCCCCACCGGAGGAACAGATGAAAACCCGTTTCGACATCTTCCGCAAACGCCCGGAAGAAGACCGGGGCCGCCGCGAAGAATTCGACGTGGAGATCGCCCCCGGCGATACCCTGCTCGACGTGTTCCACTCGATCCAGATGAACCACGACCCCGCCTTCGCCTACAGGTACTGCTGCCGCGGCGCGATCTGCGGCACCTGCGCCGTCAGGATCAACGGCATGGCCGCCCTGGCCTGCAAAAGCCAGGCGCTTCCCCTTGCCGGAGACGGCCTCGTTACCGTGGATCCCCTCGCCGGCATGCCCGTCCTCAAAGACCTCGTTGTAGATCATGCGCCGTTCTGGCGGGAATATGAAAGAGTGTTCCCCTTCCTTGAACGGGAAGCCGGCGAAACCGACGACGGGATCGTATGGGAAGAAAAGCTGGACCGGCAGAGCCTCGATCAGCTCTCCCGCTGCGTCGACTGCATCAAGTGCGCGTCATGCTTCTCCGACTGCCCGAAGCGGCTCGAGGATGCCGGGTTTATCGGACCGCAGGCGTCCGTCCAGCTCTACAGGTTTCTCTTCGATTTCCGCGACCGTCTGCGCGAAGAGCGCCTGCGGACGGCCGGGTCGGAAGCCGGTGTCGGCGCCTGCGACAACCATGCCGTGTGCGTCAAGGTCTGTCCGAAAGACGTGCGGCCCCTGAGGGCGATCAATTTTCTCAGAAAAGAACTGGAAGCTGAAGGGGGCAAGGGGGAGGGTTGATTTTGGATCACCGGGTAGAGAAAGACTCCTTAGGCTCGATCGAGGTTCCCGCGGAGGCGTACTGGGGCATCAACACGGCCCGCGCCATGCGCAATTTTCCGATAAGCGGGCGGAAGGTCCACCGGGCGATAATCCGCTCCTATTGTCATATCAAGACAGCCGCCGCCGTGGCGAACGCGGAAGGAGGACGGCTCCCGCGCGCAAAATCGGATGCCGTGGTGAAAGCCGCCGGAGAAGTGCTTGCCGGGAAGCTCTCAGACCAGTTTCCCGTTGATATCTTCCAGGCCGGCGCCGGGACGAGCACCAACATGAACGTCAACGAGGTGCTCTGCAACCGGGCCCTCGAGCTCCTCGGCAGAGAGAAAGGCGACTACGCCTTCCTGCACCCGAACGATCACGTCAACATGGGCCAGTCGACCAACGACACCTACCCCACGGCGATGCACCTGGCCGCCCTGGCGGGGCTGGCCGCCCTTTATCCCGAGACGCACAGGCTCCGGGAATCTCTCGAAAAACTCGGCGCTGGACTGGCGGACGTTCTCAAGAGCGGCCGCACCCACCTGCAGGACGCCGTGCCGGTGACCCTGGGAGGCGAGTTCAACGCCTATGCGGCGGCGATCCGTTCCGCATCGTATAATATACACCGCGCGGCAGAAGACCTGCTGGAACTCGGCATCGGCGGCTCGGCCGCCGGCACCGGCATGAACACCCACCCAGCCTACGCCGGCCGCGTGGTCGAAGAGCTCGCTGCCCGAACCGGGCTCCCGCTCCGTAAAGCCCCCGATCTGGTGAAGGCGATGCAGTCCCAGGCCCCCGCCGCCCGCGTCTCGTCCGCTCTCAGGGATTTCGCCGTGGAGCTGGGCAGGATCGCGAACGACCTCAGGCTCCTCTCCTCCGGGCCGGCCACGGGTCTCGCCGAGATCAGGCTACCCGCGGTCCAGGCAGGCAGCTCCATAATGCCCGGCAAGGTCAACCCCTCCATCCCCGAGATGGTCAACATGGTCTGCTTCCAGGTGATCGGCAACGACCTCATCGTCTCCCAGGCCGCAGCCGCCGGGCAGCTCGAGCTGAACGTGATGATGCCGGTCATGGCCGAAAACATCCTGGAGTCGATAGAAATTCTCGGCTCCGCATGCCGCCGCCTCGCCGAGGGATGCGTCGACGGCATAACTGTCGACGCCGCCCGGTGCCGCGATTTCGCGACCCGCTCCTCCGGCCTGGCCACGGCCCTCGCGCCCTTTATCGGCTACCATGCCGCCGCCGAGGTGGTCCGCCGCGCCGCCGCCGGGGGAAAATCGATTCTCGAAACCGTCCGCGAATCGAACCTCCTCTCCGAAAAGGAGCTCGAAAAGATCCTCGATCCCGCCCGGATGACCCGCCCCGACCCCGACCTTCCGAAGAAACGCTGATCGAAATAGAGCCGGAATATTCTCCGATCCTCTACCTCAAAGTATATGCTCCCATTATTTCCTTGAAAATCGGTAGTTGACTTCCTGATTTTCAATGTTAACATTGGATCAATGGACCTTTTACCGTTCCCCCAGGTCTGCCAAAACCGGAGAAATTATAATGCTGCCCAGAAACCGATTCGAGGAGCTCCTTAATAATTCCCTGAGGGTAAACCCCGTTACGGCTCTGCTGGGACCGCGTCAATGTGGGAAAACGACGCTCGCACGTGCTGTGGCCGCTTATGAACCGGGTGTATTTTTCGATCTCGAGGATCCCGCTGATCTCTCGCGCCTGTCTGCACCGAAACTTGCTCTTGAGAACCTGGAAGGCCTTGTCGTCATCGACGAGATCCAGAGAAAACCAGAGCTTTTCGAGATACTGAGGGTGCTGGTGGACAGGCCCGGCTGCAAGTCGAAGTTCCTGGTTCTCGGGAGTGCTTCTCCTTATCTCGTAAAAGGAGTATCCGAATCCCTCGCGGGAAGGATAGGCTTCGTGGATCTTTCGGGCTTTCATCTCGGCGAAGCAGGTGAATCGGGATTTCTGCCGTTGTGGATCCGGGGCGGATTTCCACGTTCTTTTCTCGCGGAGAGCGACAAAACGAGCGGGGATTGGCGCAAGAATTTTGTTCGCACCTTTCTGGAACGCGATATCCCTGCACTCGGCATATCGATACCCCCCGAAACGCTCAGGAGATTCTGGACCATGACGGCTCATTACCACGGCCAGGTCTGGAACGCTGCGGAATTCGCCAGGTCGCTGGGGTGCGCGGAAGCCACCGCCCGGCGATATCTCGACATCCTCTCCGGTTCTTACATGGTGAGACAGCTGCAGCCGTGGCACGAGAACCTCAAGAAACGCCAGGTCAAATCACCGAAAATCTACATACGCGACAGCGGTATCCTTCACTCTCTGCTCGGACTGGTCACCCATTACGAGATTCTCGGGCACCCGAAGCTGGGTTCTTCATGGGAAGGCTTCGCCGTCGAACAGATCATCGCGGCGTCGGAAAGCAGGGACATCTACTTCTGGGCGACACACAGCGGAGCCGAGGTCGATCTGCTCCTTCTGAAAGGCGGCTTGCGCATAGGATTCGAAGTCAAATACACGGACGCACCCCGAACGACCAAATCGATGAGAATCGCCCTGTCCGACCTCGACCTCGACGCTCTTCACGTAGTATATCCCGGCCCCGACTCCTTCCCGCTGACCGAAAAAATATCGGCCCTGGCAATATCGGATCTTTATCCACGGTTCGGAAACCTCGGACAGCCGGTATGAAAACACCTGCTCTGCGGTTATTCGCCATAGTAGTCGTAGAGGGCTGCGTCGACCGTCTCGCCGATACTGCGGCCTGTTTCCGCCGCCGCAATCAGCCCCCGGTACGCGCGGATGATTGATCCCGTGGATACCGGCTCCTCACAGGGTTTCGAGATTTTAGTCCGGGTTGTCGAATCGCTGATTCACAGCTATACTTCGGAAGGAACCGGTTTCATCGGCTAAGGAGTTCCGCGATGACTCGTAAACCCACTCTCACTGTCGGGATTGTCAGTTCAACTTTGGTTCTCTTTTTTACAAACGCGTTCGCTGCAACTATCCGTGTGCCCTCCGAACAACCGACGATCCAGGCGGGGATCGACACCTCCGCAGACGGCGACACGGTGCTCGTGGCGGATGGCACCTACACAGGCGAGGGGAACAAAAATATTGATTACGGCGGGCGGGGGATCACAGTTCTGTCGGAGAATGGTCCTGAGGTGACGGTCATCGACTGCGATGTCGACGGAAGAGGTTTCTACTTCCACAGCGGGGAGGATTCCCTTGCGTGGCTGGAAGGATTTACCATTACAAACGGGTATGCTGACTACGGCGGCGGGATTCGGTGCTCTTTCTCCTCCTCCCCGGTTATTGCGGGCTGCATGATTACGCGGAATACGGCTGACTGGGACGGCGGCGGGATCTACTGCGAATCCTCCTCTTCCCCTTCGATCACGGGCTGCATGATTACGGGGAATACGGCTGATCCCGCCGGCGGGATATACTGTTACTCCTCTGCTTCCTTGAAAACGAATTCTAAAATAGTAGCGGATACGGCTTGCAACTCCTACTACGGCGGCGGCGGGATCTGCTGCTTCTCCTCCTCCCCCGTGATGACGAACTGCACGATATTGGATAATTCGGCCGGCTCGCTCGGCGGCGGGATCTACTGCCGCTACGACTCCTCTCCCACAATCACGAATTGCACGATATCAAGGAATTCGGCCGGCTGGACCGGCGGTGGGGTCGACTCCCGCGGCGCCTCTCCTTCGATTTCGAACTGCACGATATCGGGGAATACGGCTACCTACAGCGGCGGAATATACTGCGAATCCTCCTCTCTTTCGATTACGTACTGCACGATATCGGAAAATTCGGCTGGCTCACTCGGCGGCGGGATCTGCTGTTTCTCCGCCTCCCCCGTGATCACGCACTGCACCATATCGGATAATTCGGTTGACTCGGGCGGTGGAGGGATCGAATGCCGCTACGGCTCCTCTCCTTCGATTTCGAATTGCACGATATCCAGGAATACGGGTATCTACGGCGGCGGGATATACTGCTACGATTCCTCTTCCCCTGTGATCACGCACTGCACCATATCGGGGAATACGGCTACAGACTACGGCGGGGGGATACGATGGAACAACTCCTCCCCATCGATGGAGAACTGAATTATCTGGG
>CAYMWF010000022.1:0-75083 GCA_964394085.1 uncultured Gemmatimonadota bacterium | reverse complement strand
ATTGTAGAGTAAATCGAATCGTGTTGAAATCAACCAGGGAATAGTCTGTGGAGAAATTGTAACAGTGTTCTTTACATATGAAGCAGGTACAGCTTCGGGGAAATCTGTAAGCCATGTAATTTCTGAATCAGGATAGGTTTCTACCAGTTTTCTAAGTAATGGGGTTGTGCGGATAACATCACCAAGCGCCTTCAATTTGATTATCAGGATTCTTTTGTTAATCTTCCTGTAATGATTGCATGTTTCACAGTGCGAACCATCTTCTTTGTGGAACGAACAAGGGATATCCCCCCTGAAATATTTACAATCGGTATACACTTGCATCCCGGATCCCTGTTTCGCTCCTATTAGAAAGGCCATATAGCTAAATCAGTCAATCCTTCTGAAGGCTTTGCCTCTGGATTCGAGTGCGTCGCAATAAAGGTTGTCGATATCCCGAACAAGGCGTTTATGACTGTAAGTGGCTTCGGCGAAGCGTCTGCCAGCCGATGCCATTTGGTCGGCCGTTTCTGGATTGTTAATCAGAAAAGAGAGAGCTTCCGAGAATCCGCGGGCATCTTCAGGCTGAACCAGGATTCCGTGGGTGCAGATATCGAAGCTGTCTCCCTTTTCCCTCTCTCCCAGCAGATCGCGAACGCCGCCCACGTCCGTCGCTGCGATAGGAACCCTCGAAGACATCGCTTCTATCACTGACAGGGGAGTGCCTTCGTTCAACGATGTAAGCGCAAGAATATCGAGGTCGGCATACAGCGAGGGAAGGTCCTCCACCCAGCCCGTGAAGACTATGCTTTCTCTTATATCGAGCCTGATCGCCTGGATTTCAAGTTTATTTCGCATATCTCCATCGCCGGCGACTATAAAGTATATTTCCTTGTCCGGCATGTTTTTAATAACCAAACTTGCCGCATCGAGAAACATAGGAAGATTCTTTATGCCTGTCAATCTTCCTACTGCCCCGATTACAAAATCCGCGTCGGTTAATCCGAACCTGCTTCTGAAGTTCCCCTTGCTGGACTCGGCATTCAGATACGGGTCGACATAAATTCCAAGCCGGACGATACGGATTTTTTCAGGCGGCAGGACCTTGTATATTTCTCCCACCTCTTTTCTCTGCTGGGGGCTTATGGTTATCGCCCGGTATGTCGCCAATCCGAGCAGTCTTTCGATCCATATGAATATTTTTGTGGTGCGATCGCTGAAATATGAATGAAAAACATGACCGTGATATGTGTGAATCAGAATGCATCTGTTCTTCCTGCTCCGGAATCCGTTGTACAGGATCGTGGCCAGTCTGCCCAGAGTTCCAGCCTTTGCGGTGTGTGTGTGGATGATGCAGGGCCGGAACCTGATTATTGTATAAAGTATCTGAAAGAAAACGATGAAATCCTGTGAGAAATGTATTCTTCTCCCAAGCTTGCCGAACTTGATGAAAGGGATGGAGCCGTCCTCGGCCAGGTGGCTCATATCACCCTCGTGGCTCTGCACGGAACCGGTGACAAGCAGCGATTCGAATCGCGTTGGATCGAGATACTTGGTCAGTATCAACGTATGTAACGCCGGTCCCCCTGTATTAAGGCGCGCTATGATCCTGAGGACTTTGGTTCGACCATCACTCATAGGTTCTGCTCGTGCCAATATTCGAAAAACAGCCATGCCCACAGCTGTTGAGTGTAATCCTGCCTTCCTCTTACATGTGCATTATACAAACCGCGCAAGTAGTCATAATCGAACAAGTTGCTCGGCTTCCGGTCCAACATGATCTGTATCGGCGCTCTTAAAGGACCCTTGAACCATTCCCCCACGGGCACGGCGAAACCATGCTTCGGCCTTTCGATAATCTCATCCGGAAGTAAATCCGCAACGGCTTTTTTTAACAGGAACTTCGTAGTATATTTTTTAAGTTTCATCCGCGAGGGGAGCTTTGCGGCGAATTCGACGAGATTTCGATCAAGGAAAGGGACGCGACCTTCCAGACCGACAGCCATTGTCATTCTATCTTCTTTCACCAACAGGTCGTCCGGGAGGTAAGTCATATAATCTACATATAGAATCCTTGAAATATAGTCACCGTTCTCGACTTCGAGAAACAGTTGTTCCAGAGGATTATGGAATTCGGGAAGTTCGATATCCCTTGAAAAAAATGCGGGAAATTCTTCCGGGCTGATAAGGTACATCAAGCTTGCGTATCGCTCACCGCCTTCCCTCCTGGAAGCTTTCAACAACCTCTTCCAATGCAGAAAGTATTCGAGCAGTTTATGCTTGCGGGAAACGGGCAGTATCCCGGTAATGGCTTCGGCACCTTTTCTCAAAGATGACGGCACCCTTTCGAGAGCGGAGATAAGCCGCTGGATCGTATACCTCCGGTATCCACCCAGGATGTCGTCGGCTCCGGTTCCGGAGAGGATGACTTTTACATACTCCCGGCAGAACTTTGAAATGTAATATGTGGGGATCGCCGAGGAATCGGCGAATGGCTCGTCAAAATGATGAACCAGGGTGGGTAGCAGCGATACGATATCGGGTTCGACATCTATTTCTCTGTGTTGTGTGCCGTAACGATCCGCGATCATGCGCGCGTACGGCCGCTCATCGTAATACCCCATCCCGCTGAAGCCTACTGAAAAAGTCTGTGGCGAAGGATATCCCAGTTCATGAACCAGGGCGGCTACCGCGCTCGAATCTATACCTCCGCTCAGCAGAACACCTACCGGAACATCACTCAGAAGATGCCGGTCAACCGCGTTTTTCAGCTGCTCTCTCAGTTTTTCAGCCAGAACAGTTTCCGAGAGCTCTTCGTCTTGCGACGCTCCCGGTGGTGGGAAAGTCCAGTATTGTGTAAAGGACGCGCCTTCGGTGGAAATCTCCATGAATTTGCCGGGTGGCAGCTTCCCGATATTCTTGTAGATCGATCGGGGAACGGGTACATAACCGAGGGCGAAATAGAGGAGCAAACTCTCAATATCCAATTCCCGGCCCGTAGTTCCGGATGCCAGTACGGCCTTCAACTCGGAGCCGAAAACGCAGGTTTTTCCATCGTAATAGTAATAGAGCGGTTTTATCCCGGCATGATCCCTGGCAAGAATTAAACGCTCCCGGTTTTTCCTGCCGTCATATATTGCCAGCCCGAACATCCCCTCGAGCCGGCTGAAGACATCGGTTCCCCACTCCAGGTATCCTCGAAGAATAGTTTCTGTGTCGGATGTTGAACGGAATTGATGCCCGCCTGATTCAAGCTCTCTCTTTAGATGGGGATGATTGTATATTTCACCGTTGAATACTATCCAGACATCTTCTTCCCCATCATGCATCGGCTGGTGGCCCGTCTCACTCAGATCGAGGATGCTCAGGCGTGTATGGCCTAAACCGACGAAGGGGAATACCTCTCCCCCACCGGTGAATATTCCCCGGTCGTCCGGACCGCGATGTCCGAGGGTGTCGGTCATCCTGTCCACTATCCGCTCTAAAGCGCTCGGTGGATTATCAAGGAAAACAAGACCGCATATACCGCACATATCAACTCATCAAAATGGGATTATAAAACTCATGACCTAGTGATACTTCGGTGATTCTGCGAGGCAGGTAACAGGTTTTTTCTATTTTATACAAATCGAGGATGGCGTTTCCCCTGGTTCAATATTAATTCTCAATGAGTCCGGTAAAATAATACAATCGTATCAACCACATGTGAAATTTGATCGTCATCCAATTCTGGATATACTGGAAGTGCTAGGGTATTGGCTGCCGCATTTTCCGATACGGGGAAATCTCCAGGACTGTAACCGAGATATTTGAAGCAATCCTGCAGGTGCAGGGGTAATGGATAGTATATCTCGGTGCTGATTCCGGCTGCAGCCAGATACGACTTCAAAGCATCGCGTTCTTCAGCACCCGAGCTCGTCCTGATGACGAACTGGTTGTAAATATGTTTGCCGGGATGTTCCTCGGGAAGCACTACCCGTTCATCCAATCCGCTTTCCTGGAATAGGGCACGATATAAAGCCGCATTATTCCGCCTTGCTTCTGTCCATTTATCGAGATGGGGGAATTTTACGAGGAGAACCGCTGCCTGTATCGCGTCCAGTCTAAAATTCCCACCTATCAGTCTGTGATAATACTTCGGGCTCGAGCCATGAGCCCTCAGGCAGTAAAGTTTCTCTGCTAGTTTTTTCTCTGATGTGACCACCATACCACCATCCCCGACACCTCCAAGATTCTTCGAAGGGAAGAATGAAAAACAGGAAAGCAGACCCATTGAGCCGGCTTTGTGACCTGTACTTCCATACTCCGCACCTATCGCCTGGGCCGCGTCCTCGATCACCGGAATGTTCTTCTTCGAGGCCAAATCGAGTAAAGGATCCATATCAGTACACTGTCCATACAAATGAACAGGTAGAATAGCCCGGGTTTTTTGAGTAAGAGCACGCTCGACAGAAGCAGGATCGATGTTATATGTGTCGGGTTCGATGTCGGCGAAAATCGTTCTGGCTCCAACACGATGGATACATCCGGCGGTAGCGAAAAAACTGTATGGGGTTGTAATAACCTCATCGCCGGGACCGATGTCGAGGGTCATAAGGGAAATGAGCAGAGCATCAGATCCGGAGCTAACGCCGACTCCGAATCCCGATGTGCAGTAATCGGCTATTTCTTTTTCCAGGGAAGCCACTTTAGGCCCAAGGATGAAGTGTTGACTCTCCATCACCTCCCGAACAGCGGCGTCGATTTCGGATCTCAGCGATTCATATTGAGTTTTGAGGTCGAGAAGTGGTACTTTCATCTTGGCCCTGTTTCCATCCATCTGAAGAACCCATTAGTAATTAAAATGGCAAAGCAATTCCCTCAGACAGATAGCCTGGATCAACTTTTCGTTATAAAGAAAGAGGAAGAGATATTCTCACACCGTCCTTGGCTGACATATAGATTGCATGTATAAGCTCGAGCGTTCTGCGCCCGCTTCTACCATCCGTATCAGGTTCAACCTCTCCCCTCAATGTGGACAGCACATTCTGATAGTATGGGAAGTGCCCATATCCATAAACATTCGGAGGATCATAACTGCTGGAGCTGATTACCTTGTCATCGTCATCGTAGCTGTCAAACTCCCATTTCTCAACACGGTTGATTGCAGTGCCGCCAATCTTAACAGTACCCCTCTCACCAAGTATCGTTATCGATCCCTCGAAATTCTTCGGATATGTAAGCATCGTTATGTTGAGAGAGCCGAGGACACCCGCTCTGAATTTAAGAATAGCCATCCCCGTGTCTTCTGTTTCGATATCTCTTTCCATGGTGGCGGTTTGCGCCATCACCAAATCAACCGGGCCGATGAGCCAGAGTAGCGCATCGACATAATGACTGGCCTGGTTCATGAATGCTCCGCCGTCGAATTCCCAGGTGCCTCGCCATTTCGACTGATCGTAATACTCCTGGGGACGGGTCCAGAATACATTCGATTGAGCAAGGTATATTTTACCGAATCTTTCTTTTTTCACAGCCCGTTTCAGAAGCTGCATGGTTGTGTTCAGCCGGTTCTGCTTGACGACGAATAAATGAACATTCTTCTTGTCACATTTATTGATGAGCTGATTTACAGGTTCGAGGGAGATTCCGATCGGTTTTTCCACGACCACATGACACCCTCGCTCAACCGCCAGGATTCCCTGCTCCGGATGCATACCGCTCGGCGTGCAAATGCTGATTACATCCGCATCGCATTCATCTAACATCTTCCTGTAATCAGTAAACCAGGGGGTTTTATACTTTTCTCCGGCCAGTTTCGCCTTATCTTTTTCAATATCGCATACGGCTGTCAGTTTAAAACCTTCTTTTAAAGCTTGGATGCTCTCGAGATGGTTATTCGAAATTCTACCGCATCCGACTAACGCTATCCTGAATATTTTTTCTGTCTTCACGATTGTTTTTACCTCCATAAGCGTTGAGGTCGACATTATACATCCGATGTGTTAAAAATCAACACGTTACGGATGGACGTTCCATTATTCCATTCGTCAATAACCGAAACAGACTCCAATGTATCTCTGACTGAACAGTGCGTAAGCTGATTATTATACTTTCTGCAGCCGCTCTCTTTGCGCTGCTTCTCTGTAAAGGTCCCGATTTTGTTGCCGTGTGGCTCGCGGCAGGTGATGAACCCGTCAGCTCCGATGCTGTGATCCTTATTAATGATGATTTGTGCAGAGAGCTACCGATTGCTTTCGATTTTCTGCGGAATAGGATGGTAGAAAAAATTCTGGTTGTCCGCCGAGCCCCCTCTCTACACCAGGAAGCCTGCAGACGGCGATACGATTTTTACGATACGCGCACTCTCGCTCAGCATATGGCTGAAATCGACGAAATACCGCAGGAAAATATCTTTTTTTCTGAACATCTTAAAAATGATTCTGATTTGCCGGAACTTATTTCTCTCTTCACGGAAGAATACGGCCTGCATTCCTTCATTTTTATTACAAAGCCGTTGCAAGCGCGAAGGTATGGAATTTTACTGAGGAATGGCCTTGCCGAAACGGATATCCGGGTTTGTATCTTCTACCCGGAAGATCGATCCAAAATAAGAAACTCTTTTGTAGAAAACCGGGATTTTTACAATGCGCTCTTCAAGGAGACGATTTATTTCCTGAAGTAATTCAGGAACGAATTCAGAAGAGTTCGAAACTGAAAATGCAACGTTCAAAATCTCTCATTCGTTTAATCGTCGCCCTTGCCTTTCTTTTCCTCGGATCGGCAATATTGGCCATTTTCTTCCTGCGGAGTGAGCTGGTCTGGAACCAGCTGCTTCAATACGATGAACCCGCACGCTGCGATGTCATTTTCGTGCCTTCGGGAGGGATGTGTTCGAGATTTCCCCGGGCTGCCGAGTTATTCAAAGAGGGCTTTGGCGATATTCTTTTCGTGACCCTCGAAGTTCGACCGGCTGAGAACAGCGAATGCGTTGAAAAATATGACCTTCTCGGTCAGATGGGAATGATTCGCAGAATGGTTGAGGTGGAAGGAATTCCGGAAGAGAAACTTGAAATAAGGGGATACTCCCCCAGCTCATACGATGACTGCCTGTTCCTCCGGGAGTATTTCGAGACCAGCCGGTTCGATTCGGTAATGATTGTCACGGATCCGGTTCACGCATCCCGCGTCGTCACGCTTGTCGAGTCACTGATGCCTGAACTGGAAGTTATCAGTTGCCCTACTGCCGAAAAAGATGAAGTGCGTAAATTCTATAAAAATGACCTGGTATATCTCGCAAGCGAGTATCTGAAAAACCTGGTGTATCGGATAAGGTATTGATTCGTCGGGGTTTCATCTGATTTACCCGAGTCTTTTCTATTCATGCCCGCCTGAAAATACCATATTTGAGAATGACCCACACGGCCCTCATGCCGTCTTTCCAGTTGATCTTTTTGCCTTCCTTGTAGCTTCTGCCGTAATAGGAGATTCCTACTTCGAAGATCCGGCAACGCTGCCTGGCTATTTTCGCAGTCAATTCGGGCTCGACTCCGAACCGTTGCTCTTTGAGTTCGATCTTTTCGAGAATCTCCCGTTTCACCGCTTTGTAACAGGTTTCCATATCAGTGAGATTCAGATTCGTAAACATATTCGACAGTGTCGTCAGGAACCTGTTTCCGACATAATGCCAGAAATAGAGCACGCGGTGAGCATCTCCTCCCACGAACCGTGAACCGTAAACGACGTCGGCCTTTCCTTCGGCTATCGGTTTGAGGATTCGCGGATACTCCCTGGGATCATATTCAAGGTCCGCATCCTGAACGAGAACCACATCACCGACAGCATGTGCGAAACCTGAACGAAGCGCCGCTCCTTTCCCACGGTTCTTCTCGTGGTAAATGATTCTATCTACAAGGGGAGTAATCTTCTGTTCAAGAATGTCTCTCGTGCCGTCGGATGACCCGTCATCGATGATAATGACTTGTTTTTCCGGCCATGGAGCGTCAAGCACCCTGTCGACTAACGTCTCGACAGTTTGTTTCTCGTTGTAAATCGGGATGATTACAGAGAGTTTCATTCATTCGTCCCCGGACGATCAACTCGATAAACCAGTACCAGCTTACCGCCCAGAGGCTGCCATCGGAAGAAAAAAAGTGCACATCTTACAATCTTACCGTCCTGAAGCTTGAATCGGGATAAAGAATTACACTGAGTATAATGTTTCAGCGCTCTACAGGAGATATGACAACCTCTGAAACCGAGTCGGCCGGTATATCGGTTTTGACATACCAGACCTGACCGTCCCCGGTGTCGTAAATATCGACAACCGCTCCACCGGTCACCTGGTACGTAAAGCCCGCACCGGGATCAGGCATATAAAACTCCAGGCTGACATCGCTGTAATCGAAGAGCAGGTAATTATAGATATAAGCTGTTACTGTCGTATTGGTACCGTCATTGGCAGGAGAAAACTCACTCGAAATGGCGGCTGTGCCGAGAGTGTGCAAAGGATCCCCGTCGGGTCCGCTGTCTTTGTATATAGGCGTCGACCACTTGGGATCTTCATAGTTCCATGAAACCAGCTCACCGTCCGAGACGTCGAGCTTCCTGATGCAGGGATATCCCCCGAAACTATCGAACATTACGCTTGCCGACGTAATGTAGGTACATTCGCCCTCTTCCTCTATTCTGTCAAAATGGGTATGCCCGAGCAGGACTGCATCCACCTGGTAGTCCTGCGCCAGGGCCATCACACGATCGGCTCCTTCGCCAAGGAAGGCGTTCTGTGGTGGATGATGGTATCCCGCCAGCAGTAGAGGTGAATCTGATGCAGCAAGCTGCTCCTCGAACCAGTCGAGCTGGCCCTCACGCATCTGCCCCAGCCAGTTCAAGGTCAAGGCACCTATTCCGCGCCTGTCGTATGCACTCCAGTCCATGCTGTTCAGATTGAAATATTCCAGATCACCATATTCGAAGCTGAAAATAGCCGGAGCAAAAAGATCCTCGAAAGCGCGAAGGCCGTCAACCTTCTCGACGCCCATCCACCAGTTGTGATTTATAGCGTCATGATTTCCAACGCCCATAAAAATGGGCACATCGAGTTTCAGAAGAAGATTGTATACATCCTGGAATTCTATCGTGTACGAATCACCGAATGCGAAGTCACCCACCCCGACAATGAATTCCGGGTCGAGAATATTGACCATCGAGATCATTTTCTTGATGAACTCATAACCCCATGTTTCGTCGAAGTTGTATAAGAACCCGCGGGGATCATCTACATGTACATCGGCAACCTGGACAAATGAAAAATCGCTCTTTAATTCATTTATGACCTTTACTGCATGAGGTTGCATGTCTGAATGGACGTTGCCCCCGACCTCCACGGAAACGACCAGGTCATAGAGATCAACAGGCACATCGGGGGAGACTACCGGATGAAGAAGGAAATAAGGAGCATGATATTGAACCGATTCGATGGGAAGATCTATCGAAAAGGGGATGGAACCGCCTGATTTTTCGAGGGAGGCGCTCCAGGACAAAACATTCCCACCGCCTCTTTTATAGCCATTCCCCTGGGTATCGATCAGTATTCTTGGATCATCTCCACCCCCGGCGAGCCAGAAAGCGGGCATTCCGAAAACAGGATCGATTATGTATGTTATCAGCGGATCGATTGCATCCATACCGACGCCGGAAATCCCTTGAGCGGTTGCATGGCCGGGTGCGGCGGACGATTCAACTGAGAATGTGAGAATAAGTGCCAGAATCGCCGCAATCGTAATGTTTTTTTTCATCGTGTTGTCCTCTCATCCGGCTGGTCGAACTTCCATCGCTGTCGATGATTGCGCAATTTTTCTGTAAATAGTATCATTTTGCCAATTATAGTGTATTACCATACGGCATATCGTTAATATACGGATGTAATTGTAATTCACTTTCTCTGTAAGGTCAATCCGTAGTATGAAAAGCTGGAAGGCTGCGACAGATGAATTCGATTATTCCGTTCTTCGGCAATTTTGTTTCAGTTTGATTAAAAAGGGATCATTAGGAAAATACTCCTCGACCCTTTCGAGGAGCGGTAAAGCATCCCTGGTTCGACCGGCCGCAACTTGCATGCGAGCGGTGAAAAACAACCTTCGGGCGAAATTATACCCCTTTATGAACCGAATCGCGTCTTCATCGAATCGGGAGACGGAGAAACGGCGGGGATCGTAAATCGGCAGATATACTTCAACTTCCGGAAGGGGTTCGGCATCCGCGCGGCTTCCACCAATGAACTGGTAGATTCTGAAGACATTATTCTGGAATACAAGTATGAAAGCCTTCAGTCGGTCCGCGCTGAAGTGAAAACAATATCCGGGCATATCCTGATGCACCTTTCCCGCTCCCCCGAAATATCGATGCGATGACTTGGATGAAGGTAGAAGGTAGTTTACGTCGTAGACAAAATAGTCGACTTCGGTATCTTTGCAGAACCGCTCGAAACAGGAAAGGGACTCACCGTAGAGGCACATATAAAAGCGCTCAGTAAGTTCTCTGATTTCACGCTTTTCGAACATGGGATGGAGGGTCGTACTCACCTCGGTTCCCTGGAACAGGTCGGCACTCAGGGCTGGAGAAGCGAGCACGATATCGTCTTCCCCCGCATTGTTCAGGAACCAGTCATATAATTCAACGGTATCTTTTCTGGATCTTTCGACGATTAATGGGGCCGGCGGATCCAGAATCATGGAAGTCATTACTCTGACTGATTTTACAGCTGGAGACACGAATGCGACCACTTCATATCCCTGGAACATAAGGATTAAAACCAAGCCAATTTTGATCAGCCACCTTCTGTGTCCGGCAGCTGCAATCACTGCGGCTTGAATTACAAAAAACGAAAGAAAAACACAAAATCGCGCATTGAGTAGATAGACAGGAATTAGAATGAAAACAAAAAACAGAGGTAAAGCTTTGTCGTTCAAGGCCCGGCCTTCAGAATCATTGAGGTAGTGCTGATGCTCGGTGTCGCGTTTTCGGAACCTGACGGTTAACCACCCCATGATCGATAAAAGACCGGGCACGAAGTATATCGCGAACCCTGTCAGGATTCGCGATGGAAGCGGTGTATCGAACGGGCCCGCCCAGAACATCCTGGTTTCGAAGGCTACTGACGCAGGGTCGGACGGCTTAACCCCGGCATGAACCAGTTTCTCCCAGGATGCCTGGTAAACATGACTGAAATCCGAAAAGTGCTCGGGGAACAACATACCTGTTAATGGAACTGAAATAACTGCAACACAGAAGAAAACCCACCTTAACGCGTGCCAGCGGTAGGCCGCCGCCAATGCAGGGAGAAATACCATCAATGGTGAGACAAGGAAAAACTTTGCTCTCAGTGCAGGACTGGCAATTCCGGCAACCACCATCAACATGTAGAGCAAAACAATGGAGGATGTCGTATGTCTGTCCCCTCCTTTTCTCAGAAACCCGATCCAGCACCAGGCCGTAAGTAGAAGCAGAACGAACTGGCTGAAATGCCAGGACGCCACTGCGATTGACAGACAGACCGCGGCTGTGAACTGTTGAATTCCGGAACAGGAATTTTTATGATCACGCACGAAAAGCGCCAATCCTAAAAAAAGCAGGGGTAGCGCGAAATTCTCGCTTAATAATCCTCCCAACGTTCGAATGTATGCCGGGAAACTCGTAGCGTAACACAGGGCCGCGAAAATTGCGGCCCCGAGGGATCCGGTAAGCCTGAGAGCCATGAGCCATGCCGCAACAATTGTCAGTGAAGAAACGACCCCTGTAAAAATGATAATGAATCCATGCAGGGGTCCGGGCCGCCCAGACAGGCGGTAGAGTTTCGCGATCATCCATTCCATGACCAGGGTGAATTCGCGCTTCGGCTCTAACCCTTCAGGTGCCTGGATCCGGGTATCCGGTTCAGGTAGTTTATCGCCTGACGCCATTAATTGCGTATAATGGTAGTACACTGAAGATTCTGAACGGAAGAGATGCCGGTCATTATCAGGATTGTAGCCACGATGATTTTTATATTCTCCAACCCGGAAAAAAACACTTAAAAGATAAAGGAGTATTATCGGAATAACACCGAAAAGAAAAATTCGCCATCTCCTGCTATCGATTTTCATTGTTTTGCCCATGACGAGTGCTGGAGCTTGATTCTTAAGACATACGCCCTTGCTGAGTTAAAAGAAGTTAAAACAACTCTCTTTTACAGTCCAGAAGATTCACCGTCCCGGAATGGGGGCATTCCCTTACGATCCGACAGTTTGCCAACGAAACATAATCCTGATATACTCTTCGCGTTGATTATAGACGCTGAATTCCCCGTGCGGGTATCGGCCCTCACTGAAGATAAGTTAGAAAACAAGTCACAAAGTGGTGCAAATGACCTTTTCTTTAAAACCCAGCGGCGTACGGTACATTCTTGTTTTCATTTTTTCGACAGCGATAGTGCTTCACAGCGTGAAAGCGATGATCGCTCCCGTAACTCATGATGAAGCCTGGACCGTCGATTCTTATATCGACCTTCCCCTTTCGAGAATACTCGATCCATCCCTCGGTCCCAACCATCACTTTTTCAATACCCTGGTTGTCAAATTGTTCAACCAACTGGGAGATTCCCTTTTCATCCTTCGTTTCCCATCCATGCTGGCAAGTATTGGATTTCTCACCGGGCTTTTTTTGCTTGCGCGGAGAATGGAAGCGTACCTGGGAATCCCGTTTTTTATAGCCGCCGCATTTCACCCTTATCTACTGGACCTCTCGATAATGGCGAGAGGATACAGTTATGGCCTGTGCTTTATCTACCTTTCCCTGGCCCTCCTCCTGAGATCTTCTTCAGCAACTCATTCAAGAACCCGTTTTTCATCCGTAATTATAGGTATTCTGATAGGGTGCGCCTCTCTATCCATCGCTTCATTCATATATCCGGCTCTGGCGATTATTCTGGCATATCTCATTCAAACCTTGGATTCGAGCGGGTCGAAACAACCGTCTGTGCGGCCGGCGAGGGTATCGAGTCTGGTATATCTTGCGGGTCCTGCGCTCCTCATCATGTCGTTGTATTACTCCGGAGCGCTGCTTTTTTTATCGGAATTACTGGAGACTAAACATGCTCCAACCCTGTGGTTCTTCACGATCCTGAGAATGTATTCGGTTTCTATCGAACCCTGGGCGAAGTCGCTTGAAATTCACGATGCTCTGGCTCTGTTTTCGGACACGATGTTTCTAGGCCGCTATTATTCTCGAAATTTGGACACTACTACGAATATAGTTACGGCTATCTTCACCGGTTCTTTCCTAATCGGATTGATACGTTCATTTGTGAGTAAATCCGTGACCAGGCGCAGCCTTTATGACTTCGGTTTTCTCTCCCTGATGGGACTTGTTGCGACGAATCTGTTACTGCAAACATGCTATCCTCTTCCGCGCCATTTCTGCTGGCTGGTCCCGATCTTTTACCTTTCGATTTTCGACAACGCTTTTTACATGCTTGGCAAAGTGGGCGGCGGAAGGTGGAGTCACGGTATAGTTTCTCTTATTCTTTCCGCAGGTTTAATCATTTCAGCAGCCGCAAATTTCAATCCGAAAGAAATCACTGGTTTCAGGTCTGATCTCGCTTTCCCGGAATTGTTCGACAGGCTCGCTGATGATGCAGCTGGAAGCCGGGCCGTACTTTTCGAACCGAACGGAAGCTGGTATTTCTTTTTACACAGGTATTATGAAAGAACCGGACGCGTTTCTTCCATAGACTGGACTACGGAACTCGAAGAAGCCACCCACTTTATAGCAGGAGAGATTGATGCAAGGGCAGACAGCCTTTCCTCTCATGAACCGATTTTTTCAAATAGAGATAAATCAGTGATACTGTATAGGATCAATCCCGAAGCGCCTTTCCCCGAGTTAGGGAAGTGAGATAAGTCCATGAGCGAGCTTCAAGTCGACGATACAAAGCTAATCCACCATATTCCGGTTTTACGAAAATGGTTGAGCGACGAAGAATTTTTCCCTGTTCACGTTGAAATCAGCCCATCGAGTGCGTGCAATCACAGGTGTATTCTGTGCTACGTTGATTTTAAAAAGCACAAACCGGCGCAACTGGAGAAGGAAATCCTTCTCGGTCTCGTAAACGATTTCAAGAAATTCGGTGTAAAAAGCTTTTTATTGGCCGGTGAAGGGGAACCCACCCTTAATACCGGTATAGTAGAAATGCTGAACGTATCTAAGAAGGCAGGCGTTGATGCCGCCTTGAATACGAATGGTATTCTTTATGATGAAGCGATGATTCGTGAAACCATCGAATCTTTGCAGTGGCTTCGTTTCACTATGCAGGCTTCTTCGCCCTCGCTCTACTCACGCATTCATCGAGCACGAGAGCAGGATTTTCACAAAGCCTTGCGTAACATAGAGTCAGCCGTTCGAATAAAAAGGGACAGGAACATACAGGTCACATTGGGTTTGCAGCAAATTCTGATCAATGAAAATGTAGAAGATGTGTTCGGGATGGCTAGGCTCGCCAAGGAACTCGGCGTTGATTACTTCATCGTTAAAAAATTCTCTGCCCATCCGCATAATGCTTATTCAGTTCCCGATGAGCTTTATAAACATTGTCTGGACCAGTTCGATAAAGTGGAATCACTTGAATCATCATCCTTCACTCCGATTGTCAGACGGCGCAATTTCAGTGATAAATGGTTGAGAACATATCCCCGTTGCCTGGGGCTTCCCTTTCTCACCCAGATTATCGCGGACGGGAGAGTTGTTCCATGTTCCATGTTTTTCGGTGAAGAAGAAGCCTGCTACGGCAATTTACATGAAGCTTCTTTCGCTGATATATGGCTTAGCGAGAAAAGAAAGCGGCTGCAGAGCGATATCGAAAAAAATCTCAATGTTGCCGATTGTATAACCTATTGCCGTCATCACAACATCAACAAGTTTCTATGGAAGTTGAGCAGGAAACCTGCTCATGTAAATTTTATTTAAACAACGGATTTCAAGCGCCCGGTTCCGGGAGTGGATTAATATGCCCCCCGGCCGCCCAGAACGGGAGGGAGAGTTGAAATCAAAATTTCAAGATTGAAGAGGAAATGCCTGTTCTCAATGTAATATAAGTCAAGAAGCACCATTTCTTCGAACGTAAGTTCGCTTCTACCGCTGACTTGCCATAACCCTGTCATCCCCTGCCTTGTTTTTAAACGCTGAAGCTGCCAGGTTTTATACTTCTCCACCTCGATCTGGAGAGGAGGTCTTGGACCTACAAGACTCATCTCACCGAGAACCACATTAAAAAGTTGCGGGAGTTCATCAAGGGAGTATTTTCTCAGGATCCTGCCGACACCCGTAATCCTTGGATCGTTCCGGATTTTGAAAATCGGACCGGTGGACTCATTAAGTGAGGCGAGTTCCGATTTTCTGTCATCCGCACCTGAGACCATGGTGCGAAATTTAAACAGCATGAATTCCTTCATCCCCTCGGTCAATCTTTTCTGGCGAAAAAATACTGGTCCGCGTGAATCGAATTTTATGCCGAGAGCGATAGCCGCAAAAAGAGGAGATAACAGGAGCAGAAGCACAACGGCCGTTATCCTGTCGAAAACCGAAATAATAAAACTGTTGAGTCTTCGAAGGGGTGTGCGAGTTCTGACAACTAGAGGAATCCCTGTAAGATCGTCCAGCCTGCATGCGTTGAAAAGTGATTCTGTTGCCGGAGATATATATTTGAATCCTACTCCTTTTCTCTCGCACAGAGCGACTATTGAATCGTATCGACTTGTTTCAAGAGACCACTCCAGGGTAAATATCTGCTCGATCCCCCACCTGTCGATGATCTCTTCGAGATGATCTTCTGATCCAAGGATAAGAGAGTGTCCGGTTTCGCTGATTTCTTCGTCCCTTTGAGCCATTCTGACGAATCCGCAAAGATTATACCCCAGACTGGGTGCGGAATAGAACCGTTGAAACAGCTTGCGGGCGGAATGGCCGACCCCCAAAATGCATGCACGCTGAACCCCGTAACCCAGTTCACTCATAAACTGATTCAGCTTATCCATCCAAATCCGTACGATGAATAAATAGGTGGTGAGGAACATGAAGAAAACACCGAGGAACAAGCGCGAGTATTCGTACCCCTGGGAAAGGAAAAGAAACGCCAGTAGTCCCGCAGCGTGAATAAGTACTGCACGAGAAACTATTTCCACCTGTTTCTGAAAAGAAATATTCTCAACTTTTCTGTACCCACCTACAGCGATAATTGTGACAAACATCATTAAGCTTGTACACGGAAGGAGAATTCTATAAAAGGAGGGTAAAGTAGAAAAATAAGGGACTGTTCCGAATCTCATCATGTATGCTGAAAGATAAGCGATTACAAGACTCGATTGATCCAGAAACAAGGTAAGAAAGAAGTAGGCCGCGCGCCAGTGCCGCTTAAGAAAACGTATTCGTCCGACCGGATGGTGAGAAATAGCTACTTCCGGAAGCATCACCCTGAGAAGCGGCGCCGCAGTATCCCTTATTTTAGTCGATTCCATCAATTCTGTTCCGGTATTGCACCACTAGCCCCAGGGGACGAGAATAACAATAATACCGGTATTTGACTCCCTCCGGGCGGACAAGAAACCGGGATAAAACAAATTGCTCCTCCATGGGATAATCTACTGTTGCAGGGCATTGAAATACTCGATCGTTTTCATCAGCCCTTTCTCAAGCGGAACCTCCGGTTCCCATCCAAGAACCTTCTTTGCCAGGCCGATATCAGGTTGTCTCACTTTCGGATCATCCTTTGGCAAAGGGTTGTATGTGACAGTAGATGTGGAATTCGTGAGCTCGATGACCTTATCCGCAAATTGCGCTATGGTCATTTCAACAGGATTCCCAAGATTCACCGGCCCGGAATAGTCAGACATCAATAGGGTATAAAGACCCCTGATAAGATCGGAAATAAAACAGAAGCTCCTTGTCTGGTTTCCGTCACCATATACGGTCAACGGTTCTCCCTGCAGACATTGATTGATAAAATTAGGAACGACCCTGCCGTCTTTCGCCCTCATACGGGGGCCGTAGGTATTAAAGATTCTGGCGATTCTGGTATCGACGTTATGATACCGGTGATATGCCATCACCAAAGCTTCGGCGAATCGTTTGGCTTCATCGTATACTCCCCTGGGACCAATGGGGTTGACATTGCCCCAGTAGTCTTCCTGCTGAGGATGAATCAACGGGTCGCCATAGACTTCAGAAGTCGAGGCCAAAAGGAATCGCGCACCTTTCTCTTTCGCCAATCCGAGTGCTTTATGCGTTCCCAGGGCGCCCACCTTCAGAGTTTGAATCGGGAGTTCAAGATAATCGATCGGACTGGCGGGAGATGCGAAATGGAAGATAAAATCGATATCGCCCGCGACATAGATATATTCAGTTACATCATGTTTAACGAAAGTAAAATGTTCATTACCCGCGAGATGCTCGACATTCCTGATATTTCCAGTGATCAGATTATCCATAGCGATCACCTGGAAACCTTCGATAAGCAGATGCTCACAAAGATGTGAACCGATGAATCCCGCGCCACCCGTTACTAGTACTCTGGCCAATCTCAACTCCTTGACTTGTTTCCCTAAATCCGGAGAACCGGCATTTAACATAAACCCGATTCTTGATGTTAGGTGAAGGGAAACAAGCTGTCAAGCGTCTGCAGACCCGTTGACCACCACAAAATGATGGCCCGGTAGAAATATCGGATTTCCATTCTTCTTCTGAAGCAATTTCAGTATTCGATCTATTCACCTATCAATATTGGAAAACAGGGCTGGAAATTGATATCCGTAACCGGTTTCACCGACTGTTTGAACTAAAGGGCTTTGCCGGAAAACCGAAAAACTGTTTATGTTCAATGTGTTTGGAATCTATTGCATCGAAAGGGCTTTTGCATATGCACAAAGATAAACCAGTCCAGATATCCGATTATTTCCGCATCATATGGACCGGGAAGTGGCTGATTTTCGCGCTGGTATCGATAGTGGTGCTTGTAACGATGTTTTTCACCTTCCGGGCTGCTCCTGTATACGAAGCAACCGGGACCTTGATGATTGAAACGAACAAGATGGAGATGTCCTTGTTCGATCCGAGCAGTTTCTATCCTCAGCAGAATCCGGTCAATAATGAATGCGAGCTCCTGAAGAGTCGCACAATCTCAGAAAAAGTCTACGAGCGAATAAAACACCTTCCGAAGGTGGCCGAGAGATTCGGCACTGAAAAAGATCTGGCCGTAGTCCTGCTCCGGCAGGAACTGACAGTTGTGCCCACAAAAAACACCGACTTTGTGAAAATAGTCTTCAGAACTTCCGATCCTGAACTTGCGGCGATCATCGTCAATACGTACGCTGCGGTGTACCGAAATACAAATATCAGTTTTCACCGGGATGAGTTCTCGGAGGTTAGATCCTTCCTCGAAAGGCAGCTGGAGAGCATCAGGCCGCGTCTTCAGGCGGTAGAGGTCAATCTAAAAAAATTCAAGGAAGACCACAATATCATCTCTCTCTCAGCCGAACTTGAAGAGTTCGTACAACAGTGGGGAGATTTCGAGGAACTTTTTAATGAAGCCAAAACAGAAAGATTAGCCACGGAACACCGGCTTAAATACCTCAGAAACCAGCTCCAGGAACGTCAGGATCGACTGGTCGATGAGTTGATCGATGACTCGAGCCCGGTGGTTCAGGAGATAAAACGTGAATTAACCAGTCTGCAGACCGAGTTGACCATTCTTCTCGTCAGAGGTGCGCCGCAGGATGGCGAACAGGTACAGATGCTCGAGCGAAAAATCACGGGGGCTAAGTCAAAACTAGCCGAGCGAACCCAGAAGATTATCGCCGAGGGGCTTTCTCCGGTTGATCCGCTTCTCTTCTCTCAAGAACTCGTCGGTAAAATCCTCGCCCTTGAAGTTGAATGGGAAACACTTAACGCACGTGAAGAGGCACTCAGTGCAATCCTTGAAAAAAACAGTACGAAAATGGAATCGATCCCGACGAAGGAGCTTGAGCTGGCCAGGTTGGAGCGGGAATACCGGGTTAATGAGAGTACCTACCTCATGATGATGGAGAAGTATGAGGAGATCAAAATCGCGGAAGCCGGTGAGATAGGAAACGTCAAAGTCATCGACAAGGCTAAACCCCCCATCTACCCTATCAGCCCGAAGAAAAAACTAAACCTGATAATGGGAATACTTCTAGGACTCTCCCTCGGCATCGGAGTCACGTTTATTCTCGAGTATTCAGATACGACAATCAAAACGATCGAGGATGCAGAGAGAAGTCTGCGCCTGGCAGTGCTCGGCTCGGTTCCGATCATCCAGGTGGATAAAAAGAAACCCTTTGAAAATCGCATCCAGGATCGAGCGCTTGAAGCCGTCGCCGAAGAGCAGGGAACATCGGGAACCAAGATTGGTAAAAATTCTCCGGCAGAAATCAAACGCAGGCTGATAACTCATTTCAATCCGAAATCCCCGATATCCGAATCATACCGGACTCTCAGGACTAATATCCAATTTACAAGACCTGACATGCCGATAAAAACTCTTGCCGTTACGAGCCCGAGCCCGAAAGAGGGCAAATCGACGACGGCAGGCAACCTCTCCATAACAATGGCTCAAATGGGGGCGAAGGTTCTACTTGTAGATACGGATCTCAGAAAGCCGATAATCAACAAACTTTTCGGTCTTAACACGGAAAAAGGAATTACCAACCTGCTTATGGAAGATCTCGACCTGGATGAGGTCATTACCGGTGATGTGATTCCCAACCTGTCGGTGCTTACATCGGGGACTCTGCCGCCTAATCCATCGGAGCTTCTCGGCTCAGAGAAAATGAAAGCCCTCCTCGAGCGTTTGAAAGCTTCCTATGATTACATCGTATTCGATACTCCGCCGATAGTCGCGGTTACCGACGCCGCCATTCTCAGTTCTATTATCGATGGTACCCTTCTTGTTGTATCCCATGCTCAAACACAACAAGATACCGGCGGCCAGGCCGTTAAACTCCTGACAAAAGTAAATGCGAGGATACTCGGTGTAGTCATCAACAATATTACACTGGACAAGTACTTCGGCAAATACGCTTATTACTCCTATTACCATTATTATCATCACGATGTGGACGACGCTAAATCCAGGACAAACAAGTTCTTTAAAAAGATTATGGCTACTTCAGCGGTGCTGCTGATCTGTGCCATTTTCGGAACCATGCAGGTTTTCACTCACATGTCGAACGCTAAGAATGAAGATCTTGTATCCGTTCCCGAACCCGTTCCGGAGACAGGTGAAGCTGAGAGCAATTTCTTTAGTGACTGATTTTTCCGGAGACGAAGTGCTGAACGGAGTAACAATTGTAAATGAACAGAAGCATCGGCATCCTGAAAGACGGCACCAGGTTGATCGGGTCGAACATCGGTGTCAATTTTTTTTCTATACTGATTTCGATTTATATCGTCCGAACCGTCGACAAGGTCGAGTTGGCCTTGATTCCAATTTCAATGGTGCTTATCGGTATTACGGGATCTGTTGTTTCACTCGGGCTACCATCATCAGTCCTGCGACTCGTTCCGGAATTCAGTAGAAAAGGTGAAACTGAAAAAAGGGCTTCCCTGCTAGCTGCGGATATATTCACCACCAATCTCTTCCTTTTTATCATCCTATTTCTTTTCTATTTCAACTCAGACCATATTATCGGAATATTTCTCAAGGAGCACGCTTTTCTGGTCAATCCTGTTTTCTTCGTCCCTCTGATTTTTTTCGGCGCCAATTACACTCTGAGCGCTCTTAGAATGCAATCGGTTAAAGAGTTCAGCCTGATCGGCCGGACAATCCTTCTGACTCAGATTTCACAGAGGCTCCTCCTGGTACCTTTTTACCATCTGTTCGGTCCTTCGGGCATACTTTTCTCTCTTTCAATCGGCTATGCACTTGGTACTCTATGCTACTTTCACCGGCTCCTGCGTTATTTGAGTCCGAAAACCAGGCTTTTCCCCGGGTTTTCCATTTTGAAATTTTCCTTCCCTTTCTATCTCTATGGAATCGTTAGATTTCTTTCTACAAAAGCAGATTATATGCTCATCAGCATACTGCTCAAACCAGAACAGCTGGCCACATATTTTATTGCATATAAAGTCATTTCCTATTTCCTGATAATTTGTGAATCCGTATTAAGGCCTATTGCTCCCAGGCTCGCCGAGGTCAAACACCGGGGAAGAGACGCCCTCGAATCGGCGTACCACAAGGTTTCGCGCTGGGTCATAATAATCTTCGTCACCCTTGCCGGTTTCACAATCCTTTTCGCCCGACCGCTGCTCGACTTGTACGCCGGAGACAATTACAGCTCCACCTGGCCGATTCTGATTATCCTTGCTTTGGCGATGATCCCTTTCGCCTTTTCATTTTTTCATCAAACCTGGTTGATGATTCTTGCACCGCCAAGTAAATCCCTCAAATTGGAAATTGTTTCCGCTACTTGTTCGTTATTCTTCGGGTATCTGCTGATTCAGCGTTTCGGTCCGATTGGAGTTGCGGCCGGGCAGCTTTTTACTTTCACCGTTGCAGCATTGATAAGCAAGAAGTTCCTGGGTAACGAATTAACTCCGTCCATCGACTGGAAAATGCTGCGTATAATCGTCACATCCCTTTTACCGTACGCGATAGCATCAAGTTATTTCACATGGATTTCGTACGACCTTAAAATGTGCCTGCTGATATTACCGGCTGGTGGTCTTTTATTCTTGTTCCTGCTGTTCGGTCGAATGGAAGAAGGTGATCGTGAGCTGATTCAGGAATATCTGCCGAAAAAACTGAGATTCATCTACAAACTCTGGCCGATGAATCTCCTAAGGCCGGCAGAGGCGCCGACCGGTTCAAACATGGGGATCGAGCACGCATGATACTACCCCCATTTCATAACGGCCTCAGCGAAAAATATATTCTCAGGGCTCGACGAAAACACCAGCCTTATAGAATCGACTTCTACAATTATATGAAATCGCAGGCAGTCAGATCGGAGCAGGAAAACGTCTCGATAATGACCAGTCGAATCCGTTCCCTGCTCGAATACTGCAGCAGGTATGTCCCTTATTACAGGGACTTTTTTAAAGAAACCGGTGCTGAACCGGGAGATTTCGGTAGTCTCGAGCAATTTTCGAAGTTCCCTGCGCTTACCCGCCAAACACTGCTCGATAATCGCGAAACTCTCAAAAGCGATCTTCAAACGTACAGGGTTTTCAAGAATTCTACGGGTGGCTCGACCGGAGAACCTGTTACTTTCTACCAGGATCAGGTATATCTCCTCCGCTCACTCGCATCGATCGATTTCGCATCATCTCTTTGCGGTTATCTACCGGGTAAAAAACAACTGTTTCTATGGGGTTCCGAGCGCGACGTAGCCCAGAATATCGACTGGAAGAAGCGAGTAAAAAACTACATCGGCAACTCTTTATGGATCAACACGTTCGGCATATCACGCTCAAGACTTTATTACCTGGCTGAAAAGATATCGAAATGGCGTCCGGATGTGATCTTCGCATATACATCTTCGGCGCGACTCCTCGCTGAGGCCTTTGAAAAGAAAAAAATCCGGCCATTGCCGAATCCAGCAGTGCAATTGACAGCGGAGACGGTCACAGCCCTGGACCGTGAGTATATCGCAAAGAATCTCGGCGCAGAAGTTTTCAACAGGTACGGTTCACGAGAAGTAAGCATCGTTGCTCATGAATGCAAGGCACACCGGGGATTGCATATCTTCACGCCAACGAACTATCTTGAACTGGGAGAACAGGAAAAGGATACCGGGTACTTCCCGATTATTGTAACGAATCTTACCAACCGGACGATGCCGCTGCTCAGATATGAAATCGGAGACCTGGCATTACCCGCAACCGGGGAACCTTGTCCGTGCGGTTTGGGATTTCCCCGTATAGCACATGTGACAGGACGTATTTCGGATTTGATCCGAACTCCTTCCGGCGATCTGTTCCATGGTGAGTATTTCACTCATCTCTTTTATGGAATTGAGGTCGTCAGGCGATTCCAGGTGGAACAGACCTCGCTATCTGACTTAAGTATACGTATCGAGATGTCCGAACCCGGATATTCCGAAGAAATCACCTCGTATCTGGAGCGTAAAATACACGCGGAGGTTGATGCTTCCATACGATTGAACTTCGAATTCAGAGACACAATCAATCCCAGTGAATCGGGAAAATTCAGATACACAATATCAAGATTACCCCGGGATCCCGGAATGGTTCTGACCGGAGTGGAACAAAAATGACTTTTAAAAAAAACCGCATACCGATTTCCAGGTCGGTTCTTACAACCGAAATCAAAAAAAACCACGGAAGAGTATATGCCTGCCGTACCCGTGCACTTACCGGTTATCCGTCATCCGCGCCATGGAACCCGCCGGAAATATATCCCGAATCCCTCGGCTGGATGAACAGGGAGTTGGATCGAGCCAACTTCATTTACAGGGCGGTGAGAAACGCTCTCAGAGGTCTTGAGTTCGATTCGGAGAATTACGGCACGCAGAACTGGAATCCCCTTGGTGTAATAATCTCTCCCGGGAACAGGGTTCTCATCAAGCCGAACCTCGTCAGACACTTTCATGGAACCGACGGGGATCTGGATTCGGTTATCACCCACGTGTCTTTCATCCGTGCAATTATCGACTATGTCATCATAGCCCTTGATGGTGACGGTGAAATAGTTATAGGTGATGCTCCGCTGCAGGACACCGATTTCGAGCTGCTCAAAAAAAACTCGGGCCTGGATCTGCTGATTTCATATTTTTCGAAGTATGCACAGGTTCCGGTTGAAATCATAGATTTCAGGCAGGAAATGTGTACAAAAGATCAAACCGGACAATATGTTATTAAAAGGACCAAGCTTCCCGGTGACCCTTGCGGCTATCGGGAGGTGGAACTGGCCGAGTCGAGTTATCTGACACCAATCGAAATCGACGCAGAGCGTTTCAGGGTGACCAACTATAATAAAGAAACGATGACAAAGAGCCACGGTATAGGCCACCACCGGTATTTGATTGCCGGAAGCGTGCTCGAATCTGATGTGATAATCAATCTCCCGAAGCTGAAAACCCATCGTAAGGCCGGAATAACCGCCTGTCTAAAAAACTTCATTGGTGTCAACGGTTCAAAAGACTGTCTTCCTCACCACCGGACCGGCAGTAAGCTTAAAGGCTGCGGGGATGAATATCTCTTTCCTAGTATTCGGAAGCAAATACTTGCTATTCTGACGGACAGCATAGAATCCCGGGGTCATGATCACCTTGATACTTTATCTCAGGCCGTAAAGAAAACGAGCTCGATTTTCCCCTACAATGATTTCTACAGGGAAGGAAGCTGGTTCGGTAACGATACGCTCTGGAGAACTATTCTAGACATCAACAGGATAGTCAAGTATGCTGATTCTTCAGGTTCGATGACGGGTTCACCACAGCGCACCTTCCTTCATCTGGTTGACGCGGTTGTCTGCGGAGAAGGTGAGGGGCCGATGGAACCGACTGCCCGGACGGAGGGGCTTGTTATCGCCGGTATCAGCAGGGCTGCCGTCGATTATCTATGCGCCACCGCCGCCGGATTCGACCCGATGAAAATCCCAACTATCGCGACGGCTGCAGCGGATCCGCAATTCAATGTCGAAAGTGGGAAGAAAATACGGTTGAAATACGAAAATCTGGACCGTGGCACCTCAACACCATGGTCGGAAGTGGAACTCGTTAAGGACATCAAGCCCTACCACCCTTTTACCCCGTCCGCAGGATGGCAGGGGTATCTATCGTGAATCGAATGTCAAATCCTATCTTAAGTTTGCCCATTACCCTGCAGGCGGATGCAGAGTAGGTTCAAAACCAAACAGCACTCCCGGTAACAATGACCCGTTTTCAAGATAACAAAGGTATCTGCATGGTCCTGGTCAAGTTTTATCCCATGTACGGGGGTGCAGAGAGACAAGCCTATCTCCTCTCTCGAACTTTGATAAATTCCGGCGAACAGGTGATTGTCGTTACCGGAAGATGGAACCCTGAATGGCCGAAGAATGAAAAAATCGGAGGAATATCGGTAAGACGCACCTGGTGCTGGGGCGGAAAGCGGAAAGGTCTGGGAAGAATCGGTGTCTGGATTTACGGGTTGGCAACTATTTTCGAAATTTGGAAACTTCGCAGGAGTATCGATATTCTGCATGTACATCAGGCTAATGAAGCAGCATTTTTTTCTGTTATCGCCCGTAGATTATTTGGAAAGCGGATTTTGATAAAGGTCGCGAATTCAGGTGTGTCAAGCGATTATAATCAGCTGATCAACTCCAGGGGGGAAGCGCTTGGGAAGCGGTTCTGGTCGGTGATTTCAGATGCTGATTGTTTCGTCTGTATTAATGAATTGATCCCTGACGAACTTATTTCGAGAAACGTTCTGCCGGAAAAACTGGTTCGAATTCCGAACGGTGTGGAAGTGGAAAAACCTGATGCCCCCCCTGGCCAACCTCCGAAAATCAACGATTTTCTGGAAAGCAACCCTGATTCGGACCGCATCACAATCGTTTTCATCGGAAAGTTGTTTCATCAGAAAGGCGTGGATATTCTGCTGGACGCATGGGAACGGATCGAACGGAAGCATCCGGGAAGAATCCAGCTCCTCATACTTGGAGACGGTCCGCTTAGAACTGAACTGGTACGAAAGGCACGGACAGCAGGATTTCTTGACTCTGGATCGGTCATCTTTTCTACACGATGGATACATTCGACAGATCCATTCTACGAAATCGCTGATCTACTCGTTCTTCCCTCCAGATCTGAAGGCATGCCGAATGTTGTGTTAGAGGCCATGTCGCGAGGTCTGCCTGTGGTCGTGACCAGAATACCAGGATGTATGAATCTGATTGTGGACGGTAAAACCGGGGTAGTTGTGGAACCTGAACATCCCGACAGCCTTGCAGAAGGGCTTTCGAAGCTGATCTCGGATGAGAATCTACGGAAAACACTCGGAGATAATGCTCAGAGTACAGCGCGGGAAAAGTACGACATAAGAAAAATCGCCTCAGAATACCGTAAACTATACTCGGCCTTGCGCAACTCTGATCCTGGGGAAAGTTTCTAACCAGTAATTTACAACGAACCACCCGGGTCTTTTTTTGATTTAGCCACAACCGGTCTGGGGGCATGGTTCGTTATTACGGCGGTCTGGAAAGCGTATTCGATAAGACGGGTCGCCAGATCGAATCTGCCGACAAGGGAATCCGCATCAAGGATAATTGTTGAAACACGACGATTATTCCGTTCGACACTCCCGACATAACAAAATCCGGCCTGCCGTGTAAAGCCGGTTTTCATTCCGTCCATACCCTCTACCCTCTTGAGAAGCTTGTTCGTATTATAAAGCATGAATGCATCATTTCTTAGAGAACCAAGCCATCTTGATGTCCAACCCAATACTATAGGATGTTTCGCTGCTTCTAAGACCAGTTTCCCGAGGTCCATTGCACAAGAGGTATCGGCTGGACGTTTACTTCTTCTTCCCGGTGGTAATCCATGCGGGGATGTATACAGGGTTCTGGTCATTCCAAGCTCGGCAGCCCGTAGATTCATAACTCTGACAAATTTTTCCTCACTGCCCTCGATGTGCTCTGCCAGCGCGACCGCCGCGTCATTCGCCGACATCATGGCAACAGAAAAAGCCATCTCGTCGAAGGTGAAATATTCTCCTTCCTTGAGATATACCTGCGTACCACCCATCTTGCTGGCATTCCTGCTCGTTTTAACCAGGTCCGTGAGAAGCACCTTACCTGATTCCACCGCTTCAGCGGCGATCAACAGCGTCATCAACTTGGTTAAACTTGCAATAGGGCGTGGTGTGTAAACGTCTTTCTTCAACAGGGCTTCACCCGACTGGTGGTCAAGCAGCAGGACGGATTCCGCGTTCAATCGCCCATCGAATTGCGCGTAAGACACACTACTGGCGAAAACTACCAGGAGGCAGCAGACCATCAGGATTGAACAACGGTACCCGTGCAACTTTCTAATACACATTGTAACCTTTCCGGATCGCCGATTAAACATTCACAGCTGTTCCGGGTTCGTCCATACCCACAATTTGTCCAGGAACGGAAACCCGAAGTTTCGATTGGGGATTATAAGGCTGCGGATTTGTACCATGGGATCAGTTCATTGGCCATATAATCATAAAGCGCATCCTGCCAGGGACGCATCAAATCGATCCCGAGCAGCTCCAGTTTGTAATTCCTGATACCTTCCGATGTGCTCCTTGGAGCGGGAAGAGGAAAACGATCGGATGAAACCCTTGATACGGAAATACTTCTCCCGGTTTTTTCGTGGATTATCCGTGCCATCTCCACGGCCATATCGAACCTGCTGCAGAGGCCCGTATTTGCAAGATGATACGTTCCAAACATCGGGGTTCGCTTTCTGTCCTCGATGAGTGTCATAATCCCGGATGTCATGTCTTTCGCATACACCGGAGTGCCGAATTTATCGTCAACGACATCCACCTTACCGTGTTCCATCATGCGGACAAACACTTTTCGAACAAATTTCCTGTCCTTTTCGACCCCTCCCATCATCCAGCCGGCCCTGAAAATGTAATAACGGGAAAGGTGCTCTCTGATCACCTTTTCTCCCTCATATTTGCTTGCAGCATAAAGGCTTCGAGGATCCGGAGTGTCATACTCCGTGAAAAGTCTCGCTTCCGTGCTGAAAAAAATCGAGCCGGTCGAAATATATGCAAGCTCGGTTCCATGCCGTTTGCAAGCCTGAACGACGTTTTGAGTTCCTATACTGTTGGTTCTGAATGCATGGTCTTTATCATCTTCGCACATGTCCACATCGGTTTCAGCACCGAGATGAAGAACGGTCGAAGGTTTCAGCCGGCAGAATATTTCTTCAAGCGCGGTTCGGTCTCTGATATCAAGATCGTCTATATCGGTTTTAAATACTTTCCGATCGTCGAAGTAACTGCCGAGCATGCCCTTTGCGCCTGTTGCCAGAATCGATCTACCTTCTATTTCCCCAGACATTTCACACCTCAGTTCAGGCAATCCCGGCGAGATTATCATACAATTCCAGCAATTTCTTCCTGGAGAACTCCCACGAAAGTTTGGATTCGAGCCGTTGCCTGCCGTAACTGCCCATCTCTTCACGCAGCTCTTTTTGGGGAAGGAGCCATTCAATTTTCCTGGCGAAATCTGTAATGTCGTTATCCTCGGCATAAACGGCGGCTCTATCCGCGGAATACCTGCTTTCAATAAGGTTAAAAGAGACTATAGGTTTACCCATAGCCATGTATTCGAGAATCTTGTTCATTGTTGAAGCCGTATTCAGGGGGCAAACCGGATCCGGAGCGGCGCACAGGCTCGCGGACGATAAGATCTTTACCAGTTCCTCGTTAGGAATCCGACCTGTGAAGTTGACATAATCTGTGATGCCCCTCTTTGCGGTCAGGCTTTTGAGGGATTCCAGCATATCGCCGCCGCCTATCAGCGTAAAATGAATATTTGTGTGCCCGAGCTCGTTTACGAGGATGTTTATCGATTCGATCAGGTAATCAACACCGTCCTGCGGTCCCATCGTGCCCAGATAGCATACGAGATATTCTTTTCCGTTTTTATACTTTTCCTCCGGTCGTGCCGGCCTGAATCGTGATAAATCCGGCGCCGACCTGACCACCACTACATCATCCGGCGCCCTCTTTCCCCGCTCCATTGCGACCCTGCGGTATGAATTATTCGTGGCTATAATTCTTGCAGCTGTGGCATATGTGAGCCGCTCGAACAGTTTCAATCCGAAATAAAGAAACCCGCCATCTCTACCGAACCTGCTTTGGTACGTTTCAGGAGAAAGATCGTGTTGATCATAAACGTATTTAACACCGAATGGTTTGAAGACAAGTGCGATAGCGAAAAAGAAATCAGGAGGACTGCATCCATGGATGATATGGAACGGTTTATGCAAAAAAACTTTTATGGAAAGCACTAATGAACAGAGGAAAGCCAGAGGATATTCCCAGAGATATCCGATTCTCCTGGTGGAAAGAATGGGAAGCGGGTACCGGTGGATTTCAATTTCGTTGATAACCTCGCGGCTTTTCTTGTCAACCATTTTCGGGCAGATCACAACGACATCGTAACCATTCTCTTTTAATGCCAGCGCTTCCTGCCATACCCTCCTGTCAAAGGGGACTGACAGGTTCTCGACAAGGATCAGCACCCTGGTTTTGTGAGAATCGTCCGGCATAAATTACCCGGTCCTTTACTACTGGATATACCCAAGCGCTCTAAGAGCTTCTGACACCTGCTCGGTTTCTTCGAGGTTGGTTCCGTGAGCGAGCACTCCTATCCTCGGGTAAGATGTTTTGAACGTTTTCCGGCCCTCGAGAAAGTCGGATTCGAAACAGGCGAATTGCGGTAGCCCGTCCATTCCGTCGGATATCGGAAGCCCTGCAAGATACAACAGAGTCGGCGCTACATCCACTGTTCTTATCGCATCGATCCGAATCCCTTTCTCAACATTTGACCCATGAAGTATGAATATACCTTCCCGACCCAACTTTCGTCGTGAATCCGGTGACGGTCTTCCGTGCAGGCATCTGATGCCGAGATCCGTAATCAATTCCGAGGCCCCGAAAGAGCCGCTCGGGCTTCTAATCTCCCAGCTGTCAAGATCTCTCAGTTCATTGAATTTGAAACTGGCGAATTCTTCAACCAGGATCGCAGGTTCATCCTTTCGACCGCATCTCAGGTGCTGGAACAAGGCGGATTCTCTTCGGTCGAATTCTATAGTAACCGATTTTAAAGCATTAAACCACCATGAGACCGCTTTCTCATCGGCAGTATCGAGATCGAATACATATGTGCCGTCACTGGTAACCTTTGGAATAATTACAGGCAATTCCGATGACGGGTCTGCCGAAAGAAGTGTTATCAATCTGGAGAAATCGAATTTGAAACCTTGCCAATCGAGCGGTAAGTCTTCCTGGGCGGGAACTTCTGACATCCCGTGATCAGAAACTATGCAGATAGTCAAATCTTCAATATCCAAGAGTGCCTGGATCAACTTATCCACACGTTTCAGACTTTCCAGGTATATCCCGGAATATCGCCTGCCTTCTTCCGGGCGTTCGAGGAGATGACAAAACCGGTGACCGAGAGCATCCGTGAAATACAGAGGCCACGCAAGGAATTCCATATCCTGGTGTCTCCGGAGAATTTGCGGGATGACGACCCTTGCCGCTTCGGCCTCCCCGAAACTACGCACCGCCGCCTCGTCAAGTGCAAGGCTGGCATCCTGAGCATCAACAGCGTCTTCAATCCGCCAGGCGAGAAGGGAATCGGCGCAAGGCGTCAATTCCGGACCAAGCCATACGGTCCGGTGTTTCCTCCAGTATTCATTTATCTCGTAGAACTTTGATTCGGGGCGGCTGTACGTAGGCACCCGCTCCACCCCTGCCGCTCCTGATATGATCCAGCCGTGTTCCGGGTCCGCCGGGGTGGAGTTCAACCAGTTCACAACCCCGCAGGCGGCCCCGGCCGCCTGAAAACATTCCCAGAGAAACGGCGCACCGACATCATTAAAGCTTGTAGCGCTCAGGCGTCCTCCGGTTCTGTTCTCGATCGGAAAAGCTGTTTCCAGGACCGGACGAATCACCAGCTTATGGAAAAAATCGGGTACCAGGCCGAGAAGTTCGACACCCCGGTTTTTGCGGGTTCTCTCAAGAGCAACCATTGATGCCTGAATAACTCTGTCATATGCCTTAACCACATATTCACCCAGAGGTACTTCCTGAGCCGCCCGTCTTTCGCCGTCGGGATATTCGATGACCTGAAAATCATATACCCCATGTTTGTCCCGATAACACCCGGTTCCGATGGATGTCCAGCTCTGTGGAGAGAACATATACATCGAAATGAGTGGTGCGGTGACACTCGACTCAATCAACTCAGCGAAACCAGGCAGCTCACCACTTGCGACAAGCGGATCGAGCAGGTTCCAATCCGCACCATCCAATCCAAGCAGTAGAATCCGTCCACCCGGGTAAGAGCCTGCAAGATTATTGGAATCAAAACGCTCGGTTTTGAAATCTATGCTGCTCTTTACTATCGGCGCAAGAAAAACAAATGGCGTGAGGGCGAGAATGACACAGGCGGGAAAGAGGCGCTTGCTCTTAAAAAGATAAACGACAAGTTCGAGACCGGCAACCGACACGATACAGACTATTAACGCCACGCCTGCAAGCAGAACGATCATCTCCGTCACGTCGGTTTTATCGATAAGACCGGATCGGCTGTAAAGACGGTATATTCTCTGCAAACCCGTGTAGAATGCTGCAGTACCCGCTATCAATGCAGGCGCAAAAGTCCACCGCACTGAGATTTTATCGATCCTGGGGATATTCCGCCCTGTCAATCCCCAGACGGCGCCGGCGATAAATCCGGCAATGCCGTAACCCATGCCGAAGTAATATGCAGTAAAGAACCTGGTCAGTCTCGTAAGATCGCCCCTTCCGGCAATAACCAGACCGACGACTGCTCCCGCACAGATGGAAACAACAGACGTCAGGAAAGCAAGGGCAAGCGCCTGCTTGAATCGCTCCCTGGTTACTTTACTGCTACCAGCAGATTCCATCGTACCGTGCTTTCAGCTTATTACGAGCCTCCCCGGATATTCCAACAAGATCGATTATACGGGCACTGTCAGGTGTAAGCGCGGGTAACCTGTCTAGATCTTTGTCGTTGTTACCAATAACGATAACTTCGGAGAAAGCAACTAGTTCTTCCAGAGTGTCGACCATGATGGCGGTGATGTGGGGGATTTTTCGTTCGAGGAATTCCCTGTTGGCGCCCACCAGGGCGGATAGATTAATATTCCGGTCGTAAATCCGAAGGGGATAGCCCTTCCCGAGCAACGTTTCCGCCAAACCCAGAACAGGACTCTCACGTATATCGTCCGTTCCTCCTTTGAAACTCAAACCCGCTATCCCGACTTGTTTCCGACCGTCGGCCATGACCAGATCGAGCCCTCTGGCGACATGACCCGCATTCGAATCCTGAATCGACGAAATTACCGGTACTTCGATGTCCCTTTCTTTTGCATGATAGGCCAATGCACGGACATCCTTAGGCAGACAGGAACCGCCGTAAGCGAATCCGGGCATCAGGTAAGCTCCGGAGGTATTCAACTTGTCATCCTCGATAAACAGTTTCATCAGTATTCTGCTGTCAATATCCATCGCCTTGCAAATCGAGCCGACTTCATTGGCGAATGCAACCTTTAATGCATGAAACGAGTTGGATGCGTATTTGATCAATTCCGATGCCTTGAGAGGAAGCCTTCTTACAGGGGCCTCGATTTCCCGGTAGCAGCGTTCCAGGAGTTCTGCCACCTTGTTATCCTCGGCACCTATCACGGTAAATGGAGGATGATAGAAATCGTCGACGGCGGATCCTTCTCTAAGAAACTCTGGATTGTAGCATACGCCAATTTCCTCTGGCGCCGTCTTACCGGATTTCGAGGTCAGGACTTCCAGCATTTCACTGGATGTACCTGGTAATGCGGTGCTTCTGAGAGCAACGGCATGATATGAAGATTTTGATGCAAGTGCATCTCCGATCTGCCTGCAAACATTGAAAACATGTTCCAGGTTGAGCGACCCATTGGGGCGGGATGGCGTTCCGACGCAGATCAGACTCAATTCGGTTTCCCGGACGGCTTCTTCCGGGTTCATGGTTGCGACAATTCGTCCCTGAGCCACATTTTCTTTTATTAGTTCTGGAAGTCGAGCCTCGATCACAGGGGCGGTACCCTTATTGATGAGATCAACTTTGGATTCGTGTACATCCACACCAACTATTTTGTGGCCGAGAGAAGAAAGGCACGCAGCTGAAACCACTCCTACATAACCGAGTCCGAAAATGCTGATGTTCACGTTTCCCCCTTCTCAAATAAGAAACTATCCGTTGAAAGACGCTTCCCAGCCCGTGTTTACCGGTTCGGTATTACCAGGCCGGATAGTCTGGATTCTCTATCAGGATTTCGGTACGGAGTCAGTCCGGGCTTTGAGGTTGCTTTTAAATCCTGCTAATTCCGGCACTGCATCGGACGATTTCTACCGGATAGATAAACTCCGCTCGTTATTTGTTTTGGTCAACCCAAGAATAGAACGATAAACACTATCGATACGCTCTACCATTCTCTCAGCGATATAGTTTTCTTCAAGCACCTTCTGATTGTATTTTCCCATCCGAATTCTCAGATGCCTGTTATCGGCGAGATGCCTTATCCGGGCCGCCAGGGAATTGTAATCACCCGGCTCTACGAGATACCCGTTTTCGCCATCCTTGATTACCTCGGGAATTGAACCAACGGGGCACGATATCACGGGAAGACCGCTGCCAAAAGCCTCTAATATCACAATAGGGAAGGCCTCATTGTACGCAGGAAGAATGAAAATATCAGCATCCCTGTAAGCATTCATTTTATCTTCACCATATAGAGCCCCCGGGAAACTCACCTGCTCGTCGCTCAATCCAAGATCGACGAACAAAGCATCGAGTTGCTCCTTTTCTCCCAGACGCTCCTCGGTGCCTACGATGTTGAAGTGGATATCGTCACGATCTCTACCCAGGATTTCCGCGGCTTTTAAGATTTCGAACACCCCTTTCCGCTTCCCTAAACTGCCGACGAACAGGACGGTGATCGATTCTGAGTTTCTTCCTTTAGCCTTAATCAACCATTCCGGCCCGATGGCATTGTGTACAATCGTAATTTTTGTATCCGGCAGATCTGCTTCCAGCAATTCTTTCCAATATCGTGAGAGCACGATGAGGGTATGAAGGCTGCCGAGAGAGCGCAGGATGAATCTGCGCTTCCGCGAAGAGGCCTTGAGAAGAAACTTGTCGAAAGAACCTCCATGCAGGTGCCCGGTGACAGGACAGCGGAACAGTGAGCATATCTTGATGAACAGCGCATCCCTGGTGAAACCTGGCAGATTTGAAGTTACCGGCATATGAACCAGGGCTGGACGGATCATGATGATGTAGTAAAGTATCTTCAGAATATGGTAAAAACCGTAGAGTATGTTCGAAAAGCCGAATCTACCCTTCGCTGCGCTGGTACCGAGTTTTTTCCTGGTGGAAAGGTGGTACAGCCGGTAGTTATGGGCCAATTCGGAGCCAAGAAGGGTCTCAACAACACTCTCTACTCCTCCGAACGGTGGAGAGACAGGACCTACAATCAATATCTTGGTTTTTCTCTCGGTCTTCTGATTTTTCAGGGAGCCGTTCTTTTCTTTTATTTCAAAGCCGTCAAATGCTTTACCCTTAAATTTCTTTGAACGAGTGGATTTCTTTGCAGTTTTTGTTTGAGCATTTCTGCTTGTCTCGTAAATTTTCTCGAGCCGCTTCGATACCGCCCTCTCAGTGAAAAGCTCGGAAGCTTTCTCCGCAGCACTGGAACCAAGGCGAGACCGAAGCAGAGGATCTTGTAGAATCTCGAGAATAGAACGGGCCAGGCCTTCAGGTCGGTCGTTATCTCCGAGAAAACCCGTGACCCCATCCTCGATCAATTCCGGGATTCCACCGATACGTGAAGCCACCACCGGCAAACCGGCCGCCATTGCCTGAGCAACAGCCATAGGTGATGTATCTTCCTTGGACGTCAAGACAAACAGGTCCGCCCCTTTATATTCTTCTATCAGTTCTGTTTCGGGAATAAAGCCCAGGAAATCCACTCTTTCCGCGATTCCCAGTTTTTTCGAAAGCTGAACGATCTCCCGGTAGTATTGCTTATCCTGTGCTTTGCCGGCAACTCTGAATCTTACGTTCGGATTCCTGTCGATAACCAAACTTGCGACTTCGAGCAGCTTCTCGAGATATTTTCTTTTGCTAATCATTCCCGCGAAAAGCACAGTGTTACCCGTGGATGGATCTTTATTCATTCGAATGCCGGATTCGAGGAAGTACGCATCGTTGATTGGATTGTGGACAAAGTGAACATCGCCGCGCGCCAGCTTGCGAGCGACGGCTCCCACGTATTCGTTCATCACGATCACGGAGGGTGCCCGCCGTATACAGTACCTTTCAATGCGGTTCCACAGAAATTTCCGTACATAACGGCCAATCGCAGAACCCTCGAGAAGTTCACTTTGTTTGAAAAAAAGACCATGGATTGACATAACCATGGGAATTCCCGATCTTATCGCCGCCAGGGCATACCTGTCCTGACTCTGGGCATGGATAAAATCAGGGTTGATCTGCCGGATGGCCCTGCGGAGCAAAAAATAATCCCAGGTGTACATGGTGATGCTGTGCGGCAAGGGAAGCCCGGGAATCTCATGAACGGTTACGTTTCCAACCCGACGTTCTCTAGCTGATAAAAGCCCTTCTCTAATACATAGTACATGCACATCAAATGTTGTTTCTCGGGAAAGACTTTCCGCGGTATTGAATGTAACTGTTTCTATTCCTCCCCTGCGGCGGTTTTCAGCCAAAGGGTATTCACCTGTGATAAGTATTTTTTTCATCGTCCTATCCTAATTTGTTCAGGAATCAGCCCTTCCTCGATTATTCATACTCAGCGAACCGGGCGAATTTGGTGTTCCGTATCAATGGCTCGCCGGATCAGTCCACTTTTTCAGGGTTGTCGCCCCGAAACATGAGCCGAACCAGCGGACCGTTTCTTCAAGACCCTCCCTCAAAGGCATGAATTTCTTGAAACCGATCTTCGCCAGTTGTTCGTTATCACCACACCATCTTTCCGGATCACCACCCCTTGTTTTTCCGGTGAAAGTGATATTCGGCTGGAACCCCATCGATTCAGTTACCGCTTGTGCGATTTCCGCTGTCGAATTTTCTTTTCCTGTTGCTATATTGTATACTTCCCCGGCCAGTTTTCCATTTTCCCATACTGTGCAAAGAGCCCCGGCCACATCCTTGACATATACCAGATCCCGGGTCTGTCTTCCGTTACCGAGAACTTCGAGCAAACCGGACGTTTTCCTCAGTTTCACCATGAAGTCGTAAACGAGCTGTTTCTCCTGGCGCGGACCGTATATGGAAAAGAGTCTCACAGAAGCGGTCCTCAGGCCGTACAACTCGGAAAAAACGGCCATGTATCTTTCACCGGCGAGTTTGCCTACACCGTATGGAGAAATCGGTACCGTCGGGTGGATCTCTTTTATTGGAAGATAGAGCGGATTACCATACACGGCGGCCGATGAGGTGAAAATGAGCGCCGTGTCCGACTGTCGTTCTTTTAAGAATTCCAGAATTCTGAACAATGGTGAAAAATTAAGATCGAGATCATAGCGAGGGTCGCGAACGGACGGGGGAACATATGCGTTTCCCGCAAGATGAAAAATCACGTCGAATGACTCTTCCTCCAGAAAATCGAAGAAGCTTTCCGACCTTGTATCGATTTTGATAAATGAAATATCCTGTTTTACCGCTTCAAGATTTTCTCCGGAGCTGTTCGACAGGTTATCGGCTACAACAACTTCAGTCATGCCCTCCAGCAGTCGCTCGACAAGATGGCTCCCTATGAAACCCGCACCTCCCGTTACCAGTGCTTTGGATCTATTCAATTCATTAACTCCTTGCTGTCAACAATCAGACTGTCTGTTGTGGTAATCTGCTTGATCGGCTCGAAATGCGATATGAACTTCTCGGTCAGCATCCGAATATCATGATGCTCTTTCACGTGGTTCCAGGCTCGCTGACCCGCGTGTTCCCTTAGATTGTCATTCCGGAAGTATAGACGTATGTAAGTTTGCAAATCGCGAAAAGAGCCGCATATCGCGCCGAGACGCTTTCGGCTTATAATCCCGTCCGGATCGACCCCCAGGCTTATCACCGGCATCCCGTGCACCCAGGCTTGGAGATAGGTGTTCGGGAATCCCTCCCGTTCGGAGGTGTTAACGAACAGAACCGCCTCGTTGAACAGGCGTCCTATCTCCTGAACCGGAACATATCCGCAAAAGTCAAGATTGGGGATCGACTCGGCTCGCCGGCGGCATTCTTCAAAAATATACGGGAATTTAGGGTCCGGACCGCCTGCCATAAGAAATGGAATGTCTGGGAGGGATTCGGCCAGCTCGAGGAAAAGTTCCGGCCGTTTCCACGGGCGTAAAGTTGCAACCCAGATTACGGAACCCTCCCTCTTGAACTCAGGGATGAAACCCGGAATTTTTATCCCGTTCGATAGAAAGATGCCGTCTCTGTTAAAGTTCTTTCGCAGGTTTTCACGTTGAGATTTTGATTGAACGATTATGTGATCAACATTCTTCAAGCCATACTTGTATAGCATCCGGTCCCTAATATTCAAGAACCTGAGATCACCTCCAACCTCTCGATCGTGTGAAATTGCATGGATCGATTTTTTGCCATGAATTCTGGCGAATCTGCTCACATATGCTGTCAGCACCGATGCGGTCCTCTGATAATAAATGTCAGCATCCGCTTTCTTCAATGCTTTCCAGATAGAGGTGTATCGGGGATGCAGAAATCTGAAGATCGGGATTCCCTCTTTCGGTTTGAATGAAGGAATTATTCTAATACCGTCTACATGAGTCTCCATGCCGTCTTCGAGGTCCAGGGTGATAAAACTAACATCCGCACCCCGTGTCGTAAGTTCTCTGGCAAGTAGAGATTCCTGAAGTTCCGCGCCGCCAGCGAAACGGATACCGCTCCTGGTGAGAACCGGGTATGCGTTTAACGATACGAAGCAGATTTTCTTTGGAAATTCTTTTAGAGAGAATTGCTTTGAGGGCATATTATAATTCCGTACCGCCACCCTGTTGTTCCCCCCCAAAAAAACCTAACGATTGTTTACTGCGCAAGCCGGGGAACCAATCACGACGGATGGTCGTTTTGCTTGTATCGGTAGTTCGTCACAACAAGGGATTTCTTTAGGTTTCGCTCAGGAATATATCGGTATTATTCACATTCGGGCGAATGTTCTATATGCCCATGCCGATTGAGTATAGCCGTAGTCCCTGCATGTCGATAAGGAGGAATCTACGAGACGAAAAAGAGTCGTCAGAATTCGATTTTGAGATTCGATGGCAGACTGTTTTTACGCAGGTTCTCGGAGGACTGCTCAGCCTCTATTCTGCGGAACTGGAGGAACCATCGAGTCGATATACCCGTATTATCGGACCTGTATGTCTGCCTGGCGACGGAATGACTTCAAAAACAAGTCGATTGGATGAAATCCTGTCGTAAAAAGCAGCAAATTCCGGATTGTTCTTTCGACCCAGTTCTTTCAGGAATTTTTTTGATACCTGGCTCGAGACCACCGCATATTCAGGTTCGCGGAGCCAGACAGCATCGAGATCAAATGCTCCGTCGGACGAATCGAAATAAACAGGTTCGTATCCAGTGACGGCACTATTGGATTCCAGGTAGTAGGTTCTGAGAAAACTCGCCTTCTGGCGATCGATAATTTCAAGTTCTTTTATCCGCTCCTTGATAAAACTCCCCGCAAGTGGAATCTGTACAGTCCCGGCGGCGGGGAAGTTCTCATGACCTGCAATCAGTATCCGCGAACCGGTGGGAATCGATTCAACGACCCATTCTCTGGCGATGCCCCGGGTATCCGGCAACATCAGTTCCCGGTTGAAAGCCACGGATCGCCACACCGGGGGAAGCATAGTGAGCGCTATTACGGTTATTACTGCGATAAGAACCTCGTTATGCCTGCTTGTCCGAAGCCGCCACCAACTCATCAGCTCCGCCAAGGCTGCTCCTGCATAAAGATACAGAAACGGCAAAAGTGGAATCATATACCTGGGAGCAGCCCCTGTTTTAGAAGAAAACAGTACCGCCGTCGTGGGAATGATGAAGGACAGAACCAGCAAATCGAATGGATTTCGTCGCTTTACCGCCATTATCAGCCCACCTGCCGACAGGAAAGGGATGAGCCATCCGGACGCTCCGAAAAAACTCATGGCATATAATCTAAAACCCAGATACTCCTTATGTGCCATTGTGACTTGGAAGCCCCTCGGCGCCGCCCCACCGCCGAGCGAGCCGAAAAAATACGAAAGGATTTCACGGATGTTGAATAAAATCCCCGGATTTCCTGCGAGGTAAAAAAGGATCGCCGCAGACGAAGCAACCAGAAACCGGTAACGACGGCTGCGAGCAACCTCCTGCAGTCCGGCTCCGGTTTGAAAATGCGCAATGAGAAAGGAAAAACCTGCTGCCGCGAGTACGATTTTGAATTGAACGGCAAACGACAGGAGCAGGCCCGCCGTGAGATAATCGGACAAACCACCCCTTTCCACGACTTTAATCAGTGCGAGGAATCCCAGGAGCAAGAAGAACGTCATTGGTACATCAACGGTCACATAATGGGAATCAACGATATGGCGGAATGAAAAGGCCAGGAAAAGAGCTGCAAAAAGCCCGGCGGGAGTCCTGGGAAACACCTTTTTACCAAGATGATACAATAGAGGAACGGTTGCAGCACCGAGTACAGCCGTCGTACACCTGCCGATCAACCAGATCGTCGTCGGATCCGAAACGAAACGAATGGCGAAATCCTCGGCACCGTTAACGATACCGAACATTTTAAGCAGAAGGAAATATAGACCGTACTCAAGAAAAAGAAGGTAAAAATAACCCCCTTTCATTGCACGATATGCGGATAGATCAACCGAACCGGCACCAAGACGGAGTGCTCTGTATACCTCATGCTGCTCGTCGGAGTGGTAGATCTCCGGTAATCCGAAGGAAGTGCCGGGAAGTCTTAAAATCAGTGCAACGATAAACAGCAGAAGCACTACCCACAGGTTTTTATATTTCTGCAAGAACAGGTTCCTCTATACCTGGACCGTAGTCAGCGCCGGTTGATAATGCTGCGTTTTGTTCTTGTGATCGCCGTGCAACCAGAGTTACGCCCCAGCTTTCCCTCCTGACAAGGGGTATCGAACCGCACACAAGGTCGAAACGGTTGAGAATACTGAAGATCCGTTCCTGGAACGGGAATTTCGTCAGTAACGGCAGGTAATCCGTCATACCGCAAAGCGGGAACGCGACGAAACCGAATTTCTCGAGATGAACTTCATGAAGAAACGCCTCGCTCAGAAGCGCAGACAACTCCCGGGATCTGAATGCCTGGTGATCCTCTCCCAGCTTACGGGAGTACTTACGATATATCGTTCGCAGCCCGCGCAAAAGAAGACCATCTCCGCAAGGTTCGGAAAAAACCAGCACACCGCCCGGCTTCAGAATCCGGCGGATTTCAAAAAGCATGAGCCCCGGAGATGGGACATGGTGCAAAACCCCTCGGCAAAATACCGCGTCGAAACTTTTTTCCGCGAAAGGCAGACATTCTCCATCTGCCTGCACGACTCCCTCGATGTTCTCTCTGCTCTTTTCAATATCGGTGATCATATCGAAGGAGATATCGGACGCAATTACTCTGAAACCCCGCTCCGCCAGGCGAGTCGACAAAACCCCGTTCCCGGCTCCCAGATCAAGAACCTTGGATACACGTTCTCCGGTGCGGCAGGCAAGACTGATGAGATTATCGTTCCAACCCTGATGATATAAACGAGCGACCGTGGATTCGTGCCGACGGCGATAGTGAGACACAAGCTTCTTGTGCAATTTTATCTGGTATTCTTTTTCTTTATCCATTCACTTTCCATCTTGAAAAAGTCTCAAAATACCTGCTGCACCGAGTAGATTTGCCTTTTGTTCGATGAATGATACATCTTTACCATGATTTCACCGAGTAGACCGAGTGTAAGGAACTGGGATCCGATGACCATCAGTATCACTGAAACAATAAACAGGGGTGCCCTGTATTCGAGCAGGCCCAACCCGTAAAAGTATTTCAGAAAAACCAGGTACATCGTGATGAGGAAACCTCCCCCGGAGAGCATGAGTCCGAAAGAGCCGAAAAGCATCAGCGGTCTCGACAGGAAACGCGCGAGAAAATTAAGCCTGATCAGATCGAAAAAGACCGTAAATGTACGCGAGATACTGTAGTTGGATTTACCCTGTGATCGCCGGATGTTCTTAATCGGTATCTCGGTTATGCGGGCTCCTCTCCCCTTGAGCAATACCGGTATGAACCTGTGAAAGTCACCATAAAGGACGAGATCCTCCAGCAATTCACGCCTGTATGCCTTGAAAGTGGTGCCGAAATCGTGAAGGTCTATTCCGGAAAGCTTGCGCATCGTCCAGTTTGCTATTGCAGAAGGCAGACGCCTGCTGATAAAAGGATCTTTACGCTTCTCGCGCCATCCACTCACCAGGGTATATCCTGCATCTATCTTTCCGATAAACGCGGGTATATCCTCCGGAGCATGCTGCATGTCGCCATCCATGGGTATTATGACATCTCCGCGACTGTGGTCGAAGCCGGCTGCAAGAGCAGATGTCTGCCCGTAATTACCTCTCAATTGAATTACTGTCATACAGGGATCATTTTCACGAAACCGAAGCAGTTCCGCCAGAGTATAATCCTGGCTGCCGTCATCCACGAAAATAATTTCATATGACCTGCCGGTATCTTCCAGCACTCTTTTGAGCCTGAGATAGAAGGGGCGGACATTCTCGGCTTCATTATATAATGGAACGACTATCGAGAACTCGATTGTACCGGCGTCTGTTTTCGAAATAACATCCTGCACCGTTCATACCCTTTCTTTCATCAGAAACCAAGACGATGGATGCTGTAAGATGACAGAAATAATGAGTCTGCCGGGCCTTCATATACAGACTGGTTATCGGATGTTAGCGGGAAATGTTCACTTCTGAGAGGCGGGCTCGAACAGGTTGGATCAATCTGTTTTCAGATTCTGTCACTGAGCTGTGAATATGATATCCTCCGGAGGTGCTGATACTTCGAAATAAGACGGGATTTCAGTTAGTACAAATGAGTTTCTATCGGATGGCTTAAACAGGATTTTCTGTTCTCCAAGATAGTCATATCTCGTAATAACCGCTCCTTCTTCAGGAAGCTGAATACGGATTCTGCTGCTGCCGGGCAAATGGGTGCCGTCATCCCACCACGCGGCAATGAACGTGGTGCGATCCTCCTCGGAATGGAAAAGATAAGCATGGACTTCAACCGGATCTCCGGTAAACAGCTCTTTCCTGAATGTGTAACCGGAGCCGAGTTTCATTGCGAGAAAGCGGTAGGCATGAGCTGCATCCTGCCAGGTTCCGTCGTTACTGATCAAGCCCAGATACTCGGTCTTCTCTTCAGGCTCCACGAAGGGCTCGTAGTAAACATCCTCGAAACCATGCACTCTTGCCGTGACGAGTGTCCTCAACACATCTGTTGTGAAACTCTGCATATCCTGCGGCCACCCAGGAGGCAGGATGCTCGGTCGCCTCAATGAGCCGATCGTGATTCGATCAAATTCGAATCCCCAGATTGAAGCTCTCTCATCCAGCCATCTTAAAACGCTCGACATATACCAGTGATCCGATTCGAAATGGAGATTGAGGACGTTGATATGCGGGTAAATGTCAACGAAGTATGTGAATAAACCGGAAACTGCTTCCTGAACAGAGGGCAACTCGACAAACTCTTCCAATTCCTGGAAAGTGCTCCAGGATTCACCGTTTCTCGAAAAATAACCGTTGGCGAAATTGAGAACCTGTAGATTTCCGAACTCCCCGGAGTTGATCATGTCGTCGATAATCCCGTAACCCAGAAGAGCCGCGGGTATGCCGCTGTCAAGTATCTGAATTCCTACTCCCGATTCAACAGCAGCTTTTTTCGCTGTTTTAAGAAGACGAATATACTCTTCTGTAGTACCGGCCCATAATTCTGGCTGTAACACACAATTCTGGATAACGATCCGTTCAACGAACCAAGGAAGATTCTCGAGGAGTGCCATCATCATCGAATAATATGACTGGCTATGGCCATATTCTCTACTCCACTCATCCTGGAGATCCAGTGGGGGATATGATGTTTCCCCATCCATGTCACAGGAATGACCGGTGGCCCAGCAAGCGCCGGTGTTGAGCTGCAGAGTATAGTTGATTTTGTTCTCCAGAGCCCGTTTTTCAAGCTCCGCAAGGTAAACAGTATCAAAAACTCCCTTTGCCGGTTCGAACTCAACCCAGTTCAACGATTCCAGAGTTTTCTGGACGCCTGCCGATCTCATATCCACAATCGAATCAACCGGAGAAGAGGCGCAGAAAGGTGTGTAACCTCTCGCGTGGAAAGAGTAGTCCCATTTAAAATAAAGTGGGTAGAAGGTAACATCCATCAATAGATTACGACCTGTATCGGTTGGTGTGCAAATGTGACCATACTGATCAAAAACCGAAACAGACCTTGCTCCCTTCCGATAAGGAAGAGCTATATATTCCGAGGAAAAATCGTGGGGTCCGTTTTCATACCATAAGATATCCAAATCGGGAACACCCGTCTTGTTTTCGGTATATGTCACTCTCTGTATCGATTGGCCGATGGTGTCGGCTGAAAAAAACGAATGGTGATCATCTGCGAAGGTGTTAAGCGTTCTGAAACTTGTTATACCCGGACGCCATTGCTCGAAGTCACCCAGTAAACCGTACTTATCGTGCAGCAGCTCTCTTTCTGAAAACGGAAACCAGTACATCTCTTCGATGCCGTATATATATCCGAGCAGCAGTTTCCGAACGACGATTGCGGCGTATTCGGCTTCACCCAGACCGGGAAAGTCCACTCCGTTCCTTCGGGCTAGTTCGTTATTGACGAGACGATCGATCGAAACACCATGCTGATTCAGCTTATCGCGGATGTAGTCCACAACCACTTTGAGATGATCGGAACCTTCACAGAAATGGAAATTCAATCCGTCCAGCAGACCGTCAATCATTGAAAAGAAGGTATCCACTATCTGTTTCTGCTGAAGAAAACCGGGATTTTCCGTAAGGTAAGTATATAACCAATCTGTAGACGGGAAAAATATATCCGGATGTGTTTCGAAATACAGTGAGGTAAATGAGTAAACCTCTTCGATATCGGCACCTGCATCAAGCATATCCCGTGCAATTAGAAGCCCCCAGGTGCAACTGGAAATACCGCTGTCATAAACCTGGATCTCGGAGTTGATATCTCCGGCAGCTTTTTGCGCGGTCGCCAGGAGCTTGATGTAGTCTTCCACGCTTCCTTCCCAGAAACCCACGACATTCATCTCGTTTTCAATAAAAATCGCGTGCACAGCGCCCTGGTATCTCTCAATTACCCGATAAACATAATCATAATAGGTCTGGGAAAAGCCATAGTCATCATTCCATCCATCCTGCAGATCGAGTGGAGGATACGACGGTTTAAAATCCTCAGGCTCCGGATGACCCGTAGCCCAGCACTGGCCCGTACGGAAAAGCAGTGCAATACTGTATCCCTTTTTAGTGGCGTATAAAATGTTCCTTTCGATAAGGCCCGGCCAGCAGTATTCTCCCTGCACCGGTTCAAAACGGTGCCAATTGATATCCAGTCTCAGAATTGAAGTCTGTGAATAATCGAAGGCCGAGAAATAGCTCCAGCCTCTTGTCACTCCGAATGGCCCGGACCCGTTATGGCTTGCCTGAAGAATTGTTGGAAATACTAAAATGGTTATTACAAAAATAAGGAACGTTCGCTCTATCAGTTTTCGACGCACTGTTCTTCTCCCCAAGGATGAAGCGACTCAACCTGCAACTCAGTATTTGAAATATAAACTCATCGACTGTTATCACCAAAGATTTTCTATCAGTATGCCGGAACGCCTGTTCTGTAAATAGTCAATACAGAAAATGTGCGGGAAGATCGTGTCGCCTGAGAAGTCTGGCGATATGTTTATACTTGGGGAGGTTGCCGGTTTTCGCTATACCATGAGACGAACCTTCTTAATCCATCTTCTATTGAAATACGGGGCAGGTAACCGAGATCGCGGGAACTGTTGGTCAGATCGGCGAAGGTTTTAATAACATCACCAGGTTGCCATGGAGCATGGGAGACATCAGCTTCAATACCGATTATTTCCTGCAGGAGGGTAACGAGCTGCTGCAACTGCACGGTGCTGGAATTGCCAAGATTATAGATTCCCCATTCGATATCCGAGTCAAGTGCTGCGCATACCCCATCCAGAATATCGTCTATATATGTATAATCTCTCCTGGAAATAAGGCTGTCTCCGTACAGCTCGATCGGGTCGCTGTTGAATATGGCTCTCGTGAATTTGTGTATGGCCATTTCCGGTCGTTGCCGGGGCCCGTAAACCGTAAAGAATCTAAGAGCGATAGCCGGGAGACTGTAAAGGTGATGATATGTATAGAGGATTCCCTCACCTGCCAGTTTCGTCGCGGCGTAGGGAGAAACAGGCCGGCTGAGTTTGGCATCTTCCGAAAACGGAGCTTCTTCCAGATTTCCGTAAACAGAAGAGGAAGATGCGAAGATAAATCGCTTGACTCCGAATTTCCTCGCCGCTTCGAGAAGCAGCATTGTTCCCCTGATATTCACATCCTGATAGAGCATCGGATCTTTTATCGACGGCCGCACACCAGCCATTGCCGCAATATGGATGACCGCATCCGGCTTGAACGATTTGAAAGTGTTATTTACTAAATCTTCGTCCCGGATGTCGCCTTCAATAAGCTTGTATCGATCGAGATCCATCACGCCGGCAATATTTGCACGTTTGATTGAAGGATCATAAAAATCATTGAAATTATCCAGATTGATCACTGAAACTTCCTGACGTTCAAGAAGCCGGTCGGCCAGGCTTGAGCCTATGAAGCCGGCTCCTCCGGTAAGCAGGATGTTATTGAGCAAATTCATTTGCATGCTCCTCAGCGTGGAGTGCCGGCAGTCTGATTTCGATCTACCCGCCACCGCCACCAGTCAATTAAATCTTCCAGTGTCTGCGAGAGCCGGATGGTCGGGCGCCAGCCTGTTGCTTCAGAAAGTTTTTTGTTGCTGCCGATCAGAACCGGTGCATCGACCTTGCGCATCCTGTTCTGGTCCGGTTCGACTGAAATTTCCTTGCCGGATAGGGAAATCAGGTGCTCTAGGATCCAGCGTATGGATACGCCGGTTCCGGAGCAGACGTTGAACACCCCCGAAACATCGGGAGCTTCAGCCAAACAGGTATAAGCCGCAACAATATCGCGTACATCGGTAAAATCTCTTACGACATCGAGATTACCAACCCTCATGACCGGGGTTGTCAGATCACGCTCGATCGAGGCGATTTGAAGGGCAAAATTCGAAGCGACGAATTCGCTGCGTTGACCGGGACCCGTATGGTTGAATGACCTGGTGACGGCCACTTCCATTCCAAAATCGGTCGCATACCGGAGAGCAGCGAGTTCCATGGTATATTTCGATACTCCATAAAAAGACTGTGGAAATGGATGAATGGTTTCGGTCAGTGGTGTCGATCCTGATCCAACGGCATCGTAAATCTCACCGCTGCCCGCGATGACCACTCTAGGGTTGTTCGGCAGCGATCGTACAGCCTCGAGAAGATTTATCGAGCCCAGTAAATTGACCTTGAAAGTTAAAGAAGGATCAAGACCGCCTTGTGGAACATAAGAGATTGCCGCGAGATGGAAAACAGCATCGGGTTTGGCCTCTCTAACAATTCTTCCCAATTCCGCGGCATCGAGAATATCGCACTTTTCGATTTCACAGGAACTTAGTTCAAGTATACGCCCGACAGTTGTATCATCAAAATAGCTGCCATAAACGGCCCAGCCCTTATCCCTGAGATGCCGCGCCAGGTAATACCCGACGAATCCTTCAATGCCGGTCACGAACGCTTTCAATCAAACAACTCCGGGACTGTTTCTCCAGTACTCGAGGATATCGGAAAGTGTGGTGTCAAAATCTATGGTGGGTTTCCAGCCGGTGCATGCATTGAATTTTGAATAATCCCCGAGTAGAATGGGAACATCGGAAGGACGCAACCTGGACTCATCCACCTCGACGCGGACCTTTTTATCTGTCTTGTCCACGAGCTTATGAAGTATTTCTTTCATCGAGATTGTATGATTCGAGCATATATTGTAACATTCACCGTCTTTACAATGCTGGAGTGCAAGCCAGTAACCTTTCACCATGTCTCGCACATCGGTGAAATCCCTCTTCGCCTCCAGGTTTCCGACGCGAATGATCGGTTCACACCTCCCATTTTCGATATCCACGATTTGTTTCGCGAAATTCGAGCAAATAAATACAGGTCCCCGCCTCGGACCGGTATGATTGAAACCGCGGCTTCTGACCACCCTGATACCGTAGCTTTCATAATACTGGTACGCAAGCAGGTCCTGGGTTACTTTGCTTACCGCGTATGGGCTTAAAGGCCTTAGAGGGTTCGTTTCCTTGATAGGGATTTCGTCCGGAAAAACCATGCCGTATTCTTCTGATGACCCTGCTATAAGTATTCTGGGGTTGTAGTTCGATTTTCTCACTGCCTCAAACAGGTTGAGCTGCCCCAGGATATTCGTTTGAAGACTCTCACCCGGCGCGTCGAACGAAAAGGGAACGAAACTCTGGGCGGCAAGATGGAAGATCAGATCGGGTTTAACATCGGCGATCAATTTTTCAGTTGAGAAAGCATCACGCAAATCACACTCCACCAGCGTGATCTTATCAAGTATGGTTGAAATATATGTTTTATTGCTTCTCCACCGGAAACTCCCGTATACCTCGTGATTTTTCAGACCAAGGATATACTCGGCGAGATGGCTTCCTGCAAATCCTGTTATCCCTGTAATTAAAACTCTCATGTTTTCTCCTCACAACGACACTGGAAAGACTCTTAAAACAAAAAGGACATCAATGGATGATGCTTTGGTAAACCGGTTCCGGCATCCTGGAATTCAGATTAACCGACAAAAAACTCAACCGTCTTTTTCAATCCATCTGTAAAGCCTACTGCTGGTTCGAACCCCAATTCTTTTTTCGCTTTTCGGATGTCCGCCTGAGAATGTTTTATGTCACCCGGTCTTGCCGGCTGGAATTCGGGTTCGACGGAACAGTCGAGAATACCCTCGAGTTCCGACAGGAGTTCAAGAAGCGAGTACCTCAGACCGCACGCGATATTGAATACTTCACCTTCTACACCGGCGACCTCTGATGCAAGCAGATTCGCGTCGATGATGTTGTCCACATATGTGAAATCTCTCGACTGCTTCCCGTCGCCATAGATGACAGGAGGTTTACCTCCCGCCAGCGCAAGGATGAACCGGGGAATCACTGCCGCATATTCGGATGCCGGATCCTGTCGTGGTCCGAAAACATTAAAAAACCTGAGGACCACGGTTTCCAGCCCGTAAAGACGGTTGAAAATCCTGCAGTACCACTCGCCGCTCAGCTTGCTTACGGCATAAGGAGACAAGGGCTCTTCTTTGTTGCTTTCCATTTTCGGAAGGGAGGGGTTTTCACCATACGCGGAAGAGGAGCCTGCATACACGAACCTTCTTACACCGGCATTACGGGCGGCTACGAGCATCGACAGGGTTCCGGTTAAGTTTACTTCATGACTCAATTTCGGATGAGCTACTGACCGGGGAACTGAGGGAATGGCCGCAAGATGGAACACCACATCGTTCCCCTTGCAGAGATCCTCAACCAGATCGCCATTTCTGATGTCGCCTTCGACCAGCCTGATCTCGCTGATAACCGAACTGAGATTGCTCTTTCTACCCGTGGAAAAGTCATCGATCACGGTGACTTCAAAACCGTTTTTGAGCAACCTTTGAACCATGCCGGATCCGATGAACCCCGCTCCGCCTGTAACCAATGCTTTATTCATATCAACTAGGCTCCAAGAACAGATTATAAGTTGTTACAATTACGGCTAGTTTAGCCAGAAATCCGGCGAACCTGTCGAACGCATGGAAAATACTACCCGATACAACAACAGTATCACCTGGCATCAGGATGGGAATATCATCAATATTGCCATCATTCAAATACTTTTTAATACTCACCTTTATGATCTGCGATTGATCTCGCGTATTCCTCACTATAACAACTTCATCAAGATTCGCCACATCGGTAGGTCCGCCAGCATATGAAAGAAGATCGACGATGTCGGTCTGATCCGGTACAAGATACAATCCGGGACGGAGCACCTGTCCCCAGATCTTCACGTTTATCTGGAGTTGAGATATGCTTCCGGGTTGCACATAGTATTGCGCCGCTCTCCCCGGCTCGTCCATCCCTTCGGCGATACCCGGACACAGCGTAACCAGAATCATTGTTACTGCGATTATCGGTATCGAACGTATCATTTTAAAATCAAGCTCCTTTAGACCTCTCCGTGCACGTTAACCGCACGGGATCCGGCAGTTTTCTCCATCCCGCCATGCATGCCTCATTTCCGCCCTCCCCCATCCTTACCGAATCCCGGGATGAACCCGAGTTCCACCCGATGAGACGGTTCAACACCGTAACTGATGAAAGCATAATCGATTGCAAGCCGCCAGTATTTGAACCCGGCTCCCACCGTCCAGGATCCGGCCCGCTTTCCCATTCTGAGAAAAACAGAATCGGCGAATTCGTACTCTACTCCCACCGTGTTGCCCAGTTTTTCGTTTTGATTCAAATCATACTTCGCATCCCATGCCACGAGCAGGCTTCCCGCCGAAAACGGAAGGACCTGCCGGTATCCTATACCTGTTCTCAGGACCGGGGCCACTGAATCTTTTCTCTTGGACGGAGTATCCCAGGCAATCGATGTCGCACTGACGTCTGTCACTGAAAAACCGTAACGAAAGAGACCCAGGTAGTTTTCACCAATGAACTCGCCGAGGTTGATTTCAGCCGTCATACCGACATCCAGGCCGATTCCCGCGCCTGAATACTCTCCAATATATTGTCTGATTATCTTCAAGCTCACCCCGCCGGAGATTCCGAAATGGAACGGTTTGTAGATCCAGCCGAGATCTGTCATCCCGGACCAGCCCCGGGCAAAGGTGACATAATAAGCGTTGTCCGAACTCGTAAAATACCCTAGCGGCTTCCAATCGGGGCGTTCGCCCGGATCGGTTACCCGGATGCCGCGATCCTCAGGATCGATATCGGGGTATTCCGGTATGTCATCGACGCCGAAACGGAACCAGCCGATACCTATTCGAGCAGCCGATCCCAGCGGCAGGGAATAAGCCAGGAAATGAAAATCAGCGAGGGAACCGTTGTAGAATGTATGCTGGAATGTGAGCTGATCCTGTGAGAGAAAAAACATTCCCGATGGATTCCAGCACATAGAATTGTTGGAAATCGTCGTCGCGGAGACCGTTTCGGATAGAGACATTTCGCGAGCTCCCGCGCCGATGTTCAGAAAATCCCCGCCATACCGGCTCGGCAGACAGACACCGGAATCAGGCAACGAGACGAGCGCCATCCAGACGAGGATAAACAGGCAAGAACATTTCCGAAAGAACATCTTTCTCACCGAAGTACCGCCATCTTACCGGTTTTCACCACTTTTTCCGCTCCCGCAACGGCTTTGATCTTGTAGAAATAGACGCCGTTGGCCACCGGGTATCCTTTTTCGTCAACCAGGTCCCAGGTCTTCTCGCTGTAATCGACCGGGCGGAGATCCGGATCTCCCGACGCGTAGGAAAATTCTCTCACAAGCCTGCCGGAAGCTGTATAAATACCGAGCCTTACATCATCAGCCCAATCGGTCAGGTAGAATATGAACGTTGTGCGTTCACCTGTGATCGGATTCGGATAATTGCCGAACCTGATTATGTCGAGGTCGTTCGATACTACAAACTCTATTTCTCCGGAACCGGGATTCAGATTCACATCGTTCGCTGTAAGTCTGACCGTGTGCTGGGCACCCCTTTCAAACGTCGGCAACCATGTAACCGTCATCCAGTTCGGGGATTCTTCACTCCAGCGGATCAGGAGCTCCGATTGATCCACCGCTTCGTCATCCAGTTCAAGAACGATGGTAGCCGCGCTGGTGTCAATTCCGTTTTCATCCTGGACCAGAGCGGTTATGGACGGAGTGCGTGAAACGAAGCAGTCCTGTGTGTAGTGCTGGCCCTCTACGTTGAGTTCGATGTGGGGTCCGCTGTCATCGTCTGATACGAACAGTGCGAATTGCCCCGGGGAGGGAGTCGCAAAACGGACGGCACTGCTGTCCTGCTGTTCTGCGGGCTGCCGTAACCATTTCCGCATCGACGGGTTCCACTTGTACGGTGCAACCTTTTCCGGAGCCGGGTTCAGTGAATCTTCATCCGCGAATCTGATTTCTACCGAGATCTCACCCGCCCCGGTAACCACGCTCGAATCTACGAAGGAAACAACCCAGGATCCGGGTTCATTGCCGAATTCTGGAATTACTTCACCCATGTCCGGTTGTTCGACAGGCACAGGGACTTGATCTGAAAAAATGGTAACCGTCGTCGTAGAAGAAACGTACGCCGGGGGCACGTTACAGGAGAAATTGCCGTCGGGGGAAGTAACGAACCCTCCGGTTCCGTATTCCGGACTCACCAGGAAATGGTCGTATACCAGTGGAACAGGTTTACCCGTATTGAAATTGTTGAACTCGCTGGTTTCATCGAAGATGCTGTCTGGATCGATAAAAGCTATGACCGAATACGCGCCTTTCGGGAGAGTAAACGGTATCTCGGCATATGCCGTCTCGAGCGGAGCCAGGTCGAGAGTATCCCTGTCAAACGGCTCAAAAGGCATCCAGCCGCCAATCTTTTTCCGGCCACCGCTTTCGACCGCACGCCATTTAAAACTGACCGGAACATTCTCAACGGCTCGACCGCTGCCATTGTTTACCGCGAACCGCAGAACGAGTGTTTCATCCGATACACCGAGATGCATGTCATAAGGAAACACAAGTGCCAGATCCACCTTCTCTTCCACGGTCCAGGATCCGATCCGGCTCCTGGTCGTATCATCGTCTACATAGATTATCCTGTAGTACGTACTGCTTAAAGGCTGAGCCGGAGGAATCGGTGATTCCGTCTTCCAGTACCCTTCCGGATGATGGACCATAGTCAGAAATTCCGGATTGTAGAAGGAGTAGTTGAATGCCCGCTCGCAGAGGTACTGTCCTTCTGAGGGAGGGTTGAATGCATCGTCGAGATAAATATCCACCTCATCGTTTTCTGTCGGGAATTCCGGTTCGTGCCAGGATTCACTGAAAAAGGGAGCGGCGACCGAGAAGACACCCGAACCCACACCCTCGAAACCATCATCGTCTCTTGCAGTAGTTCTTACCGTCCATGCGCCCGATCGTGATTCTTCTGCGATGGTGAAAGTCGTTCCCATCATTCCCGAATCAAGCTGAAACTTCTTTTCATCTACAACACACCCAAGGGGATCGACAAAGCTTATGCAGCCGGCGCCGCCCTCACCGGCTCCCTCGAGAACGGCTGTAACCGAAATCTCATTTCCGGGATCAACACTAAGCGGAGTTATATCGACAGACATTCTCTGAGTTGGGAGCGATATCAATTCTGTGGGATCGCCTATCAAGAGATAGGCGTTCAGCATATCGTCCGCGATAAGTCCCGCATTTTCGATGTAGAATTCGGTTTCGGCCCTGACTATCAGGTCACCGACCCGTTCGACCCCCGGTTCACCGAGCAGACGGAGGAAGTACCTGTTGAAGATGACGCCGTTCACTTTATAGGATAAGGCTGTAGAGCCGAAGAAGGCTTTTGCTCCCACTCGCTTCTCTCTGAAAAACGCCTCACCGAGACATGTACGTGTTGCTGAAGCAAATGATGATGTCAGACATGTCATGCTGAATATTACGGGAAGCTTATACCTGTTATCGAGCATGGGAACATGGGTAAGGTCGAGAAGATTCTGATCCGACCAGACGGCGCCGCCGCCGTGTCCCTGGAAATTTATTACTCCGGCTCCGGAGTCGATATAATCTATGAGATTGTTAGTATTTCCGAAAAAGGGATCGGGATCCAGCGAGTCGTCTTCGATTACGTAAAGTTTCCTCGGTACCCAGTAGTCAGGAAGACAGAGAGTCACGAGCTCCTCGCTTTTCTCCCTGAAATAATCCTGCTCGCCGCCAAGTATGACGATATTCCGGGACCAGCCGGTCGAATCCGGATCGGAATCGCCGTCCATCAGCTTTTCCATGACCCGATCAAGATCGTTCAAATGACGGACGGTCCAGCGTCCTACGGCTATCGCCGGGATATTCGACGTGTCGGCAATAGTCGAAAACCAGTGGTCGCTCGTAGTGGCACCAAAATCGTATGTGTACCTCTCTATGCTGGGGGTGGCGACCTCCGAGTGTCTTGCCCAGTACCGGTGGGACCAGGTTTCCTCCCCCACCAGCAGGACGTAGCTCGGAACCGGGGAGGGCCAGTGCTCTGCGGCATACCTGATAAAACTCTTTATCCCTATTGGAGAATATTCGCCATAAGAGAAATAGTCGTAGATATCCTGGAGGTGGAAAACCCTGGATGAAATCCCCTGCTCTTCTTTCCATGCCGCGTAGGTCTGGACGGGTTCGTAGTAATCGTCCGGGGCCAGTAAAATGAGTTCTGCAGAAGACACCGGGTCGAGCAGATTCTCGTGATGATCGCAACGTTCGATACTTTTCGGTTCTGCCAGCATATCGTCGGTGCAGGCGAAGTACCTGGTCCCATCCGTATAGATATGGTCCTGGAACAATAGAGAGTAAGAACCTTCCGATTCATCAAGCCGTAATTCACTGTTGACGATGCGGCTCACTCCCAGCTTGAAGAGTTCGATATCGGGTGGATCTTCCCCTTCTTCAGCCTCGAAACCGGCAATCTCGAACTGATGCAGCCCGAACTCGCCATCCAGCGGCTTCTGGAACAGGATCATATTATCGAGAACCCGGTAGCTCCTGGCATACCTCACTTCGACCCAGTCGAGAAAAACCTCGTCAATGTTCCCGGCTTCGGTATCCCCGGGGACAACCATCATCAAACCGTTATTTCCGTGTTTGAGGCGTGTATTTGGAACTCCGGATCCGGTGCCGAATCCGTCATAAATGTAGGGTGTCTGCCCATCCCACCAGGCATCGTGGACCAGTTGCCCCTGGAAAAACATCTGCACGTGGTGATCGGGATTTTCATCCGGAAATGTGCTTCCCATCAGACGAACCCGGATTTCGGCGATAGAATTGCGGGTAGTGTCGGGTGCCGCCAGGCTGACCTGGATATTGGAATAGCTTTGCGCCTTTACCGAATTCCAGAACCAGTGATCGATCTCTTCGGAAGCATTCTGCTCCAGATGGGAAAAAATCAGATCCTCCTCCGCATGCACTTCCATGGTATATGAATCGGGAAATATCAGGTTCATCGAATCCCGCTCGGCAAGAGCCCCGTCCTCTTCGATGAAATGCAGCGGTTTCTCAATTCCCCATTCAAGAAAATATGTCGATAGATTGCTGAAATAATCGTAATAGGTGAAATCGCCCCTGTTGGCTTTGCCGTAAAAGATAATCCTGTCGCCGGGATCGAGTTTCCCGTCGTTCTTGCCTTCGACATAGACGGGCACCGGCTCGCCCTCATGGAACAGGCCGAGCTTCCTGGGATCGATATTGTCGATATCGATGTCAGCGACCTCCAGATCTCTGCCGCGAATTACGTACAGAGAATCCTCGTCGACAACAATCCGGCACGCCCTGTCGAAATCGGGAAGGTGGCCTGCGGCGGGAGGAGGTGAACCCGATTGAGGTGTACCACCGGTCAGGATATTTTTTCCAAGGCCGGAAATGGAGGGATCCCCGACAGATTTTCTGCTCCATTTCTGCGCGCTGGAGCGGTTAATCGCCATACGCAGCAGCCTGGCGACAGCCGGGCCGGGATTACTGGACCGCATGAGAGCTGGCGCTTTTGAGCGATAGCCGGGAGAAACCACGTTTCGATAGGTGGTTTCAAACTTGACCGTGACTTTCATCCGGTGGGCGACCCTTGCGGTCCTGGAGGAAGGATTGTACCGGACGGGGAAAATGCTCAAACGGGCGAAATTGCGCCCTCCGAATGAAAAATCAGATATCTCGAACCTTTTTTCTTCGTCAGGCAGAAAACGATCAGCGTCACCGGGAAAATCGCGATAGGCACCCTGGGAGAGAATCGTAATATCGTGATAATATCGCTCATCCTCGAAAGTGACTGCTACAACGGACCGTTTACCATCTGGAACCGCGACCAGGCGTCCGACGCAGGGTACCAGAGGTTGGCCCGGCTCCATGTAGTAACCCCAGGGGCCGTCGATTGAACCGTGATTCAGAAAATCACGCAGTGCATCTGTCGGCAGCGTCAGAGAAAAGACAAACTCCTCTGGAGTATCGGAGAGGGGAACCAGTTCGATTGAAGGCATGTCCGACACAAGGGCTGCAGCCGGTGAAGTCAACAATAAACAGAATGTGGCAAGGTATTTTATCAGTGAAAATCCCCCGGGTGGTAAACTGACTGAATCACCTCCGGGAAATATCCGGAAGCGCTTTCAACCTGAGATCGTCTTAAAACGCTTTTCCTGTAGTCTCAAAATGCGCCCCCTGGGCGCGGCGACGGGAATCGCGATTGTTGATTTCAATCTGCTTTACACGCCATGCAGCCCGCCTGATTCCCGGAACGGACGCAAGCTCGCTGAGAAAACCGGGTTCAGGTCTCACGCTCCCCGTTTTGAGACGAAAAGTGCCTATGGGGTTCTTTTCCCGGTAAGCTCTAACGAACACGGGGCAATGACCGGCGTTTCGTGACAGTATTCTTCTTAATTCGTCCACGCTGTCTCCATCGAAATCAGGAAGTTGGACCGCGATCCTGAGTCCATCGACCAGTTTCGACATCGCGGATGGAAGCGGGATCACCCGTTCAACGAACAGTTTGGGCGCTTCACCCTTCGCCGAGACGCGCCCTTCCACGAGCACGAACCGGTCATTATCCAGGTGATCGCGTGAGGCTTCGTATCTGTCTGTGAACACCACTGCATCGAGACTGCTCGTGAAGTCTTCCAGGCGGAAGGAGGCATATAGGTTGCCTTTTCGGGAACGTTTGACCGAGAATCCTGTAACCTGTCCCGCAATGCGGCATGGACGCTCGGATTCATCCGCACCTTCGAGACCCGCGATGTTTCCGCCGCAAAGCGATTCTATTTCTTTTCTGAACTGTTCGAGGGGATGCCCGGAAAGGAAGAAGCCCAGGGCTTCTTTCTCGCGGATTAACACATCTTCGGATTCTTCTGCGACTTCAGGAAAAGTGAATCCGGTATCCGCATGATCCTCCTCGCCGAAGAGAGACGCCTGGCCGATTTCGCGTTCACGGGCGATGCGGGACAGGGTACTGGTGATTGTATCGATGGAAGCGAGTTTCTGAGTTCTGGATCCACTGAAACGATCCATGGCGCCTGCGTTCACCAGCGATTCGAGCACCCTGCGGTTCAGCATCCCCGGATCGAGGTGCGTACAGAATTCGTAAAAATCCTGAGGGATTTCTTTTTCCCTCCTGATCCGGATGATTTCCTCGACGTGCCCTTTTCCGACATTCCTGATCGCTCCGAGCCCGAACCTGATGCGGCCGTCCTCAACGGTGAAGCCGTACCCGCTGGTCGACACATCGGGAGGCAGAATCTTGATTCCCATCCGCCTGACTTCCTCGAGGAGTGTGACGACCCGTTTACTTTTCGACATTTCGCTGGAAATCACCGCCGCCATGAACTCGGCCGGGTAATGAGCCTTCAGGTATGCGGTCTGGTATGCGAGATATGCATAAGCCGTGGAATGGGATTTATTGAAGCCGTATTCAGCGAACTTCTGGATAAGCTCATAAATGGCTGATGCCTTGCTCCGCGAAATTCCCCTTTCCTTGCATCCGTTTACGAACCGGTCTCTCTCCAGTCTCATTATCTCGGCTTTTTTCTTACCCATTGCGCGGCGCAGTATATCTGCACCGCCCAGGGAATAACCCGCCAGTTCTGAAGCGATTCGCATTACTTGCTCTTGGTAGACTATTACACCATATGTTTCTTCAAGGATGGGTTCAAGTTTTACATGAGGGTATTCGACCAGTTTCAAACCATGTTTTCCGGCGATAAAGTCATCAATATTCGCCATGGGACCCGGCCGGTAAAGCGCATTCATGGCAATCAGATCCTGGAAGCGGTCCGGTTTGAGCTTCATCAGGTATTCCCGCATTCCGGATGATTCGAACTGGAAGATACCGACCGTTTCAGCCTTGCAGAAAAGGTTGAATGTGGCAGGATCATCGAATGGTATTTTATCCAGATCGGGAGGTTCCGCCCCTGATTCTTTTATCAGGCGGACTGCGTTTTCCAGAACCGTCAGGGTGCGCAGACCCAGAAAATCCATTTTCAGGATACCCAGGTCTTCCAGGCACTTCATGTCGTACTGGGTCGTCGTCACCGAACCGTCTTCCGAAGACGCCCTGAAAAGAGGTACATATCTGTCCACTCTGTCGGGGGTAATCACGACACCGGCCGCATGAATGGACGCCTGCCGGGCCACGCCTTCGAGACGCAGGGACATATCGAGAAGCTTTGCCGTTTCGTCCGTCGAATCGAAATATTTACGTAATTCCGGAACCCTTCTCACAGCGTCGTCCAGAGTGATGTTCAATTCTTCAGGTATCAACTTTGCCGTTTTGTCGAGTTCGTCGAATGACATGCCCATTACACGGCCGACATCTTTAATCACCTGCCTGGCTTTCATTTTTCCGAAGGTGATGATCTGGCAGACATTTTCCCGGCCGTAATGGTCGATGACATAATCGATTATCTCTCCCCTGCGATCGTCGGGGAAATCGATATCGATATCCGGCATGGTCACACGTTCCGGATTCAGAAATCTTTCAAAAAGGAGGTCGTACTTTAATGGATCGATGCCGGTGATTCCCAGCAGGTATGCAACCAGACTTCCTGCCGCTGAACCCCGGCCCGGCCCCACCCTGACACCCAGCTTTCTGGCAACATCGATAAAGTCGGAAACAATGAGGAAATAACCGGCATACCCCGTTTCTTTGATAATGCCCAGTTCATGTTTCATCCTGGCCCGCTGTTGCTCGGAGCCTTCACCGCAAATCTTGTCGAACTGCAGCTGGACCTTGTAAGTCAGGTAATCCTCGGCATTATCGAAATCGTCGGGAATCGGGAAGCTGGGAAGGAGGTTCCCTTCCATATCGAGACTGAGATCGCACTTTTCAGCAATCTTGACCGAATTCGACAACGCGCCGGGCACATGTCCGAAAAGCGCCTGCATTTCGCGGGATGTTTTCAGGTAGAATTGATCCGAGGCGAAACGTAACCTCTTGGGATCATCGAGCAGGGCTCCTGTCTGGACGCAGAGAAGGGCATCATGTGCGCGGTAATCTTCCGCCTCCAGGTAATGAACATCGTTGGTGGCTACAACCGGAATATCCAGTTCCCTTGATAGTTCAAGTACACCTTTATTCGCTTCAGCTTCCTCTTTCATTCCGTGATCCTGGATTTCCAGGTAGAAGTTGCCGGGGCCGTACACTTCCGAATACCAGCCGGCCAGACGACGGGCTTTATCGATATTTCCCGTCAGGATCGCGTCGGGGATTTCACCCATTATACAAGCGGAAAGAGCGATAAGACCTTCGGAGAATTCCGCCATCATTTCGTGATCGATACGCGGCCGGCGATAAAAACCCTCGAGAAAACCTATGGATGCGAGCCTAATCAGGTTGTTGTAACCTGTTTCATTCTTTGCCAGAAGGACCAGATGGTGATTTCGCCCCTGGTTGCGGTTCCGCTCTTTTCTTCCGCTTTCGGAAACATACGCTTCCAGACCGACGAGCGGTTTGATTCCCGCACTCTCGGCCTTCTGGTAGAATTCCACAGCGCCGAACATGTTGCCATGGTCGGTCACAGCTACCGCGCCGGAACCCATTTTGTAGGCTGCGGTAACGAGATCACCCGACCGGCAGGCTCCATCCAGCAACGAGTATTCAGTATGAACATGGAGATGTACAAAGTTCTGATCCGGCATCGATTTCTCTGCTCCCCCTTCTCTGAGAGACACATGATAAATTCTTCTAACATTCGGCAAATAAACAAGTTGCACGGATTATACCCTTGAGGGCTCGACATGTCAACCATATACCTTTTGTGCTGCGGCTCAAAAAACGCACCCGGAATATCGTATCCCATCTTCGCAAACATGTTACAATTAACATCAGTGTATGCCGGAAGACTTTTACAGCGGTCGCGTAACGGCACCCACCCGTTCACTTCAGGATGCTGAATCAAGGAGGAATACATGTTCCGGTCTAATTATCTTATTCTCAGTATCATTATTGTATTTATTGCTGCAGGTTCAGGGGCGGCGGCATGGATTCCCCTTTCTCTGCCAGGTCAGATCGACCGGGAAGCTTCCCTCAAGATTGTTGAAAGCGATGGTTCGAGCACCCTGCTCGAACTTTCGATTCCAGGTCTTGAGATATCGGAAAAGACGGGAGTCGACCCTGACGATAAATTCGAGTTCATCTCGATTCCGGGGTGTGGAACATCCATCAAGGCTGGTGCCCCGTGCCTCCCGGTTTTCACCACTTTCGTCTGTCTGCCTTCGAACGGCGCTCCCGACATCGAAATTGTCAGCAGCGAATATACGACTTTCAGCGATATGAGAATATACCCGAAATCCGTGCCCGTGTTCGAAGGTGAAGAACCTGAATTCTACCTGGATTCCGAAATTTACGCACGCGACGGCTTTCAACCCGGAGATCTCGCTTCGGCTGATGCGCCGGAAGTTCTCAGAAACCTGGTCATATCGCGGCTCACCATAAAACCCGTGCAGTACAACCCTGTATCCAGGGAGACCCGCATTTTCACAAAACTCCTCCTTCGGGTCACCGAAGCTGGAAATCCACCGGCGGGTTTGCGGATTCTGCATGCCATGTCCCCCCAGTTCAAACGCATCTGCTCCGAGATGATCTGCAACTACGAGTATCTCGACATACCGGAGGAACCGCTTGACCAGGATGACACGAAATTCCTCGTCATCACTAAACCGGCTTATTATGACGAGATCGCCCCGCTGGTCGAATGGCGTCGCAGGATGGGTTATCCTGTGGAAGTCGCCTCGGTTGATGATATCGGCGGAACCACTTTCCTGATAAAAAGCTATATCGCCGATCTGTACTTCTCGGACGGACTGGAGTACGTGCTGCTGGTAGGCGACATCGACGAGATACCATGCAAATACTGGTCGGATACTTATTCGGATTCATGGTACTCCTGCGTTGATCCCGGCGGGGACGGCGACTACCTGGCCGATCTCGCCATCGGGCGCCTCACCTTCAATTCCAATGCGGAGCTGATCCATCAGATCACAAAGATTTTGTCTTACCTGACGAACCCGTCCGTCGAGGATAACTGGGCCGAGAAGAATATCCTCGTCGCCCACAGCGAGAGCTACCCGGGGAAATATACTCAATGCAGCGAGGAAATCAGGACTTATAACTACGCTATTCAGAATCCGATCTTCGACACCGCGTACGGGGGTGCCGGGGCGGGCAACAGCGACGTCATCGCGGCGATCAATGAAGGGCGCGGGATCGTAAATTACCGGGGACACGGCTCCGCAACGAGCTGGTCGAGCTGGGGTTCGGAAGGTTCTTTCACGGTCAATCACATACGGCAGTGCACCAACAGCGGAAAACTTTTCGTCGGATTCGGTATCTGCTGCAGCAATATGAAACTCGACACCGGAGGCGACTGCCTTGCTGAATCATTCCTCAAGGAGGACAACGCGGCGATCGCTTATTTATCGGCATGGGAGCCCTCATACACCGAGCCGAATCATGTCTTCGACAAATCGCTTTTCAAGGCTATATATGATGTCGGGGTAACGACGATAGGGTATGTAGAGAATCTGGCTAATATAGACGTGCACGCTTACGGCAGTTACGGCGATGCGAACATCCGGACCTACCTGTGGCTGGGCGATCCCGCCACCGATATCTGGACCCTGCAGCCGTCCCCGTTCAGCGTGGGTTTCCCCGGAGCAATCGCACCGATGGAACAGGAAATTACAGTTACGGTCTCTCTCAACGGCAACCCTATGCAGGGTGCGATGGTCTGCCTTGCGGTGGAAGGGGAATTCTCTGTCTATGGTTATACGGATACTTCCGGAGCAGCGATTCTCACCGTCGAGCCGACACATCCATGCGAGATGAACCTTACGGTTACGGGACACAACGGCCTTCCGTTCGAGGATGTAATCCAGGTAATCAGCCCGGACTACCCCTGGCTCGTGCTCGCGGAGACCGGACTCGACGATACCTCCTCAGGGAACGGAAACGGTCTGGCTGACTACGGAGAGACGATCACTTTACATACCGGGCTGCTCAACCTCGGCTACGTTACTGCGTACGGCGTTACCGGATCGGCCGACACGGAGGATCCGCAGATAACCCTTGAAACGACCACCGATGTATATGGAGAAATCGCGTATGAAGACACGGTGCAGGGCGCCGGCGGATATACAGTCACCGTAGACGCCGATTGCGACGACGGGCATGTTTCAACGGTGAATTTCCTGTTCACCGACGACCAGGATTCATCCTGGACCGGCTCTCTGGATATAAAACTTCATGCTCCGCTTCTCGAAGCCGGAGGGTTCAGGATCGACGATTCGGCCTATGGAGACGATAACGGAAATCTCGATCCCGGCGAAACCGCGGACCTTTACCTGACCGTCGACAACCTCGGCAGCGGCGCGGCGGAATCGCTCTTTGGAGTCGTGTCGACCATTGATGAATATGTAACCATCCAGAATAATTATTCTGAATTCCCCGACATCCCCGGTTTCAACTCCGGCGAGAGCACGCAACCCTATGTTGTGGAGGTCGATCCTGGCTGCCCGGAGGGGCATGTAGTCATTTTCCAGGTTCACATGGAGACGGCGGCGGGTTACTCAGCAGATTCCGAATCGAAGGTTTATATCGGAGGATTCTCCGACGATATGGAATCCGGGGAAGGTGAATGGACACACTATCCGGTGGAAGCCGGATTCAACGATGAATGGCATCTCTCGGACCGCAAGAACCATACACCCGGCGGCGGCTTCAGCTGGAAATGCGGTGATACTGGCGGAGGAAACTACGGAAAAGACGATGATGCGGCCCTGGTTACGCCGGCTCTATACCTCGGCTCCAACTCCATGCTGGAAATCTGGCACTGGCTCGACGCGGAAGTATATCACGAAGAAGAAGCCTGTGACGGCGGTATAGTAGAGATCTCCGACAATGATGGTATTACATGGGAGCAGATTACTCCGGTCACCGGATATCCCTATGTCATCAAGTCGAACTCCACCGGTCCGTTCGAAGATGGAACCCCCTGTTATTCCGGATTCACCGGATGGCGAAAAGAAATCTTCGACCTCGCCGCATGGTCAGGTGAAATCCAAGTCAGGTTCCGGTTCGGTTCCGATCATACCGGCGGGGAAACCGGTTGGTTCATCGATGACATGAGAATCACGACGGAGGGACCGCTGAGCATGAAAGTAATGACAGCCCCGCAGGAAGCCCGAAGAGGAATGCTGGTTTTCTGGGAAATCTGGGTGAGGAATAACGGCGGGACCGAGGTTGTGGACTACTGGCTCACCGCTGAAATGGAAGGGCCGCTTTCGATTGATGTTCCGATCGGAGCCGGCATCACCATCCCGGGAGGATACGACGGGGTGACACGATTGAGCAGGAGGGTGAACCCGACCGCGCCGCTGGGATGGTACACAATCGACAACAAACTCGGAAGCTTTCCGGATAGCGCGGAAGCATCCGACAGTTTCCGGATGGAAATAATTCCCTGACCGGGAAAGAGATAGACGCGAGACGGAAATAATTCCCGGGGGAATCAGCTTCTCTGCGAGCAGCGGCGCTCATACGGGCGACCGCCGCTCGCGGTTTTTCCCGGGGATTCCCGGGAGGTAACATTCCATTCAAAGGATGAATTCACTTGAACGGGTTGACGCCATCTGCTATACCGCTACTTTCTGATCGTTGATTTTTCTTTGCAGATGCAAAGCCTGAGCGGAGACCACCTGGATGATAAAAGCAATAAGGTACAACACACGATTTATTTACTGGGTATTCATAATCGTCGTCATAGCGTTCGTGGGACTGATATTTCTCGAGTGGGGAATGGATATCACCGGCATAAACAGGCCCGGAAAAAACGCCGCAGGTCTGAATACCAATACAATCGCCGTGGTGAACGGTGAACAATTACCCGCTGACGAGTATATCGCGGAACGACGAGAAGCTTTCAAACGATACCGCGCCGAAACCGGCGACGACCCCGATGACGCCACGTCCGAGATGCTCGAGGAACAAATCTGGGATGCGTTCATAGGGCGAGCGCTCCTTACCCAGGCCCTGCGCGGACAATTGGACCGGGTTTCGGAAGAGCTTCTTGTTCACGTGCTGTATAACGATCCGCCCGAGAACCTCAAGTCTCAGTTCACTAAAGACGGTATTTTCGATTCATACAGGTATCGCGAGTGGCTCAGAAATATGGCCAGCCCCGGAAATATGAGCATGGAATGGATGGAGATGGAAAATTACCTCAGGTCATTCTCCATCCCTGTTGAATCACTGATGAGTATTCTTCAGTCTTCCGTCCAGGTGTCGGACCTGGAGGTGCGGGACAGGTTCGAAATGTCCGAGAAAAAACTGGACATCAAGCTCATTTCCTTCGGACAGCACGATGCGAACGACCTCGGCCTGGCAGTATCTCCCGAAGAAGTGAAAGACTATTACGACACTCATATAGATGAATTCATGCAGAAAGAACAGGCCAACCTGGAGTTCGCCAAAATCCCGAAAGTAGTGACCGCCGAAGACAGCCTGATCGTTCGCGACAAGGTCCACTCGATATTCAACAGGATAAAGAATGGAGAGGATTTCGGAGAACTCGCGAAACGGTATTCAAACGACCCCAAGTCAAAAGCCGTCGGGGGTCACCTCGGCTGGTTCAACAGAGGGCAGATGGTGAAACCGTTCGAGAATGCGGCCTTTTCAGCGGAGGTCGGGGTGTTGACCGGCCCCATATTCAGCCGGTTCGGATGGCATATCCTCGAAGTTCTCGATAAGAAGACTGACGAGAAAAGGGGAGAAATGCGAGCCGCCCGCCATATCCTGGTTAAAGTACAGCCATCCGGAACCTCCTTATCCAAGCTTTACGACAGGGCGTATGAATTCGGTGAAGCGGTCAGAAAGCTCCAGGAAGCAGATCCCGATAACTGGAGCAGCGAAATCTTCCGTTCCACGGCGGAAGAACACGGAATAGAAACCCTCGAATCCGACTATTTTCTCTTCTCGGAAGGGCCGAGAGCTATCCTTCAGAAAATCGGCTTCTTTCCTGAAGCGGTGGAATGGACATTCTCCTCGGAACCCGGGACGATAAGCGGAGTGATGGAACATAAAGACTTCGGTTTTTTCGTTTTTCATCTCCTGGACAGGCTTCCCGTTGCCCCGAAGCCTTTCGAAGATGTGGATAATACAATAAGACTTTCGCTCGTGCGGGATCTCAAGCTCGCCGCCGCCGACAGCATAGCCGCCGAGTTCGATGCCTTGATCGCCGAAGGCGCCGAGTTCGAACCCACTGCCGAAAAATTCGGAAAAGTAGTTAAAGACTTCGAGGTCACCGCTGAAACTTATCTCCCGGTGATCGGAAAACATCCGACATTCCTTGCCAGAGTATTCAAGCTCGAAAAAGGCGCTACTTCACGGGCTATCGCACTACCCGATCGATTCGTCACCGCTTTTGCGAAAATAATCGAGGTCCACGAACCGGATGAGCAGGCTTTCGAGGAACAGAAGGCTTTTATCCGCGAAGAGATCCGAGCGGAACAGGTGGCGGAGGCATTCGAATTGTGGCTGGCGTATGAGAAAGCGATATCGGTGGTGGAGGACCTGAGAGAGAGCCCGGTCGAGGAAGAGGAAGAACCGGAATCTTCGGAACCTGCGTAGAGCAGAATCCGCCGCGAAACAACTCTATGGGCCCGGCGGGTTTTGACCGAAATCCAAATGGTTTGCGCCCCCGCTCCTTATCAACTTCGAAGCTCTGAACAGAGATTCGAAAGTTCCCGCATCGGTCCACCAGCCCTCGAGGAAGTCGTATTCCATCTCTCCCCATTCGATATACTTGTTGTTGACATCCGTAATCTCGAGCTCGCCGCGGTCTGAGGGGCTCAATCCGTTTATGACATCGAAGACACGGTTATCGTAGAAATATACTCCGGTTACAGCATAGCGGCTGGGCGGCGACTCCGGTTTTTCGATGATCCTCGCGATCTTATCACCCGAGAGCTCAGGAACTCCGAAACGCTCCGGATCATCGACCTCCTTGAGGAGGATCCTTCCCCCCTTCTCCCCCCCCGCCCGGAACTGTTCGGCGGCGTGAACGATATTCCCTTCTATTATATTGTCGCCGAGCATCACCACTATACTTCCGCCTTCTGCGAAAGTTTCGGCAAGCCCCAGCGCATCGGCGATGCCGCCCTCGCCTTCCTGGTAGGCATAATGCATCCGGTCCAGGCCGAACCCTTTGCCGTTCCTCAGGAGCTTGAGGAAATCACCTGCGTTGTTCCCGCCCGTAACGATGAGGATTTCCCTGATCCCGATATTCACGAGAGTCTCGACAGGATAATAAATCATCGGTTTGTCATAAACGGGCAGGAGGTGCTTGTTCGTGATCCTAGTAAGCGGGAACAATCTCGACCCGAGACCGCCGGCAAGTATGACTCCTCGCATTTATTTCTCCTCGAGCGCCCAGTCGTATGGAATATCGTTGTTATGGGGATCGATCCTGAATTCGTCCGGATCGTCGTAGCAGTAAGGCTGGTCCGGAATATTGATGATGTAAGCAGTATCGGGTGATACGCCTTTCCATCCGTGAAAGACGCCGGCGGGAATCCTGACGAGTTGAGGAGCGAATTGGCCCATGTGGATCTCCATTACCTCGCCTTTCGTCGGGCTGTCCTCTCGAGGATCATACAGCACGAGCTTAATCATTCCCTTGATGCAGGAGACGAAATCGGTCTGTTTTTTGTGTGAATGCCAGCCTTTTACAACGCCCGGGTAGGTCGTGGTAAGATAAACTTGCCCGAAACCGTCGAATAGCGGGTCATCGTTCCTGAGAATTTCCTGAAGCCGGCCTCTCTCGTCCGGAATGACCCGCAGCGATTTCAGCTCTACTCCGTCAATCAAGTTTATTCTCCGCAGCAAGAAAAAGAGGGAAATACAGGTTCATGGCAAGAATGTTCAAATAGAGTCCGCCACCGCCGCCGCCGGAGGGAGCGATTTCGGGATCCGGAAAGGAACCGGGCTATCGCGCTCCCTGCCCGACACCATCGTAGAGGAACCCCAGCTTTTTCACCTTCCGAGGATCATACAGGTTTCTTCCATCGATCAGGATCGGCGCGTTCATGTCTCTCTTTATTTTTTCGAGATCGATATCTCTGAACTGGTTCCATTCGGTAACCACCAGGAGGGCGTCGCACCCGACGGCGAGTTCGTAAACGTTCTCGGTATATTCGATATCGGGGAACAGTTGCCTCATATGCCCCATGGCGATCGGATCATAAGCCCGTATTTTGGCGCCCTCTTCTATAAGTTGCTCGATGATCGCTATCGAAGGAGCTTCTCTTATATCATCGGTATTCGGTTTGAAGGAGAGGCCGAGGAGGCCGATGGTGCATCCTGAAAGGTCGCCGATGAATTTTTTGAGTTTCGGCAGCATGATCCTTTTCTGTTCTTCGTTTTCTTCCACCACCGACTTCACTATCTTCATTTCGTAACCGACATTTTCGCCTATCTCGATGATGCCAAGGGTGTCTTTCGGGAAGCAGGAACCGCCGTACCCGATTCCCGCGTTGAGAAAGAGGGGGCCGATCCTCTTGTCGAGACCCATCCCCTTCGCGACGGTCCTGATATCCGCTCCGACCCTCTCGCAGAGGTTCGCGACCTCGTTGATAAAGGAAATTTTCGTGGCGAGGAACGCATTCGATGCATATTTGATCATTTCCGAACTTTCAACATTCGTTCGGATAATGGGAACCTCCATGATGCCGAGAGGGGAATATATCTCCGACATCACGTCCAGGGCGCGCTCACTCTTCGACCCGATTACCACCCTGTCAGGTTTCATGAAATCCTCGATAGCTGAACCTTCGCGCAGGAATTCCGGATTCGATACCACATCGAATTCGAACTTGAATTTCATTCCCTCTTTTACGATGCCTTCGACCCGTGCGCCGGTTCCGGCGGGAACGGTGCTTTTATTTACGATTATCTTGTAGCCGTTTATATGCTTTGCAATCGATTCGGCAACATCATCCACCTGGCTCAAATCTACGCCGCCGTCAGGTTTGGGCGGCGTGCCCACCGCTATGAAAATGATGTCGGATTCCGTGATGCCTTTTTCAAGGGAAGTGCTGAAGTCAAGACGTTTCTGTTCGACGTTCCGCTTGACGAGCTCCTCGAGACCCGGTTCAAAAATCGGCAGGATGCCCTGCAGCAGACCTTTGACCTTTTCTTCATCTATGTCGATACATATGACCCTGTTGCCCAGATCGGAGAGACACGTTCCAGTGACGAGACCCACATATCCCGTTCCGACCACAGTAATCTTTTTCATTTTCAACTCCTGCTATTTGCGTTTAAGGATGAAGCCGTCCGAATAAAACCAAAAATGTAACCATGGATGTTTTCTTTGTCAAACGCTTTCACCCGAGCGTTTGTGTGCGGCAGACTTATTCAAGAGGGTGGAGCTGTAATCCTCCCCCGGGCCGAATTATCGGTATTCAATTCGATTCCGTGTGTTCAAATAACGGGAAACCGGTCGGTGTGTCAACTTTCAACCGGCTCGATGCCGGTGGAGGTTTTAGAATATTTCCTGCTGCAATCGGGGCACTCGGTATGTTTATCTTCATCGAAAGTCAGAATTATTCCACAGAAGCAGGCCCATCCCCGGATCGCGGCGGGGACGCCCACAACCAGCGCATGGGGCGGCACATCCCGGGTTACAACGGCCCCGGCTCCCACAAAAGAGTATTCACCCAGGGTAACACCGCACCGGATAGTTGCATTCGCGCCCACCGTAGAGCCTTTTTTCAGCAGCGTTCTCACGTACTGATCCCGCCTGATGACATGGCTTCTGGGGTTGGTCACGTTCGTGAACACCATGGACGGTCCCAGAAAAACGTCATCCTCGCAGATGACGCCTGTATAAATCGAAACATTGTTCTGAACTTTCACATTATCGCCGAGGACACAATGGGGGGAAACGACGACATTCTGCCCCAGGTTGCAGTTTCGTCCCAGCTTTGCATGCTGCATAACATGGGAAAAGTGCCATATTTTCGTGCCCTCCCCGATCTCGCAGGGTTCATCGATATAACTCGATTCGTGAACGAAATATTTTTTTGACTCCATTTTTCCTCCGAATTTGTTTCTTTAAAGGAGTATTCAACGTACACAATGTTCCCCGCGGAAGCACCGCTGCCTGTCCCGCGGGGAAAATCCAGCAACTATCGGGGTTTCAATCATTCAGTGTCAGCATGTCGAGAATCGCGTTGTGGAGCTCGGGATCCAGCCAGTAAGAGGCGCTCATCGATTCTTCATATCCACCAATCGTCCACTGCTCGATCGGAACGATATACCCCAGTTCGTCATGGCCCAGGCAGATGGGAAGCCGGAATTCCGCGACCATGCGCTCTTTGATTTCGAGCCAGTTCTCCGGGAAATCCTCCCCGGGAATCGCCGCCATCTGGGCCAGGGAGCCGTTTTCGCCGAATTCAACTATAGATACCCCGGTGAGCAGGTCTCTCCTGAAATGATATACGGGCCTTTCAATCAGGCCGACGATACTGGCGAGCCTGAACATCGGATTCGTCATAGGGATGAAGAGCCTGCGGCGGGCGAAACGAAGCACCGTTTCTTCGTGCACCTGAGCCCCTTCCAGCGAAGCGAGGGATATCCCGGCTATGGTTTCGCCTATACGTTGCGCTTCTTCGAAGGTATGCCCGTTCGTTTGCGGGGTGATCAACCCTCCCAGGGCGCCGCTCACGAATATCGCCGTGCCGCCGGCCACCTGCTCAATCATTTCATAGATATAATGCGGATAATCCGACGTGATGAGGGTATTCTCGTCCCAGAGAACTTCAGGATGACTGCTGTAGAAAACCATGGTCGCGATCGGGTCGCCTTCTGAGTCCAGAGTCTGGAGCGTTTCTACCTGTTCTTCCATCACGATCGGCTCCCGGCTGTCCCTCGACAGTCCAGGGGCTTCACCATGCCCGAACCTGAGTGCGGCGGGCTCCATGGAATAGTACGCCTCGGCCACGCCTTCGGCCATTATATCCAGAGCTTCTTCATACCAGTCCCAGTTTACTCCGGACTTGAAAATTCCAGGTCCCCACAGGCCGACTACATCGGGTCCTTCATGATTATGGGTGCTGGTTAGGATGAAATGATCGATTTCGAGCTCACCGGGCATCCTCTCGATCAGGCTAACGTACTCCGGATACATCATTCCGACCAGGTCGACCGACTGGATCGCCAGAGTTTTGGAACCGACACGGAGGCATAAAGTCCGGGCCCAGATTTCATCATGTATGCCGGTTGCTTTCCGGTTCATTCCGAAACCGGCGATGTAAATATCATGTTCTGAAAGATCGGGAGTTATCGAACGGGCTGAAGCACCGGCATAAATCGGAAATAATTCCGCCCTGGGAGCGCCGGATGGAACAACGGCTGCAATCAAAACAAAGATGAAGAAGATACGATGATTAAACATGATTACCCCCCTCCCGGTATTTTTTTGCAGGTTCATGACCGGAGTCACACTCGATGGATCAAGATCCACATGAAATCCGCGCGGCGATTCGAAGAATGTAGAGAAGGCGGCTCTATCCGGGAGACGATTGGAACGTGCGCCTTGAACCCGCTTCAACACCGGAAATAAATATTATGTCGTTTTGTCTTCTTCTTCAGAAGCTGTCCAGGTTTCTTCGAATTCCTTGGAGAACTCCTCATTCTCTTTGAAAGATCTGCGATTTCTCAAGAAAATCAGGATAGCGAGCAGGATTACTACGAGTATTACAAGGATTGTCAGGTCTATGAGGGCCGAGCCGCCTTTTTCCTCTGACGCGGCGGGCGGCTCAGGGGTTGCTTCCGTTGAGACGAGGATTTCCTGAAGCTCGGACATTCGCTGGTCCATCATCATCACCTGCTGCTTGAGCTTGAGGGATTCGTCGAGCAGAAGTCCGGAGAATCGCGAAAGTTCTGTTTGTGTCTGCTGCAGTTCGAACAGCAACCGGTGAACTCTTTCTTTTTCGACCGGATCCAGGTTGTCAATGTCAGCGGAGCCGACTACGGAACCCGCACAGAACAGAATCAGGGTCAGGATAATCAGAAGAGCGTGTCTCTTATCCATCTATTTCCTCCTGGAAAGCTGAATAAATCAAGTCTAGAAGTCGGAGAAAGTGTATCACAGCGCTTCTAACCGTGCAAATGGAAACTCCTTTTCGAAAGTCGCGCCGCATTCGTTCTCGTATACTTCAGTATCTTTAATCAAGGATAGAGCTATTCGACGGCAAAGAGATGTAGAGGCATCGCAAATCGATTTACCCCGGATTTCCTCCATGTTGTTTGAACATACGGCAGCGGCAGTTGTTCGAGTCGGGAAATCGACCCCACCGATATCGGCGCATTCCATCCGGGTTGTATCGGCAGCCACGTGCACTACATCGGTATAAAAGCTCTCCTTTCCCGCAGAGTCGGTCCGTTTCCTCACGTTAAGAAATATTATGTAAACCTGGAGGCTTCGGTGGAGCTGTTTGCTCTGCCTGGAGGCGGTTTGATTATCAAGGAGATATGGAAGCATCGTAAAGCTGTAAGGGAGCGTCTTCCCGCCCGGCGGAGCACGCTGCGTCATCCGGCTCTGCTAACCCTCGCTCCGGGAAGCGCTGAAACTCGCTGTTCCCTTCCCGCGCTGCTCGCATTCGTTCGCAGCTGCCCGCCCCCCCGCAGCTCAAACATCAGCGCTTCTGATCCCTCCCAACCCGCTGGTCGCACACGCTCCCAGTCCCAGCCCTGCTCGGGAAGTGTCGCCCCATCCCTTCCCCCTGTTTCCGGAAGGTTGTATTCAACCAGGTTCAGGAGATTCAAAAGGAACACGTGTTCCTGAAATACCCTTGTCCGAACCCCTCCCCGGATGACTCCGCTATGTCCTCCGGGCAGAAAGACGCTCCCTCGGGCAGAAAGACGCTCCCTCATCATCTCCACGGTGACGGGAGCAGGGAAAGGGGAACCAGGTAGAATATTGAAGTTGCTGTTGAGATATCGTGGCTGGAAAAAAGAATTTGCAACCTGAACCAAACCCAAAACACCGGAACAGCCGGTAAAGGGAGGTTGCCAATGGCCGTCATTCTAAACCCCGAACTGTGCAGTCGGCAGGAAATAGATGAACTCGGAGATCTCGAGCGGCTCGTGCTTGTGCCGGATAATATGCCTGACGAAGGTTTGATGATAAAAATGGAAGCTGACCACGGCAACGGACGGAATGATTATCCTGTCGACCTGTATGGAATTCTATTGTCGCAGGGATAATATACGGGCACGAATCTATCGAAAGCCGGCGCCGGGACCTCGAACGTAATCCCCGGCTTTGCCGGTTATGCGGCTTCTCCCTGACGAAAAAGAAGGATGCTTTTTCTGTTTACACCCGGTCCGGAGGCAATTATCGTGAAGGTTTCCCCGGTGACCGGACAATCAACGATCCCACGGGGAGTTCGAGGCGACGCAGTATCGAACGGGCGGGAAGACTGCTTTACAATGATAATACCGCTGCCCGGCCGGCCGGCACGGTCCGGCGGAAGCGAAATGAACGACTGGAGCGATAAAATGACCAGGGAGCTTGTTTACGGACCGACTTACGGCGAGATGCTTCATCCCGAAACCATCGACCCGGCGACAAGGAGCCGGGCGCTCGAAGCGCTCGAAACCGATCCTATGGATCCTGTGAACCTTTACAACATCACGTGGAAAAACTCCGAGAACAGGGTTTACCATGTCGTCTTACCGGGAGAAATCACGGGGATCGCGGCTCCCATAGTCCTGATATACAGCCGAAACTTCCCTACCGGGAGTCACAAAGTGGGGGCCACCTACTCGGTCTGCATGGAACGACAGCTTCAAGGAGAGATCGTTCCGGGCGAACATACCGTCATATGGCCCTCCACGGGTAATTACGGTATAGGCGGCGCGTGGGCGGGCACCCGTATGGGATACGATTCGCTGGTGCTGCTTCCGGAAATGATGAGCCGCGAGAGGTTCGAAAAGATCAGCTCCTACGGGGCCCGTTTCATCAAGACCCCCGGATGCGAAAGCAACGTAAAAGAGATTTACGACAAGGCGAACGAGCTTGCGAAGGAGCCGCGGCACCGGGTGCTCAACCAGTTCGCCGAGTTCGCCAACTACCGCTTCCATTACCATGTTACAGGCAACAGCGTGGCGGAGCTGCTGCAGCTCCTCGCCTCGGAAGAGGGGTACAGCGGGAAGGCGGCTGCTTTCGTATCGGCCATGGGCTCCGCGGGCACCATAGCGGCTGGAGACCGGCTCAAGCAGCTGCATCCGGGCTCGATGATCATCGGGGTCGAACCGGTGCAGTGCCCCACCCTTTACAACAACGGGTACGGCGGGCACGATATCCAGGGAATCGGCGACAAGCATGTTACCTGGATTCACAACGTCAAGAACATGGATGCCATCTGCTGCATCGACGACATGGACTGTAAGAAGCAGCTGCAGGTCTTCACCGATCCGGCCGGAATGGAAACCCTCGCCACCCGTTACGGCATCCCGGAAAAAACCGTCGAACAGCTTTCGGGTATTCTCGGAATCTCAGGCATCTGTAACATTCTCGCTTCGATCAAAACGGCGAAATTCTACGGGTTCGGAAAAGATGACATGATCGTGACCGTGGCCACCGACGCCATCGACAGGTATCACTCGGTGATGGCCGATCTCGACGAGCGATTCGGCAGCCTCGACACGATCGAAGCGGCGATACGCTACGAGTCGATCTTACTCGGGATGAAAACCGACTGGTTCCGCGAGGGAACGAAACTGGCCCGGGACAGCTGGTTCAACCTCAAATACTATACCTGGGTGGAGCAGCAGGGAAAAACCGTGGAAGAACTGAACGCCCAGCTGGACCCGGAATACTGGATCAAGCAGCAGGAAAAAGTTTCTGAAATCACCGGACAGCAGCGTAAAGCCAGGAGCGGCGCCTGAGACAGGGATGAAACTCCTTCTCTGCCACCCTCCCGATCAAAATCTCGCGCGTTTCCCCCTGTGGATGCCCCTCGGCCTGGCCTCTCTTGCCGCGGCGTTTTCCAACAGGCCCGGAAATACGGTGGAAGTCGGGTTGATCGACTGCCCGGCCCTGAACTGGGATATTCCGGAGCTTCTCCGCGAAGTCGAGCGTTTCGGACCGGATATCATCGGGTTTTCGTTTTTGACGCTGGGTGCGGGTTCGTGCGCGAGGGCGGCGGCAGCGGTGCGCCGGCTCTATCCGGATGTGTTGATCGTCGGAGGAGGAGCGCATGTTACGGGGGATCCGCTCGGGGCTTTGAAGGCCGTGCCGGCGATGGACGCGGGGCTTCGCGGTGAGGCCGATGAATCTTTGCCGGAGTTGATGGCCGCCCTGGAGGAGGGCTGGAATCCGCGGCTGGATCTGGAAGCGCCGCGGATCCGGGGGCTGGTTCGTCGCCGCCCGGACGGAAAGCTGGAAACCGACGACCCCGCCTGGGTAAGGGATCTCGATCTCCTCCCCTTCCCCGACTGGGAACTCGCCGGCGTTCTCAACTACCCGACACGAACATTCTTCAAAGCGGACGAAGGCCCTGCCGCCCTGGTCTCACCGACCCGCGGCTGCTCCGAAGACTGCCTCTTCTGCCCGGCGGGAACCTCCGGAATCCCCGGCAGGACAAGGAGCGTAAAAAGGGTTCTCGCGGAAATCAGCGCTCTATATGATAAGTTCGGGATAAAACGGATAGTCCTTGCGGATGAGGGAATCGCCCGGGAGCGAGGCTATCTCCTCGACCTGTGCACCGGTCTGCGCACCCTCGATTTCAAGCCGTCCTGGTCGCTGCTCAACGGATTGCGCCCGGATCATCTCGACCGCGAAAAACTAGACGCCATGAAGGCTTCGGGCAACACCATGTGCCACCTGGGCCTGGAAACCGGCACGGACCGGCTCAGGCGGGTTCTGGGTAAGGGCTTCTCCTGGAAAAAGGCGGTCGAAACGGTGCGGTATGCCCGAAAACCTCCGAAAATCGAAACCGGCGGTTTCTTCATCCTCGGATTACCCGGGGAGCGCCCGATCGACCGGCTCGCCACCATAATCAGGGCCTGGCTGCTCCCGATCGACCGGGCGGTATTCCTGCCCTTCGCCGCGCTTCCGGGAAGCCCGCTTTACAGGGAGGCCGTGGATCTGGGTTTCGTGCCCTCCTGGAGCAAGGGCGAGTTCCTCTCCCCTGCCGAGGAAGGAACCCGGCTGGCTTCATTCCTGGCCCGTCACAAGCCATCGGGAGGGACGGGAGAAGCTGTCGAACCCCCGGGCGTACGAGCACTTGCATGGTGGCTCAGGATTGCATACATCCTTTTCTACTCGAGACCTTTCAGAGCGATCCGTTTGTTTAAAGAACTGCGCGGCGAAAAAACCGGAAGCGCACTGTCGTATGTCTGGCGCTACTTCTCCCGCAGATAACTGCCTAAATTACATTGTGTTGCGCTGAAACGAATAACTTTACCCTTGCCATGTTTTGATCCATGCAGTAACTATAAATATGTCGTGACCGACCGGGACAACATGTAGTATGAGTCGAAACAGGCCGTCTTCCCGCGGTGCAAGCGCTGAAATTCCGTAATACGGGGAAAGGACGCTCAGATCTCCTTGTTCGAGAAATAAAGGGACGCCGCCCGGCCAGGCGGCGGAAGTCCGCAAGGGACGAAACAGAAGATTCTCTGACTGGGAGGATTCATGAAAAAGTTCAACCTCACCCCTGTTCCGGTATACGCCGGATTT
>CAYMWF010000021.1:0-75629 GCA_964394085.1 uncultured Gemmatimonadota bacterium | reverse complement strand
AAATTATTAATTGTTTACCTCTGATTGTGCGGATAGAATTCGAATAAGCGGTTTATACGGCCCGAGGGCGGATTTATGAGCCTGGTTATTATCCTGACTGTCATCTTCTTGGTTTTCTGTACGGCTCTCCTGGTTGCTCCAATATCAATTCGTATAGTCAGATGTGAGGATGAAAAATCCACCAGGATTCGATGGTTCGGATTTCGAGTTTCGGTGGACACTCCGGGTGTCCGGTATGCCGTCGGATTGCCCGGATTGCCCGAGATCGTTTTGAAACGCGACGGGGAGAGAATCCGGGAGAAAAAAAAGAAGAGCGCGGATGGTGACGGGAAGCCGGCTCCAGACGCCGCAGTCGAAAAAAAGACAAAGTTCCGCACATCAGGGCCATATCTCCCCTTTCTGAAATTCAGGAAAATCATAATCGATTCGGTGTACGAAATTGTTACGCTTTTCTACCGCATTTTTCTCAACTTCAGTATCGAGCGCGGAGGAATGACGGTCAGGATCGCGACTCCGGATCCCGCTCTTACAGGGATGCTGTACGGCTGGTCCGAATCCATGACGGCGGCGATTCCGTCGGTTCGGCGTCGCGTCGACATCGTCCCCGACTTTTGCGGAACCGGTTCGAGCGTCGATCTCGACATCACCATCCGAACGACCGTGGGCAGCCATTTGTTCGATCTGGCTGTTTTTGTAAAGAGGCTTCCGAAACTTGCTCTTATAAAATTCGCACGGGAGACGAAAAAAAATCGTTCACCCGATAAAAAGAACAATAAGCAGGAGGAATGATGGAATGAATGTACCGAATGAAATAATGGACACCGTAATCAGTAAACTTCAGGAACTTGTAAGCAGTAAGACGGTAATCGGCGACCCGGTAACCGCGGCGGGTAAAACCCTGATCCCCGTCGTGAAGGTCACGATCGGTTTCGGAGCGGGCGGCGGTGAGGGCGGTGAACAGGGAAAAGGCTCGGGCACGGGCGGCGGCGGCGGCGCGGGGGCGTCGATAGTTCCTATCGGCTTCATCGTCATCGACGACAAGAGCGCCAGCCTGCTGTCGATGAAACCGGGCCGTTTCGACAATATCGCTGAATCGATTCCTCTGGTACTCGACAAGCTGACCGGCCTCGGAAAAAAGAAGAAAGAAGAAAAGAAGGAGAAAGAGGAAAAAGACGAATAACGCGGATATTCAGCTGGAGGGTTACCCGCCCGCCGATATATCGGCCGGAAGGTATTTCCCGGTTTGCTCTGCGCGTCCGCTCGAGAGCAGGGGCCGGTGCGTGATGGATCAGTCTCCTCGGAACCGGTGCACGCTGTCCCCGGCTCGTTTTAGAAAGCGGAGGCGACGAGCAGAAACTGGGAAGTGAAATAGGTGGAGAGGATCAGGGCTTCCGCGCTGCCGAACGGAGTGCGGAACCGGTTGAACCCGATGAGCGCGTCGGAGATGAGGAAAAGGGTCGCTCCCGCCGCGGCCAGGAGAGCGGATCCGGATCCGGTTGCGACGTACCGTTCCCAGGCCTGCCAGACCATGATCAGGATGACGGTCATGTAAACGATGACCGGCAGAGCCATATCCTTTCCGGCCCCCGGAATGAGCAGGAAGTACATCGCGATCCAGATAATAATGTTCGGAATCATCACCTGGGGGGTGAAGCCGAGCCCGGTTTCCGAAACGAATGCCGCCGTATAAAAAAGGTGGGCGATAAGGAAGCTTATCAGACCGGCGAGAAAACGGTCCGACGGAAGCATCAGAAGGATGTCGCCCGTAATCGAGAAAAGCAGGGCCGCGAGAAGAAGCGCACGATACGTTGTGAAGCCCGAGGCATTGATCGCCGTTCCGCACATTGCGATAATAAGAACCATCGTAAATGGCTTGAATACATAATGAATGGAGATCGGCGCGCCATACCTGCCGAGTATGGCGAGAATGACGGAAACGGCGACCGGTAAACCGAAAAGTAAATAAATCATCAGATTATCCCCACTGTCCCGTTTATTTCAACAGGAGCATCCGCCGAGATTCCACGTGGTTTCCTGTTACCAGCTTGAGAATATAAACCCCCGAGCTTACATTCCGACCTGTTTCGTCTTCTCCCCGCCAGGTAACAGCATGGCGCCCGGCCCGTCGAGAACCGAACGCGAGTGTTTTGATTAAAGCGCCGTTCAAACCGTATATTTTCAGGGAAACGGCGGATTCTTTTTCGAGGAAATAGGTGATTGTGGTTTCAGGATTGAATGGATTGGGACGGTTTTGATCCAGGCGGGGTCCAAACGACCGGTTCGACGGGTTTTCACCGTCCCCCCCTTCATCATCATTCACGCCCGTTACGCCGAAGGAACCGCCGAGCACCACCGGATTATCCATAATCATAGGGAGATGCGGAAAAACCGTATCACCCGCGGCTATCGTGGGAAGGTAGATGCGCGTGCTGAGATTGATCAGCACTTTATCCCCCGCCGTATTCCATTCCACCGGTCCGATTTCACCGAAACCGTCTTTCCAGGTATGCCCGCCGCTCAACGGCAGCAGCTCGTCTATGTTGATCGGATTGATATCCGGTTTTATCGTCTCCTCGTCGAATGTGAGCATGACGAAATCATCGTCGTCGATCCCCGGTTCCAGGGAGTCGCCGTCGAAGGCTTCGGCTTCAACCAGCATATTCTTTATGACGAACTCGTCGGAGCCGATGTCGAAGCCGTCGATTTGAGGTCTTGTCTCTCCGTCCGCATCGATGACGATGCCGCAATCGGTCCCTCCGTCGATGCAGGGGGAGTATTGGGTCAGGTGATAATCGCCCGTATCGAGGAACATGGGATCCGCATCTATATTACCCAGCCCGGGCCAGCCGCCTTCGATATCTGAAAATGTCACCGCCGGTGATCCGTCCGACTCGTGGATTTCATCTAGGGAATCCGCCCAGAAAATGCAGTTCACGATATCGGGAGACGAAAAATCGCAGACGATTCCCCCGCCGGAGGAAGCCGAATTCGCCGAAACTGTGCAGAACTTGAGGGAAGGTTCGGTTGAGTCCGTATCCCGGGTGAATATTCCGCCGCCCGAATTTTCCACCGAGTTCCCGGTGATGGTGCAGTTGACCAGGGCCATGGGCGAATATTGATTGTAGATCCCTCCGCCTTCCCTCGAGGTGTTGTCCGAAATCAGACAGGTGGTAACGAAGGGTGTATCCGCGGTGCAGCTGAAGTACACGCCTCCCCCGAACTCGGTGGCATAATTCCCCGATATCGTGCAATCATTGATGAGAGGAGATTCTATATCGCAGTATATGCCGCCCCCGTAAAATGCGGAGTTGCTTATTATCGTGCATCTGCTGATCGAGACCGCGGAGGACATGCCGCAGACTCCGCCTCCGAAGTCGTTTGGGGCCGAATTGCCGTTTATCCGGCAGTCTGCAACAGTTGCACTCGACTCGGAGAGGTATATGCCTCCACCGTCGCCCCCGGTATTCGCTGAAATGATACAATTGATGATAGTAGGATCCGAAGCATTGCAGTAGATTCCGCCCCCCTCCGAATTCGTGTAGCCGTTCTTGATCGTGAACCCATCGAGCACGGAGTCCGCCCCCTCGCCGCTGAAAAACCGGAAGCCCCTGTGCTCCTCCAGCTCGCTTCCCTCGCAATTGATTACCGTTGCCGCGGCACCGCTTTCGGATACCACGAGAATCGCCTTCCCCGTGAAATCGATATCCCTGTTTCCTTCGCCGGCGAAAGTCCCGGGTGCAACCAGGATCGTGTCGGTTTCGGAGGCGGCGTCGATACCATCCTGGATAGACGGTTGCTGCCCGGGGACTCGGATGATTTCAGCGGGAATGCGGTTGAACATCAGGCAGATCATTCCGATTGCTATGAGTTGATATTTCATATCGGACTCCTGGGGATTTCCCTGGCGGTCGTCAAGGTAAGAACCATATAAGCGCATTGCTCATAACGTTTCTTAACCAATCCCGGAGTAAATGTCAATTCTGAGCTCCGTAGAAACCTCTGTGTCCCCTGAATCGTGTGATGCCTGGTGGATGTGGAAGCGATGCAAACCTGGTTCCGCCGGACGCCGCACCGGATGCAGGAACCTGCGATTGTCTGCTGTTCGAGCAGGGCTCCGACCCCGCATTTCGAGTTTCTGAGTCTTGACAACCGTATTCTGTCTGCTTAACTTCCGGTTTTTGGCGGAAATGCGTTGATTCGCCTTAACCTCGTAAATCATGATCGGGTGTCTATTCAAAATCGGCCGAACAGGCTCGGGCTCATCCGAAACAACCAGGTTGCGGCTTTACACGGATTCTTGTATAGTCGCGCCTCTGGGAGGATCGGGATAGTGTTTCCCCTTCCTTGCTTCTTGCCGGTGAACATGCTCCTTCGCCCAGTAAATGGCATTCAAGAGCTAATCATACATACAAATCCCTGGTTTCGGCGGGCGGAGGAAGAGCGAACTTTACCAATGGAGTAAACGATGTCCGAAACAATAGAGTCCTTCGTGGCGAAACTTCAAGCCGAAGGGGTTGAGGCTGGTCAGGAACAGGCTGCGAAGCTTCAAGCCGAGGCCGAGACCGAAGCGCGGGAGATCATTGCGCGTGCCGAAGCTGAAGCCGAGAAGGTGATCGCGGATGCGCGCAGGGAAGCGGAGAACACCCTTGCGAGATCCCGGACGGAAGTGGAGCTTGCAGCGAGGGATGTCGCGCTGAAGCTGCGGGCGGCTCTGAACCGGGCCCTTACGGGCATTCTGGCTGTTACGGTCGAGGAGCAGCTTTCGAATGCAGAATTCCTGAAGAAGCTGATCGAGGGGGTCGTGTCCCGGTATGCGGTCTCCGATCGCGAGGGAGTCGCCTCGATATCCATAAGTGTTCCGGAGGAACTGCACGGCCGGCTCGAGGATTGGATCACGCAGAGGCTGCAGGATGCGAATGGTGCGGTCGGCGGAAATATCGACCTCCAGGCGACTCTGAAGCAGGCCGGATTCGAATACAGGGTGGCCTCCGGAACCGTTGAAGTTACCCTCGAATCGGTCGTGGAAACTCTGAAAGAGCTTGTCGGCGAATCGCTTCGAGGGCTCCTGGACAGCGCACTCGAGGAGAGCGTCTCCGGAGAGCGAGAGCAGTAAAACCATGGGTGGAAACAACTTCTACCTCTTGACCGCATTGCCGGTGCTGGGCGATTTCGGAAGCGCGCCGCCCATGCGCCCCTTCGAACTCGTAGAGCGGGTTGCGGATGCGGGCGGTCCGCGGCTGCTCCTCGACACCCTGTTCCTGGGCGACGATCTCCTCCAGCGGGAGGCGTTCCTCTCCGGGGAACAAGCCGACATGGACCTGGCTGTATTGACGTCCGGTCAGGGGCGTAATGAAGAGCCCCTTCCGTCCTTCCTTACGATCAGGGATGAAAGCGTTCCGAGGATGATTCAGTCCGATGCTCTCTGGGAGGCTTATTTCCGTTACGCCGCTGAAATTGCCCGCCGCGAGAGAAGCGTTTTCCTGGCTGCATGGGTCGGCTGCGAAATCGCTCTCAGAAACGCGATGGTCCGCGCAAGGGCGAGAATCCTCGAGCTCGACGCTTCTGAATACCTGGTCGCCGCGGATCTGGAGAAGGCGGGCATGGATATTTCCGCGGTGCTCGGCGAGTGGGGTCAGGCGGCTACGCCGCTCTCAGGGCTGAGCGTTCTGGACAGAGCACGCTGGGCATGGCTCGACGAGAACGATTCCAGGTTCACGTTCAAGAATGATGAAGTAGCGGTTTACGGCGCCAGGCTTCTTCTGCTTCGCCGCTGGCAGTCGATATCGAAGCTTGAGAACCAGCTTTCCTCCGACAACGCCGCCGGGGGAGCGACCGAACCGGGAACCAGGTCTTTCTAAGCGATTTGATTATAGATTCCGTGAATAGACCTTGTCAGTGTAGGAGCTTCAAGTGGATGGAAAGATAGTAGCAGTTTTCGGAAACCTGGTCGTAGCCGAGAGCGACGGCCGCATCGTCCAGAACTCGATCGGGCTTTGCCGCCGCAGCGACGGAGCCGAGCTTTTGAGCGAGGTCGTCCGCGTACGGGGGCAGCTTGCCGATCTGCAGGTATTCGAGGAAACACGCGGGCTCCAGGTCGGCGACACGGTGAGATTCCAGGATAAGATGCTCTCGGTCGCACTGGGACCCGGCCTTCTCGGGCAGATTTACGACGGGTTGCAGAACCCGCTGCCCCGGCTTGCCGCCGAGGTGGGATATTTCCTCAAACCCGGTCTGTACATTCACGCTTTGACCACCGATACCGAGTGGGAATATACGCCGTCTGCGCGGCCGGGAGACACGGTCCGCGCCGGAGACACCCTGGGCACGGTGCCGGAGAAGCTGTTCACCCACAGGATCATGGTTCCTTTCGGCTGGAGGGGTGAGTACACGGTCGAAAGTGTCGCCGGAGCCGGCAATTACACGGTAGAGCAGGAGATTGCCCTGTTGAAAAATGGGTCGGGGCAAAGCCGGTCGGTGACGATGCAGCAGGAGTGGCCGGTCAAGATGGTGCTCAACTGTTCCCGTCGCCGCCTCATGCCTTCCGAGCCCCTCGTCTCCCGGGTACGCATCATCGACTCGATGTTCCCCGTAGTGCGGGGCGGCACCTACTGCATCCCCGGCCCCTTCGGCGCCGGAAAAACCGTGCTTCAGCAGATCACCTCCCGCCATGCGGAGATCGACATCGTCATCATAGCCGCGTGCGGCGAACGCGCAGGCGAGGTTGTCGAGACGATCCGCGAGTTCCCCGAGCTGACCGATCCCCGAACCGGCAAGAGCCTGATGGAGCGGACGATTATCATCTGCAACACATCCGCCATGCCGGTCGCCGCCCGCGAGGCATCGGTTTATACCGCCGCCACCCTCGGCGAGTATTACCGGCAGATGGGTCTGAATGTGCTGCTGCTCGCCGATTCCACCTCCCGGTGGGCCCAGGCGATGCGCGAGCTTTCCGGGCGTCTTGAAGAGATTCCGGGCGAAGAAGCTTTTCCCGCCTACCTGGAGAGCCGTATCGCCTCCTTCTACGAAAGGGCCGGCCAGCTTGAACTGAACGACGGTTCGACGGGTTCGCTCACCATCGGCGGCACTGTGAGCCCCGCGGGCGGTAATTTCGAGGAGCCCGTGACCCAGGGAACCCTCAAGGTGGTCGGCGCTTTTCACGGGCTGTCACGCGAAAGGAGCGACGCGCGACGGTATCCGGCTATCGACCCGCTCGATTCATGGAGCAAGTACGTCGGCATCATCGAGCCCGAAAAGGTAGAGCGGATACGCTCCCTTCTGATCCGCGGAAACGAAGTGCACCAGATGATGACGGTCGTCGGGGAGGAAGGGACTTCCCTCGACGATTTCGTCCTGGCGCTCAAAGCCGATTTCTTCGACAACGTGTACCTGCAGCAGGATGCCTTCGACGAAGTCGACGCCGCCACGCCCGAGGAGCGGCAGCGCTTCATCTTCGACAAGGTCCTGAGCGTGGCTGAAATGAAGTTCGATTTCAGCGACAAGGACGAGGCGCGGAGAACGCTTGTTGAAGTGTCGGATCTTTTCCGCAATTTGAATTATGCTCCGACGGGGAGCGAGGAGTATGAAGCGATTCTCGGCCGGATCGACGAGTTTATAGCCAGGAGAGGCAGCACGGAATGAGGAAATACTTCGACGAAATCGTCCGCATCGCCGGAAACGTGGTCACGGTGAAAGCCACCGGTGTGGGATACGACGAATTGGCGGTGATAACTACGGATAACGGATCATCGCTGGCCCAGGTGATCCGCCTGGAAGGCGACAACGTCAGCCTCCAGGTGTTCTCGGGAACCCAGGGAGTCTCGACAGGGGATCGGGTTCGATTCCTCGGCCGGGCCATGCAGGTGCAGTTCGGCGACGATCTCCCCGGGCGTGTGTTCGACGGATCCGGCGCCCCGCGGGACGAACGCCCCGAAGTCGTCGCCGAGCCGATCGAGATCGGCTCCTCGGCGGTGAACCCGGTAATGCGCCGGATGCCCGACAAGATGGTTCCGACCGGTATCCCGATGATCGATATTTTCAACTCGCTGGTCGAATCGCAGAAGCTGCCTATCTTCTCCGTGGCCGGCGAGCCTTACAACGAGCTCCTGGCGCGGGTCGGACTGCAGGCCGAGGCCGATATCATAATCCTCGGCGGCATGGGACTCAGGCACGATGATTACCTGAAATTCAGAAGCACTTTCGAGGATGGCGGCGTCCTGGGGCGCACGATCATGTTCATCCACACGGCTGCGGACCCGGTGGTCGAGTGCCTGCTCGTGCCCGACCTGAGCCTCGCCGTCGGCGAGCAGTACGCATTGCAGGGGAAGCGGGTGCTCGTTCTGCTTACCGACATGACGGCTTTTTCCGATGCCCTGAAAGAGATCGCCATCATAATGGAGCAGATCCCGTCCAACCGGGGTTACCCCGGTGACCTTTACACCCAGCTGGCGCGGCGGTATGAGAAAGCCGTCGATTTCGACGGCGCCGGCTCACAGACCGTCCTCGCCTGCGTCACCATGCCCGGCGACGACGTGACTCACCCCGTTCCAGACAACACGGGCTATATCACGGAGGGCCAATTCTACCTTCGGAACGGGCGCATCGAACCCTTCGGGTCGCTGTCCCGCCTGAAACAGCAGGTCAACGGCGAAACCCGTGACGATCACCGTTCGATCATGAACGGCTGCATCCAGCTATACGCTCTCTGCCGCGAGAGCCGGGAGAAACGCGATATGGGATTCGAAATGTCGGAGTGGGACGAGCGACTGCTCAGATACGGCGTCCTGTTCGAAGACAGGATCATGGATCTCGCCGTGAACATCTCCCTCTTCGAAGCCCTGGATCGCTGCTGGGATATCCTGGCCGAATGCTTCGAACCGGCCGAGACGGGGATCCGGAGCTCGATCATCGACGCCCACTGGCCCGTGAAACGGGGAAAATCAGTTGAGACGGAGGAGGCCGGCGAAGAAGCCGTCGCCTGATCATGGCCAAGAAGAAGATAAAATTCACCAGGCCTGAGCTGAAGCGCCAGCGCGATGCATTGACGCGTTTTGAACGCTATCTTCCGATGCTGAAGTTGAAGCAGCAGCAGCTTCAGATGACGGTGCGGCAGATAAACAGGGAACGTGAAGCCCTGGGCGCCGCCGCAGAAAAAGTCCGATCCCGTTTCACCCGGTATGGCGCCGTGCTTGCTGATACGGCCGGCGTGAACGTCCGGAAAATGGCGGCCTGCGAGACGGTGGAGACCAGCGAAAAGAACATCGCCGGGGTCAGGATTCCCTGTTTCGAAGGGGTCGTCTTTCCCGATACGCGATACAGTCTCTTCGCAACACCGCCGTGGGTCGAGACGGCGCTGGCGGATTTGCGTGACTTGAACGAAAAGCAGGCGGAGCTGGAGGTGCTCGACAGGCAGTTCGAGCTTCTCGACCGGGAGCTGACCAAGATCATACAGCGGGTCAACCTGTTCGAGAAAGTCAAGATACCCGAAACCCGTGAGATCATCCGTGTCATCCGCATCCACCTCGGAGACGAAATGACCTCGGCGGTCGGCCGGGCCAAGATAGCAAAGGGGAAGCTTGAAAAGGTGTCGTCCATCAACAGCGGCGGAAACGGCGCGGACGGGGCGGTGGACGCCACGCGGGAGGTTCGGCCGGCATGATAGAAAAGATGCTGAAAGCCTATTGCGCCGCGCACTCGCGTGACAGCGACCGCCTTCTCGAAATGCTTCGCGACCGGGGCGTCCTGCACCTCGTGCCCGTGGATCCCGCCGGGGCGGTGCCCGAGGAGAAGCTTCTGACGGAAATCGATCAGATTGCGAGGGCACTCCAGGTCCTCACGGGCGTTGAAGCTGCCGGCAAGGCCCCGGACATGGACGGCCGTGCCGCCGCGCGGGAAGTGCTTGATCTCGAGCGGAGAGGCGCCGAAGGAAGGAGCCGCCACGTAACCCTGCACCGCCGGCTTGAAAAACTGGCGCCGTGGGGCGATACAAGAACGGCTCAACTCGGGGTGATAGAGGAAGCCGGAATCCATCTCGAATTCTATTCGATTCCTGCAGGTGAAGAGGGGAAGATCGATGCGGAGTGCGTCCAGGCGGTTTCAGCTCCGGGAGCCGGGAAGCATGTAATCGCCGTGGCCGGCCGCTCAGCCCCTTCCGGAATGCCTGAGGGTGCCCGGCGGATACCACCGCCTGCGATTGATAAAGCGACCATTCTGGAGGAGGCCGCGCAGGTCGCCGCCTCCCTCGAGAAAGACGCAGAGCGTCTTCGAACACTCGCTCATTTGAAAGACAGGATTCAGGCGGCGCAGGAAGATCTCGAACGACAGGTCGAATACAATACGGCGCTTGGCGGCGCGCTGGCGAACGGCGACCTGTTCGCGATTCAGGGGTGGGTGCCGTCGAGTAAAGCGGACGGCCTGACGACTGCGCTGGCACGGGCCGATTTCGAAAACGCCGTGTTTACCTGTGAACCGGACGAGGATGAGCATCCGCCGACTCTTATCGGCTACCCCGGCTGGGCGAAGCCTATCCGGGCGTTGTTCGAGATCCTCGGTACGGTCCCGGGGTACCATGAGCTCGACCTTTCCGCTTTCTTCATGATCGCGATGCCGATCTTCGCCGCCATCCTGATCGGAGACGGCGGTTACGGGCTGCTCTTCATTCTCGCGGGGCTCGCTTTTTACCGCAGGGCCGTCGATGAGTCCTCGGTCACCCAGGCGCGGCTCCTTGTCGTTATCGGCGCCGCGACCCTCCTCTGGGGGATTCTGACGGGCAGCTATTTCGGGCTGGGTCCCGTAGATTTCTGCAAGGCGGGAGGTGTCTGGCAGGGAGTGGGATTGACCCTCAATAAGTTTGCCGTGGTCGGCGTCGAGGGGGAGGCTCTGGCGGCAGCTTCCTCGGCCGGTGATCTCGATCGTCTCAGGGAACTCTCCAAAGAATCGATGGCCGCCCTGCGGCTGGCGCTGATGAAACTCAGTTTCATTATCGCCGTGCTCCACCTGGTGACCGCGCGGATTCGCGAGGCGATCGGCCTGGCGCCCGATCAGCGCGCCCTGGCGAGTATCGGCTGGTCGGTCCTCCTCTGCGGGATGTTCGGAGTGGTATGGTATCTCTTTTTCACCAGCCAGGAGGAAGACGCTGTTTTTTCACCGGTAATCCTTGTCCTGCTGGGAACAGGCGCCTGCGCGGCCATTCTCTTTTCCGTTCCCGACAGGAACCCGCTCAAGCGTTTAGGCCTGGGCTTCGCGTCGTTCCTGCTTCCGTTCATGAGCACATTTTCAGACACTATGAGCTATATCCGGCTCATGGCCGTCTCGCTGGCCAGCGTCTACATCGCGCAGGTCTTCAACATGCTGGGTTCCCAGCTCGCCGGCGCCGCTACATGGCTGGCCGGCGGCGTGGTAGTCGTATTCGGCCACGGGCTCAATATAGGTCTTTGTTTGATCGCGATATTCGCGCATGGGGTCCGCCTGAACATGCTTGAGTTTTCGAACAACGCAGGCGTGGAGTGGAGCGGTTATCCTTTCAAACCTTTTGCCGACGGCAAGATAAAGGAGAATTGACATATGGGTACGTTGGAGTTTTTCGGACAGCTCGGTTTCGGACTGGCCCTCGGCCTGGGAGCCATAGGAAGCGCCCTGGGCATCGGTGCGGCCGGCAGAGCGGCGGCCGGCGCATGGGCTAAGGAGGGTAAAGAGGGTAAAAATCTTAGTTTCGCCTACATCATCCTGACCGGCATGCCCCTGTCCCAGACCATATACGCCTACGTCCTCATGATGATCGGTTTGCAGGGGATAGCGCTGGTTCCGGATATGCTGAAAGTCAACGCAGGAGTGTTGTTGAGCTTCGGAATCGCCTGCGGCCTGGGGGAAATGTTCAGCGCCTGGATGCAGGGCCTCATCGGCGCCGCCGCGATCCGGTGCATGTCCGAAAGCGAGGGCAAGGGGCTGGCCTTCCTCATAATCGCCATGGGAATCGCCGAGACGGTCGGGCTCTTCTCATTCGTTTTCCTGTACCTGTTGATCCCGACGGCTTGATGCCCTGTTAATGTCACAAAAGACCGACAGGGAACTAACCGTCGATCCGGGTGAAGTATAAGCTCAAACCTCGGATTGACACTGGCAACCCATGAAAAAGTATCGAGTATGGGCGGAAATAGATCTTTCCGCGCTGAAAAACAATATCTCACGAATTCGTGAAAGGCTGCCCTCCGGCGTCGGCATCATTTCGGTAGTAAAAGCGGATGCCTACGGTCACGGAGCCCTCCCGGTCGCCAGGGCTTCCCTCGACGCGGGAGTAGGCATCCTGGCGGTGGGAGACTCGAACGAGGCCCTCGAACTCCGTAACGGAGGAGTGCTGGCCCCGATCCTGATCCTGGGAGCCCTGATCGAGGAGGAAGTGGGATGGGTCGTCTCTTTCGACATCATTCCTTCCCTTCACGGGCCCGGCATGATTCCGCTTCTCGAGCAGGAAGCCAGGAGACAGGATAAACGCGTAAAAGTGCATGTTAAGGTGGACACCGGCATGGCCCGTCTCGGTGTCTCCTCCGACCTGGCGTTGAAAACCGCCGAACAGGTCGACGCTTCCGACTGGCTCGTCCTGGACGGCGTCTGCACCCACCTGTCATCGAGCAGTGAACCTGATCCGTCTTTCACTAAAAAACAGCTCGCCGGTTTCAGAGATACCCTTGAAAAGATGAAACCGTATCTTGGACCGGGTGTTAGGATCCACGCAGCCAATTCCGCGGCCCTGTTCAGATTCCCCGAGGCGGCGTTCACCCATGTGCGTCCCGGGATCGCCGTTTTCGGCATAGATCCGAACGGTTCTTTCAGCGGAGAGAAAAACGACGCTCCGCTCCTGGAGCCGGTTCTCAGCCTCAGAACACAGATATGCTTTCTGAAGGGCGTATATGCGGATACACCGGTCGGTTACGACCGCACTGCAGCGCCTTCGCGCAATACGAAACTGGCGGTGCTGCCTATCGGATACAACGACGGGTATCCTTATGCGTTGTCCAACCGGGCCGAAGTGTTGATCAGGGGGCGCCGCGCCCCGGTTGTCGGCACGGTGACCATGGACTATACAATGGTCGACGCCGGTGCGGTCAGTGATGTCCAGGTCGGAGACGAAGTCGTGCTGATTGGCCGGCAGAAAAGCGAAGAGGTGACGGTAAAAGAGCTCGCCCGACTCGCCGGAACCATTCCCTACGAGATTTCGTGCCTTCTGGGCAAGCGGATCAAGCGCATCTACATCTGACCCCGAAGAATCCGGACTCCGGTCCGATCAGCCGGCTGCACGGTACATTCGAAGTCGCTTTCTTCATCCGATGCTGAAGCAACCACCGGAAAAAACGCTGTTTTTCGCCGTGTAGTAGATTAAAATGTTCTCAAGAGGTGCCTGTCGGCTTTGAGAATGCTGAAATCAGCCGGTGAAATTCACCCGCGGCTCCTTCACGTTCTACAACAGCGGTTAAACAGGCTTGCACCCGGCAGCCGGATCGCCCGGTCAGAATACGCTCCATGTTCAGAATGCTGTTTCCGGAGGAATCGACATGATTGACTACCTGGTTCGCTCACTCCGTGCAACTTTGCCGCTCGTTCTCCTTATGCCGGCGATAGCCGTGGCCGAGCCCTTCAACCCGGAGACCGCGGTGACCGTTTTCGTTCACGGTTACGAACTTGACGGCTGGAAGCGAACGGGAACGTTCGGAAACGACCACTGGAGCGGCGAACTGGATAACCTGGTTCTATATTGCGGGCTTCCCACGATGATGGAAGACCCGTACGCTCCGAACCAGGTGGCATCGACCATCTTCTACGGCGATACGCCCCCCGACTATTATACGCAGGACGATATCGACGAACTCGATGCGATCACCGAAGAATTCGGTGGAGGTGTGCCGCGTTACGCTCTTATCGCCGCAAAGTATATCAGGCATGTCATGGAGAGATCCGGCGCAGAATCGGTCAACATCATCGGCGCGTCTTTCGGCGCCCTGGTTTCCAGGTACATGCTCGCGTACGACATGGAAAACCTGGCAAGCGATTCCGTGGTCGACCGCTGGCTGATATTCGTGGCTTCGCTGGCAGGCAACTTCGCGGCGAGCAACACCTGGCTCATTGAATACTACGAGGCGATATTCGGCGACATGGGCCCCGATATCGATCACCTGAATTACGAATGGGTGGCGGACAACATATGGCCGGACCCGTGGATGAGCGGCAATCCCCTGCTCGGCGGCATCATCAAGTTCCAGTTCATGGGGACCGATGACAGCGAGACTTTCGGCGCACTCACGCTGTTGAGCGGCGGACTGGGGAATGACAGCACGACCCTCCACAGGGACTCTCAATTCGAATTTCTCGAACCCCCCGCCCGTTTCGCCGGAATATATATGCCGACCTCATCCTATTATTTCGCCATCCATCACGAACTGAGCTGGCATCCCGGGGTCGATGTCTCTACGGCCTGGGCCCTGCTCGGGCCGAGACGGGTGAAAATCGTAGTCAAGGATGTTGATATCCCCAGCATATCGGAGCCGGCCGGGAAATACCCGGGCGAGGTGGTTTTCGAAGCTCGATTCTTTTCACCCCACGCATTCGAAACCTGGGGAGTAGACAGCGCAATCGACTCCCGGACCATGGAAGACAACAACGTAAACATATTCGAATGGAATTCCGGCGAGGAGAAAACCATCGACGAAACAGTATTTTACGGCCCCGTAAGTATGGATGAAACGACCCTTGATGCCGAATTCTCCATAGTCGAGGTCGACTGGTGGCCGATCAAGGGAATCATCGATAATTTTACAAAAGAAAATGATGTTCTCTTATCCGGCTCGGCGACGGTTCCCCTGGTGAACGGTACCTATTCCATACCGGGCGGCGGCGTTCGCATAAAGGTGGAAGTAACGGTGGAAGATCTTTATTGATTGGAAGCTGTCCGAGAAATTAAAATTCCGAGGTGAGCATGTGTTTTCATGATAAAAAATGGCATTCCCTTCTCTGGGGAAGCCTTCTCGTAGTGCTGGGTCTTATTATCCTGTACGGCAACCTGGGCTTTTTCGATTCGGAAAAGTGGGATCTCGTTCCGGTCTTCTGGCCGATCATACTGATACTGTCCGGTATCGGTATGATAGTGATCCATATCAACCGTATGAAACTTCATGACAGCCGCATCCGCCGCAATAAACTCCACGGGGTCGACGAGCCGGATTCCGGGATCGGGAGGAGACACCACTCTCCCTTCGGCGGGTTCGTGCTCATCGCTCTGGGCGCCGCCTTCCTTCTGGACGATCTCGTAGAGGATACGAGCATTTTCCTACCAGTCTTCTTCATCGGGCTCGGACTTTCCTTTTTCCTGAAATACAAGTTGTTTTCCGGCGCAGGCAAATAAAAACCTCCGGCCGGGCCGGAGGTTTTTTGTTTTGCATAAACCGGGCAGGTTGTGTCATCTCCTGCGGGACTTATCCCGGGGTCAGGCGTTTCTGCCGGCGAATTCACTCATGAAAGAGACGAGATTTTCGATCCCTTCGAGAGGAAGAGCGTTATACATGGAAACACGGATGCCGCCCACCGAACGATGGCCTTTGAGACCGTGGAACCCGCGGGACGCGGCTTCGGCGATGAATTTCTGCTCGAGCTCTTCCGAGGGGAGCCTCATCGTTACGTTCATCAGGGAGCGGGAACTCTTCTCGGCCGTTCCCCTGTAGAAGCCGGGCATCTCATCCATGAGCCCGTAGAGCAGTTCACCCTTCCTCATATTCACTTCTTCCATCTTTCCAAGCCCGCCGTTCTCCTTGAGCCAGTCGATTACGAGTTTGAGAATGAAAATCGAGAATACCGGGGGAGTATTGAAAAGGGATTTTTTATCCGCCTGAGTTTTGTATTTCGCCATGGTCGGGACGGAATCGGGGCATCGATCCAAGAGATCGTCCCTTATAATGACCAGGGTTACACCTGAAGGGCCCAGGTTTTTCTGCGCACCGGCGTATATCAGACCGAATTTGCTGATATCGAGCCTCTTAGAAAAAATATCGGATGACATGTCTGCCACGAGCGGAACGTCGCCCGTATCGGGAAACTCCCCCCACTGAGTGCCGAAAATGGTGTTGTTGGAGGTAATGTGAAGATAGGGTGCATCAGCCGGAACCAAAACCTCATCAGCCATCGGAACGCTCGTGAAAATGCCGTCCGATTCGGTATCGATGAGAACTTGGGTTCCGGAGAACAGGTTCTTCGCTTCCTTGATAGCCTTTTTCGACCAGGCACCGGTATTGATATAGGCCGGTCGCCCGCCTGCCGGTGAAAGATTCATGGGAACCGTGTAGAACTGGGTGCTGGCGCCTCCCTGGAGAAAGAGAACATGATAATTGTCGGGAATATTCGCAACTTCCCTGACTCCCGCTTCCGCGTCCTTGATTATGCCGTCGAACTCCTTGGAACGGTGGCTGATTTCGAGGATGGACATTCCCAGGTCCATGAAATCGACTATCGCACCCTCCGCTTTCTTTAATACACTGAGAGGCAGGATCGCCGGTCCCGGGTTGAAATTATAGATTCTTTTCGCCATTTTGATTTCCTTTCGCTATCGATCTGCGTACGAAAGCCGCACACGTAAAAATCATCTTTTGTAAAACACAACAAGATACTTAACAGAAATCGTGATGTCTACTCAAATCAAAAACACGGTTTTTGCGCGACGGCGCAAAAAGTTCACAGCGCTTGACATTTTTCGTGGCGGACGGGTATTCTGCACCGTTTCAACAGATCACCGGCATCGAGTCGAAAGGTGAAATATCATGCCAATGAACGAATTGAAAAAAACAGATCCCGAAATGTACGACCTTGTCGTGAGCGAAGAACGCCGCCAGTTTGAAAAAATCCGTCTGATCCCATCCGAAAACTATGTAAGCTCTGCGGTCCTGGAGACCACCGGGTCCGTGCTTACCAACAAGTATTCCGAGGGATATGCCGGGAAACGCTATTACCAGGGGCAGGACAACATCGACGAGATCGAGACCATGGCCATTGAAAGGGCGAAGGCTCTATTCGGAGCGGACAGCGCTAATGTCCAGCCTTATTCAGGCTCGCCCGCCAACCTTGCGATTTATTTCGCCTTCCTGCGGCCGGGCGACACGGTGATGGGGATGAGTCTTCCGCACGGCGGTCACCTGACTCATGGATGGAATGTTTCGATAACGGGCAGTTTTTTCAATTCCGTTCAATATACTGTCGACCCTGAAACCCATCTTCTCGATTATGATGCCATACGAGCCCTTGCCAGGGAGGCTCGTCCGAAAGTAATTTTCGCGGGAGCCACAGCATATCCCCGCTTGATCGATTTCGAAGCCTTCGGCAGCATCGCACGTGAAGTCGATGCGTATTTTATTACAGATATGGCGCATATAGCCGGACTCATCGCGGGCGGTGTTCATCCCGATCCGGTTCCTCATTCTCATGCCGTAACCACCACTACACACAAAACCCTGCGCGGACCGCGCGGCGGGCTTATCCTGATGAAAAAAGAAACCGCTAAAGCGATAAACAAGGCGGTCTTTCCGGGTCTTCAGGGCGGTCCGCATAATCACACGACAGCCGCTATCGCGGTCGCGCTCAAAGAAGCCTCGACATCCGGGTTCAAGGATTACGCGTTTCGTATCGTTGAGAATGCCAAAGCATTCGCCGAACGTCTGCTCGAGCACGGTTTCGAATTGATCACCGGTGGAACGGACAATCATCTCATTTTGATCGATCTGACGAACAAAGGCATTACAGGGAAAAAAGCCGCGAAGGCTTTAGACAGGGCGGGTATCGTATGCAATGCGAACACAGTGCCCTTCGATCCCCGTAAACCGTTCAGCCCGAGCGGTATCCGCCTGGGTACTCCCGCTGTCACATCCAGGGGTTTCGGAGTGGACGAGATGAGGTTGACCGCCGACTGGATAGACAGGGTCGTCGCTGATTTCAAGAACGAGGATCTGCTTGCAAGCGTTGCTGCAGAAGTAAAAGAATTGAACGCGGCCTTCCCGCCTCCGGGTATCCTGATCGATTAATCCCGGGTTTGTGCCGGGAAGATTTTCTGTTGACAGGGAACCAGACCGGGAGCTAGAGTGCCTTCCGCCGCATGCTCAAGGCTCACGCTGCGGTTTCGATAATGCGCCCATAGCTCAATTGGATAGAGCGTTTGGCTACGGACCAAAAGGTTGGGGGTTCGAGTCCTCCTGGGCGTATTCTTTATTTAACCCGGATTTCCATTTCCGATTCGGAAGATTTATTCTCCCTCGCCGGATTCCCCCTGTCGCATCCTCCATAAGAGATCGCGCCGGTATCGGGGACGACTTCAACCTGAAAGGAGTCGGCGGCAAGAGTAAAATCATTCCAGAGAGCCGACATCTTCAGCGAATACAAACCTTCTTCAGCTGTAGGACTCACATACATACTTAAGGTCGTTCCGATCGAGTCACCCGGTGCAAGAGGGTACTCACCGCCGTAATATGCCGGAAATGTCGCACTCATCGGACCTGTTATATACTGAACGACCGAATCGAAGGCGATTGGCCATTCATTGCCGTTACGGATTAATGCATCGTAAACCAGGTACCCGCCGATTTGAACCGAATCCGGATAGTTGGACAGGATAAGGTCCGAGCTGTTTCCAACGAATTCGTCTGCGCCCATATCGAAGCCGTCGCCATCCGGGCGGGAGTCTCCGTCCAGATCCAAAATGCAGCCTGCTTCGATACCGGTATCGATGCAGGGAGAACCCGGGAGAAGGTGATAGTAGTTCCCTGCCCCGGTTTGGGGATGCTCATCGATATTTCCTTCGCCCTCCCAGCCGCCTTCAACTGCCGAGTAACTGAAAGAAGCCAGACCGGAATAAACAAATACTCCTTCGGGTGAGTTGCTCCAGACGATTGATGAGGTCGCATCCAGGGCGGCATCCAGACAATAAACGCCGCCTCCCTTGTTCATAGCAGCGTTATCCATGATCGTGCAGAAATCCATCTGCAGGGAGCTGGAATACATCAGAATGATGCCGCCGCCGTTTTTCCCGGTCGAGTTGCCTTCAATCAGTGAATTTTTCAATACCACCGAAGACTCGTTGTCTATATAGATTCCGCCGCCTCTCAAGGATGCGTAGTTATCGGCGATCGTACATTCCGAAATAAGGGGATCAGCTTCCCAAATATATATGCCGCCCCCTTCCTCTGATGCGCGATTGCCGGATATAATGCAGGACGTCAGGTTTATAGGGCAGTAAGAGCAGTATACGCCGCTTCCGCTTACCGCCTCGTTTTCTCTTATGAAACAATTCGTGAAACTCGGATTCGCTTCATAAAACCCGAAGATTCCACCTCCTGTGAAAGCTGTATTACCGTATATTTCACAATCGGAAACGCTGGTTGATCCGTCCCTGATATAGAATCCGCCCCCCCCGACCCAGGCGTGATTCTGGGCGATTGTGCATTCAGTAAAAACAGGGTCCGAATAGTTCGCTGCAAACGCGCCTCCTCCCGAGGAGGAGGTATTTCTCATCAGAGTACAGTCGTGGACGGTCGGTGAAGCTTCATGCTTGCAGTATATACCTCCACCATACATGATCGCATAATTGTAGGAGATGTTGCAGCTCGATATTGAAGGCGATGCCGACCATAGACAGGCGATTGCGGCTCCCGAGCCGTACGGCGCCTGGTTCAATAAAATTTCACCGCCTTCTATTGAAAAGTTCGAATTCCATTCGCAGTAAATTGCTCCACCATCGACATCGCAGGTGTTTTCTCTTATTTCACAGTTTGTGAGTACCGGTGAAGATTGGTGGGAGCAGTATAATCCTCCTCCGTACCAATCAGCATGATTGCCTGTCAGTTTAACCTCGGTCAGCAGGGGTGATGAACTCAACTCGCAATAAATACCGCCGCCCGACCTGGCTTCGTTGTTTTCCAGGTTACAACGGATGATTGAAGGCGAAGTATACGACTGGCAGACTATACCTCCGCCGTTGTTATCCGGATACATTTCCGAAACCAGTCCATTCCTGATGGTGAATCCTTCCAGGACGGTTTCGGGGCCTTCGCCGTTATGGAAAAACACACCCCTTCCGAGCCCCTCACAGTCGATAATGGTCGAATTCGCCCCTGCCGACCCGACGACCGTGATCTGCTTGCCGAGAAAATCCAGATCCCGGTTGCCTTCGCCCGTGTATACACCCGGAGCTACCAGTACGGTATCTCCGTCAAGAGCCGCGATGATGCCTTCCTGGATTGTCGGGAAGCTCCCCGGCACCGGGATTGCGGTACCGAGAGAGGTCGCCGGCGTCAAGAACAGCAGAAATATGATAATAATCGGCCTCCGGTTCATTGCTCCGGGGTCCTTTCGTTTTAGTTTTATGTCAGGTATATTTTAATGTCTCATAGATGTATCGCAAAACAGATTTTATTCAAACACCATATACCTGGGCTATCCGCCTCCTATATTGAATATAATAAAACATGCGAAAATTCGCCAGTAAATGAAAAGCCGCACGAATTTGATATCTTCCATGCGGCTTGTTTCGCGATTCTTGGACCGAGATCTCAGAATGGTCAACTTCCGGTTTCGTAATCGAAATCCGGAATACTGTAGACATTCCATTTATTCTTTTCAAGGTCGTTGTAAATCAAACCGTTCGCGCTGAATTTCAGATCATACGCCTCATATCCCAGAAGATTAAGCCATGCGACGATTACAGAGGCCGTATGACCGGTCCAGCAGTAGAAAACGATCGGGGTTTCCGGATCGAGCATACTCATCGTTTCGAGGTTGAGAGCACCTGGATCCACCTGGTAAGCGCCTGTTATATGACCGTAGTAATTCCAGTCTTCGATACTCCAGTAATTAACCACCTGGTAATCGGCGTAATTTTCAAGAACCTCATCGATGGTCTTAAATTTGAAACCGTCCAGGATTGTATTTTCTATCTGGTCGGCCAGGATATCAGCCCCGTCCTCGTTTTCGGTAACGAAAACCGGATAGTCATAAGTTCCCTGCGGTTCCGGATCCCCGTCCTCCGACCAGCCGGCAGAACCGACCGCCGCGTTCCCGGTATTCCCGGACCATTCGTCGAAATCGGAATGCCAGCCGCTCATTCCCCATTTCATTACATTCGAGCCTATTCCATTAAGGCGCAGAGCCGCGACTGCGTGACCTGCCGCCTGGCCCGTGTAACTTACTACGACCACAGCCAGAGTACCTGCATTGTTTTCCTCTTCGTGAGTAACAACGTCGGCAAGGGCTACATTGACCGATCCGGGAACATGACCGAGAACGTAATCGGACCGTTCACGGATATCGATGATGTAATAGTGCTCGATACCGTTGTTGATGATATCTTCGGCCGTAATTAGCCAGTCGGTCAGCAGCGCCGGTAAATCCAGACCGTTGGCTGTAAGGTAATCTTTCAGTTCTAGAAATTCATCAACGGAAGGTTCGGTTGTTGTTCTGTTGCATCCGGTAAGAAAGATCAGCATTGAGATCAATACAAGGGCGGTCATGAGTTTTCCATGTTTAATCATTTTACTGAAAACCTCCTTTACAGGTTGATTCCAAATTCAGATGAATCCGTGGATCGGGGGGCTCTCGTATCAGTCACCGCCAGCGGAACCGGTCCATCTTCAGGCGACCACTCCATGAGCTTCAGCTCAGTTCCGTCAAGTTCAGCAAACGTCCGCTGCAGCAGCCAGTCTCCCGGGTTGAGATATACGGATGTTCCCTCCGCCCGCAACACCGGGCAGTGAGTATGTGCCGTAATTACAATTTCGAATCCTTCCGAAAATTTCGTTTTGACGATGTTGCGGAAATACCGTGAAGCGATTTTAAACCTGTCTTTGGGTTTGGATCGGCTCCTCCTTGAGAGCGATTTTCCTGCCGGTATTGCGATATCCGGGTGCAGCAGCCTGTAACACGCTGTAAACCAGCCTGCCCTGAGAAGCTCCTTGAAAAGAATATATCCCCTTTCTCCACCCGAATACTCGTCTCCGTGGGATATGAAAGCCTGTTTCCCGGCAAGTGAATGAATTACAGGTTTTCGAAAATAATTTACTCCGAGTTCATTCGTGAGTGCGTCGATCGTCCAGTAATCGTGGTTTCCTCCGATGAAATTCATTTTTATTCCGGCTTCACCCAGGCCTGAAAGGCAGTGAAGAAGCTCCATATATCCAGCGGGAACAGCATTTCGGTATTCGAACCAGAAGTCGAAAATATCTCCCAGAAACCAGACTTCTTTTGCTTCCTGCAATGCATACCGCATCAAACGCTCGAAAAGCCGAAGGCGTCGAATTTCTTTCTGCCGGGCTTCCAGACCGAAATGTGTATCACTGATGAAAAGTGTTTTGTCGTGCATTTGCCCTAGAAAAATAACTGGATGATTCCGGCGGAATATCTGGTCGGGTATTCCGGGGGATAATTATCCCAATCTGGAAAAAAACACAGGAAGGACATAATGTCAAGATAGGACGCCGGATATCAGATTTTAGAGGATTATTAGGACGAGACGGCACCTTCAAACAATGATTTTAGACTAAAGGTAAGATGTGAGATTCCGATTATCTGAATAACTTCAAAGCACTAACAACTGGCGCTGAAAGTCAGAGATTGGCGCAAGAGGGGGAAAATGGACAGGCACGAGAGAAACCACAGCAAAAATCCGGCGAATTTAGAAAATATAAACCTGCACGCTTTTCTGCGGGCGGAGTATGAAGTTCTGCCGGATATACGTAAAGAATTTGTGGAACGGGCCAGGAAGAAACTCGATGACGGTGTATATGAAAGACAGGAAAATGTCAGGAAAGCCGCGAGAGCTTTTTACGAATGCTGGAGCGGTTCCTAGTATCACCATTCTCATTTCTCCAGCTCAGCCTTCCCGATAAACCCGGGAAGGCTGAGTCTTTTCTGGCGTTCGTTTATTAAGGGAAAACAAGGATGTTTAACGGGAAAATCACCGAAACCCGGAACCATCATTGGAACGAACGTTCTCTGAGTGCTTCTCTGCTTGATGCAGAAAGAAAGCTGGCGCAGGACGAAATCGTCGGTCTTATAGCGCATGAGATCAGAAACAGGCTTGTCGCTGTCGGTGGATACACACGTCAGTTGCGCAAGGATTCAGCCCTGGGCAGGGAGCAAGCCCTCAAGTTGGATATCATCAAAGAAGAAGTGGAGCGCCTCGAGGCCTACCTGGAAGAACTGTCCTGCTATACCAGCCCTGGACAGCCGGTCTGCGAGCCCGTATCTATTTTCGAAATAATTGAGGATTCGTGTTCCCATCTGGACCGAGACCTGAAAAAGGTCGGAATCGATATCGAAATTGAATGCCCTGAACAGACCAGCGAAATCCGGGTCGACCGGATGCAGATTTCACAGGTGATTTTTATTCTCCTGAGAAATGCCATTCACGAACCATTCGGATCCGGCAGGATCCTTATCAATATTCGATTCGATTATGGGTATTGTTTTCTAAAACTGTCAGATCTCAGAGAGCATTCATCCGGTAGCCGCTTACGAGGATGGTTCAATCCTCTTCTGCCCGGAAATCCGCTGGGCAAGGGTCTTGGTCTTTCTCTTGTAAATCAGATCCTTGATAATCATGGCGGTATGCTGTTTTTCGATGATAACAATCCTGCCCTGTCTATTCTGCTCCCTTTACCGCAATACACACGTTCTTAAAGCCCTGACGGCGAAAAAATCCGCATCTGAAAACGCGATTTCCCCCAGAAGAATTCCTCGCAAGGACGAAACGGAAAAAATGTTCCTATTTCCCAACCAGGTGTCATACAGCTTAAAAGACTGCTAAGCGCTATTGTTTACAAGGAGTTTCTGTCTCTTTCAATTGTTCTTCCGGCATGAATCGACCCATGGCATGGAAATTGCCTTATCTGACTGTCAGACGGTTGTCAAAGCGAGAGGAAAAAATGACGGAAGTATCAAAAATAGTAGAAGACTTCATCCACGAATCGTACCTCATGTCGTTGTCCGAGAGAGACCTCTTGAAGCACCTCGAGGAATTTTCTGATACATGCGGCAAAGCGATAGCGGGTACTATCAGAGACAGTCTGGAACTCGTCAGGTTGAATAATAAGCTGTCGATTATCCGTGCGAATCAGCTTGCGGAGAGCGCCCAGCTGGAGGAACGGCAGACTAACGAGAATCTGTCCGGAGCGGACATCGTGGTTTTGAAAGTCAGGCAGATAATCAAGAACAAGTGCCTTATTCTCGATGCCATCGAAGAGGTTGCACCCGGCGCGGCAGAAATGATCAAAAAAGAAACCGATCCCGAATTGCGGCGCAACAGGCTCAGAAAAGAAACCAGACTGCTTAAATCCGTAGAAGCAGTCGCTCATGTTTCGAAGGAGAGCCCTGAGCCTGACGATGACAATGGGATTAAGAAAACCGATCTCCCATCTGAAAAAAAAGCGAATAAATTCCCACTTCTAGTATTATCAACGACACTGTTTTTTACAGTATTCTTTTTCGGAACACTGATATTGATGAAGGGATTCTAGAACCGCTTTTCTCACGAATCATCAATATAAACTCCGCGTCATCCGCCGGATTCGGAAGATGCCGCGGAGATTTTTTTTGTTGAATTTGTCCACCAATAGATCGAACCGACCTGAGGTCGGTTCGAACAATTATTGGGAGATAAAAAATTTAACAGGGAGCGGGGATATTTGGGAAGATGAGAGACTGAGTTGAAGGAGTAGTTGCAGCGTTTAGGGCCATATCGAGAATCGTTCGCATAGATACCCCACTCCCCTCGTCATTTCAGATCCTGGAAACTGAAGTCAGGGTCAACTTGCCTGACCCTTTCAGCGGCGGCGTTGATTTCCTGCTTCAGGCTCTTCTTTCCTGTTTTCATCCATTTCGAATAGAGATCGAGAAACTGGTTTCTGAGATACTCCGGTGTCTGTAAGATCACATCAGCATCGAGTTGTTTCGTCATATGATAGAATTCACCCGGGCTGAACTTCCGATGGAAGTTCATGTACTCGATTTTCAAGTGTCTTATCAGAAGTAAATACTTAGCGAAATCGTTACTTATTTTCTCCATGATGCCGGCCAGGGCGGAGTAGTTTCCGAAAGCCCTTTCCGCGTAACTTGCAGCGAATCGGTAGTAGGCGCGGGCTCGCTTTTCGTAAAACCCGAGTTCCTGCTCCCAGAATCGCTTCGGCCGGGGCGGCTTGTCGAAGTCTCCGCTGAATAATCCGAGTTTCAGCAAGAGATAGTCAGCGTTTTGTCTGTATACTTCGAAACTTTCCCTGTTATTCGAAGCTGCCGATACCAGTAGAGCTATATCCGAATCATGTTTTGATATTCGATCATCATGCTGGTAGACTTCCGGTTGATAGGTAAGACGATCGAGGAGGTTGGCGATATAGATGTTGACATCTTCATCGAAAACAGTTTCGTTCGATTCGAGTCCAAGGTGTATCCTGGATCTGAGAAAGCAGTTCAGCATAAAAAAGGATGATGGTTCATCCTGTTCCTGCCTGTTTTCGAAATTGATATATCGGTAGGATTTCATTTTTTCAACCTCTCCCGATTCGATTTTCAACAGGCTAAAATTGCAACATGCATGCCAACCTTGCAGATACAGCATGAATAAGAGCTAATTTGTTGTATAATAAGGAGATACGCTTTGCGCGAAATTTGACGGTGAGGGCGAGACTTCTGTTTGTCAGAGAGGGTTCTGCTTTCTTATTTGCAAATTGCCCGGCTTATGCACACTGGTGGAAGGATAGGGATCAGCGTTGTTTAAAAGAGCTGTAGCATTGAGAAAAAAGAAGGACAGGAGGGACGATGATCTTTTCCTCATCGAGGGAACAAGGATAATCGAGGATGCACTTCAAGCGAATGCACGACTTGAATACATCTTCTGGGATGACAGGATTGAACGGACAGTTGCCGGACGACATCTTCTTCAAAGGCTCGCAGAACAAAATGTTAACCTCGAAAAACTTCGTCCCGGAGCACTTGATAGATTGTGTGATACTGTCAGCCCTGCGGGGATCGTCGCTCTCGCAGGAAAGCCGATATGGAAACCGCCCGGATTCTGGCCGCCCGGGGATTTGCTTATTTTTGAATCAATTAGTGATCCAGGCAATCTCGGAACCGTAATCAGGACAGCGGAAGCCGGGGGAATCGCCGGTATCCTGCTGACAGGCGATAGTGTAGAAATATTTAACCCGAAGGTTGTCAGAGCTACTATGGGATCCATTTTCAGAGTTCCGGTAGCAGAAATCACCGAACTCTCTGAAGTTGAACGAATTTGCCGAGAGAAAGGGTTACCTGTTACCGGTCTTTCTGCGAAAGCCTGCAATAATTTGTTCGAAATGGATCCGAAGGGATTTTCGGCTTTTGTTTTCGGAGGGGAACACCACGGAGTCCCCAAAGCCACGGTATCGTTATGTGAAAATATGGTTAAGATTCCGATGTCAGGTAACGTGGAGTCTTTGAATCTTGCTGTGAGTGCGGCTCTCGTTGTCTTCTACCGGAGAATATCCCGTTCGCCCTCCTGTTAGGATGCATGCCCGGCCCGGTTTTTCACTACCCATTTCATATTCCGGTCTTCTTCACTCACTATGCATATTTCAGTGTGAATCCCGCAGATCGATTTCAAACAGCGAACTGGGAATTTGAATCAATTCAGGAAGAGATTTTCAATTTTCACTGACATCTTTTCGGTTTTCAACCGGTTTGATAAAAAGAGTTCCCTGGGTTGATAGAGGTACGGGTTCGAAACCGAGGTTTGATATCTGGCTTTCCAGCTCGTTTCTCCCACCGTAAGGTACCAGGTAATTACTCCCTAGAATATCCGACAGGAATATCGCGCCGGGTTTCGTTCTTGAACAGATTGCTTCCAAAGTCGGTTGATCCACAGGGAGCCAAATCACGCTTCTGTCGAGGAACCATGCGAGGGAAGTGGTCTGGTCGGAAATGATCGGGCCGCGAGTTTGAACCAGCCTCTCGATCTCCTCCGCACTGCTTCGAGTTTTCGAACTACCGGTATCATACGGGACATTTCCCATCGACAGGATTGTAAGATTCAACAGGGCAGCGGCTATGGATGCAAGAATACAGAATTTTGGTTTCAGGGGAAATCGCTGTTCGAATAGACCAGCCGCTGATAGGACGATCAGCGGCAGAATGGGCAGAAGGTGACGTAAATCCGGGCTGAGGATTGCATACAGAATGCCGCTGGCAGCATATGTCAGGATGGATATTTTAGTGAACCTGTATTGAGCCTTGTTGATAAACAGTCCGGCTGGAGCTCGAGTGTCGAAGTTGCCGGGTGTGGGCGTTTCCGAAACAAGAGTACCTGTCGGTTCAATGCTCTTTGGCGGAGGTTTCTTTCTGGATTCATCCTCTTCCGATTCTGTTTTATGGGAGAATACAAGACGCAAAATCGAGTGAATGAGAAAAAATGGCAGCAACCAGAATACGAGACGCAATGTTCCAAGAAAGGTTACAGCTACTCCCCGTAGAAATGTCTGCCCCAGGAGAACGGGGTTGCTGGCGGCAGCCTGCAGGTATGTGACCGGTTCCAGGGAACGATGTGCTTCATAAGGCGCCGTTCCGGGAAGGAATTTCGTTACTTCGCAGTAGCTCTGGATTGAAAAGAGGGGATTTCCGGTGATCGAGACGTTTCTCATGAACCAGGGAAGGAGTAAAAGTCCAAACACGCAAGCCCAAACGGCCAGTGCTTTCAACTTTCGTGTTTCAGAAAAGAAAGCGATTGAAACGATTAATGGTAATACCAGAATCATCGGAAGTTTCGTAAGGGCCAGTAAACCGGAGAGCACCCCAAGCAGCAGGATTGCGAGCATGTTCCGATTTTTCGATCGGTATATACCGGGAAGAAACAGGATAATCGATAATAAAAAAAGAGTTGCGAGGGGTTCCGAGAGGGTCTTGACACTATTCCGGACAATGTTCGGATGCGAAAGGTAAAGTAAGGCGGCTGATAATCCGGTCTCATAGTTGAAAATTTTCCACCCGCCGAGCAGGAGCAGAACGGCAACGGCGATAATCGGCAGAAATGCAGCGATTTCGGCGATTTGCTCCGATATGCCGAACATATAAAACGCACCGGCGAGGTATATTGGAAAAACCGGTTGCCGGTTCAGCTGGGGAACCGGGTTTCCAGCCGCTATTTCTTCGGAGTCGATAAAATCGAAAAAGAGGTACAGCGGATAGATCACATCAGAGCAGAAGCATCCATCCTGTATGATGTGACTGGCGATACCGGCGTAGTCGGCGCCGTCTCTCCCACTCTCGAACCCTCCCGGATACCGCCCCCCCGCATACCAGGACAATATCGAGAAGATGAATACGGCTGCTAATCCGTAAATCGCCCGATGGTTGATTTTTTTCAGAAGAGACGCTCCTGGGATGGCTCGGACGACCCCGGTCGCTCCAGTCCGATCAGCTCATGAAGCATTGAGGCATTCTTGACAGCCTGCCCTTTATAGTGGTTATTGGTGAAGATGTAAAGATTCTCGACCCGTTCGAGCAGCTCTTGGATTGCAGGCAGCCAGCCGGTCAATTCTTCCTTTGAATAAAGATAATCGTATCTTTCATGAGGTGCATCGTGATTCCACCATTTTTCCGCATTTCTCCCGTGAAACCGGATATAACCGATCGGGGAGGTTCTGGCCACGATAGGCGGCATAAGACCATCAAGTCGTGGTTCATCCACGACGCAGAAACCGAGCTTCATATCTTCGAGAAGCTTAAAGAGATTGTCGCCTATCCAGTTACTGTTCCTGAGCTCCACCACCGGATTCAAATCCCGAAAACACTCTCCCAATCGCTGAAGATATATTCGATTTTCTCTTGTTGGTTTGAACGACCAGGGAAACTGAAGCAAGACCGCACCTAGTTTATCAGCGTAAGAAAGAGGCTTTATTGAATCAATGAATTTTCTGCTTACACTGATAAGGTCCGATGTCCGTTCGTGGGTGATTTCCTTGAAGGCTTTTACAGTGAACCTGAAATCATGTGGAGTACGTTTGGCAAGGCTTTCGCAGAATGCCGGTTCGAAGAGACGATAATAGGTACTATTAATCTCAACTGTTTTGAACAATTGAGTATAAAAGTGCAGGTAATCACTGCTTCGGGTTCCGGGCGGATATATCGGTCCGACCCAATCTTTGTAGCTGTAGCCCGAGGTGCCGATATTGATCCTCGAAAGAAATTTCATGTTATCACACCCCTGTTTATGTGAGGTAATCCGACGTTCAAGATGGCCAACCCGCTGTCATTACATTAGTTTCGATCATGTAAAGAGAGATAAGAGAGCACGGAAGTCATATCCTCCGGGAGTTCCTGGGAGAATGTGAGTGATTCGCCTGTAGCAGGATGGATGAAACCGAGCACCATTGCGTGAAGCATGTGACGGTTGACAAGGGTCATCAGAGCATTCCGTTTTTCGAGGTTCATTCGATCAGGGATCGGATGGCGTTGCCCATATTTTCCATCTCCCAGGATCGGGACACCTTTGTGAGCGGTATGCACCCGGATCTGGTGTGTTCTGCCAGTTTTGAGTCTGAATTCGAGGAGGGCGAAATTATTGAATTTCTTGACAGTTCGGTAAGCTGTAAAAGCTGGCTTACCGTTGGGGCTGACATAACGAGGTTGTCCGGCTGCCCCGTCTCTTATCGGAGCCTTGATTTCAGAAGTCAACGGGCGGGGAATGCCGGTAGTTATTCCGCGATATACGCGTTCTATTCTGTGGGTTTTGAATTGTCTTTGCAGTGCCCTGAATGTTTCTATCGTTTTCGGTACTACCAGTATCCCTGATGTCTCTTTATCTATCCGATGGATGATCCTGGGTTTGATCGATGATGGATAATCTTTGCAATGGAAAAGCAGGGCATTGATCAGAGTTCCGGAATAATTCCTCCTGGCGGGATGCACAACCAGTCCCGCCGGTTTGTTGACGATCAACAGATGCTCATCTTCGTACACGATATCCAGAGGTATAGCTTCGGCTGCGATCGGGGGTGGTTCCGGCCAGGGCCAGTATATTTCGATTATATCCCCCCCGGAGACCAACTGGGAGGGTTTGCATTCTTCCCTGTTGAGTTTCACCTGGTTTGTATCAATGAGGAGTTTCACCCGCGTACGTGAAATATCGCTGATATGAGAGTTGATATATTGGTCCAGCCTTGAGGGACGCTGACCGTCCGGCACACGGAAAATAATCGTTTTTCTACGCCCCGTCATAATTTCAGTGTATTGGGTGGATGTTGTTGAAAGCAAGTATATTTCTATGGTTACAGCGATTTTCCCGGCCGGTTTCTTGTATACTGAGGGGGGCATTTGAAACGCTGTTCCTAGCATCATCTTGACACGAGATTGAAATTACGGGATAGTATTTGCATGAAACAAAGTTATCGATTCCGGTTGCCTATCGCGCGGGAAGGATATCCCTTCATATTGACACCATTGGTGATTGGGCTGGTTATGTCCGGAATAGGTTATTCTGTACTCGCATATTTCCTGGGTGCCGTCGGTTTATTCACACTCTGGTTTTTCAGAGATCCGGAGAGGAAGATCCCCACTGCAGGAAATGCCGTTACAAGTCCCGCAGATGGAAAAATCGTAGAAATCGCAGGGGAACCGGATTCTCTTTCCAGCGGCCAGGGAGAAATGGCCAGAATTTCCATTTTCATGAGTGTGTTTAATGTTCATGTAAATAGATTCCCAATACCAGGTCAGGTGGTAGAATCGATACACAAACCCGGAAAGTTCGGGATAGCATCAAAGCATGGAGCAGGTATGCAGAATGAGCGTTTGATCACGAGCGCTCACATGGAAAACGGTTCAAAGTTCTTTATCGTTCAGGTCGCGGGATTCGTAGCACGGAGGATCGTCAGCTATGCAAAGCCCGGTGACCTTTTTGAAAAAGGTGAAAGATTCGGAATGATCAGGTTCGGTTCCAGGGTCGATCTGTATCTACCAGCCGATACGGAGATAATTCAGGGAGTGGGCGACAAGGTTTTAGCAGGCGTAACAGTATTGGGGTATCTCAATGGTGAGAAATAAGAGCCGCAGGAAAGTAAGGGCTAAAATGAGGAAAAGTTTCTCATTGTTGCCCAACCTGCTTACTCTCGGCGGTCTATTTAACGGGTTTTTATCTATCGTATATACCCTGGAACGCGACTTTTTCCATGCATCGGTTTTTATATTCGTAGCGCTTTTTTTTGATATGCTCGACGGACAGGTCGCCCGATTGTCCCATTCAACTACCAGGTTCGGAAGAGAGTTGGATTCGCTGTCTGATGTTATCTGCTTTGGAATCTCCCCTGGATTACTGGTATTTACATGGTTGTTACAGCCTACCGGAAGATTCGGATGGCTTGCATCTTTCCTTTATGTCGCCTGTGCCGCCCTCCGGCTCGCCCGGTTCAATTCAAGGAATGACCCTGATACGACAAAATACTTTTTCGGACTTCCGACTCCCGCCGCCGCGGGTTTGATTGCATCTTTTAATTTGTTTACTACTTATATCAATATTCCAGAAGCGGTCGTACAGAGAGTGGCCCCTGCTGCAGTATTCATAATAGCAATCCTCATGGTTTCAGCAATACGCTATCCGAGTCCCAAAGAACTGCCGATTATGCGAAACAACCAGTTCCAGGTCCTGGTGCTATCGGTTTTTCTGCTTGTTACAATTGCCTATAAACCCAGACTTATGCTTTTCTTTTTCGGTTCGGTCTATCTTGTTTCAGGTCCGATTTATCACTTCTTCTTTTTCAAGAAGCGTGAGGAGAAAAAAAATCGAACCACTGCAAAATCCCCGGACATCATCCCCCTCTCAAAAGAAAAAGAGAGTTGACTGCTTGCTAACGTAACTTCTTTGTAATAGGTGTTAAATTACATTTAAGTTGCGCGCAGGAATTTTATTCGACCCGTGTATTTACATCTTACAGGGAATTTAGAATTCGGCGGCGTCGTCTGTAAGGAGAAGAGTGACGGTTTCTACTCCGTCAGTGCTTTGGAGTTCTGCTACGAAGCGATCGCTTTCCTCAACTTTTTTAAGCCGTACAAAAAATGCCAGTTCAAGAATTCGTCCGTCTCTCAGTGATCGAACGTTGAGCAGGCTGCTGCTCCTCAGATACTTCCTGAAAACTCCGAGATACTCGTTCGATTCTTCATTTTCCGGTGTGACTGTCATACGGAGCAATACTTCTTTGCTCCTGATCGAGCCGAAGTTGGCCGCATGAAGAAGAAAGATGCAAATGATAACCAGAGCGGTACCCGGAATGGCGATTACATAATATCCGGTTCCGGCCGCCATCCCCACTGCCAGAGAGAAAAAGACGAAGGCAGTGTCTCTGGTATCTTTTACGACGGTTCTGAACCGAATAATGGACATGGCTCCGACAAGCCCGAAAGCGCGAGCCAGGTTGTTTCCGATAACCATCATCACAATCGCCGTGATCATCGGGAGCAGAACGATGGTGTTGACGAATGAAAAAGAATAATTATAACCCCTGTGGGTCCATCGGTATGCCAGAGCTATCAGCATACCGAGCAAAAATGAAAAAAGAACACTGATTGCCACGTCTAGAAAGACGAGGTTCTGAGTCATGCCGATCAGGCTGTCAAACTCTATGGCAAGTATTGTGAATCGTTCCATAAATCTATACAGTGACAGTACTTCGAAATGGGCCTGCTGTGCAGGTTCATTTCCATTGCGAATTTTTTCATCCAGGCCGGCATGAGGTTGTTGAACTTCAACTCGAGTATCACCCTGTTTGTTCCAAGGTGCCTGAATCCAAATTCAGAAAACAGCTGGTCGAGTTTTGGACGGCTGATGCCGCGGATATTCCGATCGAATGTTACCCTTATGTTTTTATCCAGTTGGCCTACGTATGCTTCCCGTTCATATGTAACCAGCACTGAAGGTTCAAGGTTCATATAATCCTTCAAGAACATGAATTTCCCGAAGTTTGTCTTTTGGATGGTGGAAATATACGGTACTGAACTAGAATCCGGAATACCGGTATCCACCAGTTGCCTCATCATATCGTACGGGAAGATTGCCCTTTCTTTCAGACAAGTATTGCTGATCTTGTTTTTTATTTCGAACGAAGCGACAGAAGAAGAATCACGATCATTGTAAGTTCTGATTCTCAGTTTTCTTCGACGCTTCAAGCCATCATGTTTCTCGAAATAAAACCGAAGCCGCCTGGTATCAAAATAGATGCTCCTCACAGTATAACAGCTTCTTCCGGTTTTTGCCATATAAGGATCAGGTTTCATGAATGGATAAATAGAAGATTTCAACGGAGATACTTGATCCGCGTTGATGAAATACTTCAATTCGAATCGTTCAAACCTGGATGGCATCCTATTTCTCTCTGTCCCGGCAACGGGGTCGTTGAATAACCTCCCGATCCGGTTCAGGCATTGATTTGCCTGAACGTGTGAGCGCCCAATTTATCGGCTAGCCAGTCGAGGAGTTTTACTTTTCCGCAACTTATGTTGAGACGGCCCTCCATCCCCGGCATCAGGTGCGAAGTGTCATTCCGTATTGATACACTTACAAGGAAAAAGGTTTTCCCCTGGATGAACATTGCCTGCTTGTCGACACTAATTACCGTGCCGTCCAGAGTATTCGCATCGACTCCAAGCGTTTGTATGGATGCATGCTGCCCAGGCGTGATCCACTTGATCCTGGGTTGAGCGACAGGGACTAATGCGATCATCGTATCCAGTTTCGCCACCCTGAGAAGCGCGGAGTCCACCAGGGTCGTAGTAATGACGCCATCAATAGGGGAGCGGATATCCCCGTGGGTTATCCAGTGTTCCAAATTCGCAATCCTCTCTTCGACGATTGCGGATTCCTTCTCTGCAACAGCAACGAGAGCGGGTTTTTCTCCGGATCTCACTGCAGCGAGGTGTGCCTCTGCGATGGACAGGTCGATTTCAGCGAGTTTTTTTTCTGTTCGAATGCTTTCGAGTGCCGTCTCGGAGCAGAGGTTCAAATTATGTAGATTTGACAGCCGTTCGAATGATGATTCAACGAATTCGAGTACCTGTTCCGCCCGTTTTTTCGACTGAACTGCTTCTTGTTCTACTGCCGCTTTTTCACCGGTGGCCAGTGCATCAACCATTGCTCTGCCTGCGTTTAATTCTTTCTTTGCCACATCAAGATCCTCACGCTGTTTTCGAGAATCCAACCTGGCAAGAATCTGGCCTTCTGATATCCTGCTTCCAGGGAACAGATCGTCGGCAAACTCTACAGTCAGGAGATCGGGTCTGTCGAATTGGAAAGTATTTATCCTGGTTCCGGTTGCTCGATCGAATCGTTCGAATTCAGATGTATACAAAGATGGTGTATTCCGAAAAAATCTCCATTCTGCCTGAGGTCGCAACCGGCAGGGCCCGTTTACGGAGATTTCCACATCGATTTTTATCGACAAGGCAAAAAACAGCGCTACAAAGGCCAAGACACTGAATATTTTAAGCAGTCTGAACTGAGCCATCGGAAAAACGACTCCTCGTACATAACAATTCGCCGAAAATTCAACCACATTCCGATTGTGATATTATTTTCGGGTCGATCAGTCGAAATTTATATAATTTCCTTTTTTTCTGGCTGTGATTCGGTATTTACCTCCGGCCTTCTCAATAGTGAAAAGATCTTTTCTGAAGCCGAGTTCTTCGCTTCCCGCCCACTCGAGAAATATCATTGCCGTTACAAGGTATTTACCGTTGATGAAGTTGATGTCATGAATAATGAATCGTTTGTAATAGGGAGAGATCCAACCTTCGAGGTTGTAGGGGCTTGTTCGTCGTTCCAGTTTGGGTCCCAGAAAAGAATAGGCTTCAACCGGGCTTCCCTCAATAATATGAGTCAGGAATCGATCCAGTGTGATGTAGGCGCTAATTTCGTCTCTGACTACTGTTCTATCAGTCGCAATCTTGTCTATGAGAGGATCATCCGATTTTTCTTCTCGTAGATTCGCCAGTCCGCAGATTGCAGCAACCGGTTTTAACTGCATCAGGATATCTACAGCGTCAAAGCGAATTTCCAGAGTTTCGTCCGTGTTTTTGATCAGTGCGGATAGAGAAGAGACTATTTCTGGGGACGAATCAATGCACAGTGCAGAAAGAGCTTTTCTTTTTACATCGTCATCAGGGTGATGCAGTAGTGCGGAAACCTGCCGCGGCGCTTCCTCCTGTGACATATCGAAATTCTCGATATAGTCGAATATCTGGTCTTCCTGCATAGAGATGAAACGGTTTATATAAACATTATCGAGATTCTTCCCCGCTGATGCAGAGGACTCGGCAGCTTCGGAACAGAATGAGGGTGAGGTGAAAGCGAAACATGATGATAAGAGGAACAGGAAGAAGATTGTCTGGAACCGCTTCAATTTTTAAATTCCCCCTCTGGCATGAAAATTCATCCTGAGTTTTTAACAGAATAACATATGATATCAGAATTTTCAAGAAACCTGCACATTCTTACGACAAAAAGGTAACTTGACTTGGAAAAAATGTCAACGGAATATGCAATATTTTTCAGCGGGGTCGGATTGACTTGACAGGCTGGAGGATGTATGTTGAACAGCCCCTTGTTGCGAATATATCATGGACCTGCTCTCCCGGAGCATTGATGGGGAGAAATATCGAGGTGAAAACCGTTTTTAGCAACCTTCTGGAATCGATCGGCAACACGCCGCTGGTCAAGCTGAAAAGGATCAACAGGAATCCGGATGTAGAAGTCTGGGTGAAATTGGAATATTTCAACCCCGGAGGTTCTATCAAGGATAGAGTGGCTCTTTCCATGATTGATGATGCGGAACGTAGAGGCTTACTGAAAGAGAACCGGACAATCCTTGAGGCGACCAGCGGGAATACGGGTATCGGCCTTGCACTGGTTGCTGCAGTTAAAGGGTATGGTGTCCTCCTCGTGATGCCTAAATCGGTTTCAGCGGAACGTCGCGCCATCCTGAAAGCGCTCGGCGCGGATTTGATACTGACCTCCGCTGAAAAAGGCACCGACGGAGCAATCGAAGAGGCTTACAGACTGGCACGGGAGAACCCTGATATTTACTGCCTGATGGACCAGTTCAACAATCCTGCTAATCCTCTTGCTCACTACACGGGCACAGCTCCCGAAATCTGGGAACAGACAGGAGGGAAGGTAGACCTGGTGGTGGCTACGCTGGGCACCACGGGGACGATAATGGGGATAACCAGGAAGCTTAAAGAACTGAATTCCGCAATCAGAGTACTGGCGGTCGAACCATCAGACGGTCACAGGATTCAGGGGCTGAAGAACCTGAAAGAATCGTATAAGCCGGAGATTTTTGATCGGGCGCTTCTGGACGAGCACGTTTATGTGAATGATGATGATGCGTTCGATACCGCCAGGCGGCTGGCTAAAGAAGAAGGGATTTTTTGCGGAATGAGTTCCGGAGCGGCCGCTTTCATAGCTCTTTCCCGGGCTGAGAAAATGTCTGAAGGAACGGTGGTTGCGCTCCTTCCCGACGGCGGCGACCGGTATCTGAGCACAATCCTTTATCAACCGCAGGAGCGCCCTTCCGTAAAGAAAAGCGACCTGTGGCTTTATAATACTATGAACCGCAGAAAAGAAAAATTCGAGCCGCTGATCCAGGGAAAGGTAACGATGTACTCCTGCGGACCAACGGTTTCGGCTTTACCGCATATTGGTCATTGCAGGAGTTTTCTACTTGCGGACCTCCTCAAAAGGCACCTTCAGGCAAAAGGTTACCAGGTGCGTCACATCATGAATATCACCGACATCGATGATAAAACGATCCAGGGTTCCATGAACATGGGTGTAGATCTCGAGGAATTTGCTCAGCAAAACATCGATGAATTCATGAAAGTAATCGACAGACTCAATATAATCAAAGCGTCCAGATATCCCCGGGCTTCAGAACATGTTGATGACATGATAAAAATGGCGGAGGTGCTTTTCGATAAAGGCTATGCATATGAGAAACATCGCTCCCTGTACTTCGACATTTCCAAGTTCGAATCCTATGGACGTTTGTCAGGGCTTGATCTCGATAAAATCAAAATCGGAAAGACCGTCGATCTGGATGAGTATGAGAAAGACAATCCACGAGATTTTACAGTGCTCAAAAGAAGCACTCTTTCCGAATTGAAACGTGGGATTACATTTGAGACCCGGTGGGGGAATGTAAGACCAGGATGGCATCTTCAATGCGCCGCCATTGCAACGAAATTCTTAGGACCGACCATCGATATCCACACATCGGGCGAAGACCTGATATTCCCTCACCATGAAAATGAGATCGCCCAGTCTGAAGTTGCTACAGGCAGTCAATATGTAAAATACTGGGTGAATTGCAGACACCTTGTCGTTGAGAAAAGCAAGAAAATGACGCGGGATCGTGGAGTTACGGTCAAACTTGATGATCTTTTCGATGAGGGTTTCACATCCGCCGAAGTCCGTTTTTACCTGATGGCCACTCATTATAGAAAAACGCTGCATTTTTCGAGAGCATCGCTCAGGTCTTCTGTTTCTGCCCTTAGAAGACTCAACCTGTTGATCACTAATCTCAGACTTGTTTCTTCCGGCAAAAACGGTGTAAAGACGGGAGACAGGAACGACGGTAGGACGAATTATAGAAAAATCCTTCGCGAAGGTTCCCTGAAATTCGAAGAAGCTCTGGATGATGATTTAAACATTGCGCGAGCAATACGGGTGTTGTTCGGTATTTCAAAGAATGTGAATCGAGCTCTGCGACAGGGCGTGCTAACTGCTGAAACCGCCGGCGATGTATTGGTTTTCTTCCGTTCGGTCAACAGAAGGCTGGGAGTATTCAACATCGACGATAAACTTCCTGAACAATTTGAAGAAATCCAGAAACTGTCCGAGGCCAGACAGGTAGCCAGGAAGAATAAACAATGGGAAAAGGCGGACAAACTTCGTTCGGAACTCGAGGAAAGAGGGGTCCGTATCAACGATACTCCGTCGGGCCCGGTTTGTTACTTCGAGAGTTGCAGAATCAAATGACATGATGTTGCGGCACCAATGTACACTTTCATGATATCAGTCGAAACACGTTGGACCTTTTCCAGTTGAATACCGGCGTAATGTTAAGCTCAATCGCTCCATTCGGGGTCGCAAATTGATCCCAAAGGTGTATCGACTGTACACTCAGGTACAGATCCGTATCCGCAACTGCATATTTTTCATTGAATTCCAAGGGTACATACCTTGCGTTTACATCGAGAATTGAAGGGAGCCGTAGGTGTGCCTTCGCGTAAAGGAGAAACCGATGAAACGTAATGGTCGAAAGAATCTGGTGAACGGAACATTTAAGGTTGTTGCTGGAATTGCCGTTATACTAACATTCAACCTCGCTGCGGCTGCATTTCCCCCTGCTGCGCAGCCAGAAACTTTCGACGGGCATTTCCCCCGTGAAGATACTCATGATGATCCGTTGGAGATTCTCAGCCGTCTGAACAGTCAAATCAACGCTCTTGCCGGAAATGCGCATAAAGCAGGCGAGCACGAAGAACTTGCGGAAGAAGTGCTCAAGCTTGCTGCTTCAAAGCTGGACCAGGCTGAAAGCTTGCTCGAAAATGAAAACCGGGGTCGTCCTTTCAGGCAGTGTATTCGATCTGCTGCCAGGCTGAAGCTAATCGCTTCAGATATTATCTGTAAAGAAATCCGAAAGGACATAAGGCTGGAAAAACGTCTGATTCGTCTGAGCGAAAACTACGAATCACGTAAACTCCGGGCCGAGCTGGAGGGGGAACTGGAACAGGCCGGTTCTCTGGAGGTGGTCCTGGAGAAACTTGAAGAAGCGCGTCACGCTCTTCAAAACGGTGATCGTGAATCTTGTCTTCTTCTTTTACGGATCGCGACCGCCGTCGGTGGTGATCCTGGCCTTCGAACCCGAGAAAGACGTATCCATTGACCCGCAATGCCAAAAAAGTAGTGAAGAAAAAATACCAGACCAGGCTGATTCCGGCATTTTTGCTGTCGGTGCTTCTAATCGCACCGGCAGCATGGCCATTTCAACCAATGGATGTTAGGTATAAGACCTCTCAAAAACGACCACAGGAAAAACCTCGCCACCCTCAAGGGGAAATACGTGAGTTAGAGGTACTGCGGTACCTCGTAACAAGCTGCAGTCATGCAAAACAGGCAGAAATGTTCAACCTGCTGGTTGAGCTCGAGCGGATTCCCCCATTCCGGCCCGGGTTTGAGCTGTATCGACGCTTCTGCATCCTGCGACTCGTTGAAGATCTGATTTTCTGTTATATCGAAGAAGATCCTGAGCTCGCCAGAGCATTGGATTCTATACAGAAACTTCCCTGGAATTCATCTGCCAGATTCGATTTTTTCGATCGTGTGATCATTCCGGTTCGGTCAGGAACTCCTCCACATGAAATAGACGCCGGTACGAACAACCGACAATTGATTGACCGCGAACTTGTCGGATTTCTTGCTGATGCTGTAGAAGCCGCAAGTGAAATGGAACCTCTCGATATCCATACCTTGCGGGTTCAATTCAGGCTCGGCAGACTGCTCGATGACCAGGGCGGGAACTTGTTGACTCCTGAATTCTTCCCAGCCTGGCACGCTCATTCGGAAGGGATCATCGCAATTGAGCATATGCACTGGCAAAGAGCCCTCAAGCATTTCGAAAAATGTAATTCGATTGTCACTCGGGAGGGGGTCAGGACCTTACTTGATTTCGGCTCGCAAAATCACACAATTGAGACTAAGGATTTCGGAGATCAAAAAGATAAACCGGGACCAAATAGTGGAGGGCGATTGAAAGAGCCTCCGGAGCTTTATGAAACGGTGCTGCTGTTTCTGAAAAGTGACTTTGCCCGATTCGAAGAGCTTATTCGGTATGACGGTGAAACTGCACGGCGGCTGTTCCCGGTTTATGCAGAATTGATTGAGCAAGCCACCATGAAACTTCACGATGGAATTTTTAACAAACGGATAGAGGCAATTATTATTGAAGCTCTGAATCTGAGAAGACAGTTGAAAACCATCCTGCTCGAAGGGAAACCGGCGCGTAAACTTTGTGCGGAGATCAGCGGACACAGCAGGTCTGCCCAGAAGTCGTTTCATGAAAATAAAAGGCCCGATGCCCCTAACCATCAATTTCGGGAATCAGGTCATTTTTTTACACTTCCCGAGAAGCTTGTTCTATTCGGACTTCCCGTTCAAGCGAGAGACAAGTTACATGAAATGAGAATGGAGAGGAAGTCGGAAATCGATAAAGCGATTGAAAGAGAACCGGAACTGGCCATGGAAAGATTGGCGAGATTGTTACGACAACTCGACGAAATCGCGCCGGAAGCAGAACCGGTTCGACGATTGCATTTCCAGGAGGAAAGAGCGAAACGATTGTTGGAGAGGGGAAGAGATGAAAAGGCGATGGGGATTATCACGGACAGCGTGCGACTTTCGCTGCGGTTGCTTGAAGAAATGCGTACCGCAGAATCAAGAATATACGATCGATTGCACATCTTGACAGAATTGCTCGATTCTCTGCCGGATGAAAAAGAGTCTCCCGCCGGAAAACGAAAAGAACAGGCTGAAGCAATCAAAAAGGATGCTCAGGACTTTCTTCAGAAAGGGGAGCTGGAGAAAGCATCGTATATGCTGGACAAGGCGTTTGATACTGCACTTGAGGCCGTAAGGAATCTATCGGAAATGCGAGATCCGGATACCCCGGTCGATCAGGATGAGAGAAGCGATTGGAATAATATCCAATGACGCGCTTCATTTCCTGATCCCGAAGCTTTTTCTTCGACTGTCGGTCTTGGTGATGCTTGCCAGACAGCCATCCATTCCTTCGGAAGAGCAGACAAAAAAGATTCAACGAGAAAATTGCCCATGTCGGAATTCAAAATTATGCGTTGGCGAAAGCTGACCTTGATCGATTCTGGTCGTTAAATCTATTTGCATGTGGAAGCACCTGATGGTAATATTCAATTTCCATGCATACAACCGGCACGAGGGGAGTCAATTATGGCAGGTCTCAACAAGGTACAACTCATCGGAAACCTCGGCAGTGATCCGGAAATCAGGTATTCGGCAAACAATAATGCTGTCGCAACGTTTAACCTGGCAACTACCGAGAGAAGGAAGAACAAAGAGGGTAATTGGGAGGATCGTACGGAATGGCACAGGATTGTGATGTTCGGCCGTCACGCGGAGCGAGCGGAACAATTCCTTCTGAAGGGCAAGCAGATTTACCTGGAGGGGCGCCTTCAAACACGGAAATGGGAAGATCGAAATGGCGGTACACGCTGGACGACTGAAGTTGTATGCCAGCATTTCCTCATGCTCGGCCCCTCCCGGGGTTCCTCGGATAGTTTTGCCGGGGGAAAGCAAAGAGTTAACACCTCCGGAGCCGGAAACTTCCCGCGGGAAATTCAAGGGAACCGGTTACCCGAAAATAGAGAACAGAATACTCAGGATTCCAGCCCATTTCACGGCGGTTCCACTCTTTTCCAGGAATCCGGTTCAAAAGATCCCTTCCTTTATGGAGAGGAGGGTTCATCGGACGGTGGAAAAGGGAGTGTCGGTGAAGTGGATGGAGTTGAAGACGACCTGCCATTCTAACCTACAATAACTTCCCGGTCCGGGAAGGAAAAAGAGCCGCCCAGGTGCTTCTTTCCGGAAAATTTCCGAGATTGATCGGCTTGCTGTGCATCATCGCCGCAGTGCTGCTCAGCCTGCCGGATTCAGGCTTCTGCTATTACTTCGGAAAAAACAAAATTCAATACGAGAAACGTTCCTGGCGGGAATTTGAAACAGATAATCTCGTGATCTATTTCTACTCCGGGGGTGCGCGCCTCGCGGAGTTTGCAGCAGACGCTGGAGACAATGCCGTCGAGGAGTATTGCCGAGATTTCAATCATATTCTCTCTTCAAAAATCCCAGTCATTATTTTCAATTCTCACAATGAGTTCGAACAGACTAACGTCATCTCACAAATGGTGCCGGAAGAAGTCGGAGGATTTACCGAGTATTTCAAGCAGCGGGTTGTAGTACCATTCGAGGGCAATTATCAGGAATTCCATCATGTTATCCGGCATGAGCTTGTGCATGCCGTCATGTTTGACATGCTTTTCGGCAGGACTTTTTCCAGGATTGTCTCAGCACAGGTTCAGCTCAATGTACCGCTATGGTTTGTTGAAGGCCTTGCGGAATATGAATCATCGAGATGGGACACACGAGCGGATATGATTCTCAGGGACGCGGTTATTACCGGGTATTTGCCCGAAATCGAATATCTGGACATGATGCCTTACCAGGGAGGGCAGTCGCTTTTCAAATATATTGCAGACAAATACGGACACAACAAGATCGGCGAGATTTTAAACAAGATAAGATACGCTCGTGATGTGGAAGAAGGGTTCAAAATCGCACTTGGGAGAGATTTCGAGAAACTCGGCAGGGAATGGCATCTTGCGATGAAGAAGCGTTACTGGCCAGAGCTTTCACATAGAGTCGAGCCGGCAGGATTCGCAAGGCAGTTGACGGATCACGTTGAGTGGCGGAATTATTTCAATACGAGTCCGGCGGTATCGCCTGACGGATCTAGTGTAGCCTTCCTTTCCGATCGAAACGCGTACACGGATATTCTACTCTACAATATTACGGAAGATAAGCTTGGGCCGCGTCTGGTAAAAGGTGAGAGAACTTCTTCTTTCGAGGAAATGCATTGGCTCAGGTCGGGAATCACCTGGTCGCCTGATGAAGAGCAGATAGCTTTCGCTGCGAAGATGGGCGGTAAAGATGCCCTGTACATCATTGATGCAGCGACGGGAAAAGTCCAAGAAAAGTTTGTTTTTGCCCTGGAGGGTGTTTTTTCCCCTTCATGGTCTCCAGACGGTAAATACATCGCTTTTTCGGGTATTCATGCCGGACGGTCCGATATTTATTATATTGAGATTGCTGAGAAAAATCCTGTCCCGATAAATGTGACTGACGATTTGTTCAGTGATGAAGATCCCGCCTGGGACTCAGATGGTCGAAGCATCTTTTTCGTATCGGACAGGGGAGGGCGTTTCGACGTAGCCGGAAGCGCGGGTGATTCCCTCCATCAGCACGATGTCAGTCATTTTGATCTGTACAGAATCTGGCTTGGAGATAAACCGGAGATTGACAGAATTACTACTGATTTCGCTCGGGAGAGAGAACCTTTTTGCGCCCCGGGTCTGCCGGTGCTTGTTTTTATTTCGGACAAGGGAGGAGTCAGCAATATTTATTCGCTTCCTCTTGACAGGTCCACCGGGCCGGTTCCTCTGACAAATGTTCTAACCGGATGCTTCAATCCATCGATAACCAGCGATGGGGCATTACTGGTTTTTTCTTCTTATCATTTCGGCGGTTGGGATCTGTTTTCCATCGATAATCCTTTAAATGCAGCTTGGCAGAATGGTTCTTTCGAGGATTCGGGTTATGAAGCAGCCAGCGCAGCAGAAGTTCCCCCAAATTCAATACATAATCAATCCCTCCTGGTAAGCGATAAGGGTCAGGAGCATATTTCGGAAACCGAAAATTATCAGGAATTCGATCCGGACGAAGGATCCGTCGATACTCCTGGAAGGATGAGGGCGGTTATCATCGGTGATTCAGCCGAAGAGAGGTCTGCTGGCGGAAAAGCAGAAGAGGCCGGGAAATACAGAATAAAATTTTCTCCGGATCTGGTGTATGGAAGCGCCGGTTACGATCCTTATTTCGGATTCCTGGGATACTCTCAAATTGCCTTGTCGGATCAATTGGGGAACCATCGGATCTTTTTCCTTTTCGATATGTTCTCAGATTTCGAGAGCAGCAACGTCATGGCCCGCTATTATTATTTACCTGGCCGGAATGACTATAGTATCGGTGCATTTCATAACGCATATTATTCGATTACCGATGATACTGATCTTGTTCCAGGCGCTGGAACGGATCTCCTTTTCATCAAAGATAGAATTTTCGGGGTGAGCGGCTCGGTATCACGTCCGCTGACCAAGTTCGATCGGATTGATTTTGCTTTGAGTATTTCAGGGATCGAACGAGAATATATGGATTACTGGACTCTCGAGCACAAGGCTCGAGAGCGCCGAAACATACTGTATCCATCCCTTTTCTTCGTGCATGATACGGTGCTCTGGGGGATGACCGGTCCGATGGATGGCGCCAGGAGTTTCCTCGGTGTGGAAAGTTCCCCGGGCTGGGGAGACAAGGATAACAGAATCGAATTCCTCACCTTCCTGGGGGATATAAGAAAATACTGGATGATCAATAAGGAATACTCCTTCGCTTTCCGAATGTTCGGCGGATACAGCACGGGCCGCTCTCCGACGAGTTTCTACCTCGGAGGTATGGATAACTGGTTGAATTACCGGTTGGGACCCGGTGCCTATCCCAACGGTATCGAAGAAATATATTTTTCATCTTTTGTTACTCCGTTGAGAGGAGCGAAGTATTATGAGCAGACAGGTACTCGAGCTTTACTCGGTAACCTGTCTTTCAGATTCCCGCTGATAAAACATCTTAAAATGGGCTGGCCTCTCCCTATTGAATTATACAATGTAAGGGGCTCTCTTTTCTTAGACATCGGGGCGGCGTGGAATTCCGGGGACGGCTTTGACCCCCTGGACCTTACGAGTGACGGGATGCCGAAACTCGACGATGCAAAAGCCGGCTGCGGAATCGGTTTACGAATGAACCTGGGAATATTTGTATTCCTGGTGGATATGGCCTGGCCGACTGATCTTGCAGGTTTTCCTGAGCCCCCTGTAACTTATGTTTCCATAGGCAGCGAATTTTAAATTGAATTGTGTTTTTCCATATCGAAAATGCCTTGTGAGGGTATTCCTCAGTTTGTGTATCCTTTTCTGTATGGCGGCTGAGTCGCAAGCTCAGACAATGGAGATACTTTCAGGGCCAGAGTGTTATACTGGCGAACATTTTTTCACATTTATTGTTGGAAATTTCCCGGCGCCTGTAGAAAAGGCGGCTCTGAGTCGTCTGTTTGTTGATATCTATATACCGTATGACAACCTGCAATTCGTAAGGCAAGATTCAAAGTATATCGCGGAATGTACCGCAAGAATACAGATCACGAATCACGATGGAAAGGTCGTGGGCAGGAAGAACTGGCTCGAGAAACGAATCACGCACCAGTTTTCCGAAACGAACTCCAGGGATTTGGTGCTCAGCATATCAGGTTTTCTGGATGTGCCGCCCGGTGACTATGTGCTTCATATCGAAGTCATGGATCATGACACGAAGAAACCCTTTCGTGAAGAAGCACCTGTTTTAATGAAAGATTTCAGCGGGCAGCAAGGTGCCGTGAGCTCTATCATACTTCTTCAGGGAGTGCCCCCGGCGCCATTCTGGGAAAACATGAAGGAGAGTCTTGTTTGTGATACCGTTGACAGCGAAAAGGCAGCCAGGCTTGTGGCAGTTTGCTTTTCGGCCGGTATTCCGGACAGCGTACTGGCTGCGTATAATATCCGTAACCAGGGCGGCGGCCTAGTAACACGGCTTCCCGCGGCCACTGTATCTCCGCCCGGTTCGCCGGTCGCCAGGATGGCGGCGGGACTGCCGATTTCTGATTTGCCAGCAGGTCGATATACCATCTCTCTTGAACGGGGGAAATTTTCCGTCGGGACAAGCATAACCATCCAGTCGGGCATGTTCACGAATCTGGCTCTTGCAATTGAACAACTTATCTATGTCGCCAGCGGAGAGGAACTGGACAAAATGCGACTGGCCGAGGGTAACCGTAAACAGGAGCTTTTTGACGAGTTCTGGAAAAGCAAGAGTATTCGTAATGAAAATGGAACCAATATCGCCCAGAACGAGTATTACGGAAGAGTCGCGTATGCCAACAGGCATTTCAGAGAAACGCGGGAAGGATGGCGAACCGACAGAGGAATGATCTATATCAAGTTCGGCCCGCCGGATGATATCGACAGCCATCCCTTCGATATCAATTCAAGAGGTTATGAGATCTGGTATTATTACAACTTCGGAAAAACATTTTATTTCTGCGATTTACGCGGCACCGGAGAGTATCTTCTGATGAGGAGGTAAAGTTCGAAGAATAATTCACTTTTTCCGGGTGCCCACGAAAGGAAAAACAATGCAATCCATACGTATGATTTTAATTCAGTTATTTATTCTGATATTTGCACTGTCGGCTCCCGGCTGCCGCCAGCCTGAAAAGAACAATCAGCACAGTGCCGCTGAAGCGCAGACCCTTGGCGGATCTGCTGAAATATCTCTCCCGGATATGTCGCAGGACGATTCGGCTCCTGATTTTACCCTCAAAGATCTTGCCGGCGAGAACGTTTCCCTATCAGATTTTGCGGGTAAAGTGGTTATTCTGGATTTCTGGGCGACATGGTGTCCCCCCTGCAAGATGGAATTACCTCACTTCAAATCGCTGATCGACCGATATGAAGAAAAGGGACTGGTTGTTATCGGAGTAGCGCTCGATAAAGAAGAAGCAGTCAGGTCATTCGTCGAGAAAGAGAAACTTGAGACGATCGTCTGCTTGGGGAATGAAAGTGTAGTCAAGGCATATGGCGGCATCACGGGTATTCCGACAACATTCATCATCGACAGAAAGGGAAATATTACCGACAAATTCGTCGGCTATAGATCGCTCAAGGATTTCGAAAAAGCGATCGCACCTCATTTATAAATTAATCAGCACCGGGATAATCCTGGTATTTACTGGCTGCTCCCTGATCGATCCGGCGGGACCGGGTGGGGAGCCGCCTTTTTTATTCAGTGTAGATGTGTCTGGAGAATTGAGTGGTGACATAGAATGGGGAGAGAGCACCTGGTGTTACAGGGTGATTGACGCCACGGAGGTGATCTGCGGATCTTCCCTCAGAATCTGTGATGGGGCAAGCGTAATAATCGAATCAGGAGCATCATTAGTCGTAAAAGGAATGATCGAGATCGAGGGAGAAGACCAGGCTCCGGTATCGGTAAGTGCCGAATCAGGCAGTGCCTCGATACCGGGTTTGACTATAGAAGGCCCCTGCAGCAGCGGTTCGATCAGGTATTGCAGCTTCAGTGGATTCGATATAGGTATCCTTGCGGTCGGAACCGATTCCCTGGATGTATCGTCCTGCATGTTTTCTGATATTCCGGGAGAAGGGATAAGAGCCGAATTTTCTGAAGCCAGAATTGACTCCAGCAGTTTCGTAAGGTGCGGAAGCGGTGTGAGAAACCTTGAATCCAGGCTGGTTCTCTCAGATTGCGATATCGACACATGCGGCAAGTATGGATACCGGGCGTTCAACGGCTCGGATACCCTTCAGAGCTGTTCATTCGAAAAGAACGAAATTGCCGGTCTTTATATAGAACATGGGAACGTTTCCGTAATGGCATGCTCGCTCCTGACAGGTACCTGTGGAATTATTCTCAGAAATTCCGTCAAGGGTAGGATCAATGGCTCTATTTTTAATGACTGCCGTCAGGGCATCTATTGCTATACTGAAGAGTTCATGCTGACTAACTGCAGATTTTCAGGAATAGAAGATGAGGCGATTTCGTGCTTCCGGGCCAAACCGATAATCACGGGCAATGTCTTTGACAGTTGCGGAACAGCAATCGGATGTTACGATGGTTCGGATGCAGTGATCACCGGCAACTCTATTACAGGTGGCAACGGGTACGGAGTATATGTCTCGGACTCGAACCCGACAGTTACTGCAAACAACCTGATTGGCAACCGGAGAACTCTTATCGAATGCAAGAGCAGAAGCGTTCCTGTAGAAGCTGCCGGCAACTGGTGGGGGGCTCCGGACGGACCTTATCATCCGGTATATAATCCGGAAGGCGCAGGGAGCCCTGTAGGTGATTTTATTCAGTTTTCGCCATGGGCGACAGAATCCTTCTAATTTTCCAGTTTGATTTCATAAGTTATTTCCGAGGTTTCCTTAAGCATGGCTGAAACTCCGCAGAACCTGTCCCTGGACAGTTCTACCGCTTTCTCCAGGTTTTCTCTCGGAACATCGCCTTTTACCTGGAAAGTTACGGTGATTTCCTTGTAGATACGCGGATGGGCTTCACGAAGACTGCCCGAAACATCCACGGAAAAATCTTCGGGCAACGTTCCCATTTTTCGCAGAATCGCAATAACATCCATTCCGGTGCAACCCGCAAGCGCTGTCAGAAGCAGCGGTTTGGGAAGAGGACCCATGTTCGTTCCCCCATGCTCTTTTTCAGAATCAAGGACAAATGAAAAACCTTGCAGATTCGCCTCGAATCTGAGTGCTTCTTTCTGCCAGTTGATGGTGGTTTCGTGTGGTTTCATGATTTTTCCCTTCCTGCCGGCGCTTCGATCGAGTCCTGAAAAAGGAATGATCGAGTGAGAAACAGACAGCCTGCAAGGATTTGCAAGCAACTAACGACTAATGTATATGAAAATATACTACGAAACGGACAATTTAAACCTTCCTGTTTAAGCACAAGACGAGTGTGCCTTCCCTAACCTGGGAAATTGCAATTTTTTCAGGCAGATGCACTATCCGGAATTAACGGTTTTTTTCTCCAGTTGACGAAAAACCTTATTCATGGTATGAAAAAAGGTTGCCGGGGTCCAAGATCCGACTGGACCGGCGTTCTTTTTAGGGCTCGGAAATGATAAACAGAACCACCGTTCCGACAACTGTACAAAGACGTCCTCCCCTTGTCGATAGATTCGGAAGGCTCATAACGTGCCTTCGCGTTTCGATTACCGATAGATGCAACTTGGAATGCATCTATTGTAAGCCGCGTGGAAAGGTGAGATTACTCGACAAGGACGAGGTGCTCCGCCTGGAAGAAGCGTTGAGGTTGATCCGCGTAGGCTCGGAATTCGGGATTTCGAAGGTTAGATTTACCGGGGGCGAACCACTCCAGAAGCGTGGGTTCGAGTGGCTCTTTAATGCAACCGCCAAGTTGCATGGCATCAAGATCAGAGCTATCACTACAAACGGTTTGCTTCTTGCGGAGAAATTTCCTGTTCTGCTGGATGCCGGAATCAGCAAAATAAACATAAGCATCGATACTTTTGACAGGAGCCGGTTTCAAAGGCTTACCGGTGTCGATGCTCTTGAACGCGTATTGGAAGGAATCGATTTAGCGGCTGGGTCGCCAGGTGTCGATGTAAAGCTCAATATGGTTGTTCTCAAAGGGATCAATGATGATGAAATACCTTCTTTCGTAAAGTTCGGTATCGAGTCCGGAGTGGAAGTCAGATTTATCGAACAGATGAAGGTCGAGGATCCGGATTATTTAATGGGCGGTATCCAGAACTTCGAATGGATAAAAGAGGCTTTATTACAACATTATTCACTTCGGCATATCGACTCAAATAGTAACGGCGGACCGGCAAGACTGTTCCTGGCGCAGAACAGGAAAGGGTCGGCAAGAATCGGAATAATCCCCGCGGTTTCATCTGGTATCTGCAGAACGTGTAACAGGCTTCGAATAACGGCGACCGGAACACTCAAGAACTGCCTGTTCAATAACAGCGGTATCGATTTGCTCGGGCCGCTCAGAGCCGGGTGCAGTGATGAAAAATTGGCATCTTTGTTCAGGGAAGCCGTATCCATGAAGGTGAAAGAAAAAAACAGGACAGGCCCGCAGAATGAAAGTTCCAGTGACCTTATTTGCGGTATGTGGAAGACAGGTGGATGAACATGGCGGAGTTCTCACATATCGATAAGAATGGTAAAGCCGGAATGGTCGACGTCGGCGCTAAAGGGATGACCAGACGTGTGGCATGCGCATCCGCAAGGGTTCTACTTTCGCGGAAGGCATTTTCCGCCATTGAATCGGGCGGCTCTGCGAAAGGTGATGTGCTGGCTGTATCGAAGCTGGCTGGTATTTCAGCTGCTAAGCAGGTGCCTGCACTAATACCATTATGCCACCATGTGCCGCTGGAGTATATCGAAGTTGATTTCGAGCTGATTCCTGAGGACTCGGAAATTCTCATTATGTCGAAGGTCGCGGCGACATGGAAGACGGGTGTTGAAATGGAAGCGATTACAGCTGCTGCCGTTGCAGCTGTTACTATATACGACATGTGTAAATCGATGGATAAAAGCATAACGATTACGCAAATCCGGTTGGAGAGCAAATCAGGCGGCAGATCCGGCACGTTCAACCGGGCGGAACCGGAGATGCGACGTGGTTGATATTCAGGGCAACCTGCGTATGATCGCAGCGGTCGTCACCTTGAGCGATAAAGGCGCTGCCGGAGAACGGGAAGACAGGAGCGGTGCACTACTTAAAGAGATGCTGGAAGAGGCCGGCTTCGAAGTGCTGCACCAGGTCATTCTTTCTGATGATGCCAGGCGGATAACCAGGCACCTCCGCAACCTGATAGATGCGGGTAAGACAGAACTGATAGTCACCACTGGAGGAACAGGAGTCTCTCAAAGGGATGTGACTCCGGAAGCAACAATTGCTCTCGGGGGTCGTCGTCTATGGGGTATGGAAGAAGAGATGCGCCGAGTAAGTACCCGGAAGACACCGCACGGTATGTTGTCGCGGGGTGTTGTTTTAGCCGTGAATCGAAGCCTGGTGATCAATCTCCCGGGCAGTCCCAGAGCCGTCAGAGAGAACCTTGAAGTGGTACTTCCTGCTGTTCCCCATGCAATAGGGTTGTTACGTGGCCGCGACGTGGAATGCGGCGGTTCTGATCCCGGCTCTTCCCGCGTATCGTAAGTTATCCCCGCGGATACGCACTTTTCTCTGTCTGATACAGCTGATTTCCGAGGAAACAGTCATGGGAAATAATATGATAGATGTCGCCGACGCATTAAAGCTGATTCTCGATTCGGTAAAGCCGGCCTCGCCTATATCCGTCGATTTCAGAGAGAGTATAAACTATTTCACCTCGGAGGAAATTCGAAGCCCTGCCACGGTTCCGGCTTTTAATAACTCCGCGATGGATGGGTACGCTGTTGTTTTCGATGATGTCAGGGATTGCACCGAGGTGGAACCCGCCGTCCTGGAAGTAATCGAAGATCTTCCCGCCGGGAAATATCCGCAACGGGAGGTAAGGCCCGGTACGGCGACCAGGATAATGACCGGAGCTGAAATACCGGCTGGAGCTGATACTGTTATCCAGCGGGAACATACGGATGAGAGCGATCCGGACAAAGTAAAAATCCTCATCGCGCCTTCCACAGCGGGGCTCAATGTGCGTTATGCAGGCGAAGACATCCGGAGTCAAGACGTGATCTTGAACGCGGGAACCAGAATCAGACCGCAGGAGGTCGGATTGCTTGCTTCTGTCGGTATCGTGGATGTGCCCGTAAGGCCAAGGCCGGTGGTTGCGGTAATGCCCACAGGGGATGAGGTTGTTGAACCCTGGGAAGAACCGGGTCCGGGCGGTCTCCGTTCGAGCAACAGCTACACACTTTCCGGTCAGATCGAAGCCGCCGGTGCAGTTAGCCGTTATCTAGGGATTTGCGGCGACGACAGAGAATCGTTGCGGGCGCGTTTGCAGAAAGCATCTGATTGTGATTTTATTCTCACGACCGGCGGCGTTTCCATGGGGGACTACGATTACATGCTCGAGGTGCTTGACTCCATAGGTCTGAAACGGATCTTCTGGAAAGTTGCGATGAAGCCGGGAATGCCCCTCCTCTATGGAATCCTCAATGAACACACACATGTTTTCGGCCTGCCGGGCAATCCGGTTTCGGTAATGGTGACTTTTGAAGAATTCGTCCGTCCGGCTATTCTCAAGTGGATGGGGGGGCGGCGGCTTTTCCGTCCCACGGTTCGGGTCAAGCTTGAAGAACCGGTACGAAAAAAAGCCGGTCGCTTGAATTTTACGAGGGGGATTGTGCGATACGATGCAGACAGCGGGTTCACGGCATCTACAGCGGGCCCCCAAGGTTCGGGAATACTGCGATCGATGAATATCGCGAATGCCCTGTTGCTTCTCCCGAAAGAGGCTACCGAGCTGCCTGCCGGCTCTGAGGTAACAGCGCATCTTTTAGGTTTACCCGAAGGGAGTCTTGAAACTTCTGATCGGATGGTGGATCCGTGATACCTGTAATACAGCTTGTGTCATATCCCGGTTCGGGAGCGCCCGGGTCCTTCGACCGGATAGTCTCCGAGCTCGCCGATGAGGATGTGCGCGTTGGCGTTGTCACGATGAGCGCACAGGATTCAATCGGTCGATCAGAAGAGGTTTTACCGCCTCTCTCATCCGGTGCCGCTGTGAACGTTATTGCGGGGAATGATCGGGTGATCGCGGTTGAGGAGCAGGGGGAGGCTCCATCTTTGGACCAGGTTCACCTGAGGTTTTTCAACAACGTGGATGTAGTGCTTCACCGGGGTTTCGTCGATCCCGATTTGCCGGAGATAATGTTTCACGGGTCGGATTCGAATGAGAGTGACCTCGGGAAGGGGAAAAATATTTTCGCCACCGTGGGTTTCGAATCCGGCTTCCGGAATGATCTTCCAAGCTTTGAAGAGGATGATCCCGGTGCCTTGGCGAGGTTTATAATAAGAACATTCCATATTCGGAGGAGGAGAGAGAAACGGAAAAATTCACGAGCCAGTCTGCTTGTTAACGGGAAGAATGTAGGTATGCAGAAGTTCGTGGAAAATCTGATCGTATCGGTGATGGCCGGGTTCATCAAGGCTCTCAAGCACACCGGGGATGCAAAAGAAGTAGAACTTTTTTTCAAATTCCCGGAAGAGGAATAAAATCAACTCTTTAACGAGTTGATTGTAAAATATGGAACCGGCTGTGTTTTGATGACAAGGAGCCGGATTGGTGAAAGCTGCAACCGGGAGAACAATCTGTTCCTCCAGGTTATAATTAACGATGATAAGGAGAATATCATGGCTGAAAGTTTAAAAGAACGAGTTCAGGCGGCAATGGAGAAAGTCAGGCCGTCGCTGATGGCGGACGGTGGTGATGTGGAACTGGTTGAAATTGACGGAAACGTTGCGAAGGTTCGCCTGCAGGGAGCTTGTGCCGGCTGCCCGATGTCAACCATGACTCTGGCGATGGGTATCGAGCGTGTCATTAAGCAGGAAGTACCTGAGATCGAACGGGTTGAATCCGTTCAGTAGATATCTTTACGGAGGTGAGGGTGCGGGTTGAATCTGAATACAGTTTTTGCCTTCCACCCGCAATCCGTGATTTTTTGTCGAGCGGGTTCATAGTCTGAATAACCGGAAAGTCGACAGTGCGGTGATCTATTCCCCACTGGATTATTATGTCCCCGCTTATGTTTTCAAAACGAGTCGACCAATTCGATGCGCTTGACGATATTCCGGCTGTATGGTAGATTTTACCAAGATTCCCTCGTGCTCTCTCCCCGCACCTAAGGATGCACACATGGACTATCTTTCAGGTCTGAGCCCCTCACAAAAAAAAGCAGTTACATTTCCGCTTTCACCACTTCTGGTCATTGCAGGCGCAGGAAGCGGTAAGACCCGTGTGTTGACCCGGAGAATCGTTCATCTTATCGATTCTGAAAATTTGAAAGCGGAGGAAATCCTGAGTGTTACGTTTACCCGCAAGGCTGCGGGGGAAATGCGTGAACGATTGTCTGAACTGCTGGGCGACAAATCCAAGGGTCTTGCGGTAGGTACATTTCACTCTATTTGCGCACGCTGGCTCAGAAGTGAATGCAGGCATCTCGGTCGGGAGCCTAATTTCGTAATTTACGATTCCCAGGATTCAGAGCGCCTCATCACCCGGCTGTGCAAAGAAAAGCAGCTGAATAAAGATCTTATCAAGCCCTCCGACATAGCCCGGCGCATATCGATCTGGAAGAACAAGCTGTACGATCCTGAATCCGAAGAGTTGAATCTCGTTTCCGATGATGAAGATTCCAATTTAAATGATGCGGTAGTGGATATTTACGGCAAGTACACAAAATGTCTTCAAGAGTTGAATGCATTCGACTTCGACGATCTTATCTGCGGTTTGACTTCCCTGTTGATGAAAGAAGAGAAGATATTAGAAAAATACAGAAAGAGGTACCGCGCTTTTTTGATAGATGAATATCAGGATACGAACCACGCTCAATCGCGACTGATGCATTTGCTGGCCACACCCGCAGGGAACATTTTCGCCGTTGGCGATGACGATCAGTCAATATACAGGTTCCGGGGCGCCGATGTAGGTAATATTCTGAGATTCGCCAAAGAGTACGAAGATGCGTCGACTATCGTACTGGAAGAAAACTATCGGTCAACAGGCATGATCCTTAACGCGGCTCTCGGGCTGATTCAGCACAACAACCGCCGGCACGAGAAGGTGTTGAAAACACCGAATCCCAACGGAGACAAGATCGAGTTTATCGAAACCGGTTCTGAGCGCGACGAAGCGCTTGAAATCGTAAAGAGGATTCACAGATTGGTGGAAAAGGAGGGTTACTCCCGAAGCGATATAGTCATCCTTTTCAGAACCAATATGCAGACCAGACCTCTGGAAGATGCTTTTTCCAGGATGGCTCTGCCGTACGCGGTTGTCGGTACTGTTCACTTTTACGAGCGTCGCGAAGTAAAGGATATTATCTCCTATCTCAGGCTGGTGGTCAATCCGGTCGATATGGAGAGTTTTTTCCGCGTAATCAACGTACCTCGCCGGGGCATCGGCAGCACTACCATCGAGCGGGTGAAAAAATACGCGGAACGCTGGAACATAACACCATTCGAGAGCCTTTCGAGGGTCGAAGAAATGACTGAACTCTCGAAAAATTCGCGAACCAAGCTGCAAAAATTCTATTCCGTGATTACGGCCCTTATGGAGCTGGCTTCCACGGCGAATGCCCAAGAAGTGATGGAACGGCTCATCGAGTGGACCAGCTATAAAGACAGTCTTTCCGGCGGTGAGAGCAGGGATCAGGCAGAGAAGCGTAAAGAAAATGTGAACAGCCTGGTCCGTGGTGCAGCGGAATTCGTGGAATCAAATCCGGCAGATCCTTCGATAGGAACGTACCTGGAAGATATTTCACTTATTTCGGACGTTGATCGTTTTGAAAAAAGCGACGGAGTTTTGACACTCATGACCATGCACAGTGCGAAAGGTCTCGAGTTTCCGATCGTGTTCATAGCCGGTGCGGAAGACGGAATCGTCCCGCATCATACGAGTTTGGATGACGACGATACCCTGGAAGATGAAAGACGTCTGTTTTATGTCGGCATGACCCGTGCCGAGAAACGATTGTTCATCACCTATGCGACGCAGCGATATAGATTTGATGGGAGGATCGGAGGCAAGCGATCCCGTTTTCTTGTTGAAATACCTGAAAAATACCGGTCCGTTACCCGTTCGAAGCGTGAGGAGCGAAAAAGCCTTGACTCCCTCATCACCTCCCAATTGAAGCCGACCAGGAAAAAAACAAAGTCCGACATAAAATCACGGGCATCCGCCGATATTTCCGCCGGCGACAAAGTAAGGCATAAAGAGTGGGGTGTCGGGCTGGTTGTGAAAAAGGATGGTTTGGGGCAGGATGCCAAACTCACGATACTTTTCGAAAACGACAACCTGAAAAAAGTATTGATGCGTTTCGCGTCGCTGGAGAAAATCTAGGGTACTGTTAAACTCTCTTCCCTTTTTGTTTCCCTGCGAATTTCGTGAAGCTCTTGACGAGGCAAACCCACGGAGCATCACCGTTATCGAAAAAGAACCGGTGATAGGAAAGCCCCGGTGGATCGCTCCCCGGCTTCTATATGTCATCTTTTTCGATCCGGCATCGGCCACTTCCTTAGTTCTTTAACCGGCTCTGCAACCCGCCTTAAAAGGGCCGAGTCGATGAACAATCCCAAAAAGCCTGAAAAAGTAATTGAGCAGTCGGGGATACTGGCAAAATTACCGGTGGATGAGAAAGAAATGCTCATTCTTACCAGTGAAGTTGCACGGTTGATAAAATTTTTCGACAGAATCCGTGAGTTGGATACGGAAGGAATTGAACCTGACTTTCACGTGGAAGCTGCTCGCACGCCGCTCCGCGAGGTAAGAAAAAAAAGAAGTATCGATGAAGGATCGTTCCTGAAGAATGCTCCTTCGGTCCTGAGAGGGTATTTCAGGGTTCCACCGGTGATGCCTGCCGAACCCGAGAATGACGCGGGGGATCTCGATTGAATTACCGGAACCTTTCCGCCGTTGAAATCGCCGATGGTATAAGGAAGGGCTCATTTTCAGCGGTGGAAATCTGCCGGGCCGCACTTGATGCCGCGGAGAAATCCGACAACCTTCTTAACATATTCCTGCACCTGGATCCGGAGGGTGCTCTTCGGAGTGCTGCCGATGTCGATCGAAAAAGGCAAAAGGACAAAGAAACTGGATGCCTGGCAGGAGTTCCTGTCGTTATAAAAGACAATATATGCGCTGAAGGTTTACCCAATACATGCGGATCGAAAATACTCGAGGGCTGGATCCCGCCATATGACGCAACGGTCGTTCGACGAATCAAGGCGGCCGGGATGGTCATCCTCGGTAAATCGAATCTTGATGAATTCGCGATGGGCTCGTCCACCGAGAATTCAGCTTATGAGCCGACGAGGAATCCATGGGCGCCGGAAAGGGTTCCCGGCGGTTCTTCGGGCGGGTCCGCGGCGGCGGTCGCGTCGGGCGTGGCCCCCCTGGCGCTGGGCTCGGATACGGGCGGTTCCATCAGGCAGCCGGCAGGGTTCTGCGGTCTCGTGGGGCTGAAGCCGACCTATGGGCGTGTTTCACGGTACGGGCTCGTAGCTTTCGCCTCTTCCCTGGACCAGATCGGGCCGCTGGCAAGGACTGCCCGCGATGCGGGACGGTTCCTTGGTGTTTTCGCAGGTGATGATCCCGCTGATGCCACATGCGGACGTGAGAGCGTCCCGGAGTATGAGAGACATTTGAGCGGTGGGTTCAAGGGGTTGCGAATCGGTATACCGCGCGAGTTTCTTACCGTCGAGATGGATGATGAGGTCAGGGAATGCTTCGAACGAACTGTCGGCTCAGCGGAGGAGAACGGCGCTTCAGTTCAGGAAATATCGCTTCCCCACGTTGATTATTCACTTCCAGCTTATTATCTTATCGCTCCTTCGGAGTGCTCATCGAACCTGGCCAGGTATGATGGCGTGAAGTTCGGAACAAGGATCGGAGAAGGCGGAAACCTGGAAAATATGTACCTCGAGACACGAGCGGCAGGATTCGGCAGGGAAGTCAAGCGTCGTATCCTGATAGGCACGTATGCTCTCAAATCGGGATATTATGATGAGTATTATTTGAAAGCCTGTAAAGTACGAACGCTCGTCCGGCAGGATTTCAGAAAAGCGTTCGAAGGGGTCGATCTGCTAATGGCGCCTGTATCACCTGTTCCGGCATTCAGACTGGGTGAAAAGATCGATGATCCCCTCCAGATGTATTTTGCGGATATTTTTACTTTGTGTCTGAATCTGGCGGGCAACCCCGGGATCTCGATACCATGCGGATTCACTCGGGCGAGCCTCCCCGTCGGGGTGCAGTTTTTCGGGAACGACTACGAAGAGGGGCTTCTTCTCAGGGTTGCCGCGGCCATGGAGCAGGCCACCGGGTTAAAGAACCTGGTCGCGCCCATGCCCGGGAATCTGAAACCTGCTCGGTGAACCAACAGAAGAGAACAGGAATCGGAATTTATTCAGTTTTTACACCGGTTCCTGATGATGAAAAAGAAAACCCGGTGAAACCATGACAGTATCCTTTATATGCCGAATGACCGGATTCTCGGAGCGATAGGCAGTGGATGAGTACCGCACGGCTATAGGGCTGGAAATCCATGTGCAGCTGAAGACGAGACAAAAGATCTTTTGCGGCTGTGAATACAAATTCGGGGGGGCGCCGAACTCCCAGGTATGTCCTGTTTGTCTTGGTTTACCCGGTGCGCTGCCGGTACTGAATCCCGAAGCAGTAGAACAGACGATTCTGCTTGCCGCAGCCCTGGGATGCCGTATAAACAGGTCATCAAGATTCGCCAGAAAGAACTACTTCTATCCGGATCTGCCCAAAGGATACCAGATTACACAGTTTGCCGCACCGCTCGCCGGAGCGGGGGAATTCGAGTATGCGGAAGGCGCCGCGATCGGGATAAGGCGCGTCCACATGGAAGAAGATGCCGGCAAAATGCTCCACCTGCGTGACGCGGATGCGGGGGGCGACTCCCTCGTTGATATGAACCGTTGCGGTGTTCCGCTGGCTGAAATTGTAACCGAACCTTTTTTCGAATCCCCCGGGGAAGCGCGCAGATTTTTATCCAGGTTGCGTCAATTGGTGCGTTACCTGGGTATCTGCGATGGTAACATGGAGGAAGGTTCTTTGAGGTGCGACGCCAATCTGTCTGTTACACCGGAAGGGCGGGACAACTACGGTACCGCCACGGAATTGAAGAACATGAATTCTTTTTCAGCCGTTGAAAAGGCGCTGAATTTCGAACGCGAAAGGCAAAGCCGTTTAATTAAAAAAAAGAAGGCGGTTGCCAGACAGACAATGCTATGGGATGAAAAACGGGGGCAAACGTTTCCGATGCGCTCGAAAGAGGAGGCGTATGATTACAGGTACTTTCCCGAGCCCGATCTTCCCGTACTGACTGTTGGAGATTCATGGCGAAAGCGGATTGAAAAGCGGATGCCGGAACTGCCGTTGCAGAAAGAGCGAAGATTTCAGGAGGAATACGGTCTCGATCCTGCAGCCGCCGGGTTGCTTTCTCAATCAATCGAAACCGGTGATTATTTTGAAATCGTCGTATCCCGGTATGGCAAGGTGGAAGTCGCCGTAAACTGGATTCGCGGTTACGTGATGCATCTGCTGAAAGAGAGGGGAGAGTCTATTGACAGGTTTCCGGTTACACCCGTGAAACTGGTGGATTTGCTATTACTTGTGGACAAAGGTGTTGTGTCCGGGAGTCTGGCCTGCAGGATTCTGGAACTGATGGCCGCGGATGGGCGGACCGCTGAATCGGTGATAAGTGATGAGGGATTCGGCAGGATTACCGATGAAGACATCCTGAAAAAAGTCGTTCTTGAAATTCTAGCGAAGCATCCCGAACAAAGGGATGAATATGTCAGCGGCAAGAAGCGCATTTTCGGTTTTTTTGTCGGTCAGGTGATGAAACGGACAAAAGGTATGGCCGACCCGACGATCGTGAACAGATTACTTTCTGAAATGCTGGATGAAGCAGGGTTGGACAAAAATTGAATTTTTTTAGTGTTTATAGGGGGAAAAGGCTTTTTTTTACTTGAATGAAGGTTTGAAATCTCCTAGAGTGCCTCTAATTCCGAATAGTCATACCGATGCAGGCTGCTGCCCCCTTGGCTTGCCGGTACCGGTGTGAAGGCTATCACATTCGCAAGTGGAGGAATAGCACATGAACAAGCAGGAACTGATCAAGAAGATCGCAAACGCCTCAAACATCAAGAAAACCGATGCAGCGACATCACTCGATACCGTCATCGCCAGCATCACGAATACCCTGGCCAATGGCGATACCGTCAGCATCCCCGGTTTCGGATCTTTCACAACGACCGTCAGGGAAGCAAGAACAGGCCGCAACCCGAAGACGGGCGAGCAGATTCAGATTCCGAAAAAGGTCGTGGCAAAATTCCGTCCAGGTAAGGTGCTCAAAGAGACGCTGAACAAGTAAGCTGAAAATATTTCTGATTCGGTTTCAGAAACTCAACAATAGATTGTTCGTTTATCGGACAATCGAAACAATTTTGCTCACAGGACCGTTTTACATTTTTGTTGTATTTTGCAGCATTAATAAGACAGGTCGGTTTCCTGCGGCAGAATAATCCCAAAGTTCTACCAGGGAACAGCTCCGGGTTCCATTACGGCGCGGAGCTGTTTTTAATTTATTCATGAGCCGGATTTATTCAAAGAAAGGTTCTATTTCACAAAAGGATTTGATTTCCGTCGTAAATGCCCTGCGTGAAGGGGGGGTGATTATACTGCCGACGGAAACGCTTTACGGTTTCAGCGCCGACGCCGAAAACTACGAAACGTTGCTGCGAATAAGAAGATTCAAAGGCAGAGAACATAACATACCTTTCCTCCTGCTTGCACAGAATATGGAGATGGTTCGACGGTATGCCGATGTGCTGGACGAAAGAGTGGTGAATTTCTTGAACCGCTGCTGGCCCGGCCCCGTAAGTGTGCTTCTGCATGCTTCTCATCGCGCGCCGTCATTTACGACGAGTCCTGAAGGTAAAATAGGTATCAGAGTTCCACCGGAAGGCATCGCTTCCGCTGTTTGCGCCGAACTTGACGGTCTCGTGGTTTCGACAAGTGTCAACCGCTCAGGGGAGTCTCCCCTGATTGCACCTGAAGAAATCTGGAAACGGTTCGGCGCTGATGTGGAATTTATGATCGATGCCGGAGAATTGACACGGACGACCCCGTCCAGCATCGTGGATCTGACCGTTGATCCCCCGCTTATTCACAGAGCCGGTGCTGTCTCCCGCTCAATCATCGAAGAAGCCCTGGGTGAATACTGGTAAATTTCCCCGAAATCCCACCCAGGACAGACTTGACATGAATCTGGAACCAGGGTTACGATATAACACCAGAACTGTAAGATATAGTATACAACATGTCGGACGTATTGATCTGGGAACTCAATCTAATGGTTGCCTGTTTCTGAAGAAACAGGCAGGTTCTGAAAACGGAATGCATCAGAGGACGACACTTTGATACTGAAAAAGCTATACAATAGCGCAATAACAGGGGTTCTGTTTCTCCTGTTATTAACACCGATTGAAACCGATGCATTGAACGTTGGGTTCAATTGCGGGGATACATTGAGATACAGGGGTGGTAACGGGATACTGTACTTTGCCGATCGGGAATATGAGCCGGGCAGCGGGGGCGGAGCCGTGGGAGGGGCTCCCTGGCGGGATGAAAGCCACGTCAATATAGGTGGAGATGAAGACCCGGAGCTTTACAGAACCTGCAGAGTCGGAGTGGAGAAATACTGTTTCGAGATACCCCAGGGGATGTACATTGTAAAAATGGGGTTTGTCGAGAGTGAGCACGATTGGAAAGGGCAGCGCGTACAGGATGTCTGGATAGAGGGAAACCATTGGCTGGAAGATCTCGATATCTGGACGGAGGTGGAGAGCAACTATGCAATTGAATACCGGTTTCTGACGACACTGACGGATGACTGCCTGGATGTGGTTTTCAGTGCCGATTCAGGGGAAACATGCATCTCGAGCATTTCCGTTCACAGTGTGACGCCGAATTCCACACCGCCTTCGAAACCGACAAATGTCGATATCGAAGGCGGGTATGGCGAGAACATCCTTTCATGGGATGTTCATTCCGCTGAAGATATAGAGGGATTCAACATATACAGAAAAGCGTTCGATTCGAATTATATCCTGCAGAATGAAATCCCGGTAAGAACGCCGCGGTTCATCGATAATGAGGTCGATGAGGGGGTTACCTACAAGTACAGAATATCGGCGGTGGATCTATTCGGAAACGAGAGTTCTTTCACCTCCCCACTGACGGCTGTTCCGGTCGGAAAACACGCTTCCCAGGTGCCCTCTTATGATTTTTATATCACCGAGGAGGACCTGGCCTACCTCAATACCCATGTTTTCAGTGATGAGTATGTACCCGTTGTTTTTGAAGGAGAAGGCAGCGGTTTGATTGCCGCTGAACTCAGGTATCGTGGCAGGACTTCGAGGGAATGGCACAAAAAAGGGCATAAATTCAAATTCGGCGGGTATGTTCCGGAGCTGTCAGCAGAAAGAATAAACCTGAAAGCAAGCACCGAAACATCGATGATCAGGGAACATTGCGCATTCAGGTTCTTTCGTGATATCGGGCTGCCGGCGTCTGAAGCGGCGTTTCGTCTTCTCTGGCGAAACGGGATGTTTCAGGGAGTATTTACCAGAATAGAGCAGGTGGATGCTTTTTTTCTCGAAAATCACGGTCTTGACGGTAATGCGAATATCTACAAATGCTACGGGACTTTCCCCGCGAGTCCTTACGCTACCACATACAGGCGATGTTTCGAGAAAGAGACGAACGAACAGGGTTCTTACCGTGATATTATCGAATTGACCGAGATGATCAACTGGACCAACGGAGACCGGTTCAGAGATCTGCTGTCGAATTATTTCGATGTTGAAGAATGCCTGACCTGGTACGCTGCCCAGATGGCACTGGGAAATCCTGATTTCATAGATCAGAATCACTACCTGTATCACAGCGTTGATGACGGTTTATGGAAGTTTCTTCCCTGGGATCTGGACCTGTGCTTCGGTGTAATACAAGCCGATTTACCTATTGATTACGGCACCCATGAACACCCGCACGGGGTGGCAGAAGTCGTCAATCCGTTCTGGGACAAGATATTGAATGAGCCGCAATTGAGAAGACGGTACGGGCTGATACTGAAATCTCTAATCGATGACCATTTTGTTTTCCAGAACACCGGAGCAACGATTGTCGCCGCCGCCGATTCGATCCGGCTGGACGGAAGAAGGGATTATCGAAAAACCACTTTCGAGAAGAACCTGCAGTTTGAAATGGCGCCTCAGCGCATGCTGGTTTTCCTGAAGGATCGTAAAAGTTACATCAAGGGTAGACTTCCCGGTTTCGTACCTCCGCCGTCCGTGGAGCTCTATCTGAATGAAATATGCCTTCAGAATGAAAGCGTTATCGAAGACGAGGCGGGCGATTTCGATCCGTGGGTCGAAATCTATAACGATTCCGACAGTAATATATCGCTGGCCGGGATGCTGCTGTCGGACGGTGAGACTGAATGGTACTTCGCATCCGGGGCGACGATGAATCCACGTGAGCACCTGATTGTCTGGCTCGACGGGGAAACCTGGGAAGGTCAATATCATTCTTCCCTTGTTCCCAGTCCGGATGGTGGGGTTCTGATGCTGCTGGACCCCGGTAATGAATTCGAAAATCCATGTGACAGCCTTCATTATAAACACGGTCTCGTCGATGAATCGTTTGGGCGGTACAGGGACGCGGGATACTTTTTCGATTACCTTGAGCTTCCTTCCCCGGGAGAGCCGAATGAATGGATATCCCCGGTCGTCATAGATGTGGCAAGCGAATCGGATACCGTCCAGCCAGGGGATGACGCAACGTTCGAGATTACCGTTGCGAACAGGGCAGACAGCCTGGTTTCTATCGACCTGTCATATTTTTTCAGGTTCGGTATAGGGCTGAGGCGCCCTCACAAGGGAAATGAGGAGCTCGGCGCCCTATCTGTTCCACCGCTATCCGAAACGACTGTTGAGCTGACGGTGCCGGTGCATGAAAAACTTCTCAGGGGGAGTGTCGATTTCATCGTCTGGGCGGAAAAAGAGGACGGCGCAGTTATCCAGACCGGGGAGACGAGCATCTTGGTCCAGGAAACTGCTCCAGTCCGGCTGGTGCTTAACGAATTCATGGCGATCAATGACGGTTGCATAATGGATGAATTCGATGAGTACGACGATTGGATCGAGCTTTTCAACGGCGAGGATAGAGACCTGCGTTCCACACGGTGTTACATCACTGATGACTTGAGTGAACCTGGCAAGTTTCTACTGCCGGACGTGGTTATCCCCGCAGGCGGACACTTGCTCATATGGGCGGACGGGGACACGGAGCAGGGTCCGCTCCATTGCCCGTTCAAGCTGAGCGGCGACGGTGAAGAACTGGGGCTGTTTCTGAAAATCGGCGGCGAGTTCGTATATCTCGACGGCCGGACTTTCGGAGCCCAGGATCCCGATATATCCGAAGGGAGATCGATAGACGGCGCTCCTGACTGGGTTCGATTCGACCCGGCTTCTCCCGGATTGCCGAACGGCAGCTAGAGACGCGCAGGTTATATTGTCGCCAGAGCCTGGTCGAGATCCCCGATTATATCTTCAGCCGATTCGCCGCCGATGCAGAGCCGCATGAGCTGAGGAGGAACATCCGCAAGGTCTCGCCCCTCTTCACCCTGCTGCTGGTGAGTTGAGATTGCCGGAATCGTGGCTACCGATTTGATTCTGCCGAGGTCGGTGGCCCGGTGGAACATCTTCAGAGCGTCTAAGACCCGTCTTGTATCTTCAGCAGACCCGTCGACCCTCATACCCATCAGGTGTCCGTACCTTCCTGCGCCGTCATCCGCCAGTTTCATATACTTCGAGGCCAGCCGGTGCAGGCTGTTCGACTCCAGGCCTAGATAATCGACTTTTGACACTTTCGGGTGCGATTCGAGAAATTCGGCGACTGTCTGGCTGTTTCGGCTCAGCCTGTCCATCCTGGGACGCAGGGTGCGGAGGTCGTTCTGGGCCATGAGAGCATTAAAGGGAGATGCGGCCGGTCCCGTATCCCTGTAAGGCAGGAATTTGACGTAGTCGGCGAAACTTTCGGTGAACAGAGGATTCTCGTTTTTGATCCTGGTCGTGATCGGGTTTCTGCTGATCAAGGCGCCTCCTACGGCGAAACCGCTCGTGGTGATCGACTTTGTCAATGAATGAACCACGATATCAACGCCGTGTTCGATGGGGCGCATGAGGGCGGGTGTAGCGCAGGTGGAATCCATGATCATGGGAGCACCGAAAGCGTGGGCCATCTTCGCTATCGCCGCCATGTCGCAGAATGACTGTTGCGGATTACTCGGGGCTTCACCGAAAACGAACCTGGTATTTTCATCTATCTTCGCCTGCCATTCTTCGGTATCCGCGGGATTCTTCACCCATCTCAGTTCGATTCCGCGTTCTTCGGCGTACCTGATGTTGAAGAGCTGGAAAGTTCCGCCGTAAACCTGGCAGGAGCTGACGAAGTTCATTTTGAGGTTGTTTTCACCCTCCTGGTGCACCAGGAAAGGTTCTGTTGCGGACCGTATCGCCGACATGCCCGAACCGGTGACGAGGCAGGATGTATCGGCCCCGGTACGGTATCCCTCCAGCAGCGCAAGGGTCCATTCGAGGTAATATGTGGAAGGATTCGCAATCCTGGAGTAGCACCAGGTCGGTATAAGGTAGGCCAGCCCCGCTTCCATTTCGTCGGAGTCTCTGTAACCCTGGCTGGTGGACAGGTACATGGGTTCGATGATCGACCCCTGGTTGTTCTCGAGGGCTTCTTTGGTGGAGTAGAGCCCGTGCACCGCGATGGTGTCGAACCGGGCTTTTTTCATTCGCGATTTGAGCTCTTCCCTTTCAGCGAGAATCCGCTTCCCTCGTTCTACGTACTTTTTAACGCCTTCGGAATACTCCATTTTAAATACCTCCGATTATCAACCAGCTCTGCGGCGTCATCGCTGACACTTTGCAGATTCGAAAAGTTCAGTTGTTGTTATGCTGTTTTTTTTTAGGCGGCTTGGTGTCGAAAAAGTCATTCCTGATGGGCATGAGGATTTCATCCTTCTTCAGGGCGCGAAAAATAAAAGCTGTTTCAGATCTGGAAAAGCCTGATATTTTCGTCAATTTCCCGAGAAAGAAGTTTTCATATTCCTTCATGTTCCCGACCGCCACTTTGAGGTGGAAATCCCATGTGCCGGATATATGGTAACATTCCAGGATTTCCGGAATCCGCGAGATTTCCTCGTGGAATTTTTCTATGGCATCGGATTGATGCAGGCTGAGCTCCACATTCACGAAGGCGACCATATCGCGATTTACCGCAGATGGCTCAACCATCGCCCTGTAGCCTGTGATCACTCCGGTTTTTTCTAGTTTTCTCAACCGTTCGAGGGTCGCCGGGGGCGTAAGATCGATTTTGGCGGCGAGCTCCTGTTTTGTTATGCGTCCATCTTTCTGTATGATTTCGAGTATTTTTTTATCTATAAGATCCATGGTTTACTCCGCGCCCGGATTGGTGTCATTGCTTACCGGTCTGATTAATTGTCTTCAGCAAGACTCCTGACATGTTCCTTACAAGTTAAATCGAAACGAATCTCGTGTCAAATTATAAACGGAAAAATGCATTGATAAACTAACTTTCTTTAGTATCCGCGTCAAAACGAGTAACAAAAGAAGCCGTACGGGGAAATGTGGATTTATCCGCCCGTTTCAAGTATACAAGACGGTAATCGCGGGAATCGGTAAACTTTTGCTTGCCGGATGATTCCAAACTTAAACGGAAGCCGGGGGATGAACTAATGGAGAGCGGGAGAAATCCGGATAAATCGGTTCCCTGGAAAGGTTGCGGCCAGGCTCGATACATACCCGAAAAAGAGTTCAGGGAAAGGGTGGAGCAGGCCGTCCGGATGTATGAACACTGCAGACTTTGCGGGCACGGCTGCGGGGTCGATCGCAACCGGGAGACCGGCATTTGCGGCGCGGGTCCGGAGCCGGTGATTACCGCATCGATGGTGCATCTCGGAGAAGAGCCGCCTTTTGTAACCGGCGCGGGAGCCGGGGCGATCTTTTTTTCATCCTGTTCCCTGAGTTGCCTGTACTGTCAGAATCACCAGATCAGTCGTGGCGGAACCGGCAGAGTTCATGATGCTGATGATCTGGCGACAGTGATGCTCGCTCTTCAGACTGCCGGATGCCGCGTCATAGACCTCGTTACCCCGACCCACTACCTGCCTTCAATCCTGGAAGCGATTCAGGCGGCGACGAGGCTCGGCCTGACTACGCCAATCCTCTATAACACGTCGGGTTTCGACTCGGTCGAAGCATTGAACCTTCTCGATGGTATTGTAGATATTTACCTTCCCGACATGAAATACAGAAGCTCCACCAGAGCGGAACGCTGTTCCGGAGCTTCGGTCTACCCCGAAATTAACGCCCAGGCTCTCGATGCCATGCTCCGCCAGGTCGGCAATCTCGAACTGGATGAAACCGGCGCAGCTGTACGGGGCGTACTTGTGAGGCACCTGGTGATGCCCGGGGGAGCCGGTGATACCGCCGCCTGCCTGAATTGGCTTGCCCGTAATGCCGGCTCTGATACGTGGCTCAGCCTGATGGCGCAGTATGTCCCCCCGTCCGGCCTGGCTATCGAACCGCCTCTCGACCGGCGGCTTACCGAACAGGAATATAATAGAGCGATTGACGCCGCTCTCCGGCTTGGATTCAATAATCTGTTCACCCAGGAAATCGCCTCGGCCGATACGGGAGCGCCTGATTTCGAGAAGAAATTTCCTTTTGACGAAAATACGGCTGGATTGAGGATAGATACGGGTCCGGGTTCACAGGGGGCCGGGAACCGTAGAATGCGGCTCGAACGATGGAGTGAATGAAAGGGAGCGGAATTATTCCGGCGTCCCCGGGGAGATTCGAAAGCGTGAGCAGGAGCGGACTATCGCACCTTCCGGCAAGTCGCCGGGAAATGAAGAAGCGCGGCTGGAGTCGTCCGGATGTCGTAGTCGTTACCGGGGATGCTTACGTCGATCACCCTTCATTCGGAGCCGCGCTTATCGCCCGGTACCTCGAGTATCTCGGGTTGCGTATCGTTGTGCTCTCTCGGCCTGACTGGCGCAGCGCCGGCGATTTTTCCGCATTCGGTCTACCGCGTCTATTTTTCGCCGTGACTTCGGGCAACGTTGATTCCATGGTTTTGAAATACACGAGCGCGAGGAAACGGCGCAGCGACGACAGTTACGCTCCGGGGGGCAGAGCCGGAGGAAGACCCGACCGGGCGGCGATAGTATATGCACAGAGAATACGGGAAGCATTCCCCGGTACTCCGGAAGGCGGTGGCGCAAGGATCGTCCTCGGCGGTCTGGAAGCGAGTCTTCGCAGGTTCGCTCATTACGATTTCTGGTCTGAAAAGGTGCGTAGATCGATACTGTTCGACGCAAGGGCTGATATGCTCGTTTTCGGCGCGGGAGAACGACCGCTCAGGGAGCTCGTCTCGCGGTTGAGAAAGAATGAACCGTGGGAGAGTATCGAAAATATCCGCGGCACCTGCGTTATCAGGGGAACCGTTCCCGACGGCTGGTCCCTGAGGAAGTCCGGTCGATCGACCGTGAGCGGAAGCGGGGCGCCTGGAAACGGCCTGCCGGGGAGAGTCCGCTCCGGAATCGTGCAGCTTCCGGGGTTCGAAGCGGTTCGGGAAGATACCGAAGCATTCGCGAAGGCATCCGGGCTGTATCACGGCGAGTTGAACCCCTGGAACGCGAAGCCTGTCGTTCAGCCGCACGGTGACCGTTTTCTTCTGGCCAATCCGCCGTCGACGCCGCTTTCGACCCGTGAACTCGACTATACGTACAGGCTCCCGTTCACCCGGCGTCCGCATCCGGTTTACGGGAGCGAGCGCATCCCGGCTTTCGAAATGATCCGGCACTCGGTTACGATCTCCCGTGGGTGTTACGGGGGCTGCTCTTTCTGTGCCGTGGCCCTTCATGAAGGGGGAATCGTTCAGAGCCGGTCGGAGAAGAGCATCATCGCCGAAATCCGTGAGATTGCGGATAAAGACGGGACCTTCAAGGGGAGTGTAAGCGACCTGGGAGGAGCGACCGCAAACATGTGGCGAACGGGATGCGGACGCCCGGACCTGCAGAAGGTGTGCCGGAAGCGCTCCTGCCTTCATCCGAAAATCTGCTCATTCCTGAACACGAACCAGGAGCCGCTGATTCGCCTGTACCGGCGCGCACGCTCGCTGCCCGATGTGAAGTTCGTTCGGATCGCCTCGGGAATCCGTCACGACCTGGCCCTTCTCCACCCCGAGTATATCAGGGAGCTTGTCGGCAGCTTTACCGGCGGGCAGCTTAAAATCGCACCGGAGCATGTTTCCGCCTCTGTCCTCTCCCTGATGGGTAAACCCCCGGTAAGCGAAACCGAGCGATTCCTCGAGCTGTTCAAGCGATACAGCGCCGAAGCGGGGAAAAAGCAGTATGTCCTGGCATACTTCATTCCCGCGCATCCCGGTTCAGGGGATGAAGAGATGCTTGAAGCGGCGTTGTGGATGAAAAAATTCGGTATCAGGACGAGGCAGATACAGGAATTCCTTCCCGCGCCCCTGACCCGGTCGACGACCATGTTCCATACGGGGATCGATCCGTGCAATCGAGCCGCGGGGCGTGTCGAGTCGGCTCATGGCGACGGCGCGAGGAAGGATCAGAAAGCCCTGCTGCTTTTTCACCTGCCATCGTTCCGGGACCGGGCCCGGAAAGTTCTGATCAGGATGGGAAGAAAAGACCTGGTCGGGCGGGGAAAATCGTGTCTGGTTCCACCGGGGCGGTAGCCGGCCCGAGGGGTTGTCATCGCGGCGGAGGCCACGGCCAGTTGCGGGGACGGGGAGATTCGATCACAATCGGACTGTTCCCTACCGGATGCTCGAAGCTGATCCGATTCGCCCAGAGGGCGATTGAGTCTTTTCTCGGTCCTGCGGGCGCGCCGTAAAAGGTGTCGCCGAAGATCGGGATACCCGCGTTCGCGAGCTGGAACCGGATCTGATGGAACCGTCCGGTTTCAGGAAACACTTCGAGGAGGCTCATGCCTGGAACGGCGCCTAACACGCGGTAGGTCAGCACTGCGCGTTTCCCCTGTTCATCCTGTCGCGCTTCCCTTGCTTTCAGTTTTTTGCTTTTCACCAGCAGGTTTTCGAGGCGGCCTTCGAGGATTTCGGGCACTCCGTGCACTACGGCGTGATACGTTTTTTCGACCTGTCTGTTCTTGAACCTGTCTGAAAGCCGCGCCGCACTTTTGGATGTCTTGCAGAAGACGACTATGCCGGATACCGGGCGATCGATTCGGTGCACTATCGCCAGGAAAGCCCTTCCAGGCTTGTTCTCCGAGGTTTCTCTCCAGCGCCTCACAAGTGTGAACAGGTCGGGATCTCCCCGCCGGGCGGCCTGGACCGGTATACCCGCCGGTTTGTAAACTGCGAGAAGGTGGTTATCCTCGTGGAGGGTGATTATTTTTACCGCGTCATTGTTTCGCGTCAAGATCATGTCCTTTTCTGTGGCTGAAAAGCCATTACCGGGCGGGTTCGCTGAAAGGGGTGCCCCACACATCGTCGAACACCGTTTCGCTCGCAGGTTTGCGTTTTTTTTCCGCCATCGGGAAGAGGCCGTCGTCGTTCAGGGGATCCGTGCTCTCCGAGGGCCGTCCCAGGGGGGTGAGGGCCACGATCCGGTATTCTGGAGGAACGCCCAGGACTTTCCTGACATGGCTCTCGTCCATAGCTCCGATCCAGCAGGTGCCGAGCCCTCTCGCGGTGGCCGCCAGGGTCAGGTGATCCATGGCGATGGCGACATCCACCAGGTAATAGTCCATGCCGTTCTGAACGCCGCTCTCGTCGGGTTTGCCGCACGCGGCGATAAAAACCGGCACGTTGCGGGCCCACTTGTTCCATCCGCTCTTGACTTTTCCTCCTTCGCACAGACCGGCGATTTTTTCGCGGTCGGTTACAACAAGGAAGCGCCAGCATTGTTTGTTGTGCCAGGATGGAGCCATCCTCGCCGTATCGAGAATCCCGTTGATCACATCGCCGGGCACGGGATCCGGCTCATATTTTCTGACGCTGCGTCTTCTCCTGGCGAGCCCGTCGAAATAATTCATCGGCCTATTCCTTATTGCTGCATGCGGGTGAATCCGCCAAAGCGTTGCGAACCATGGGATCCCGTTCATCTTCAAACAGGTTATGCAGGCGCCGGTCGGCGATATCGCTGCCGAGAGCGGAGAGGGCGTCCGCGGCGGCGGCGCGCAGTCCGGGGAGCTCCGAGTGGAGGAGCGGCATCAGGACATTCCGGAGCCGGGTGCGGATGGACCGGTCCTTTTCAGGCTCAAGATCCGGGGCCAGTTCCGTGCACAGCCGGGCGAGCTCGCGGAGGGATGCCTCTTCTCCGGGCTCCGCCGCTTCAATCCGCTCCGCCAGGGCAGGCAGGACCATCGCCGGTTCGAAACGGGAGAGGGCCGAGCCGGCGGCGGAACGGACAACGAAAGCCTCGTCACCAAGGGCGTCGAGCAGATATGGAATCGACGATTCGGTTTTTAACCTGCCGAGAGCTTCAGCCGCCGTGATCCTTACCTTTTCGGTATCCGCGCTGAGGAACGGATGAACAGATTCCGCTGACGAGGGATCGCCTATTCTGCCGAGACTTTCGATTATGCGGGCGGACAGCGGCTCGTTCTTTTTCTCATCCAGCATCGAAACGAGCCGGCTCGAGTGCTCGATTCTTTTCAGCCTTCCGAGGAGCCATACGGCATTGCCCCGGATCCGATCGGTCGTGCTTTCGAGGAGATTCGCGGCGATTTCTGCGGAGGAGTCGGGATACGCCCCGGCGAGCTCTTCCACCGCACGAAGCTCCAGGCCGCTTCGTGTGTCCAGCCTCTCGGTTAAAACGTATTTTACCGCGGGCATCCCCTTCGCTTTCAGGGCGAGGCGGGCCTTTCTCACTTTTTCTCGATTGTTGCCCACCTCCCACAATGACGCGGTATCGAAAAGCTCCTCCGGGGATTGAAGCGTATCTTCTTCCGTCAGCACGATTTCGGGAAGTTTTTCCTCGGGAAGGAAAACATCCCTGTCGAGATCGACCCCTATTCCCCAGCCTTCCTGACGCCAGATTGACGCATCCGATCCCGACGAGCCGGCGTCGTAAGAGTCTTTTCCCTCGAGATCGATGAAAAAGCCGGCGCCCTCGAACCCGCGCGCCTTCCTCGATATCCCGTGACCCGCGTTTTTTTCCGTTGCGCTGTAATGGTCGTCTCCGCCGCCGTCGATGAATATCGCCACCGAATTAGTGAGTGAAAGCCCCTGGCCGCCTCCGACCAGGTAGCGATCGTCGCCCTCCAGGTCGTGAAGAACCCCGACGGCGAGATCGTGGGCCGTGCCCTGGGATGGACCGAAGCGGGAGAAGTAGTGATCCCGGCCGCCCGCGTCATAAAGGTGGCCTGCGGCAAGGTGGATGCCCGAGCCCTGGGCGTATTGCGTTGCTGAATAGTGGTCGTTGCCGTCCAGGTCGGCGAGGATGCCCACCGAGTACCAGTAGGCGCAGGCCTGGGCGAAAACTTCCGCGTCATAGAAATCGTTTCCGCTCCTGTCGAGCAGAAACCCGATACCGCCGCCCGCCCGCGGTCTGAACCCGATGGCGAAACCCTGGGCGAAAGAGCGGTAGTCATCGGGGAGCAGCGGCGCATGGGTATAGACGCCGCCGGCCCGGTATACATCGTTCCCGCCGTTTTCGAGGAGCGCGCCGAATCCGAAGGTGCCGCCGCAGCCCTGGCCGAATGCGGAGACCGAGTATAGATCGTTGCCGTCCGCGTCGAAGAGCGCGCCCGCGCCCGCGCATCCCGCCCCCTGGGAGAAGTAATCCGCGGTGCGGACGTCATCGCCGTCCAGGTCGATCAGGAATCCGCAGCCGAAAAGGCCCGCCCCCTGGGAGCAGGGGCCGCACCGGTACGTGTCGTCGCCGGCCGAATCGATGATGATGCCGATCCCCAGAACCGCCGCTCCGCAGGAGAATGAGACGCCGCCGGAGTCGTAAAGGTCGTCGCCACCGAGATCGATGACGGCTGATACGGGGGTGGATGACGCGCCGGCTTCGTAGCCGAGCCCGGCGCCGCAGCCGCCTCCTGCGCCTCCCTTGTAGATGTCGTCGCCGCCGGTGTCGATGATGAGAGCGAATCGACCGTCGTAGGAGTTGGGGCCGGCGCCTCCCACAACTATGTCGCCCCTGACCGTGCGGAGGCGGAGCAGGACGGTGCCCAGGACCTTTCCGCGGGGCGACGGCCAGGTTGCGGCGTCCCCGGCGGTTGATTCCGCGGTCCGGGCGGGAACGGTTAGCGGATCGGCGGGAAGGCTATGCCCGGCGACGGTTTCGCAGGCCGCCAGGAGCGAGGCCGCCGCCCGGGCGAGGGGAGTCGCGTCCACTTTCACCGCCCAGTTGAGGAGAGAGTCGGAGGAGACCTCGAAGGAATCGGGGATCGTCAGACCCAGCTCACGGTTCAGTTCTCCGAAGCGGCCCGGTTCTCCTGAGGTTGTATCTGCTTCTTCTTCGTTCGCGAAAAAGACGGGCGCGCAGGCCAGGAGGCGGATTTTTTCTTCGAGTGTCAGGTTCGAAAAGGCGGCGTCGAGGAGGGCGGATACTTCTTCGAGTATTCCGCACATCGCCGTTACCGTGGCCGCTCCGGGGGTGCCGCCGTCGGAAGCGAGCGCTTCTTGGATCGGTCTGCTTTGGCCTGCCGGGCGCGCTGTAATGCCGAGGCAGTCCCAGGCCGTGGGAAGAAAACCTGAGAGAGCTCCGCCGGAATCGGGGGCGCTGGCGGTGAGGTGGTCGCGGATTGCCGGGAGGGTCAGCGGATCGGTAAGCGCTTGAGCGGCAATATCGAGACGGAAGGTATCGTCCCGGGCCCAGCACCGGTCGAACGACAGCTCGGACGGTTTCAGAAGAAGCCTCGACAGGCAGTCCGCGAAAACAGAATCCGCCAGGTGGCTGAAAATGGAATCCGGAGAAGCTGTGCCGGCTTTCCAGGAGGAGCCGCTTCCGCTCCCGAAACCTTCCGCCGGTGCCGGCGCGGGAAACAGGGAGAATGCCAGGTAGAGGAAAAGGAAGATCGGCGCCGGAAAAAATCGACGTATCGGTTTCATGAAACAGGCTTTCCGGCGAGTGCTTTTCGGGCTGTTTCGACGAATTCCGCCACGCGTTTTTTCTCGAGCCCCGTTCCCTGCACCAGGCCGGGATCTCCTCCGCCCCTGCAGCCGAAACTGCTGCACAGGTGGTCGAGGAAAGGGAGAAGATCGGGCTGCTTGCCGCCGTTCGCCGCCACGACGAAGGTGGACGGTTCCGATTCGTGCACCAGGATGACCGATCCGTCTTTTTCTTCCAGGGCGGCGATAGCGAGCCTTCGCAGGATGTTGACGTCGCCCCAGTCGATAATATTGACGGAGGGCTTCTTGCCCAGCTCGCCGCGAATCTTGACGAGCTGCAGAGCCGCCAGTTTTTCGATGAGGTTATTGTTTGCGCGGATGTGCGACTTTATTTCGGCCTGCATCTTCAGGTAATTGGCCGGAATGTCGTCCAATCCGCAGGAGAGTTTTTTCTTCGCTGCCGTGATTCCCGCTCTCCAGGCCGCGGCCCGGGCGGTGGCATTTATCCCGGTTACGAAGAAAACGCGGATGAGGCCTTTGTACTTTTCCGTGCCGGTGATCAGTATGTGACCGATTTCGCCCGTGTGGGCGACGTGGGTTCCTCCGCAGGCGGACCAGTCGAATTCCTTTATCTCAACGACCCGTATTCTGCCTTTCATGTCAGGCATTTTACGGAGGGGGAGAGCCCTGGCTTTCGGTGAGGATAAATTCCGGGCCGTTACGGGAAGATTCTCGCGGACCACCCGGTTGGCATCGTGTTCGACGTCGGCCAACCGTTCCACCGACAGCTTCGGCAGGTCTATATCGACGGTGCATTCCGCTGCACCGAGGCGGGATGAGACCGTATCGGCGTCGCAGAGGTTCGAGAAGCAGCGGGAAAGTATGTGCTGGCCGGTGTGCTGCCGCATGTTCGAGAGCCGGTGCTCCATGTCTATCGAGCATTTTACCTGGCCCGAGATCGGCTTTCCGGTTTCAACGACATGGAAGATTTCCTCGTCCTTTCCGGCTTTTTTATCGCCTTCGACGTTAAAGACGTGGACCACGGGAAACCCGTTTATCGTTCCCTTGTCGGCGCGCTGCCCCCCCGATTCGGGATAGAACGCGGTTTTTTCGAGAGAAACGAGCCATGAACCATCCCCGTCCGGTTTTTTTTCGCAACCCTTGACGGCTGCTTCGAAGTCGGACAGGTAGGAATCCTGAAGGTAGAGTTTGCGGATCATGATTTTATCTCGCCGGGGTGTCGCCCCGGTCATCAGTTCATTCGGACATCGGCAGGACGTAACAGCCCTCGGGCACGACCAGCAGGGAAGGGTTCGGGCCGATTTGTTCCGTCATGATTTTGAACCCTTCTTTGATGGAGTCGAGCACTGTGAACGGCAGTTTCGCCCTGTCCTCCGCCCGAAGGCCGGTGCTGAAGAGTAAAAGGTTCGCTTTCAATCTGATCACGGCGAGATGCTGGGCCATCCACTGGTCGGCCCGGAAGAACCCGGGGCTTCGGAGAAGCGACAGGAATTCTCCGGGATCTTTCTGCATCTCGAGCAGTGAAATGAAATTATCGCTGCCCAGCCCTTCACCGCATTCGGCGGCGAGAAGGATTATACCTCCATCTTCGATAACCTGGAGAGCGCCGTGCGCGCCTTTGAACGACTGGTAGAGTGTCGCGTCGAGCGGTCGGCCGGCCCCGGTGGTCAGAACAGCCTGGTATTTTTTATCGAGGTGATGAAGCGACTGCTTCCGGACCTGTTCGATCGCTTCCCTGCGGGATTGTTCGATTTCTCCGGCGAAGATGCCCGTCAATCTCCGTTCCGGGTCGAGGGTTACGTTCACGGCGAAGCGGACGCCGCTGTCACGGGCGATTTCCACGGCGTTTTCCTGCAGAATATTGCCGGCGGCGACACCTTCCCTGGACAGCGGGTGGTCGATGATCGGCGGGGCGTGCAGGGCTTTCAGGGTTTCGAGGCCGATTACTCCGGGGCAGACGGCTTTGCCTCCGCCGGAGAACCCCGCCATCAGGTGCGGTTCCACCAGAGAGACTGATATTCCGAGGTCGGCATCGGCCAGGATCCGGTTGACCAGGATCTCCGTGCCGTCGTCCAGGGTTCCTATCCGGGTCAGGTCGCCGGT
>CAYMWF010000020.1:8214-75791 GCA_964394085.1 uncultured Gemmatimonadota bacterium | reverse complement strand
CCTTTCCGGACACGTGAAACCGACCGGGGGCATTGTCTTATATCCGAATTCCCTGGAACACGGTTGCACAGATGATGTATATTCGACGTATGAGTTTGAAACCCCTCGTGATAGTCAACGGCCTGGGCGCTCCCCGTATCGGCGCACAGTTGTATGGATTCTATTTCAGGAAGTCGGGATACCGCGTCTATACGGTTCCTCAGGACTTAATGAACACAGGCGATATCAGGAAATCCGCGGAAAGGGTCGACCGGGTCGTGGATCGGGCTCTCGAGAGGACTGGAGCGGAGAGGGCGTCGCTCGTCGGTATCAGCCTCGGGGGCCTTATCGGGTACTATTACGTCGCATGCGGCGGCGGTGCGGGTAAAATAGATACTATGATCTCCCTGGGCGGGCCTCTGAACGGCAGCAGAACGGCCATCGTGAGCTACCTGCCGCCTCTCAGTTTGATCAAAGGCCTGACCCAGACGAGGCCGGGAAGCGACATCATCCGGGAGATCAAGGCCGCGCCGTCACCTGAAAATATCCGGTTGATCTCGGTAGGCACCACGGGGGATGTGATTACTCCTCCGGGAAGCCGGAAAGCGCCGGGATTCGAAATCATCGACACTCCTCACGGTTTCTTTCCGGTCGGGCACTGGTGTCTGTATGCATGCCCGGGAAACCTGAAGACCGTGCTCGAGCTTCTGCCCGCCGTTGCCTGATTCCAGGGAGGGACCAATGAGGTCGAGAAACAGTATATCCAGGATACTTCCAATTACTTTCGCCCTGCTCGGACTACTTGCGGCGGCCTTTGTTTGTCCCGCGGCCGCAGCCGATGAATATCTGTATGCAGGACAAAAGAAATGCGTTATGTGCCATAAGGGCGAAAAACGGGGGATGCAGAAGGAAAAGTGGATGGAATCAGGCCACTTCCGCGCTTTCGAGACGCTGAAAACCGATCAGGCGAAGAAAGCCGCTGAAGAAGCCGGCTTGACCGCCGATCCAACCGAAGCGCCCGAATGCCTCAAGTGCCACACCACCGGCTACGGCCTCGACGCGGCAAGATTTCAGAAAGGCTTCGTCAAAGATGACGGCGTAACCTGCGAAGCATGCCACGGCCCCGGGAGCGGATACTGGAAGCCGGCCGTCATGAAAGATCATGCCAAGTCGGTCGCCGCCGGTTTGACTGAAATCACCGAAGAAACCTGCACGATCTGCCATAAAGCGGAAGGGAATGCCCATTTCAAAGGGTTCAACTACGAAGAAGCCCTCCAGAAAATAGCCCACCCCATTCCGGAAGGTTGATTCCCGGCCGGACAACTCACAGTCGGGGGCAGAGAGCCTTCCTCGACAAGAAAATCAACCTTCGTCGACCGCCCAGCCGGTAATTATCGATTTGTACTGATCGAGAACAGCAGCTCCGATAGTTGCGAGATACAGGTGGATGATAAGGAAGCTGACGAGTGTGAACGCCAGCAGGATGTGGAAGCCGGCCACGACTTTCAGGCCTCCGAAAAGTTCCATAAGTCCTGAAAACGCCATTGGATACATGAACAGGATACCGGATGCCAGAAGAAGGGGCACGAGCACGAACATCACCACAAAATACGTCAGTTTCTGCAAAGGATTGAATCTGTTTTCCGGCGCCGGTCGAAAAGGTTTCGTTTCGCCTTTGAAAATTCCGACGGTGTAATATCGAGCCTGGGCCGGGACGCCGTGCCGGAGATCTCCAGGAACGAACAGGTAGTGGGTGATCCTTTTCGAGAGCAGGTTATACCAGAACCAGAGCAGAAAATCGGCGACCGCGATCAAGCCGATGGTATTATGGATACTTACCGCCTGCTTGAAAGAAGAAAATATCTTTATACCGTCCGGCCAGTGGATCTGGGTTCCGGAAAGAATCAGCAGCAGGACGACGGCCGCGTGTATGAGATGCCAGATACGTTCGGTAACCGGATGAAGATATAGAAATCCTTCTTTTTCTCTGTTCATCGCGATTTCTTCCTTCTCGTCATGAGTCTTATGCAGCCGTGCACGGCGACGAAACCGATTGAACCCAATAACATCAGCGAGCCGAGACGGTCAACAAACGGTATCCTGGTGATACCGCTGATATATTCATGGTTCCATCGGCTGCCGGGGGGCTCCTTGTGAGGGTCGTGACATACCGTGCATGCCTGAATTTCAGTTTCGCCGTCACCGCGCGCACCGGTTTCGTATTCGATGGATATTCCTTCTTCATGACACATATCGCATGATGGCGGTTCGAGACCGACCGTGTGGCCGGTTTCGGTGTCGACCTCGTCTATCTCAATGTGGCAATCCAAGCAGCCGATGGCGGCGAGTTTGTGCGCGCTGTTATTCCAGTCCGACTTCCTGATCCGCTCATGGCAGCCCATGCAGATATCTTCAGAAGCCCCTGAAGCGGCGGAGCTGTCCGTGCAGGCTGCGATACCAAGAAATGATAGTGCTATGGTTATGCGTATATATAATGATAGTTTGTTTCTCATTCAGTAATCCTCATCAAATCCCTGGACATACCGGACATGGTCACCGATTCGGGGTGCAGCTGTCAACTATTGCCATTGGTAAGCATCCTGCGTTGCAGGTGTTCTGCTGAAATCGCCGTTGAGAATCTACCCCGTACAGGGCGGACAGGATAATCATTCCCGCCGTCACCGCGGAGTTGATGAGGGAGCGTCTTCCCGCCCGGCGGAGCACGCTGCGTCATCCGGCTCTGCTAACCCTCGCTCCGGGAAGCGCTGAAACTCACTGCTTCCACCTCCCGCTGCTCGCACGTGCTCGCAGCACCCACCCTGCCGCAGCTCAAACATCAGCGCTTCTGTTCCTCCACTCGGGAAGTGTCGCCCTTTCCCTTCCCCCTGTTTCCAGGTGGCGTATTCAATCAAGTTGGAAGATTCGAATGGAACACGTGTTCCTATAAACCCGCCACCGGAACCCTTCCCCGGATGACTCCGCTATCGTCCGGCGGGCAGAAAGACGCTCCCTCATCAACTGGAACGCGCCGGCATCCATTGGTTCAATTTCCCGACCTGATTGGGAATTATTCAGATTGTTTTCGTCGGGCTTTCAGCCAGTCGTACCAACCGGCCATTCCGGCGCCCGTTTTTGCGGAGACTTCGAAAAAATCAAGGTGGTGGTTGATGCTGAGCGCGTATTCACGGGCTTTTTTCATGTCGAAATCGACATAGGGCAGCAAATCGATTTTGTTGATTATGCATATATTCGAAGAATAAAACATTGTCGGGTATTTGAGAGGTTTGTCGTCCCCTTCGGTTACGCTGAACAGAATCACCCGCAAAGATTCGCCCAGATCGAACATTGCAGGGCAGACCAGGTTGCCTACATTCTCTATGATCAGGATGGAATTATCCGCGATTTCGAGTTTTTTCACCGCATCCATGACCATGTCCGCGTTGAGATGGCAGCCTTCACCGGTATTGATCTGGATTACCGGAGCTCCCGCGGCCTCGATCCGGCGGGCATCCCGTTTCGTCCGCTGATCGCCTTCTATAACCGAATAGGCCAGTTCGCCTCCCGTATCTTTTATCATCCGTTCGATGAGGCTGGTTTTTCCGGAGCCCGGCGAGCTCACGAAGTTCATTGCCAGAATATTCTTCGATTCGAAATAACCGCGGTTGATTTCCGCCAGGGAGTTGTTCCGCTCCATGACGTCACGGGCTATTTCGATTTCCCTTGCCTGCCGGCCGCATCCGCAATGGTCACACATGTTCGACTCCTGATCAGCAGATCCTGGGTAGAAGCTCTCCCCGCGGCATATCGAGAATCGCGGAACCTCCGATTTCCGTTTCGAGGATAACCATTCCGGCCGGTTCCGAAACGACTTCTCCGATGATTACGGAATCCGCGCCGTCTTCGTTCCTGCGCATCGCTCCGAGAACCGCCGGAGCTGCGTCTTCGGAGACGATGGCTGCAATTTTGCCCTCGTTGGCGATGTACAGAGGGTCGAAACCCAGCATTTCGCATGCCCCCCGAACCTCCCGGCGAACGGGGATTTTCTTTTTCTCGATTTTAATTCCGAAATCTCTTCCGGAGACGGCTTCGTTGAGGGTCGCCGCGACGCCTCCCCGGGTGGGATCTCTCATCCATTTTATCTTCGGAGACTCCGCCAGCATATCCCCGACGAGGCGGCCGAGCGGGGCGCAGTCGCTGACCAGGCCGGTGCTGAACTTCAAGCCTTCCCTCGAAGACAGCACGGCGATTCCGTGATCGCCGATGAAGCCGTTCAGGATGATTTTATCCCCGGGTTCGATGCTGCGTCCGGTGAGTTCCGTCTTCCGCCGGACGGTTCCGATTCCGGCGGTTGTCAGAAACAGCTTGTCGCAGGAGCCCCTTTCTACGACTTTCGTGTCGCCGGTCACGATTTCGACTCCCGCGGCTTCGGCGGTCTCAGCCATCGACGCGACGATCCTTTCGAGGTCCTCTCCCGGGAAGCCCTCTTCGAGGATAAAAGACGCTGCCAGGAAGAGCGGTTTCGCTCCCTGGACCGCCAGGTCGTTGACCGTCCCGCACACGGCGAGCTTCCCGATGTCCCCCCCTGGGAAGAAGTATGGATCGACGACAAAGGAATCGATGGTGAAAGCCAGGCGGGCCGAACCCGGATCCGGTTCGATTACGGCGCTGTCGTTCATTTCATCCAGCGCGGGGTTGCTGAATTTCGAAACGAACATTTTTTCGATCAGCTCGTGCATGAGCCTGCCGCCGCCGCCGTGCGAAAGCGTGACCCTGTCCAAGTTCATAGCTGTTCCCTCTTCCCGTATTTGAAGTAAGCGCCGCATGTGCCCTCCGAAGAGACCATGCAGGGTCCGATCGGCTCGTCCGGGGTGCATCTCTTTCCGAATAGCGGGCAATCGAACGGGAGCTTGACGCCTCGCAGGATATCCCCGCAGATACAACCGGGAGGGTCGTAACTTTCCATTTTTCCGGTATCGAATTTCAGGCTCGCATCGAAGGGGGCGAATTCTTCTTTCAGTTTCAATCCGCTCGAAGGGATCGGGCCCAGGCCCCGCCACTTTGAATCCGCCCGGTTGAAAACCCGGTATAAAAGCTCCCTGGCCTTCGGGTTTCCTTCAGGCTTGACGCTTCTTTTATACTGTATCTCTACTGCAGCCCGCTCCGAGGTGACCTGCCGGGTCAGCATCAACAGGCTTTCGAGTATGTCGAGCGGCTCGAACCCGGCTATGACGCAGGGAGTCTTGAAGTCGCCGGCGATGAATTCGTAGTCGGTCGAACCGAGTATGGTGCTTACGTGGCCCGGGCACAGGAATCCGTCTATCGCGGTTTCACCGCTTTCGAGAAGCGCTTTCATCGCCGGGGGAATCAGCTTGTGACACGACAGCAGAGAGAAATTGTGCAGCTTTTTATTCTCTGCTTCGAGCACGGCGACAGCGGAGGCGGGGGCGGTAGTCTCAAAGCCGGCGCCCAGAAAAACCACGTCTTTCGGGCTGTTCTTTTCGGCGATTCCGAGTGCGTCAAGAGTTGAGTAGACGATCCTGATATCTCTTCCCGCCGCCCTCTCCTTTTCCAGGCTGGACCCGGAACCGGGAACGCGGAGCATATCGCCGTACGTTGCGATGATGGTTCCGTCCCGCCGGGATAACGCTATGGCCCGGTCAAGCTCCTCCTGGGATGTGACGCAGACGGGACATCCGGGGCCGGAAAGAAGGGTCAGCTCATCGGGCAGGAGATTCCGGATACCGCTCCGGAAGATTGAAACGGTGTGGGTGCCGCACACTTCCATGAACACGGTTTTCCGGCGAATGGCCCGCTCGATATCCGAGAGCATCCTGCCGCACAATGCCTTGTTTCTGAACTCATCTATATATTTCAAGGTTTTACCTGAATCCGAGCGTTGAGAAACTCCTTGCTCCTCGAGAAGGCCCCGTGATCCTCGTGGGTTCCGTGATCCTCGTGGGTTCCATGATCCCCGTGGGTTCCGCGATCCTCGTGGGTTCCATGATCCCCGTGGGTTCCGCGATCCCCGTGGGCTCCGTAATCCACGTGGGCTCCGTGATCCCCGTGATCCTCGCGGGTTCCGTGATCCTCGTGGGTTCCGTGATCCTCGCGGGTTCCGTGATCCTCGTGGGCTCCGTGATCCTCGGGTCTCTGTGCCGCTTCGGATCTATATGCTCCTCCGAGTCACCATATTCTCCGGGATCCCTTACCCACCGGGTATTTCAGTGATCCTCGGATGGATCAGCGATCTGCGCCAGCAGCTCGAGGGTTTCCTTCGCCGCTTCCTCATCGAGGACCTGGATTGCGAAACCTGCATGCAGAATCACGTATTGACCCGGTTTCACACTGTCGACCAGGTGGATGCCGGCTCTCCGCACTATACCGCCGATTTCCACGTCCGCGGTGTCCGTCTCCGGAAAAACCTCAATAACCCTCGCCGGAATCCCCACGCACATGCTTGCTCCTCTCATTCGCTGAAAGCGCCTGACCGAGAGCGATGCCGCCGTCGTTGCAAGGCACCCTGGTATGGTAATAACACTCGAGACCGGACTTTTCGAGAAGGGAAATCAGGTTTTCGGTAAGATACCGGTTCTGGAAACACCCGCCCGACAGGACTATTTTTTTGATGCCCGTTCTTTCCGACAGTACAAGGCATGTGTCCGCGGAATATCTTACCACCGTGTTGTGGAATTTAGCGGACATGATCGAAGGGCTGACTCTCCGTTCGATGTCTTTTACCAGGCCGCGAATCACAGGCCGGTTATCGATGATAATCACCCCGTCCCGTTCGGTGGAAGCGTATTCATATCTCGATGTCAGATGTCCGTCGGCGAGATGCTCGAGCTCCGCCGCGGCCTGGCCTTCGTAAGTCACCAGGTTTCTGGACAGGACCATCGCGGATACGGCATCGAACAACCTGCCCATGCTGGAAGTTCTGCCGGTATTGATGTTTTTCCCGATCATCCGGGAAAGAATCTCCAGTTTATCTGCAGCGATGTTCACGGCAAACGGAAAATCACCGATTTCCAGCCCCTCGCCGAAAGTGTGCAACAGATACGAAACAGCCATTCTCCACGGTTCCATGACCGCGGAGTCTCCGCCGGGAAGGGGTACCTTTTCCAGATGTCCGACCCTCTTGAAATCACGCAGATCGGCGATGAGGAATTCTCCGCCCCAGATCGTGCCGTCGCTTCCGAAACCCGTTCCGTCGAAGGCTGCTCCGATCACCGTTTCGTTCAACCCGTTTTCCGCCATGCAGCTCGCCACGTGGGCATGATGATGCTGGACGGCGAACAGCCTGTCTTCATCGCCGTTCAGGCGTTTCGATACGAAATCGCGGGCGAAGCGGGTGCTGATGTAATCGGGGTGAAGATCGCAGGCGACGTATTCGGGTTCTATCCGGAAGTCGGACATGAACCGCTCCAGGCTTTCGCGGAAGTGCTCGTATGTTTCGAGGTTTTTCAGGTCGCCGATATGCTGGCCGAGGAAGGCCGCGTTCTTTTTCGTGAGGCAGAAGGTATTTTTGAGCTCCGCTCCGCAGGCGAGCACCGCCGATGTTTCACGGTCCAGCACGATCGGATACGGAACATATCCTCTCGAACGACGGATAAACCCGGTCTTATCGTTTATAATCCCGATTACGGAATCATCGGTTCGCCTGTGAATGTCCCGGTCGTGACACAGAATACAGTCGGCAATGGAGGACAGCCTTTCCATTGCTTCACCATTGTCTTTGACAATCGGTTCGTCGCTCGTGTTGGCGCTTGTCATAACGAGCGCCTGGAAGAGAGGTCTTTTACCCGTTGACCCGGACATGGATTCCGGCCCGCCGGCCGAAATTTCAACCGTCCGGCGTCTCATATCGGCGGTCTCGTTGCCCCGCCTGTTCAGGTTGATTGTCTCGTCCTCCCTCCCTTTCGGATCCGCTGTTTCGGGTCGACCGCAGAAAAGAAGGTAGTGAAGAGGAGTGTAGGGGAGCATGACCCCGAGGTACCGGTTCCCGGGGCTTATATTCAGGGATAAGGAGCAGCTCTGCTTCTTCTCGAGCAGGACGATCGGTCTTTGAGGGCTGACCAGCAGGTTTTCTTCTTCGGGGCTGATTTCACAATACTCCCTTGCAATCTCCAATGATGGCGTCATTACGGCCAGTGGTTTATCTTTTTCTCTCCTTTTCCTGCCTTTCAGAGTTTCCACCGCCGTCTCGTTCGAAGCGTCGCACGCCAGGTGAAATCCGCCAAGTCCCTTGACTGCGATGATTGCACCTTCAGCCAGGCGCTTCAGTGCGAATTCGAGGGCTTCTTCGTCTGAAAGCGGGAAAGTTTTTCCGCTGAGCGCTTCAACGTCTGAAGACGGGGCCGTTTTCCCGGGGAGGAGCTCGAGGGCGGGACCGCAGTCGAAACAGGCGTTCGGCTGAGCGTGATAGCGACGGTCCGAGATTTCGCTGTATTCCCGTAAGCATTCCGGGCACATATCGAAGTGTTTCATTGTCGTCGAAGGACGATCGTAGGGCAGGGTCTCGATGATCGAAAAACGGGGACCGCAATCCGTGCAGTTGATAAACGGATAAAGGTATCTCCGGTCCTCAGGATTAGAAAACTCGTCGAGGCAGTTACGGCAGGTGCCGAGATCAGGAGGCATGAGGATGGAACTTCCAGTCTCGTGAACGCTTTCATGCACCCTGAACCCGGAGAAGCCCTGAAGCTCCTTATGCTCTATTTTTCTGCCCTGGACCTGCGCTGCCGGGGGCGCCAGTTTCTCCAGGTCAGCATAAAAGCTCGAAATGTCGATCTTTTCCCCTTCAGCTTCAATGGTCACCCCGCTCGTTGTATTCGATACGGACCCGGAAATGCCGTGCTTGCGGGCGAGCCTGTGAACAAACGGTCTGAAACCCACTCCTTGAACAATACCCTCGATCCTGATTCTGACCGCGACGATCCCCTGGCCACGCTGCTTCAGCTTCTTAACTGAGGTGTCGAGGATATTGCCGGTTTTTCCATTGTTAAACGATGGAGACATTCCGCTTGAACCACTCTTTCGCGAAGATGAATAAATTGGGGGGCAACATTGGTGTCGATGTCTCCGGACGGCCCCCTAAGTCGGTATCGATTTTTGTCACGTGACAAAAGTTGCGGCCAGGTCTTCAATGACTACAATTGGGCGTTTCTCCACGTGGAGAATCCGGTTTCAGCTGCCCGCCGCCCGGTGCCGATTTTCGCCGCCCGCTGCCCGCCGCCCGGTGCCGATTTCCGCTGCCCGGTGCTTGGAGTCGATTTTCGCTGTCCGTCGCCCGGTGCCGATTCTCGCCGCGCAACTCTCGGTGCCGGTTTCTCCGAACGCCCCCCCAATCGACGACGATTTTTGTCACGTGACAAAAGTTGAAATCCGGATTCGCCCGCTTTTGAGAAGTCTCTTTTCATTTAACAGGAGCCCCGGTGGAATCTCAAGTGAAAGGTCATTCAGCAGCTTGGTTTTCCGTTGTGATAGAAGCGGTTTTTCGCCACTCGCAAGTGGCAGGAGGTGTTTTGTTCTCTCGTCCCGGTGGACGATTTGCTGCTCCGTGCCGGAGGGCGTTCTGCTCCTCTTTGCCAGTGGGGGTTCTATTCCGCTCTTGCCGTCAGGCGTGCTGTTACTCGGGACCGGTGGAGGATTCAAGGAGCTCCGCCACCTCGTTTTCGAGGGGCATCGCCGGTGCGGTTCCGGGACGTCCCACGCACAGGGCCGCAGCGGCGTTTCCCCAGGCGGCCGCGCCGAAGAGGTCGCCGTCGAGCCGGACATATCCCGCTGCGAATCCGCCGACGAAGGCGTCTCCGGCCCCGGTCGTATCGACGACTTCGATCCCGGTATGGGCGGGCAGCAGTGCATGGCGTCCGGGCGTCGAAACGAGGCAGCCTCGCACACCTAGCGTGATGATGACGGTCGGAACTCCCAGGGAACGGGCCTGAGCTTCCAGTTCGACTGCCGGCATGTTTACCACGGTTTCGGGATCGAGTCCGGCGAGGGCCGCAAACTCCATCTCGTTGGGAACAAGTATATCCACGTAACTTAGAACGTCGGCATCGAAATCGGGCCGCATCGGAGCGGGGTTCAGCACCGTGGTCCGCCCGTGTTCGCGGGCGTGTACAAGCACCCGGGCGTTGGTCGCCAGATCGATTTCATGCTGACAGACGACGATGCGGGCGGCATTCACGAGATCCCAGGGCACGTCGCCGGTCGAGAGCTCCAGGTTGGCGCCGAGGGCCACGACGATCTCGTTCTCTCCTTCGTCATCGACCAGGATGCCCGCCGCACCGGTGGCCGCATCCGGTTTGGTGGCGAACCTCCCGTCGATTCCTTCGGCGGCATAGAAGCGGCGGACCTCCTCCCCGAACGCATCCCGGCCGACTGCGCCCACGAAGGCGGTCCTCGCCCCGGATCGGGCGGCCGCAACGGCCTGGTTGGAGCCTTTGCCTCCCGGGCCGGTAGAAAATGTGCCTACGACCGTTTCCCCCGGTCTGGGAAAGGCGACGCTGCGGAAGGAGAGATCCTGTACGAAGCTTCCTACGATGAGAACTTCGGTATCTGCTTGGTTTGACATGGGAAAACTGTCTCCGGCTGCACCCGGTTCTGAAGGTGCATGCGTGATATTATGGTGGTTCGGCCGGTTCTGTCAGCCGATCTCATCGCCTCTGAGTTTTGCCAGCTCATCGAGCAATTGAGCCGCATCCCTGTGGGATTTCGGTTTGGGCGCTTTTTCGAGGAAGCGCCAGACGCGGCGTCCCAGGACCAGCTCCCTGCGCAAACGGGGAGGGAGCTTCCGCTCACCGGAAGGATGCGTGCCGCCCTCCCCGTTCATCTTATGCGTCCCGCTTTCCCCGGCCATCTCCATCACCTTTTCGAGCTCCCCGGGCAGCTTGTCGACATCGCCGACGGTTGAATAGTTATGAGTGAGCCCGATGAGCATGGCGTTATCGTGACCGTTGAAAGTGGAACGGGCGTCCTGTTTGTAGATCAGCAGAGGTTTTCCAACCGCGAATGCGATGGCCGTCTCCACCGCGCCGCCCTCATCGGGGACGCGGCCGTTCATGTTGTATACGAGTGCATCGCAGCGTTCGACCACCTGGTACACGTCGAGGGCGAAAATGATGCGGCCGATCTTTCTGCTGATCGGAGCGGCGCCGGGTATATTCGGCCCCGGCGTCCTGGTGAGCTGCATCACGAATCGTTCGATTCCGTCGCGGTGGGGAACGAAAGTATCGTAACCGGCCTCCTCGAGCACCGCGCCGATTCTTGTCATGGCCGCGATTTCTTCGGGAGAGAAGAGCGGTCCGGAACAGTATATGATTTTCGTTCGAGCCATGGAGATATGTGCCGGCCGTTTGCCGGTGGAGGTTCAGCACCGCAGGATAGTCAGCCGCCGTGCGGGGATTTTTCTTACCCCCTCCCTACAGCCGCAGTAATCGATAAGAGCAATCACCGCACCCACGTAAGCTGTATGATAAGCGGGATATTCACACGCCGGCAGCCGGTTGTCAAGAAGCGCTCCGGCGGGTATGAAAAGGGGAACGCCGCCGTTCCGTTCGCGGGGGAGGATCCGCGGCCCGCCAGTGCCGCCTTCCGTGGAAGCTCCATCGTCGTCCGTGTCGCTCCCGGAGCCATCGGGTTCATCCTGGCTGCTCCTGCACACGCGGAAGTCTCCACCGCCCGGGGAATACCGCTCCCGGAGCCATCGGGTTCATCCTGGCTGCTCCATCGCCTTCCGGAGCGGAGTCATCGTCTGCGGCGTGCCGCCCGCGGAAGGGTCGGCGCTCATGCCCGCCGCTATCGCGCCTTCCACGGGAGGATGTGGCGTCCGCCCGGTTTCCGCACGATATTCAACTGGCTGAAATAGTCGGTGACGAAGACGAAGCCGTCCTGCTCCTTCACGTCGGTGACGCCGTAGAAGGGCAGGTCGCGGTATCCGCCGCTCGCGGTGAAGCCGGCAACCTGTTCGAGGGTTTCACGGTCGAGAACCAGCATCCGCCCCTCGGTTTTTCGGAGGACGTAGACGTATTTTTCGTCGACGGTGATGTATCCGTAGTCGCCCGATTCGATGCGGGACGCCGCCTCGGTGAAGACGAATTCACCTCCTTCGAACCTTGCTTCATACCGGTATACACCCTTGTTCTGCCAGGGAACCCAGATGTTGCCGTCCCTCCAGGCCACGGCATCGCAGCTCGTGAACCAGAACCACGGCGGGATGATATTACCCGCCTGAGTCGCGGCGTCGTCGGTGAAGAGGAAAGCCTGTATCCTGCCGCCGCACGCCGCAATAACCGAATCGCCGTGAGCGACGATATCCTGGTGGTCGCCGAGGAATATAGAGCCGGTGCAGCATACCCTCGGATTCGACGGGTCCGAAATGTCGATCCGCGTGACTCCGTTGATGGGTCGCGCAACGTAGACGCGGTCGCCGACCGGCGCGATACGCTTCGCAGCGGTGATGTTTTGGAGGTTCGACAGGAGCACGGGATCGCCGCCGCCTCCGACGCCGGTGACGTCGAAAATCCGGAATCCCCCGGTGGAGAGGTATCCGCCGAATACCAGCGAACGATCCTCGGAGAAAGCGATGGAGTTGCAGAACCCGGGATTGTCATCATGCGTGAGCACTTCCGGGGCTGCGGGATCGCTGATATCGAGGATTTCGAAGCCGTATCCCTCGAGGGCGTTCACAACCCAGTCGCCGTTCACTGCGGTGGCCACGTTCCAGCCGCCCGTAACCGTGTTGCCGAGGATCTCGGTGGCGTCGAGATCGGTGATGTCGACGGTGACGACGCCGTACCATTCCGATGCAACATGGAGGAGATTGCCGTCGAGGGCCGTGTCGAAGTAGAGGAGCCCCTGGGGCACCCAGGCGATCTGCGAAACGTCGAAGGGATCGGTGCAGTCGAAGACCCAGACGCCGGCCGCCTCCTCACCGAAATCCCAGCCGCCGGTGGTGGTGACGAACAGGGTGTCGTTCCGGGAGGCCGCGTTGAACACCGAAACCATGTCGAAACCGGGGAAGACTCCCTGCACGAGGAATTCCTGGCTCTTGACCGGCGCGCCGCCGCGCAGGTCGAGTATGTAAAAGTACCCCTGCATCATCAGGATGTTTCCGCCGCCGAGCACGAAGATGGCGTCGCCGCTATCCTCAGGGAACAGGACATCCTCCGGGAAACCGCCCTCCTGGTGGTAGAACGGCATCGCTTCTTCGCCGGTGAACCTGTCGTAGAAGAATACCCCGTTACGGGAGCCCACACCGCCCGAAGACCTGGTGGAAACCGTGACGGCGCAGGTCGACCCGCGCACGTCGCACCCGGTCACGTAATCGGTGCCTTCGACCCATCCGAAAGCGCCGATGCGGGTCAAGGCGTCGCCCTCGAAACGGTATACCGTGACGTTGGAGTGGTTGGCCACGTAAAGGGTGTCGTTCACCACGGTGATATCGTATGCGGCTTCTTCATCGACGGGGACGACATGGGCGAGGGAGCGTACGGCGCCCGGATCGGTAACGTCGAGAGCCCACACGCCGTCGTTGTTGGCGGCGACGAACAGCACGCCGTCCGCGAGTTTGAGGTCATGAATAAGGGAATGGACCCGGAAATCGCCGAGTTGAACGAGGGGCGGCTCCGCCCCGGACTCGAACACCTTCATGGTGGAGCCGGCGCCCACGTAAACGAGGCCGTCGCCGGTTTCGATTTCCAGGCTCGCCGCGCCCTTGGAGTATCCGACCATGCTGAGCTCGTAGGCGTGCGCCGCTGGCGCGGCGGCGAAGGCGAGTGCGACGACGAAAACGAGTGCGACGGTGAAGGCGGAAACGGCGGCAGCAGACGAAAGACGGAGAAAGGCGGCCACGGTGAATCCGGTTGACAATCGTAAAGTTTCAAATACCATGGATGACTCCCAGTCGTTGGCCGGTTATCAAGTATGTCAGCCCTTTATCAAGTATAATCCATTTTCCCTCTGCAGTGCAAAGGGCAAAAGGCACCAGCCGAATTCAACGATGTTCAGCTTTTCTGACGCGGACGGGGCGAAGTTGATGCCTGTATTTTTCTCTCGCCACAGGGTCGCGGCTCATACTGAGAATTTTCTCCGTGTGAAGAAATATTATGTAAACCAGGCTGGGCTTTTTACTTTGCCGCGGGCGGCTTCTCCGTCCGCCCATTTTCTCCGTGTGAAGAAATATTATGTAAACCAGGCTGGGCTTTTTACTCTGCCGCGGGCGGCTTCTCCGTCCGCCCATTTTCTCCACAAGGAGAATTATGGTCCTGCGGATGTTATAATATCAATGTCATTGAAAGCGGCGTTTATCGCTCGCTGACCGGCCCCGCATTTATTCTCATCGAGGATGGAACGAAATGAAAAAGAGCGGTTTTGATTTCTGCAATACTCCCGGGTGTAAGACTCGGAATTTTTTCGGCAGGGACACGACGGCAGCGGCGATACTCCTTCTTGCCCTGGTCCTCGCGGGTTCCTCCCTGGCAAGCGATGCGCCGAGGTTGAACTTCGCCAACCAGTTGAACCCCGTCCCGCGGCCTTACAAGAACCGGGCGGACGTAACAACCCGGACCAGTGTATACTTCGAGGTAATCGTGCCCGATTCCAATGGAGAAGAGGGTAAGATCGCCACGGATCAAACCACCGCCGTCCTTATCCCCGCGGGAGGCGGGCCGGTTCCCGTCCTGCTGCCGGGCGGCGTCTTCGCCCCGGGATTCGAGGGAGAGATTATCGAAGGGATCGACAGCGGAGACTTCAACGGAGACGCCGTCTACGTCGCCTCGGACAGAACCCTCGATCCCGCGAGAACCTACACCGTCGAAGTCTACGCGGAGACCCGGGACGGCGTTCCCATAAACCCGTCGCTCGATTCCTGGTCGTTCACCACCCGGCCGGTTATCGAGAATCCGGCGGTGTCGTGGGACGTCGACCTCGGCGGCCCGACGGTCCACTGGGAGGGCTGGTTCTTCAGCGGTCTTCTCAAGCCGGATTTCGACACGAGCCGGCTCTTCGACCAGCTCGACTCCTACGTTTTGATGGATTCGGTCAACGCCATCAACCCGGATGCCTGGTCGCTGCAGCGGGACTGGCCCCTCACGAGCGACTACTGGCACAACGGCGTCTTCGACGGCAATCCGAACCCGGTGCGCGAGATCGAGACGCGCCAGATCATCTGGATCGGCAACGACGGCGATCAGACCCTGCTGCAGGTTACGGATCTCGAGGAGGGGCCTCTCTACGGCATCCCACCGGACAGGCCCCTCTCGGGAGATTATTTCCCGGGCGACGTAATCACCGTCGCCGACAGGGAGAAGTTCGAAACCGCAACCATCGTCGCGGTCGACGATTCGCTGAAGATCGCCGCCGTAACGAAACTCGAGAACCCGCCCTCGAGCTGGATTCTCGACTATCCGGGCTCACATCCCCCGGACATCCCCGAAACCCCGGACAATTTCACGCTCCCTCTCTGCTACCTGAGAAAGTTCGATCCGATCGGCACGCAGGTCTATTACTGGACCAGGATCGACGACGAGTGGGACATCGTCCACGGGCAGCACGGCAGGCGCCTCCAGGTCAACCTCTCCTACGTGCCCCTCGACCTCGCCCGGGAACCGGTTCCGGGAAGCATCGGCGGCCACGGAAGCATCTCGCCGCCGAAAAATTACCTCCAGTGGCACGATTTCGTCAGGGAGCTGACCTTCCACCTCATCGACCGCTACGGCGAACCCGTCACCGATTTTTATTACTCCGTCGGCAACGAGAACAACTTCATCGGGCACTTCTGGTCAGGCACGAAGAACGAATTCTACGAGTTCTACGATTATTCCGTTAACGCTTTTCTCACGGCCTTCGAGGATCGGGGGCTGGATGCGGAGCGGGTGCAGGTCGGAGGCATCGAGGCCGCCTGGCTGGGCGGACGGACCTGGACCCAGGACGCCTACTACCACTGCTCGGGCGCGGTGAACAAGCCGGGCGGCGGCATCGCCGAACAGAACTTCGTCTGCGCGAACCCCGAGTTCGACGACAAGCTGTCCGAAAGAGTCGCCCGGCTCTGCGGCGAATACAGCGGTAAAGGATCGCCCCTCGACTTCGTTTCGATGCACGAGTACCGCCACGCCTCCGAGGCCGTGGAGGACATGACCTGGCTGCGCGACAAGGCCCTCGCAATCGATCCCGATTATTACGATTCCCTGAACGTAACCTCCTTCGAGTGCACTCCGGACTGGATTCCCCGTCCGGATCCCGCTTCGGGCCGGATCTACGAGGGGAACGGATACTTCCCCACCTGGTGCGCCGACTGGATCGGCAGGATGATAATCGAGGCCGAGGCGGATCCGAGGTATGCCCGTCACGAGGCCGTGCTCACGGTCTGGCCCTTCGACTACAACGGCCAGGGACTGAGTTCGGTGACCGGCCTCATCAGGGTCGACGACAACGGAGACGGGGAGGAGGACCGCATCGTTACGATCAGGAAGGGCATCTTCAACTTCATCGAGCTGCTCGCCCACATGAACCGGAACCTCGATGCTCTCCAGCCGCAATCGATCGAAGGGATCCGCTTCGGCGGTTTCAGGAGCGTTGCTCCCGAGCGCCACGGAATCCTCCTCTACAGTCACGACAAGTACGATACCGAATCATCCGAGGAGACGGAATTCACCGTTCAGCTTTCCCTCGACCGGATCCCCTGGTCGGCCGTCACCGTCCGGCGGTGGCGCGTCGACCGCGACCACTCGAGCCCGTACCACGCCTACCAGGCCCTGCCCGTGAAACCGGTCTACGACCCCGAAGACGTGGTTCAGCTCCAGGAGACGGACGACCTGGTCGAAGACGCGCCCCCGGCGAACCGCCTGGCGCCCTACGGGCATCTCGACCTCGAAATCCCGCTTCGGGTGAACGGTGTAACCTTCCTGGAGCTCAGCGAGTGGAAGAGGCCGTTTAAAATCCAGAAACAGCCCCTCTAGGATTGAAAAAGCCCCTCCAGGGCGAAGAAAAAAAATCTGAACGATTATTCCGGAATGTTAAGGCGATCGCCGGACAACATTTCAGAATACTAACGCGATCGATGAACAACGTTTCAGAATACTAACGCGGCCGCTGAATAGTATTTCAAAAATTATCCGCCATCCGGCGATCGCTCTCAAATATTAACGCAACTGCTCAATAGTTTTGTTTTGATAATCGGATAAAAGCGGCTATACTGAATACGACATAGTTGATTTCGGTCGACGAATCCCACCCGCGCAAGGAGGTCCGCCGTGAAGTTGAATCCGCTCCGCCGCTCCATCCTCGCTCCCCCGCTCTTCATCCTGGTTATTCTTCTAATCTGCCCTTGTTCATGGGGCGAGGTGCTCGGCATCTCCTCCGACGGAAAGGGCTGGCTCGAACAGAACGGCAAGTACCGGGTGCTGCACCTCTCCGGCACCCATGCGGAGATGGGTGTCCAGCACGGCGAGCTGATGGGCGAGGAGGTGGAGTGGATGATAAATGCGTTCGTCTACGATTTCGCCATCGAAGACAACGGTTTGACCATTGAAGAGCTGGATGAATTAGTCGATATGCTCTGGCCTTTCGTCCCGGACAGGTACAAGGATGAGATGGAGGGCCTGTCCGAGAGCTCCGGCGTCGACCTCGACGATCTCTGGCGGGCCCATGCAGTGCCCGGCAGGGTTCATTGCAGCAGCATCGCGTGCTGGGGCCGCGCCACCGCCTGGCTGGAGCAGGGCGGTCTCCTGCAGACCCGCAGTCTCGATTATTCCCTCACTATCGGGCATGAAATCCGCGCTCAGGATTTTCCCCTCATCATCGTTCGCGATCCGGACGACTACCACGCCTGGATCACACCAGGTTTTTCCGGCCAGATCGGCAGCCTGGGCGGCATGAGCGAGGTCGGCATCACTATCAGCGGTCCGAACGTATCGAGCAGCAGCGACGAAACCAACGTCGGCCTGCCGGTAGGCTTCAGGGTGAGCCGCACCCTCGAAGAGGCCGACACCATCGAGGACGCCATCCTGCTCATGAGCTTTGACCGCACCCAGGGATGGAATTTCGTGGTCGGCGACGGCAAGATGCCGGCGGCTTGCGCGGTGGAGATGACCGCCAGTGAATTCTATTACGGAACCTGGGACGATCCCGTCGAAGATATCTTACCCCATTTCAAGATGGTCGACGTAGTCAGGCGGACGAATCACTTCCTCGATCCGGTCACCGCGGCGACCCAGCGGGATCCTTACGGGTGCCTCATGGATCCGGACTCGGAATGGTTCCCCTACTACCTTTTCTATCTGGGTCTGAGCCTCGACGCGGCGCCCTTCACCTCTACGGGATGGATGAGCGCCGACATTCTCCGCTACGTGGTGAACCTTCTCTACAGGGAGATCGGGTTCTTCTTCGAGTTTTTTGAGGGCTATGAATATCCGGTGCTGTGGCAGACCATCTGCTGCCCCAACTCGGGCCGGTTCCACGTAGTGTACGCCGAGGGGGACGTTCCGGCTACATATTGTCAGGGTCAATGGTACAACTTCTACGACCTGCTCGAATCGACTCCGCTGGAATAACGTTTTACAGCGGTGCTGCCGGGAGAATAGCTGCCTGCTTTCACCAGGAATCACTTGAATAGGAGCTTCGCATGTTCTTGCGCCGGATTCCGCTCCCGTTTCCGTTGCTTCCCGCCGGGCTGATCCTCGCCGGGCTTCTCGTCCCGGCCCTTTCAACAGCCGCCCTCTACTCGGATGAGCAGATCCTCGCCTTTTACGATTATGACAGAAGTGTTCCGCTCAACCCGTCGGAAGAGCTGCTCGAACCCGGAATGAACCGGGAAATATGGGAAGTGACCTTCGACTCCGTGACGGGCGACCCGGTGAAGGGCCACCTCTACCTGCCCGTGCCTCTCGAACCCGGGGAGCAGGTGCCGGTCATTCTGTACGTCCATTCTTTAGGCGGAAGCAGGGAAGAGCTCGATCCGTTCTGTCTTTACATTATGGGATATTTCGACAGAGACGTAAAATATGCGATCTTCGGCATCGACTCCATGTATCACGGCGCGCGTTCCAGGCCGGGGAAGAGGCTGGGGTCTGCGGGGCCGGTCGAGACCCGGTGGGCCGGTGCTTCAGGCGTGATCGATTACCGGCGGGCCGTCGACTACCTTGAAACGAGGGACGACATCGACTGCAGCGAGATCCACCTGATCGGCCTGAGCATGGGAGCCATCGGCGGCGGCGTCGTCGCCGCGGTGGAGGACCGGATACGGGCCGCGGCTCTCATCCTCGGCGGCGGCGACTGGTGCACCCTCGTCAACTCCAGCACGTCGCCGGAGATGCAGCGGCAGCGCCGGGCTTTCGCGGGGCACTGCGAGTCGATGAGCCGCTACTGGGAGCTCGTGGATCCGCTCTACACCATTCACCTGCTTTCGCCGCGGCCGCTCCAGATGCATAATGCGCTCTTCGATTTACAGGTCCCTACCGGACAGGAGCTTTTCGAGGCCGCCGAGGAGCCGAAAGAAATATACTGGTATATCGCCACCCACATCTCGATAGCCATTTTTTCCGTGATCATCCGCAACCGGGTGCTCAACTTTTTCGATGCGAATTAACCTTGCGGAAAGGGTGCGGGGGTCATGCACAACGCTCGAACATATTTCTGTATCTCAATTCTGTTCAGCGCACTCGCGGCGGCGGTTTCGCCGGCTGAAGACTGGCCGTCATTCATGCACGGAGGAAGCCGCTGCGGCCACTCGCCTGAAGATGTCCGCGCGGCAGCCGACCTGCTCTGGACCTATGAAACGGGCGGCATGATCCTCTCTTCGCCGGTGGTGGCCGACGGAGTCGTGTACTTCGGCGCGAACGACGGCAACCTGCACGCCCTGGACGCCGCGGACGGCTCGCTTCTCTGGCTGTTCGGAACCGGGGCATGGATCGAAAGCGCACCCGCGGTGTCTGAAGGAATCGTTTACACGGGTGCGATGGATCGGAGAATCTACGCGGTCGACGCCCGGGACGGCACCGAACTGTGGCGTTTCGAGACCTCGTCCTGGGTGCAGAGCTCGCCTCTCGTGATGGGCGGCGCGGTCTTTATCGGCGGTATGGACAAGCGGCTCTACGCACTGGACGCATTCAGCGGATCCCTTCTCTGGTCGGTCAAAACAGCCGGATACATCGCGGCGCCGCCCTCTTACGTGAAGACGCCCGAGGGAGGAAGGATCATCGCCGCATCGAACTACTACGAGGTTTACGCCTTCATTCCATCCACAGGCGAGGTCGCATGGCAGTGGAGCTACCCGGAGGGAAGATTCATCGAGACGGCTCCCGTCTGCGCGGGGGGCGCCGTCCTCCTCGGCGTCTCGGACAACGGCGTGCGCGGCGACGGTTCTTTCGATAACAAGCTCGTAGCGCTGGACGCTTCCGACGGTTCATTCGTCTGGGAGCTCGAGCTCGATGAGAACGACATGCTGATGGGGACGCCCGCCCTGGCGGACGGCATCCTTGTGGCGCCGGCGTTCAGCGGAAGGATCTACGGCATCGATACGGCGCACGGCCGGGTCGCCTGGTCTATCCGGCCTGCGGATTACGCGTTTTTCGCCTCTGCGGCGGCATCATCCGATATGGTCGTGGCCCATGACCTGAGCGGCGGTTTATACATCCTCGACCCTTCGGACGGGCGCTTCAGACAGGTTTTCAACACCGGATCCGGGGTATTCGCATCTCCGGCGATCTCGGGGGGCGTGCTCTACAACGGAACCACGGACGGCGTTCTGTACGCCCTGGCTCTCAGGTAGTCTCGTCCGGGCGGGAATCTGCGGATTCCGACCGGGGAAGATCCGATCCTACTCCCCCCGGATTTGCGGGTAATTCAGGTAGCACACATTCTCGATACTCCCCCGGAAGGGCAGGATCACATACGCTGTCACCGAATATATGACTGATGTATTTCAGTCGAGGAGCCCCAGCAGGGCGCTCACCGAAAGCCCGCTGATCAGGGCGACCAGGACGCTGGTGAGGGTTCCGATAAGGTAGTAATCCGCGAAGCCTTTCTCATCCAGCTCCTTGAACCTGGCGATCGACTTTGCGCCGATCACGAACCCGATGGCTCCCCAGTGCCCGAGCAGGACAAGGACGAAGAGAATGTAACGCTCCAGGTTTCCGATCGTTCTGCCCATGGCGCAGGTGCTGCCGGAATCTTTCCGCAGGGGATCGCTGATGGTCGGGAAACGATTCAGGAGCAGCCTGACCACCGCCGTGCCCCCCTTTCCGTTGAAAACGAAACCGGCCGCCACGACCATGATCCCGACGAGAGCATCGAGGTTCTCCGCCGCAATCGAAGGTCTTCTCATATGCCCCGTGTCCGACACGATCCAGGTCAGCGCGATCAGTGTCACAAGGTGAATGCCCTGGTCCACGAAGAAACCCGTGAAGGCTTTTTCCGCATCTCCGCGCAGACCGGCCTTGAGTCGATCGATGACGATATGCGATAAAGCCAGTGCCGGCAGCCAGAGGAGGGCCTGCCGGTTCCAGAAGGGAAACAGCAACACGGCATGAACCGCGAAGGTCCACATTCCGTGCAGGAGCAGCGCAGAGAACCTGCTTCCCTTGTTATTCGCAATGCCCGAGGTCTGGAAAAGGAAATCCGAGAGCACGTGTCCCGCCAGGAGCAGGAGAAAGAAGCGTAAAACCATGGGCTCCACGCTGAGGAGGAGGTTCATCCCGTTTCTCCCACTTTCTGAAGTTTCGCCGGATCAGCAAAGAGCTCCATCAGGATTTTCACGGCCGATTCGGCCCCGTGCAGTTTCCTGTATTGCGCCGCCTTCAGGGTCTCGCTGACCACGGAGGTCGACACTCCCCTCAGCCGGGCCACCTCCTTCTGCATCCTGCCCGTCCTCATGAGGCGTACGGTCTCGGCCTGGGCGGGCTTCCACCGACTCTTCACGCTGTTCATCAAAAACAGGACTCGATTGATGGCCTCGTCCTGTTCACGCCCGAACCCCGCCACTACCACGGACTCGCCTTTTTGTTTGGCGATACCCATCGCCTCGCGCGCCCGGTGGAAGCATGGTCCGTCCATGCCCAGGGCCTGCTCGCGCAGGTCTGTGGACAGGGCCCCCCACCCCAGACCGTATCGAAGGGGCAGCCCCTCCAGAATCCGGTCGATTTCCCTGATCACATCGAAGATCCCCGAGGGCATTCGAAGAAGCCCCTGGAATTCGTCACCCAGTGTAATGATGAACCGGGAAGACAGGTTGCCTGCGAAAGTCGCGTTCACTTCTTTCAGGGCCCGCTCCAGGAGCGTCTGGGTGCGCAAGCGCTCACGATCCTCCCGGGAACGCCGGAGATCCCCGATTACCGCAAGGAAATCCTGTTCGCTTTTTTGACCGAACTGATTCATGATTCGTCAAAATAGCCTAAGCTCTCGATCTTGTCAAGCGATCAGGGAAAAAAGCCGAATTTCCACACAGTTCGGCTGTTTAGGCGAATACTTGAGAATGCCTGTTTCATCGTTCTTGGGAGAGACAATATTATAACTCTCGGCACAGCACCATGTTACGAGAAAAATAACAAAAACTGAAAATTTCATCCCGGATATCCCGATTTCTGCCCTCTTTATATTACGTAATGTAATGTGCGAAGCTCGCATGCTTCCTTGACCTTAAAAAAGCGATAAAAGCGCGGGGAAGCGAGTTTTGGAATTACAACTATTTGAGAACAAGTTTGAGCTTCCCCCCGGATTTCGACGGAGGTCAAACTCAGGTCGTTGTTATGAAACGATCGTACCCGGTAAAACATCATTGGCCTTACCGCATGATCCCGGTTACTTTTTATTTTATCAGGATGGCCGGTCGTTCTGACGCGCCGGTCGGAAGGAGGTTAAGTATGGTACGTTTCTTCCTCACTCACTCACTCACTCACTCACTCACTCACCTCGGTAACCGTTAGTTTTATACTTCTTTCGGGTATCATTTGTTACCCATCGGTTTCCCACGGAGAAACCGGTGACCCTACCGAATGGTTCCGTATCGCCGAAATCGTCGATCCATTGATCTATCCGTCGGATCCTGACTTGAAAAGGTTCATATTGAAGGTCCCGGATATCCCTGAATACGGTGATGACGCGGGCGACGACTTCATGATATTCGGCTGCGACCTGGTGAACGGTGGAATGTTCCGTGACGGTTGTGATGAATCACCGCCAGAAGGCCACCCCTGGTGCGGCTATTATCAGGGTGATGAATTTCCCTATGTCGCCAGTAAAACCGCCTGGACCGAAGCGCAGATAAAATTTCTCTTCTCTCACAACATCAACACCATAGGCTCAAGGTCCAGTTTCGATGGTTATGGAGAGTCGCTCTGGTTCAACAAAAGTGCCAAAGGAAATTATGACTACGATACCAGACTTTGCGACGATCAGGTTACAACCGGATACAGGTATTACAACGCCGGATCGTCAACGCTTCTACATAAGGTAGTTAACTACGAGCTTCCTGATTATCATGATGACTATCCGGATGATTACCCTCACCCATTTTTCCCTTACACAGCGTACTTGTACTTTTCTCAACCTCTGAAGATTGAGATCTCCCTGTGCATGGTGCCCGACGTATTTTCCGATGAGTTCGAGCGGGATGCGTATTTCAGGGCGTTCCTTTTCATTTCGGATGGAGATCCGGAAAACCATGGACGATGGTACTACAGTGATAATGAGGACCTGGACTATGCGGAAATCAACGCTGCGAACGACAGTCTCGAGGTTCCCGGTTTCTGGAAATGTCACAACCCGAACGGGCTGTGCAACGAACGTGCGCTTATCTGCTATAACCTGGGGTTCGACGTGCCCTGGGGATGGGAGCTGAAAGACACGCCGTGCTGGATAGGCGAGCGCAGACCCTGGATACGAGTGCTTCTCGGTCGTAATTATGATGATTCCAAAGACCCCAAGGTGCCGCCGGCCCGGCATAAGTTCGCGGAACTCATGAAAGTTCACTACGTGGCAAAAGAAGGTAATTATGATGATGCCGTAGCAGCATGGAATGATGAATACTATGATGATCAGACCGAGGAGGGCTTCAGAATCGACTATTTCTGCATTATCGATTGCAATGAGCCGACCGGCGAAGAAGTTTTTCTCGAAACCATCGATTCGAATGTACCGGAGGACATCATAGACATCACCCGTTATCCGCCGGATGACTGCCCTCCTGTTGAAGGCTGTGACGAGAACGAATTGAGAGACTGGTTGACGGGTGACTGGGATTCCGATCTCGGTTACGTTCTCACCGATGATGACGCCGAGGTATTCAAGGTGGCGATATCGGACGAGTACCATTCGACGGCGATCGACGCCATCAGGTTTTTCGATGAGAACCACCTGATATTCAGCGAGAATATCAACTGGGAGGCTATGCGAATAGATGACAGCAAAGCAATCCTGTTAAGCATAGCCAACGCACGGGGCCACGAGTTTACCGGCGAAGATTTCGATGCGATAACAGGCCAGTTCTATTCGAAAATACCCGAGGAGATTCCCGGCAATGACACTTACCATTCGTACAAGGACGAGTTCGGCTATTATAAAGACTGCCTGGATTTTGTCTTTACTAATTCAGGCAGGGTCATGCCGGTATTGAACGGAGAGTTCACATCCCACGCCGACTGGGAAAACTTGATGGATTACAATATCTTCGTTGTTCCGGGAGATACTATTAAATGCCCCATAGTAGAGGGACAACAGATACCGGGTAAGTTAAAGGTATGTTACGCTCCTTTCCCTCATGGGGTGTCCCAGGGAGAAAACAATTGTCTCAACCCTAACAATTACCATTATACAGAATCAGGTCTCAGCGATTCCTGGGTCGATCCTGATAATGGCGTTGAACACCTGGGCCGGGGTAACGACTATGATATCGCAACGTCTATACTCCTGGACCCAGTGACACTGGGTGGCACGGATTACAACCTGGTTCTGGGGAATATCTATCACGGATATTACGACCACCAATATGATAATGGCGAGAAGAAAAAAAGATCTGATTCACGTAAACAGACGGAAAACTGGGGCATTCTGAGCCCCTGCATGGTGGCTGTGCCGGACGGCGAACCACAACCATACTTGGAGATGACCGATGCTGTAAGGATGCGAAACGGTGCTTTCGAGAGGTATATATCGGGAAGCGCCTGGAACGGGACCGTGTCCGGTTTCTCGATTCCGGAAAGAGTGCCCTGCTATGAAGGCGGAGGCGACTGCTCCGCCGTATACATTCATGGATTCGATGAGGGGGCCTGTCCTTAGCTAAACCTGCAAATTGAGCAGGTGTGAATACACGGAGGTATGCAGGTGGAATTCCGGTTATAATGTTGGAGAGGAAACAATGGATAAGTACGTCTTTAAAACAGTAGCACCTATTCGTCTTCAAGGGAAGAAACGGCTTAAAAGTATGCTTCTCCGAATTTTTTTCACGGTTTTCCTGCCTGCATGCGCTTTCGCCGGCTCCATCCCCAATGAGAACAACGATTGTTCAAATTCTACCGGTCTCCCGGACGGCATCTGGCATTCGAAGCCGGGCAACCCGGCCATCCAGTGGTGCATCGAGCACGCTTCGGACGGGGACACCGTGCTGGTATATCCAGGCACGTACTACGAGCATCTCGATTTTCTCGGCAAGGCGATAGTGGTGAAGGGTGTAGCTGGAGCCGAGGAAACTGTAATTGACGGAGGAGGGGTTGGCAGCGTAGTAACGTTTCTGTCTGGCGAAGATACTACGAGCATACTTGAAGGGCTGACTTTGCGGAATGGGGGAGGAACCGAATATTTGCATGATTATCTACTGGGAGGCGGTATATATGCAAATGAGTCTTCTTTGAAGATACTCGACTGTAGAATCGTAAACAACGTCATCGGTTCGATTAACAATCATAGTTCTGGTGGTGGGCTGAATATATACCGTTCAGATCTTGTGATGCGTGATTGCATAATCAGTAATAATGAAGCACAGAGAGGGGGAGGGGGATCAATCAGTAATGTCAGGGGCATAATCTCTGGTTGCCGTTTCACGGGAAACGTTGCATTCGGCGAAAGGGAATGGGGAGAGTACGACGGCGGAGAAGGCGGGGCACTCCACCTCTCAAACTGCGACGGGCTTCTCGTATGCAATAACGAGTTCTCGAACAATACAGCGCCCCATGTTGAAGCGGGAGAAAGCGGCAGTTGCGGCGGGGCGCTGAAGATCAGGGACGGTTCACCGGAGATCAGGAACAACCTGTTCATTCGCAACGAGGCCGAGAACGGGGGCGCGATCAAGGTATCGAAGGAGTGCAGCAGCCTCATATACGGGAACCTCTTTCTTTTCAATCGTGCGGGAACCTACTGGTATTCCGGCTCCGGCGGTGGCATCGAGTGTTTCGGAGATGACGCATTTGCCGGGATCTACAACAATACCTTTTTCGGCAATGGCGCATATCCTGGTATATACGGTGAAGTCTATGGCGGTTCCGTGACTCACTTGAGAACCGAGGGGGGTGTAATAAACAACATATTTCTCGAAACACGCTCCGGCCGGGCGTTGACGTACGGCTTCGGAACGCCGCACCACCACAACTGCTACTGGAACAATGCCGATGGCGATGTGTACATTCCCGGGGCAGGCTCGATATTCGAAGATCCGCTCACCGATGTTGACAAGGCCTTTTTGCTGCCCGGAGATTCCCCCTGCATCGACGCCGGCATCAAGATAGCAGGACTGGATGAGTATTATTGCGGTGAAAACCCCGACATGGGAGCCCGGGAATATTGCGGCCTGGTGTCTGTGCGACCCGGATTCATCATTCCTGACTCGGTGGCTCACATCTTTACCGACAGCCTTGGGGGCTCTGCCCTCCAGGGGGATGAATCGAAGAGCGACCGGTTCCGCATCGTAAACAGGGGAGTCATACTCTCGAATACAAAGTGAAACCCGGCGGCGCGCCGCGGAATTCCGCTGGACGGCGTCCTTGCGGGCGGGTTTCGTTGGAATGAAAACACAGATTATTTCAACGCGATACGTCCCGCCGTCGAAACGGCCGTGGATGGAGACACGGTGCTCGTAGCGCCCGGTACATACAAGGGATCGTTCCTCCTTCGATGTTCTGTTCGGGTGCGGTGATCAAAGCCCATGGCTCCGCGTTCGAAAAACGCCTTCTGCCATCGATAAAACACATTCTGATGAGGGCCATGTTCATCACACAGATCCGATACCGGCACTCCTCCCGGAAGATGCTTCCGTAAAATCGAAACTTTCTCCTCTGGGCTGTTCTTCCGTCGTAACTTTTTTACCATGTTCCCCTTGAGTTATGACCCACTCATCTCGAGGGAAATTCCAATTCCGACTGAGGCAGCACAGGTGATTCGCTAACTAAGCGCACGATGGGGCGCATGGGCGATCGGCGCGCGACTTCCGCGAATCCGCATTCCCTGAACGTCTCGTAGAATCCCATGAACGCGCTGTACTGGGGGCTTCGGCTCTTTTCGGGAATGAGGGGATACGCCTCGACCGTAACAGCGCCCTGCGAGGCGGCGTATGAGACCGCGGCGCGGATGAGGATGGCCGACATTCCCCGCCCGCGGAACGGCCCGGCCACGAAAAAGCAGGTTATGGACCAGACCGGTGTTTCATCCACCCGCCTGAGATTCCTCGAGCGATCCAGGACGGGGAAAACCTCCCGCGGCGCTACAGAGCACCATGCGACCGGCTCACCGTCGCGGTATGCCAGGATACCCGGTATCTCACCCGCCTCGATAATCTTTCGCATGGCGTCGCGGTTCGTTTTTCCATACTGCCGGTCGAAGTCCTTTCGTTTTATGCGCCAGTACATGCACCAGCATCCCGGAAAGGGATGCCCGTTCATGAACAGGTTTTCAAAATCGTCCCGGCGGTCGGCAGTGACCGGCCGGAATTCGAATTCCTCATCTGAAAGGCGCTCAGTATCCATTCCTTCGATCCTTTTTCGTCAGCCGCGTTTCATTTCCGCGGACTACCGGTGGAGCGGCGGGGCGGGAGCCGCACGGCCACGCGGCATACTTCGCCGCCGTCCAGCACCGACTCGAGGAGCTCGATCTCGACCGGCTCCCGGATGATCTCCTCCCATATCCTCTTGTAGAAACCGGCCCCGCAGTAGCAGTATACCGGGGACATCTTTCCCCCTTCTTCGAGCACCGCCCGGATCCGGGGGCAATGACAGTACAGTGCGCGCCGGCGTTCCGGATTGTCCGTTTCGAAATACTCGCGAAGGTTGCCGCTTTTCGGAATCTTCGTGACGATCACGGTATCGCCCCGGAGTTCGCCGGCAAGGCCCCAGCCCCGGTCGAGGATTGTTTTTATCAATTCGTCATCCAGACCCGCCGGGCCGCGCAGAAATTCCTCGAAAAGATCCTGCAGCCTGCGGTGGGCGTCGGCGATATCGCCCGTTTCTTCGTATACAGAACGGACGGAAACGAGCTGTTCGACCGGGTACTCGCATGCGCATCCGGCCATTATGACGCGGCATGATTCTGCGTCAACGGACTCCTCGAGCCGCGTCATGGCTTCCCTTGTCCATGCGAGTACGTCCTTACGAGGGGAATCGTCCGACAGGATATCGCTCCCCGCCAGAACATGCTTTCGCACCTCCTCGCCTGCAGCAGCGTCTATGGCGGCGGCGAGTTTTGCCAGCCAGTAACGTTCGAAATCGAATTTATCCGTCATGAGACTTTCCTCCGGTCTGCGGCCGCCGTCGCCGTGTTCCGTTGGCGTTCAGGAAGGTTATCGCTTCCGCCTGGCGAATCGCAGGCGTTTATCGCTTCCGCCTGGCGAATCGCAGGGCGGACCAGGTTTCATCCACCGAGCAGATCTTGTAGTCCACCAGGCCTGACGCGAGCCCTGTTTCACGGACGACCTGCTGTGTCAAATCTGAAGGGACCCCTGACGCCTTCTTCGGCCAGGCAATCCAGACGCCGCCCTTACCCGATCCGGCGCCGACGGCGACGATATTCCGTTCGAGCTCCCGCCGGGAAGCGACGAACCACAGAATCAAATCGGGGCGGGACTCGTCTTTCCCTGTGAGTGAGGCTCCATCCGGTTCCTTATCCCCGGCGAGCCAAGTCCCTCCCGGCTCCTCAGCCCCGGCGAGCGAGGTTCCACCCGGTTCCTCCTCCCTGGTGAAAGAAGCACCTTCCGGCAGCTCCCCGAGCGATTCCTCGAACCCCTGGGGCGCATTGATGAGTTTAACGCAGGCACCCGCCCGGATGCCCAGTTTTTTCGGGAGGGGAGTGGAAGCATAGCTGTCCATCGTGCCGGGCGTCACCGGATTCGACGGGGGATTCGCAATCGCATCCTCGAGAGTTTTCCCAATCCCGGCCCAGTCAGTATACGCCGCGTCGGGCAGGAGCTTCCGCAAACGATCCGTTTTGGCCGGATCGCCCTCGATGAAGACGAGCGGCACGTGGCGGGTCGGCTTCTGCCGCCTCAGCCACACGGCGACATCGCGCCCGTGGGAAGGGAGCCTGCCGAGATCGATGACGAAGGCGTCGGGCGGCTCGTCCCGGAGAGCCCGAAGCGCCGCGATACCGCCCGTATCCGAATGGGGCATGACCTCGTGCCCGGCGTGCTCCAGGCGAACCGCCCTTTCCCCGATCTCCGTATCTTTCCAGTGGATGAGACATATTTTCGCCATAATCCGGCTCCCGCGTGCCATGTTCAGGGTCGAGAGTATCGGCTTGCAGGAAAATATACAATCGGCGAAATATTTTTTGAATCGACGGACCTCGCAACGGGATGGATCAAGGGGTATTACCTGGCCTAAAGATGCACCGCGAGAAGCGGAATCACCTGGCCGAAAGATTCAACACGAGAAGCGGAACTATCCAGCCGAAAAATTTGCCACGGTAAGCCTGACTATCTTGCCGAAAAGTCACCATGAGAATCGGAATCACCTGGCCGAAAAATTCTCCACGTGGAGAAAGTTCAATTTTTGAACAGTTGGAAACGGCGTCGGCGCCTTCCGTGCCCGACGGGCCCCTGGCGCCGGCAGTTAGCGTCGAAATAATGGCAATTGAATTTGCGTCAGCGGATCCAGCCGGTTAGAATTTAATCATTGACCTCGAAACGGCTGTAACATTCAGCCGGGTGATCGAACACTTCCCTCTAACGACCCGAATGTTTTCCGGGTCAAACAAAGGAAAAAAGATGAATAAAAAGATGGGGTTCTCACCGGCAGCGCTGCTGGTGTCATGCGGTTATGTCGCCTTTGCTCTGACACTGGGTTTCCTGCTCGCAGAAATCCCGGTTTCAGAACAATCGGCCGGAAAACTTGCTTTTGCGGATGGACATCCATTATCCGGGTATCGTCAGGTGGAAGTTCGCGCCAACACTTTTACCTCGAACAGGCAGAACAGGTCCGCCGTCGATGTTGACGGGGAGGGCAACGTGCTCGCGGTCTGGGCGAGCAGGCGCCAGGAAGCCGGTACCTACGGCGTATTCGCTCAACGTTTCGATCCGCTCGGCAGACCCCTGGGAACGGAGCTGCATGTCAACCAGTTCCTGCCCGGCCCGCAGAACGAACCGGCAGTCGCTTTCGACGCCGATAACGTGGCATGGGTCGCCTGGCAGTCGCCGGGGCAGGACGGCAGCAGAAGCGGTATCTTCGTGAGGAGGTTCGGTGAAGTCGACGGGGAATTCGGTCCGCTTGGTGATGAAATCCTCGTAAACGTCGTTACCGACGGCGAACAGATCACGCCAGGCATCGCTTCGAACGAAAACGGCCGGGTTTTGGTTGCATGGTCCGCCTCTGATAACGGCGGAGGGACGGGCGTCAGGGCGCGGGTATTCAATGCCGACGGATCCCCGGCCACCGGTGAACTGGAACTCAGCGGTCCGGACACGGGCGGCCGAAACCGTCTCCCCGCGGTCACCGGCCTGCCCGGCGACAGGTTCCTCGTGGCATGGGCTCACACCACCGACGAGGGAAAACCCGAATCGATAATGGCCGGATTCGTAGATTCAGGGAACCCGGCTCCGGGGGCTGCTGTACTGAGCGATCCCGGTGACGGACGGGAAAACATAGAACCGTCCGTAACAGTCGACGGGAACGGAAACATCCTGCTGGCCTGGATGCGGTCGAGCGATACGGGCGGCTACGACGTCGTATCGCGGAAATTCAACCCGGACGGTTCGCCGGCCGGCGGCATTTTCCTGGTTTCGGATAGACGGGACGGATGGAAAAGCGGGGTTTCCATAGCCGCCGCGGCCGACGGGCGTTTCGTTGTATCCTACAATCTCTACGGTGAAAAAGACGCCGCCGTGCGTCACAAGCGGCCCCAGGCACCTTCTTCCATATACGCGCAGATGTATGACGCGGAAGGCAACAGGCTCGGAAACGAGTTCAGGGTCAACCGTTACGACGAAGGGAAACAGGCGCTTCCGGTGGCGTCGAACGCGACCCATACGGTCTGGAGCGGGCTGGACCAGCTCGTTTTCGCCTGGAACGGCTGTATCGACGGCGATAAAAGCGCCTCCGGCCTGACCTTGATGGCTCCCGCGTCCCTCCAGGTTCCCGAACCGCCGGCCATGGAGCGGGTCGCCGCGGCATCGGACATTACATCCGAGGACGTGAGAACCCCGCCCGATTTCAATCCCGACTGGGTGCCGGAAAAGGCTGTGTTCGACGGCAAGGGTGCCGGGCCCGACTTCGGGTTCATGGCCTTCCAGACTACGGCCTGGACCCCTCCCGATCCTGACATAGCGGTGGGACCGGACTACCTCGTTTCCGTAGTCAACATGGATATCAGGGTTCATACGAAGTCGGGCACGCTCATCTCCAGCGAACTCCTGGAAGACTTCTTTTCCGGGCAGAGTGGAGGCACGTTCCTGTTCGATCCGGTGGCGGCTTATGACAATCATGCCGGACGTTACGTCGTGGCAACAGCCGACCACCAGGGATACTCCCAGGACGGCCTGAATGTAGCCGTGTCCAAGACCAGCGATCCCACCGACGGATGGCATAAATACTATTTTCAGACGGATAACATCGGCGATTACATCGATTTCGAGAACCTCGGCATCGGCACGGACGCATACTACGTAACCGCCGACTACTTTGGCTGGCCGGGCGGCAACGTCATCCACATCTTCGAGAAGGACCCGATGCTGAGCGGCGACCCGGTGACGCTGAAGTACATCAAGACATCCTCCAGCCTGCTTTCCCTCGGTGCGGTTAAGACGTATGACGCCGATCCGCCGGCGCAGTATTTCGCCACTTCGTGGACATCCTCGACGAAGCTCCGGCTCTATGCGGTCAGGAACGCCACCGGCACGCCCACCATCAGCAACACCAACATCACCGTGCCATACTTCACCTACCCGCCGGATGCGACACAGTACGGTTCGTCGAACAGGGTCGACACGGTCGACGACCGGATCAAGCATGGAGTCTATCGAAACGGTTCGCTGTGGCTGACCCACACCATCGGCGAGAACAACACGGCCCGGGTGCGCTGGTACGAGATAAAGATGAACAACTGGCCGGTCAGCGGCTCTCCGACCCTCGTGCAGAGCGGAACCCTGGACTACGGAACCGGTGAGCACAACTGGTTCCCCGATATCACGGTCACCGAGGACGACGATGCCGTGATCACGTGCAACAGGTCATCCTCCGGCGATTATCCTTACATCGCCAGGGCCGGGCGGAAATTCTACGATGCGGCAGGCGCTTTCCGCGCCTCCGTCCGCCTCAAGGAGAGCGACGGGCCGACCTCTCAATCCCGCTGGGGCGATTACAGCGGCAACGATGAGGATATCGCCGATCCCGGCGTAGTCTGGAGTCACACCGAATACACGCTGGGGGACGCCACCTGGAGAACATGGGCGGCCAGGACCGACACCGACAAGCTCATGGTTTTCGACGAACCCGGAACCCTCGTCCGCGGGACGAACGTCACCTTCACGGCTCACGGCGCCGCTCCGTTCGGAACGGTCTATTTCGCGTACAGCCTGACAGGAGCGGGAAGCACCTATATCGCCGGGCTGGATGCCACCCTGGACCTGGCGAACCCGCAAAACGCCGGCTCCGCCGTAGCCGACGGTGACGGCGATGTATCGCTCACGAGGTTCATTCCCGGCGGCGCTCCGGTTGGTCCGATTTATATTCAGACCATCGAAAGAAACAACACGTCGAACCTGATCACTACCGCCATCAACTGATTCCTTCCGGCCCGGTGCCATCGCAGGCCGACATGGCCTTGTCCCCGTGAGACTTCTCCGGTGCAATACGCACCGGGGAAGTTTTCCTGAACCATTCGGTAGATGAGGAGTATTGGATATAAAAGCCGTTCATTGAGCTTTCCTCGGGGGGGTGCCGATGACTTACTTTAGAAACTGCCTGGTTTTAACAGCCGCGCTTGCAGCCGCAAGCGGCGTTTTCGCGGCTGCGATTCACGTTCCTGCGGACCAGCCGACGATTCAAGCCGGGATTGATGCCGCGGCGACCGGTGATACGGTTCTTGTTCAGCCCGATACTTACGTCGAGAATATCAACTTCAACGGAAAGGACATAACGGTCGGATCGTTATTCCTGACCACGGGAGATCCTTATTACATTCCCCGAACGGTGATCGACGGCGACAGCAGCGGAACCGTGGCGACCTTCGAGAACGGGGAAGGTCCCGACGCGGTTCTCAAGGGATTGACCGTTGCCAACGGAGGCAATGCTTTTTTCGGCGGGGGGATTGTCTGCGCGGGCTCCGACCCCAGCCTGGAATACCTGTTCATCAAGGGGAACGAGGCTACCGTGGGAGGCGGAATTTACTGTTCATTATATTCCAACCCGAGCCTCGGGAACACGCTTATCAGCAGCAACCGGTCCATTTACGGAAGCGGCGGCGGGATGTACTGCGACGACTCCGATCCGACGATAACGAATGTAGAGTTTTCCGGGAACGCGGCTTCCGGCTCGGGCGGCGCCATCGGCTGCAATGCGTCGAGCCCCATCCTCGAGAATGTGACGATGACCGGGAACAGCAGCGGCTCGGGAGGCGGGCTCAGCTGCTGGTACGGCTCGAACGCGGTCCTCACGAATGTGGACATTTCCGGTAACGAGGCCAGCGTCCACGGTGGAGGAGTTTTCTGCAAATTCTACTCCAATCCCTCCTTTTACAACGTGATGGTACGCGGGAATGCCGCTGACTACGGCGGCGGCTTCGATTTCGTCGAAGACTGCAGCCCGGAGCTCGTGAACGTCGCGATCCTGGATAACACCGCCTACACCTCGGCCGGCGCGATCTCCTGCGGGAACCGCTCGAACCCCACCCTCGTCAACGTGACGGCGAGCGGAAATACCGCGGGATTCTGGGGCAGCGCCATGTACTGTTACGACTCTCACCCCCGCCTGGAGAACACCATATTCTGGAATGGACTGCCCGAGGAGATCTACTTCTCCATCTACAACGTTTACAGCTCGCTTACAGTTTCCTACTCAGATATTCAGTTCGGAGATGCGGGAATCGTCACCCACGGAAATGTCACCATCAACTGGCTCGATGGGAATATCGACGAGAATCCTCTTTTTATCGATCCGGATAACGGCGATTACCGGCTGTCCCAGGATTCTCCATGCATAGACGCGGGCAACCCCGACTTCGATGCCCCCGGGGGAGGGGGATGCGTCATCGACATGGGCGCATACGAATTCCGGCAGGGGATCGACTGCCGGAAAATGCCTCGTTAGAATTTCAAAGAACTCGGATCCCATGGAACGATTTTTTCGGATGACGGGCGGGTCTACTGACCCTGTGCGGGTGTTGAGGTGACCTGATTTTTCAGTTGCTGGGCGGATCTACCAGACCCTGTGCGGGTGTTGAGGTTGCTACTTTTTGCCGGACGCCGGGCTTTCTCCACGTGAAGAAAAGTTGTCTTTGAATAGGCGCTTTGCGCTGCGGCTCGAAACGCAAGAAATTGTTATTTTCTCTTGATTTATTCCAAAGATTGGATAATATAATAATTATAATATCCAATGATTGGAGGATTGGGATGCATGAAACAGAGGCGCGACAGGGTCCGGAGCTGCTTGCCGGGGTGATCGAAGCCGTCTACAACAGGCTCGAGCTTTACCGGGATACGCAGCTCGACGTGAATCCCAAGGAGCTGGCTATTCTCATCCGGCTCGACAGGCTCGGCGCGCGCCGCATCGGCGAGCTCGCCGGAACCCTGGAGCTGCCCCTCAGCACGGTCAGCTGGGTGGCTGACCGGATGGTGCGCGACGGGATGCTCGAACGGCTTCCCGCACCGAACGACAGGAGAGCGGTGGAGGTTCGGCTGGCTCCGAAGGGCGAGGAAGTCCTGGCGCGGTATAAAAAACTCTTCCTGGACGTGTCCGCCGGGCTTCTGGCGTTGATCGAAGACACCGACAGGGAGCGGTTCCTCGAACTGGTGGCCCGAATCGGGCAGCGAATGGCGGAAGGAGATTCCGCATGAAACTCGATTACCTCCTGAAAAACTGCCGGATTATCGACGGCACCGGCGGTAAAAGCCGGCTCGGAGACATCGGAATCGCGGGGGATCGTTTCGTGCTGAACGGTGCCGGAACCCGGTTCGGCCGGGCCGCGACCGGCGATCGACCGGCAAGCTCCGGGCCTGCTGGAAGCGACGGCTCGGACTCTGTTTCGGTAATCGATATGAACGGGAGCTGCGCCTGCCCCGGTTTCATCGATATCCATTCCCACGCGGAAATGAGCATCTACGATCCCGATCACGTCCGTATCCTGGAGCCGCTCGTGCGCCAGGGCATCACCACTTTCGTTGGCGGAAACTGCGGCATGTCGATGGCGCCGTCCGGAGGACCGAACGCAGACCTCATTTCGGAGTATATCCGCACCTTCACTTCACGGGAGGAGGAGGATATCGCGGGATGGGACGATTTCGACTCCTTCTGCTCCTTTCTCGAGGGCCGGGGCACCCTCCTCAACGCCGCCCTGCTCGCGCCCCACGCCCTCCTCAGGATCGACGCCATGGGTCTTTCCACCGGGACGCCCGGCGCGGATGCGCGGCGGAAGATGCGCTCGAACCTCGAAACCTGCCTCGAGCAGGGGGCGTTCGGGATGTCGTGCGGTCTTCAATACTTTCCGGGGCTGCAGGCGTCCACCGATGAGATCGAGGAACTCGCCGCAGCGGTCGCCCGGGCGGGAGGATACCTTGCCCTCCACCTCCGAAGCTATACCGACGGGGTGGGAAGGGCGGCGGACGAGGCGATTGGGATCGCGGAACGGACCGGCGTCCGCGTTCAGCTCTCCCATCTCCTCTGGGTGCCCGACCTCGGGAGAGCGGCGTTCCTCTCGAAGCCTCTTACGGCGGCGCTTTCCGCATGGAGGCGGAGCACCGGAACCAGGCTCCCGATAGATCTTCCGCTGCGGAGGGTTCTCTCGAGGCTCGAACGGCTTCGGGAGAAGGGCAGGGTCGCTGCAGGCGCCGACGTTTTGCCGACCACCACCGGCTTCACCCACCTTCTCGCCTTCTTTCCGCCGTGGCTGCTCGAGGGCGGTTCAGCGAAGGTGCTCCGCCGCCTGTCCGATCCGCGGGTGAGGGAGCGGCTGCGACGGAGTTTCAGCGGCAGGAGGGCGCGCTGGCCCCACCACGGAGACGACTGGTCTCTCAACCTCGTCAGGATGCTCGGCTGGGACGCTCTCCGCATCATGTCCGTGGCGAGCGACCGCAACAGTAAATACGAAGGCGCTTCCCTCACGGCCCTGGCCTGCGAACGCGCCTCCGACCCGCTCGACGCAGCCTGCGATCTGCTGCTCGAGGAGGAGGGGCGGGTCCTCGTATTCGGAGGGATGTCCGACCCCGACGACAAGCTCGCCCTCGATCTGATCAACGCTCCGCTGCTCGACCCCGGCGCCTCCATAGTCACCGACACGATTCTCCTCGGTTTCGGCCGGCCGTCCCACCTCTTTTACGACTGCTATCCCGGCTACATAGAGGAGTTCGTGACACGGCGCCGCGCCATCAGCCTCGAAGAAGCGGTGAGGAAGATGACGCTCCTCCCCGCCGAACAGGCCGGCCTCCGGAACCGCGGCCGCATCGACCACGGATGCTTCGCGGATCTCGTGGTCTTCAACCCGGATCGTATCCGAACCCGGACCACGTTTCAGGATCCCCGTCACCACCCCGAAGGGATCGAATACGTGTTCATCAACGGGAAGAAGCTCCTCGACCCGGACGGCTTCGAACCTGACCCTCTTCCGGGGCGCATCCTGAGACGCTGACGGTTTCGAACTCGATCTCCTGCCGGGCCGGGTTCCGAGGTGCTGATGAGGGCATCCCTGGGAAACTGATAGGAATATCATTGGGAAACCGGTGGGAATATTCTTGGGATGCTGACGGGTTAAATAAGCCGAATCTTTTGATGGATGGGGATACTCCTACAGATTACACCTCTGAAGAGGATGCATTATGTAAACAGTTGAAATTGTTTGACTAACAATGGGACAGTAGTGCAGATATATGAATGATACTCCCGGTCAAATGAAATTGAAGGGAATGAAGATTCTGTCAAAGAAAGAATTCAAGCACGAAAATTAAAGGAGTATTTACATACCAGAAAAATGACGCGACCTGGGTAAATCACAATATTGCTCACTGAGGTTCCACCCATATAGGACTTGTCCAGGCTTTCTCGATTCCCTCGTTTTCAACCGTTGACTTCTGTGTCGCACGCAAATAATAGTAGGAGGGGCGAAAAAATGTCTCATCCACAAAACTCGTTGAGAATGCCCTTCCAGGCGGTTGTTCATAAAAAATTACTGTTCCATTTCTTATGAGTTCTATGCATTCGAGATCCTGCCGCGCGGCGACATTCATTTCTATTACGGGAAGTTCCGATGTTCTCACTGTTTCTCCAGGCAGTTTTCCATCAATTCGGAAATCCACCAGAATCCTCTCTCCGCTTGTGGCGTAAATCCTTCTGTTCCACAATGCATCCCATAGACTCTCCCGGGTGAGACCTTCATCTGAGTTCACAATAGCTGCGACAAGACCGGCCGGATTTTTTGAAGTGGCTGCATCTTCTCTTTTTTGAATACCATATCCTTTTCCTGGATGACCACCATGAGTATCACCGCTGCCATATATCCCAACCATATAAGGAACTCCCAATCCCCATTGCACATCATAGCTTCCCCTTCCATACATTCTCCAGGTTGAATCCGCCGTTGCTTCAGAACTACCAAGAATAGAATATATTTCAACGAGACGCTGAAGGGAATCACTGATATCAATTCCCCAATCCGGAGCATTTCCATGGTTCACGTGGTGAGAAGCAACAACTGCTTGCGCCCCATTGAAATTGTTAAGTTCCTCTAAGCAATCTTCCAGCTCTGCCGGATCGAAAGCTTCTCTCCAGGGGTATTCTGACGATCTGCTGGTGAAAACAGTAACTTCATCGTATTTATCCTTATACCATACTATCTTATGATTCCAGACGTTTGAGGTCCATTCGTATCCAAGAAAGGTCACAAAGTTTCCTGGATCATTATAGCTTTCTATATTTGACCGAACCGTGTCCCACCCGCATCCTGTTAACAGTTTATCGTGATCTGTGATCGCAGCGAAATCCAGATCACAAAAGTCTCGTGCATACATGAGATAGCTGGAAGGGTGAAGAAGGCCGTCACTCATAGTTGTGTGGCCATGGATATCCCCCCAGTATATTACATAACCGTCTTCGTTAGAGACATGTATTGGATTGCTGGTCCCAAGAAGAATCCCATCAGAAACCTCGATACAGCAAACGCCGGTCTCTTCTATCGTAACTTCGAAGATGTAACATCCACCTGAGGAGGAAACTAATTTATAACTAAAATCTATATCCGAATTCAAGTTCCAATCATCAGGTTGAACCACATATGAGGGGTCAACATTGAAATATTTATCGAACACAATAACCTTGAGTTCAAAGGTATCACTCTTTTTCACTGTTGTTGGAGCACTTGGTTCCAGAATTGAACCATCCTGAGGGAGGACTTCTGTGTGACAAGACAGAGCCATTTTTTCTTTATTATTTATTATCTCAAATGTCATGCAATCTTCATACGCGGCAAAAGGAGCATAGGCTCCTTCACCCCCTGCTGAGGTATCACCATATATGATAGTCAGCGAATCCCCTTCAAACAGATTCTCAATCGGTTGAACAAATATGTTACCGCACTGATTCTCGTTTTCTATCCAACCCACTGCATTAGAGGATAAAGTAACATATCCCCTCCCATATGGATCGGACATTTGTGGAGGGGAGAAGTATGGAAAGTTCTCGCTTAGAAAGCCCTCCAGCCCTGCCTTCCAAATTGCCACTTTAAGCTGGTTCCAATTCCAAAAGCCCCTTGGACCTGCAGTATATGTTATCGTCCACGTTTTTCCTTCTTCTCCAGCATGGCAAGATGAGGGATTAACAGTGATTTTTCCCCAATATTCTTCATCTATCTCATATGGGAGAACCGAAGAATATGCAACCGTGCAGGTTATGAGCTCTATGATGAATAACGAAGTGAAGAGATACAAAAAACATCCTCTGATAAGATTATAAATTGAGAATCCGGATGTGCCGCCTCTATTCCCTTTGCCTCTTCTGTTAGAATATCTCCCATTAAACACAGCGCACCTCCTTTTTTAACTTTTCATCAGTAGTGTCCCAATGTTGAACCATCCAATCCACCGCGACCTCCGATTACCTTAACCAGTCGATATTCCCCGGCCCGCCGTACGCTCCCATGTCGGAACGGACTCCGTTGACATACCAATCCGGGCAGAATGGATGCCAGTCATATATCTCGTCTTCAATGGCGGGATCGCCGGCGTCGATGCATGGTGAATCGGTCCGCAGGCCATAATCGAATCCGAACCAGGATTTGAGTGTGAAAATTGGATCATCATCAATATTACCTTCTCCGGGCCAACCTCCCTGAATATCAGAATAGATGATGGTAGGAGATCCATAGATTTCGTCGGGAGAATCATCCCAGAGAATGCAATTCTTAACCGTGGGGGAGCCATATATTCCTCCACCACGGAAAGGGGAGCCGACAACATTCCCTGTTATGGTGCAGTTCAAGATGGTCGTTGAGGAGCTGCAATAGATACCGCCGCCCCCTTCATCGGCCATATTCCCGGCTATGATGCAGTTCAAGATGGTCGTTGAGGAGCTGCAGTAGATTCCGCCGCCCCATTCATCGACCACATTCCCGGTTATGATGCAGTTCAAGATGGTCGTTGAGGAGCTGCAATGGATTCCGCCGCCTAATGCGTGGCCATAGAAATCGGCCACATTCCCGGTTATGATGCAGTTCAAGATGGTGGGGGAGGATCTGTTAAGGCAATCGATCCCGCCGCCAAGGGACTCAGCCCTATTCCCAGAAATCGTACAGTTTGTGATGGTGGGGGAGGATTCACTATTGCAAGAGATCCCGCCGCCGCCAGCTGCGCCCACGTTCCCTGTGATCGGGCAGTTCACAATGGTGGGGGAGGATTCGCTACGGCAAGAAATCCCGCCGCCGGCCCAGTTGGCGTAATTCTGGGATATTGCGCAGTTCACGATGGTGGGGGAGGACCAGGATTTGCAGGAAATCCCACCACCCTCTTTCACATATAAACCTTGAGTACTACAGTTGGTTATGGTGCAGTCCGTCATGGTTGGGGAAGCGGCGTAGCAATAGATTCCACCGCCGTCGCCATCGACCCGGCCGTTTCGGATTGTGAATCCACCCAACCTGGAGTTTTGGCCTTCATAATTGCTGAAGTAAAATCCCCTGCCACTGTTTTCGCAGTCGATGACGGTGTATTCAGGTCCGTTCTCTGAAACAACGGTTATCGCCTTGCCCCCGTATTCGAGGTTCTTGTTTCCGTAGCCGGTGTACATTCCGTCGGCCACGAGCACCGTGTCACCATCTACCGAGGCGTCGATACCGGCTTGAATGGTCGGTTCCTCCGAGGGTAAGCGGATGGTTGCGGCGAACAACATTGATGATGAAAGAATAAGTGTGAAACAGATCGCGGCAACAGGCTGAGTGTTTTTAGGAGACATTGCGGCTCCTTGTCAGGGGTTTCCTTGATTCACTTGAAAGTATAGCAGCGAGTTGTGCGACAGGCAAACTTGAAACAAGCTGACTTTTCGGTTCCGATACGGATTCCCGGAATCGGTTCATTTGATTCCTCACTTGATTCTTCACATGAAGAAAATCCCGACTCAGATTTCCCGCCGTCTCCGCCGCCGCTTCCCCACGTGGAGAAAATCCGGGTTCGATTTCCCGGTTCCGGCGGCCCCGGATTTCCGGGCGTCTCTGAAGCCGATTCTTCGCGTGAAGAAAATCTCAGCGGATTCCGTCTGGGTGGATTATTCCGGGTCACTTTTCAAACTCCGGCCGCGCAGGCGGCGGGTTCGCCGAGGTTGTCACCTGTGATTATCTCGGGTTCGTCGAGGCCTTGCTCCCAGGAGACCGTGGCGACCAGGTCTTCCGAGGATCCGAACTCCCAGTAGTTGCCGCTGAAGTCGGCGGCGTGGTCGGTGCGTTCCTCGAAGACGCCGACGCCGACGAGCACCTCGATACCGCTCCCCGCGGCGTTCGCAAAGGTGCACTCCTCGATCTCGATGTGGTTCCAGTCAATCGCCTCGATGGCGTGGGGCGCTCCCTCGGTGAGGGCGATGTTTCCGGAGAAGCTGCAGCACGCCGCGCGCACGGGAAAGGAATCGAGCATCTTCTTGTGGGTGAGGAGCAGGGCGCCCGCCTCGGGGGCGATGTTCCCGGTGAAGGAGCATGCTTCGAGCTCCGCGGATCCGTTAGAGTGGATGCTGATGGCGCCGCCGCCCATGTCGGACCCGGCATCCACCTCGTTGTCTTCGAATGTGCAGTCCGTAACCGCCGCGTGCGACTCGTGCGCGATGAAGAGGGCGCCGCCCATGCGGGCCGCCCGGTTCGCCGTGAAGGTGCAGCCGGAGAGGGTCAAGTTCGCGTCGTAGGAGGCGTGGATCGCGCCGCCCCGTTCGGCATCGTTCACGTCGAATATGCAGTCGATGAACCGCGGCGATGCTCCGAGGAGCCGCACCGCGCCGCCTCCCTTGGCGCCGGTAGCGTTCCCGTTGAAGCTGCAGCCGACCACGTAAGCGGGCAGTCCGTAGCTCTCGACCAGGGCGAGGGCGCCGCCCACGTGGGCGGAGGCGTTGCCCGAAAACGAGCACCGCACCACGCCGACCGGGCTGTCGGGCCGGTAGAAGTATACCGCGCCGCCCATGATCCGCTCGTCCGGCAGCTGGCTCGGATCCACTACGATCTCCTCGCCCTTGTCGTAAAGGGCCTCGTTCCCTTCGAACAGAACCTCGTGGAGGTAGGGTGACGCGTGTTCAGCGAAGACGGCCGAGTTTCCGGCGTGCCTGATGGCGGCATACGCAATGACCGAACCGCCCAGGTACCGACCCTTCCCGTCGAAGCGTGCATCCCCGGAGGTGTCGGTGAACAGGATACCGCCCCAATCGTCCGTCTCGCCGTCCAGCCCTTCGAAAATAACCGGCGCGCCCGGCGATCCCGCCGCCACGAGAGTGCCCCGCACCATGAGCCGGCAGCCGGGTGTTTCGCCGCGCCGGTCGGGATTGGAGCGGCCGAAGCGGACGACCGTGCCAGGGGTAATCGTCAGCGTCGCGCCTTCCTCGACTACGACATGCTCGGTGAATTCGTACGGAGAACCGGTTGGTGTCCACTGTTCATCGAACGATATCGTGTAAGCGGCCGACGCGCTCGACACGAGTGTGAAAAGTGCGAATACCGCTGCGGCGCAGCGCACTGCTTTGGTTCCTGCCCCCGGCTCGAAACGCCGGCGCCCTTTCTGTATCCTTCCTTCTTCGCCTCGTTTTTCCGTTCTGTTTCTCATCGTTTTCCTCCTTGCCTGTCCTGGTGTAATTGCACGGGCTGTACCGGAGTTTCAGGCAGAAAGAAAGATGACGAGAAAGCTTGTAACTTGTTGCATTGGAATGAATTAAAAATGCGGTTCCCGATCGTGCACCGGTCCCGGCGAAGGAGCGTCAGGTCGATTGGTGTAAACTTGGTTGACGCCCTGTGGGGGCCGCGGACTCGAAAGCGCCGTGAACATTCGGGATAGCGGCGATGTATCCATCGTTGACACCGATCCGGCCGTTCCGTCAACGTTGTTGACATGCGGCGGGCGATGTGCTATAAAAAGAATAAGATTTCGAATCAGTAAAACGGCAACGACCCCGGAACGGCGGAACAGGGAGCGGCGGGAGGCGATCCGGGCTTTGGAAAGTTGGTAGCATGAACGACCGTGACGGCCGCGATACGCACGACATGTCCAAGACGTCCGAGAAGCTCCAGTCGCTCCTCGGTATATGCCAGATGATGAGCTCCGAGCACGACCTCGCCGCCCTGCTCGACCTGGTGGCGCGGGAGGCGGCGACGCTCATGGAAGCTGACCGGGCGAGTATCTTCCTTCTCGACCGGGACGCGAACGAGCTCTGGTCCCAGGTGGCGATCGGCATCGAGCCGATCCGGTTCGACGCGGACAAGGGGATCGCCGGCGCGGTGATCAGGACGGGTGAAGTGATAAATGTGGCCGACGCCCGGTCGGACGAGCGGTTCTACGGAGATATCGACGCCGTGATGGGCTACACGACCGAGCGCCTGCTCGCCGTGCCCATGCGGAACCACGGGGGCGAGATAATCGGCGCCTTCGAGGTGCTGAACAAGCACGCCGGCCCTTTCGACGCGGACGACGAGGAACTCCTCAAGGCGCTCGCGTCCCAGGCCGCGGTCGCCTTCGAGACGGCGCAGCATATCCAGGAGCTCCGGTGGCACCGGGATCGACTCCAGGTACAGAATTTGCAGCTCCTCCGGGAGGTCGAGGAGCGGTTCTCGACAAAACACATCATCGGGAACAGCGAGAAACTTCGCCACATGCGGGATCTCATCGACCAGATCAGCGACAGCTCCGTGAACGTCCTCATCACCGGCGAGAGCGGCACGGGAAAGGAGCTGTGCGCCCGCGCCATCCACTACGGCTCCCCGCGGGCGGGTAATCCTCTGGTGGCCCTGAACTGCGCGGCCCTTCCCGATACGCTCCTCGAGAGCGAGCTGTTCGGCATCGAAAAGGGGGTCGCCACCGGGGTGGAGCGGCGCCCCGGCAAGTTCCAGGAAGCCGACACCGGCACCCTTTTCCTCGATGAGATAGGCGACCTGAGCCTTACCGCCCAGGCGAAGATACTGCGAGCGCTCCAGGAAGGGGTGATAGAACGTGTCGGCGGACGCGGGTCGGTTCTGGTGGACGTGCGGGTCCTCGCCGCCACGAACAAGAACCTCGAACGCGAGATCGCCGAAGGAGCGTTCAGGGAGGATCTCTACTACCGCCTGAAGGTGATTCACCTTACAGTGCCCTCCCTCACGGAGATTCCGGACGACATTCCCATGCTCGCGGCTTACTTTCTCGCCCGGTACTGCCGCGAAATGAACCGCGAGCCGAAGCGGTTCGCACCCGACGCGCTTCATTGCCTGAAGCGCTACCGGTGGCCCGGTAACGTCCGTGAGCTCGAAAACGAGATCAAGCGGATCGTGGTTCTGACCCGGCGGCGGGTGATCGGGGCGGGTGATCTCTCGGAGGCAATCCGCGAGGTCGGGCGTTCCGCGGCGGGCGGCGCGCCGCTGCCGGACGAGGATGGCTTGAAAGAGAGGGTGGAAGCGCTTGAAAAAAGACTCATCCGGGAAGCACTCCGCGACCACGGCGGCAACCGGACGCGCACGGCGGCCGCGCTCGGCCTCAGCAGGCAGGGGCTCATCAAGAAATTGAAGCGATACGGATTCATGAAGTAGCACGGACGGCGCGGGCGGCCCGGTTACGCCCGCCCCGGGACCGGGAAGGGAACAGACCCATGGGATGCCGAACGGGATACCTCGCACTGCTGCTGGCGATAATGCTTCTCTCCGGCACGGCGCTCGCCGTTCCCCTGACTCTCCTCGAAGAAGGCATGGAGTCGTTTCCCATCGGCGGCGGGAGCGAAATCCTCGAGGATGCGGCGGGGAGGTTCAGCATCCTGGAGGTGGTATCGCCGGTCCTTACGGGCCATTTCTCGGGCAGCGGCCGTGCCGTCCCGAGCTTCGGGTTCTCCGATTCGGTCTTCTGGATGAGGTTCCGGCTCAAGAACGGCTTGTCCCGTCCCGCGGAATGGATCCTCGAGCATCCGCATCCGAACATGGACTGGGTGACGGCTTACTTCCTCCGCCCGGACGGCACACTGGAGGCGACTTTCGAGTCCGGAGACAAGATTCCGCTCACCGAAAGGGAAGTGCGTCACCGCCACCCGCTTTTCCCGGTAACGCTCGCTGCGGGTGATTCGATCGACGTGTACCTGCGCTTCGCGAGCAACGGCACCATGCGCCTTCCCGTGAAGATATGGAACCCGGCGTCCTTCGCACGGCACGATCGGCTCGACCGCCTGGTGCGCGGCCTGCTCTACGGCGCCCTGGCCGTGATCGCCCTTTACAACCTGCTCATCCTCACCGCCGTCCGCGACTCGACCTATCTCTACTACGTGCTCTACATCATCGGGAACATTCTCTTCCTCTCCTCCTTCGACGGAATCGCATACGAACTCCTCTGGCCGGACTCGCCCGGCTGGAAGCAGGCGAGCCCGATCTTCTTCGGCAGCTTCGGCATGGTTTTCGTGATACAGTTCACAAGGCGCTACCTGGATATCAAGCGAAACGCACCCGGGTTCAACGTGGTTTTCCTGGTGTTGACGGCCTGCGCGCTCGCTACCATGGCGGCGCCTTTCCTGGTGCAGTCCCAGGTGGTGAACCGCTGCCTCTCGCTCGAAGGATTCGTCATCCCCGTGACGCTCCTCACGGCGGGCGCGGTATGCTGGAGGAGGGGATACCGCCCGGCACGCTACTTCCTCGTCGCCTGGCTCTGGTACCTCGCGGGCATGGGCGTGCTCGTACTCACTCTCTTCGGCATCCTGCCCATCAACATCATCACGGAGAATGCGTACAGAATAGGCTCGGTGATCGAGGTCACGCTCCTCTCTCTCGCCCTCGGCGATCGGTTCAATATCTTCAAGAAGGAGCGGGAGGAAGCGCTTCGGCGGGAGCTCGACGAGTCGCGTAAGGTTGCCGCGCTGAGTGAAACCTTTCGCCGCTTCGTCCCGCGGGAATTCCTCGAGAGCCTCGAGAAGAGGGACATCCTTTCGATAGAACTCGGCGACTGTATTCGCAAGGAGATGTCCATTCTGTTTTCGGACATCAGGTCCTTCACCACACTCTCCGAGCGGATGAGCCCGGAACGGAATTTTCGCTTCATCAACGCGTACCACCGCACCATGGAACCGGTGGTGACGCGTCACGGCGGTTTCATCGTGAAGTTCCTCGGCGACGGAGTGATGGCGCTCTTCGAGGGAGATCCGGACCGGGCGGTGGCGGCCGCGGTGGCGATGCAGGCGGAGCTCGACGGGTTCAACCGGGAGTTTGGTGATGCGCACGGCGGAATCCGCATCGGCATCGGTATCCATACCGGGCCGATGATGCTCGGCATTGTCGGGGGGCGCGACCGGATGGAGGGGACGGTCATCAGCGATGCCGTGAACCTCGCCTCCCGTATCGAAGGGATGAACAAGAACCACGGTTCATCGATCCTGATCAGCGGTATGACCCACCATCGCCTGAACCGGCTGGAGACCTTCTCCATGAGGTTAATCGACTGGGTCCGGGTGCGGGGGCGGGTCGAGCCGGTAAGCATCTACGAAGTCTTCGATGCCGATCCCCCCGGTCTCAAGGAGAGTAAGCTGGATACCAGGGATTCGTTCCAGGAGGCTGTAGCGCTCTTCCATGACGGCGACCGGAACCGCGCGGCAACGCTGTTCCGCGACTGCCTCGCCAGGTGCCGGGACGACGTCACCGCCAGGGCGTACCTTTCCCGCTGTGACGGCGTCTCTGCGGGATAGCCGTATGGATGGACCGGATCAGCGATCCCGGAAGCGCTTCCCGGGGCTCCGTATCCGGTATGGGGGATCCGGCTGAACGCCATATCGATCACAGAACCGAAAACCGGATCAGGTGATCGATCCCACCGGATTAAGCAGCAATGGCCGGGCAAGGCCTGATTCGGGCCGATCGTGACGCGGAACCAGGAGGACGAGATAACGGTTGACGCGGGGAAAATAAAGATCGAACCGGCGCGGCGCTTCCTCCTCAGCCTGCCGACAGAACGACAACAGCTTTCCCGGCATTGTTGATACTCTTGATCTGGTAATAACGCTTGACGGCGATTGTTTAAAGTGGTAATATAAATTACCAATAAGTATTCTGACTGGCAATATCTGCAGCCGGGAGAGCGTTACATGATTGAAGCAATGAAGTCGATCATACTGGATTATCAGGAGCTCGAACTCGAGACAGGTGTTCCCAGGCGCTTGAAAATCAGGGCGGTTCGCGGAAAAGCCGCAGTCTGTATCGGTGTGCGCCGCAGCGGGAAAACCACCAGCCTGTTCCAGGTGATCAAACGACTGCTCGACGACGGCGTTCCTCGAGAAAACATCCTTTATCTGAATTTTTTTGACGATCGTCTTCATAACCTTCGGAAGGAGGGTTTAGGAGCGATCACCGAAGCCTACTATTCTATATATCCTGAAAAGAAGAACGCGGAGACGGTGTATTATTTTTTTGACGAAATCCAGGCGGTCGACGGATGGGAGCCTTTCGTGGACCGGGTGATGCGAACCGAAAAATGTGTCGTGCACATAACCGGTTCATCGGCCCGGATGCTTTCGAGGGAAATAGCCACGCAGATGCGGGGGAGGGCATTGTCCTGGGAAATGTTTCCTTTTTCATTCAGGGAGTTCCTGGACTTCAAGAAGATTGATGCTGCAGGCCGGCTGTCGACCAGGAAACGGTTGTTCGTGCAGAAGGCGTTCGAAGAATACTGGGAAACCGGCGGGTTTCCGGAAGTCGCCGGCCTCGATCGGCACTTGCGAATCAAAATCCACCAGGAATATTTTCAGGCGATACTGTTCAGGGATCTGGTCGAGCGGCATGATATTTCACACCCGAGAGCGGTAAAGGACCTGGCGCACCGGCTTATCGACAATATCGCCTCGCTCTACTCGGTCAACAGTCTGACCGGTTATCTTAAATCCCTGGGGCATAAAGCCCCGAAGTCAGCTGTGTCGGATTACCTCGTATGGTTCGAAGACGCCTATTTTTTATTTACCGTTAGGATATTCGATTCGTCACTCGCCCGCAGCAGAACAAACCCGAAAAAGTGCTATTGCATCGACCATGCCCTTGTCACTTCGATTGCATCGGGTATTCTTGTGAACTCCGGCCATTTGCTGGAGAACCTCGTGTTCACGGCGTTCAGACGCGTCACACCGGGTATTTTTTATTACAAGACGAAGAGCGGCCGGGAGGTTGATTTTTTAGTGCAAATGCAGGCCCGTTCTCCCGTGCTTGTTCAGGTTTGCGAATCGATCGCCGAACCGAAAACCAGGAAACGGGAGGTTTCCGCTTTGAGTGAAGCAATGGCCGAACAGGGCCTGAAGTCGGGCACGATCGTGACGCGGAACCAGGAGGACGAGATAACGGTTGACGCGGGAAAAATAAAGATCGAACCGGCGTGGCGCTTCCTCCTCAGCCTGCCCGAACCTTGAGATCGCCCCCGGATTCTTCACGTCAGACTGGGTCAAAAAGAGGATACGAGTTTCAGTTGCCTTCTTCCAGGTTTCGTCACCGGGGAAATGAGGAGGGAGCGCCTTTCTGCCCGGATGACGCAGCGTGCTCCTCAGGGCGGGAAGGCGCTCCCTTCCCCACCTGCCCAAAGGTTCGTATCCATGGGATTCTGAACGATTCCTGCCGACTGGATGACTTTTGACCCGATCTGACGTGAGGAAAATTTCCATGGACTCCAACGGACAGGATTATTCGCCGCCATCATTGTCGACCACTGTGAATTCGAAGTGGTCGAGGTCGTAGATCCGTCCGCCGTAACCGACTCCCGCGGCGAAGGAGTAGGTTCCGGGGACCCAGCCGGGCGGCACCAGGTACGCGAAATCGCGGGTTTCGTTGCCGGATGGCGCTATCGACATGAAAAGCGGTTCCTCAAGCGGGTTGCCGGGCCAGGGAGCGCCGCTCGGTTGCCGGATGGCCGCAGCGGCGCCGAAGCTGATTTCGTAAAGCTTCGAGTTGCATACGGTGTAACGGACGGAGCCGGAATCGCCGGATGCGATTTCATCGGTTTCGGGCGAGAGATAGACGATGAGCTCCCTGGACTGGTCGAAATAGTTTGCGCCCATGTCGATTCTCGTTCCGTCCGGATCGACCGAACCGGATTTCCCCGTGTCGATGCAGGGAGATCCCCAGCAAAGCCGCTGATCCCCCCACTCTTCCATAACGAAAAAGGGGTCGGCGTCGATATTGCCGGGACCGGACCATCCCCCCTGGACGTCCGAAAATATGACGCTCGGTTTTCCCGCGCGAACATGTATCTCTTCGGGTGAATCGTTCCAGAATATGCAGCTTATCATGACCGGATAGGAGGAATCGTCGCAGAAGAAACCGCCCCCGTTCAGAGCGGATGTGTTTCCTGTTACCGTGCAGTTCGTCAATACCGGATCGGAGTCCACGCTGTAGACCCCGCCGCCGATGCCGGCCGCATTACCGGCGATAACGACGTTCGTCATGGTCGGACGGGAATACCAGCGGCAGTGGATCCCGCCGCCCTCCTCGGCCGAATTGCCTCTGATTACGCTGCCGGTTATCTCGAGATCCGTGTCGGAGCCGTAGACCCCGCCGCCGTAAAAGCCGGCTTCATTCCCGGATATGGTGGTGTTCCCGATGATCGGGGAAGAACCGGTGCAGTAGACCCCTCCGCCGTCGGATAGAGCCGTATTCTCCGAAATCGTGCAGTGCGAGACGGCAGGGGAGGAGCCGCCTCCGCAATACACGCCCCCGCCGTCACCCTGTTGAGCATCCGCCGCATTCCCCGAAATCGAACAACCCGAGAAGGCCGGTGAGGAATTCCAGCAATAGATCCCTCCTCCGCTGCGACTGCCGGTATTGTCGATGATGATGCAGTTCGTCACTTCCGGGGAGGAGTCGTCGCACTGGATGCCGCCTCCGTAATCACCGGCTGAATTTCCCGAGATCGTGCAATCGGTAATGATCGGAAAGGACCAGGCCTGGCAGCAGATCCCGCCTCCCTTATACTCAGCCGAATTCCCCGTTATGGTGCAGCCTGTAAAAACAGCGGACGGTGAGGAGAAACAATATACTCCGCCCCCGGCGGAATACCAGCCGGAGGCCGTATTCGAGGAGATGATACAATCCGCGACGGCCGGAGAAGAGTCGTAACACAGGATCGCGCCTCCGTCGTCGTCCACGTTCCCGTTGCGGATAGTGAATCCCTCCAGCCTGGATGAAGAATCTTCACCATTGCCGAAATAAAACCCCCTGCCGTCGTTTTCGCAGTCTAGGATTGTACCGGCCGGTCCGTTTTCCGACAAAACGGTAACAGCTTTGCCGCAGTAGTCGAGATTTTTATTTCCGGCGCCCGTGTATGTGCCGCCTGCGACGAGCACCGTGTCTCCATCCACGGAGGCGTCGATGCCCGCCTGGATCGTCGGCTGCTCGGAAGGCACACGGATAGTTGCGGCAAGCGCCTCTGAAATGAAAAGAAGAAATAAAAGGCAGGTCATCGATAGGATACTGGTGATGTTGCGTGCCACTCCGCTTCCCCTTGTCCGTATTTTCAGTAATTACGAATAAGTCTAACACGCACACGGTCGGCCATCCACTTCGATCAGCTTCGGCAGGATTGCAGGCCCGGCTCGGGATTTTCTCCACGCGGGGAAAAGTCAAATTCCCGGCAAAAAGTTGTTTCGTCTCGCGAACGCAGGGAAAGTTCCTTTCGGATGGAGGTTGAAACAAGTAGAATCGTCGAATCCCGGGGTGATAACCCTGAAACGTGAACGGGATTGGTTGCCGGGGGCTTCTCGTGGATGTTCAGTGGATAGTGATTGTCGGAGTCGTCGTCATCTTCGGCGGTGGGCTGCAGAGCGCCGCCGGTTTCGGATTCGGCATTTTCGCAATCCCGATCCTCATCCTGCTCGGAATGGAGCCTTACGAGGCGATCGCGGCGATTTCGGTCTGCAGCGGCGTTCAGACCCTGATCGGGCTCTATTCGCTGCGCCGCGAAATCCGGTGGCGGCTGGTTTTTCTCACGATTTGCCTGGCCGGGGCTGCGGTCCCGATCGGCGTCCGGGTGCTGGAACTGATCATCCTGCACATCAGCGAGGAGAGGATACGTCAGATCTTCGGCTGCATCGTTCTCGGGGCGGTGGTCATCCAGTGGTTCGGCAGGGTTCGACCGCGGGATAAACTGCACTGGGGCTGGATGGCCGGGGTGTTTCCCCTGAGCGGATTCATCTGCGGCGTCTCGGGGATGGGCGGGCCGCCCGTGGTCATGTGGGTGATGGCTCACACATGGTCCAACGAGCGAAGCCGCGCCATGATCTGGGCCTATTTCACCGCGTTGACGCCGGTTTCGCAGTTTTTCCTGTTCCGGAAATTCGGCATGGACGCGGTTCATGCGGCGGGGATCGGGTTGTGCGTCAGCCCCATAATGCTGCTGGGCGTCATCCCCGGACTCCGCCTGGGACGCAAAATCCCCAAACCGAAACTGCGCCTCATCAGCTACGTGCTTCTCCTGATGCTGGCGCTATACACCATCTGCCAACCTCTGTGGATGCCGTGAAATCAAATGGTAGCCTGGCAGCGATTCAACCGTTCTAGAACCGGGAGCTGTTTAAACCGGATGGTTCCGGATCTGGTTCTGGATCCGGTTCTGGATCCGGGTCCACGGTTTCGCCGGTGGAGGTAGAGTTTGCGCTTCCGTGGTTTCAGTCGTGGCGGCCCGCTTGGATTTCGGCGACGGTGTCGAACATGCTCGCCATGTTTTCGAGGGGCATGGTGTACTGGATTTCGTGGCTGGTTCCGAGAATGTGACGCCCTTTCTTTCCGCCGATTTCGTAGCTTTTGAGGATGTCGGCGCGGAATTCGGCCGGGGTCATGAACTCCCCCTGCTGGATGTCGATGCCGGTGATGAAGGTGATCTTATCCCCGTATTCGGCGAAGGCTTTTGCGAAGTCGTTGCCCGCTTTCGGCTGGAAGGCCTGGAGCATGTCGATTTCGAGCTCGACATAGTGCTCCAGGAACGGCATCTGGAAGCCGCAGGAATGGAGCACCGCCAGGGCGCCGGCCTCGTGGGTGGCATCCACGATACGTTTGAGTTCGGGCTTGATGAATTCCCGCCACATCTTCATGCTGATGAGCGGGCGGTTATCGTATCCGTAGTCGTCCAGGATGAAAACGGTATCCGCGCCCGCCTTGACCGAGTTGACGGCGACGGCGATGTTGAAATCGGTCCAGCGCCTCAAGAATGCTTTCACCTCCTCCGGATGGTCGTAAAGCATGAGCATGAACCGCTCCATGCCGAACATCGACGTCGAGGTGAAATCCTGCGGACCCCAGACCTCGGCAAGGATGGACGCCTCGGGATACTTTTTCCTGTAACGACGGAAGACCTCGTAGAGGTCGTCCCTGTCCGGGTCGGGCGGCCGGTAGGAGACGAGGTCCTCCACGTTGTTGATGACCGGTTCGAGCATGTCCGGGTAGATTCCGCCCCCCAGGCCTCGCACCACGCCGTACATGTCGCGGGCCCGGATATGGCCGTCGGCCAGGTAGAATCTGGCGTATTTCCAGGGCGTGGCAAAGGCGGTATACACCTGGTCGGCGCCCAGTTCCAGGCTGTATGCGTTGGCGAAATTGTAGGAATGCACGTCGAAGAAGAGCGGCATAAAACGCCAGAGTTCCCGGGCTTCGTGCTCCCCGCCCTTTTCGAACCGGTTCCATACGAACCGTGCGAAGGCGTTCACCGCCGGGCTGCCGGATTGTCTGTAGCGGCTTATGAGCCGTGCGCCCATGTGGGCGTTGAACCAGTAGAAGACGGGCACACGGTCAACGGGCAGCCCCCGCGCCGTGGCATGAACTCTTTCCTTCGGGCTCATCTGTTCTTTTTTCATCATCTATGCTCCGATATCGTGATCCAGCCCGTCATTCGCGCTTGGAAACCCTTTCGCGGATAAGCTGCGAACGCGAAGCGGTCGTCAGCTTCATGCGCGATTTATTATGTAAACCTGCAGGCGCGGTGTCGGGACTCGGGTGCCGACCGTCTCACAAACGGCCGGCCGCAGACTGCCGCTCCACGGTTCATACGCCCACCGTCGCTCTGGCGAATTCCCGGCCGGCCACAGAGTCGGCGCCGTAAAAATCCGCCCCCATGCGCAGCGCCATTTCCTCGGTCAGGGGCGCTCCCCCGACCATGATCCGCACCTGCCCGCCGCCCTCGCCGTCCCTGATGGCTTTTATGGTTTGTTCCATTGCCGGGAGGGTCGTGGTGAGGAGGGCGGAAAGACCTACGACGGCGGGATTATGCTCCCTGACCGCATCCGCGAATACCGCCGGAGCCACGTCGGCGCCGAGGTCCACCACGGTGAAACCCGCTCCTTCGAGGGACATGCCCACCAGGTTCTTCCCGATGTCGTGGAGGTCGCCGGCCACGGTACCGAGCAGCACCGTTCCGGCGGATGACGCCGCCGTTCCGACCAGAAGAGGCTTGATTATGTCCAGCCCCCGCTGCATGGCCCGGGCCGCGATGAGCATCTCGGGCATGAAATACTCGCCCTCCTGGAACAGGGTGCCGACCTCGTCCATGGCCGGGATCATGGCCTGCTTGAGCAGAACGTCGGGTTCGGCTCCCCCGTCGAGCAGCGTCCGCACCCGTTCCGCGGTGCCGTCGGCCTGTCCATCCCTGATCAGTTTCTTCAACTCTTCCATATTTTTTCCCCTTCGAACGGTTCACGTCGATGGTCGCATTTGATCGAACAGCGTGGACAGGGGGAGCGGCCGGGTACGGATCGAGCGGCCAGGACCACGGCGGTGACCGACTTGAGCGGGGTCATGAGCCCCGTGGCGGCTACGGATATCCCCGCCCTGCCCGGCTCCAGGAACCTGAGAAGCTCCGCCTGCCCCCGGCTTATCTCCCAGTCGCAGTATCCGGGTGAAAAATGGCGGGTCGACGCGAGCCCCAGCGAAGCAGCCCGTTCCGCCACCTGTTCCGCAACGCTCTCTTCCAGGTGCACGGCCAGGGCCGCGCCGCAGGCGTCCAGAAGGTAGGCTGACAGCAGTTTGTCATCGCCCTGTTCCGATATCAGCTCGTCGAGGGCGCTCCCCAGGGTGACCGCGAAGGCCCACAGGCGGATTTCTCCCTCCAGTTCAGCCGCCAGCCGCGACCAGTTGATGCTTTCCACCACCAGATTCTCGCAGCGGATACATCCATCCTCGACCCGCACAACCCCGGTCGAGCGCACCACGTGGCTTGGACGGACCGTCCCGGCCACTGATTCGGCGGCGGAAACAATCTCATCCATGATCGCGGAGTCCACCCTTTCCGGCGAAGGATACCCCGCCTGGGCGGCGCACATCCGGGCCAGCGTCTCGATCGACGGCAGTGTCAGCTTCAATTCCAAATCGGGTGGGTCCGGCTGTAACGGGCGATCGAACAATCTTATCCCCGAGAGAAGTGTTCGGTTTGGGATGGGCGTTCTCTTCGAAGCCGTGTGTCGATCGAGCAATCTCGTCCGCTGAAACACCGGAGGGCCGTCATTGCGGCGAAAAACAGGAGTTCTTCAACCCTTACAGGATATCGTCCGTGAGCGGTCCGGTGCTGTACCACCTGTTAGAAAAAAGGGAGTTCCGGATTTTTTTACTGAACTCAGGACCCCATTTTGTAAAGGATACAGACTCTCCGTGTAATATTTTTCGTAACCGCTCATAATGTTTTCGGCGCTCCGGCAGGTAAATTTTTTCGATGATTTCAGGTGTCAAGCTCGATTTGATCTTATCTGCTCCCGGAACGTGCAGCAAGTCGTACCAGCCGAGTCTTTCCAGCATTCTGAGGAATATAGTATCGAAATCCCAATGCGCGCAGGAAGCTTTCCTTCCCTGGATAACTTCGTAAACATCCTCCGGCGATATGGTGTAATCCCATAAAAGCCTGTTTATTATCCTGAAAGTTCTCGCATCCATGTAAAGAAATGTATCCGGTCCGTCGTTATTTGTCAAAAAATAGGTTATATACACGGGATCCGGCCGGATGCCGCCGCGAGAGACCCGAATCTTCTCTTGGATATCTCCAATCGGGATTTAACGGTGCGACATGATCCGGCAGCCGGTTACCGGGATCGGGCGAACCCGGGGAAGCAGCCTTCTCGGCTATCTGACCGGGAACCGTGCCGGATCCCCACCATCGGAAGAGTCTGTCTTCACGTAAGGAAAAATCTCGTGGATTCAGGCAACAAGGTTATTCGGTGTCCCCGCTACCTTTGACAACGGTAAATTCGAAGTGGTCGAGATCGAAGATCCGGCTGCCGGATCCGACGCCGGTCGCGAAGGAGTAGGTTCCGGAGAGCCATCCGGGTGGCACCTGATAAATGAATTCGCAACTGATATTGCTGGATGGCGCGATCGAGGCGTAAGTCGCTTCCTCCAGCGGGTTGCCTGCCCAGGGAGAACCGTCTGGAAGGCGTATGACTGCGGCGGTGCCGAAACTGATTTCAAAAGGCTTGGAATTGCAAACGGTATAGCAGACCGAACCATGGATGCCTGGAGCGATTTCGCAGGTTTCGGGTGAAAGATAGACGAGTAGCTCTTTGGCCTGATCGAAGTAATGAGCGCCCATATCAATTCTCGTTCCGTCGGGATCGAGAGAATCGGGATGACCGGAGTCTATACAGGGCGAATCCCAGCATATTCTGTAGTCTCCCCATTCCCTCTTTACGAAGAAAGGATCGGTATCGAGATTGCCTTCTCCTGGCCAGCCGTCTTGGATGTCTGAAAAAGCGACGACCGGGTTTCCCGAATAAACATATATTTCTTCAGGTGAATCTCCCCAGAATATGCAGTTGGTGATTATCGGCGATGAACCATAGATATAAAGCCCTCCACCGTGATAACCGGCTGTATTCCCGCTTAAACTGCAATTTATAATGGTCGGGGAGGAAGAGTCGTAGCATCGGAGTCCGCCGCCGAAGTCACCGGCCGAATTCCCATCTATTGTGCAGTCGACTATGAATGGTGATGAATAATAGTTACAATAGAACCCACCGCCGTAGTCCTCGGCTGAATTTCCGGTTATACTGCAGCCCGTTATATACGGAGAGGAATTTCCGCAATAGATTCCACCGCCGCCGCTTGCCCAGCTTGTAGTGATGTTCCCGATTATATCGCAGCTCGTGATAATCGGGGAGGACTCTATACAAAAGAGCCCACCTCCATCATCAACGACCAGATTCCCGATAATCACGCACTCGGTGATAACCGGTGAGGAGTCGTTTTTGCAATATATTCCTCCTCCTTCTCCAGCGGTGTTTTCCGAAATTGTGCAGCCTGATAATTCCGGGCAGGAGTCATCGCAATAGATTCCGCCGCCATCGCAGTCGTAAAATCCCCTGGTTTTATTCCCGGTAATGATGCAGTTCATAAAGGTCGGGGAGGAGCGATAGCAGTAGATTCCTCCGCCGTCTCCGTCGGAGTCGGAAGTCTGATTCCCTGATATTTCGCAGTGCGAGATGACCGGGGAGTCGCCTTTGTAGCAATAGATCCCGCCTCCATTCATGGTAGCGATATTTCCGGATATGATGCAATCGGCTATATCCGGCGAGGATTCGTAAAGATAGATCCCGCCGCCGAAAGCACTTGTATTTCCTGTGATACGGCAGTTTCGAATTGACGGATCGGAAGAATCGAAGCAATAGAGCCCTCCACCGTACCTGTCAGCCGTATTCTCTGATATGAAGCAATCCGACACAGTTGGCGAAGCCCTGCGACAATAGATCGCACCCGCGAATCTGTTGCGACAGTGCTTGATCGTGCAATAGACAAGTGTTCCACTTCCTCCGTCGAAACGAATCCCTGCGCCAATGTCCCAGTCCCGATATCTTTTTATGGTTATCGAATCATCGGGGGCTCCTTCCGCGAGCAATTCCCCATACACGGTGATGCCACCATGGTTGTGCAGAAGAAGCTCTACACCCTTTTCCACAATGAGAGTACTGTCGGATTCAATCACCAGGTTCTCCGAAATAATATAAGGGGATCCAGATTTGGACAGCTTACCGGATACCGATCCTCCGATAACCCCCTCAGGCAGATCACCCATCCCTCCGTAACAGCCCATATCATTGATGGTGCTATCTAGATCCAGTCTTGAAAAAGGGTCTCCCGAATCGATGCTTGGAGAGTCTGGCAGCAAGTGAAAGTCGCCCTCCTGTGGTGCTGTGAACATGGGATCCTCATCGATATTGCCTTCACCCTCCCAGCCGCCCTGGATGGTGGAATAAGTTATCAAAGGAGTTCCGGAGTCAACGATCAACTCTTCGTGTGCATCGTCCCAGAGTATGGAATTTACGATGGTCAGGTTGGACTCCAGGCAATATATTCCGCCGCCGTTTGAAGCAGAATTTCTGGATAAAGTGCAATTGGTAAAATACAAGGATGAGTCCTCGCAATAAACTCCGCCGCCGACCCTCGTTGAATTATCTGTTATTAAATTGTTCGTGAGAGTCAAGCAGGAGAACCAGTTGCAGAAGATCCCCCCTCCTTCGTTATTCGAGGAATTTAATTGTACAAAACAATCAGTCATCGATGGGGAAGAATTCTCGATATATATCCCACCGCCCTGATTCGAAGACGTATTCTCCGAAATAATGCATCCCGTGATATCTGATGGGGATTTATACAGATAGATCCCACCGCCGCGATTGTCAGAGATATTCCCGGTAATGTTACAATTGAAAAGTTCCGGTGATGAGAAACCGGAGGAAATCCCGCCGCCGTCATCGCCGACGGTATTTCCGGAAATAATGCAGTATGCAATCGCCGGGGAAGATGAATCGTAACATTTGATCCCGCCGCCGTCACTGATCGCTCCGAGTGCAATATTATCGATTATTCGGCAATGAGAAATATCTGGTGAAGATGACCGGCAGTATATCCCGCCGCCGCTGCCGGAATAACCTGAACCGATATTTCCGGATATGATGCAATCGGCTATATCCGGCGAGGATTCGTAAAGATAGATCCCGCCGCCGTGATCGGGAGGGCATCCGTTCGTGATTGTGAATCCTTCCAGCTTTGAGAAGGAATCCTCACCGCTGACGAAATTGAATCCCCTGCCGTTCTTTTCACAGTCGATAATCGAATAATCGGCCCCGTTCTCTGACGTGACGGTTACAGTTTTGCCAAGGTAGTCGATTTCTCTGTTGCCAGTACCGGAGTAAGTACCGTCGGCCACGAGCACCGTGTCGCCGTCTACGGACGCGTCGATTCCCGCCTGGATGGTCGGCTGTTCGGAGGGGACGCGAATGGTCGCCGCGTGGGAGCTTTCCGCCGTAAGGGTCAGTAGAAAGAGAATAACAATCGCCTGTTTCATTTGTCCGTTCCTTTTCGTGATTTTCGTTACTGATTGCATTTACAGTATAGCCGGTATGATTCTGGAGAGCAAATATTAGTGGTTAACCAGCGGTGAGTTCCTGAAGAAACAAGTTCAATCGGTGAATTCCTGTAAGCGGACTGAATCGATCGACAGGGCGAAGTCTGGGGCCACCGAAAGCACCGATTGGTAGGGCTCAAGTGTGGGTTCACACGATAAAATCAAGGTTAACGCAGTGGTGAACCTGGAACGCATGAATCTGGAACACGTGTTCATGGTGGAGGTGATTCGCCCGTGGCTGGGAGGTGAAAACCGGCTCGTTCGTCGGGGTCAGGAGAGGGAATCGAGGTCGGCGTTTTGCTGCCGCGAAACGGTGTGTGTTTACACCTCTCGTCTGCGCCCGGCTGTGGAGTAATGGGTTGTATTCTGCGTCAGTCTTACCGGTTGCTTTAGTTGCAATGTTCAATTTTTGGTATTATCAGGAGTCACTCCGGATCGCAGTCGAGAGCGGTCGGCGGTTTTGTAGTACGCGGAACTTGTTGTAAGTATTGAAGGTGCGAGCCTTGTTTTATTTTTAGGATTTTCTCCACGTGGAGAAAGTTCAATATTTGAACAGCGAAATCTCCGAGTTGAACGAGGGGCGGCTCGCCCAGGACTCGAACACTTATCAGAACGGTTTTCGGTTCGTATCCGGCTTCAGATATGCCCGACGAATCCGGGCTACAGCATTATATCCATGTACCGCGTCACGGTGTAGGGATCGATGCCCTCGCTGCCGCCTTCCCTGCCGAATCCCGACTTCTTGACCCCGCCGAAGGGCATTTCGGGAGTGGCGATGACCAGGTGGTTCACGCCGACCATCCCTGTTTCCAGCCCCTCGGATGCCAGGAAAGCCGTTTTGGTACTGGTGGTGAAAACGTATCCCGCCAGGCCGAACTCGGTCTCGTTCGCCCTCTCCAGGCCGTCCCCGAGGTCGGTGAAGGTGGTGATGGGCGCTATGGGGCAGAAGGGTTCGTCCCGCATCAGGTTCATCGATGCGTCTACATTCGTCAGGACGGTCGGTTCGAAGTAATATCCCGTTTCGAGCCCGGGCGGACGGCGGCCGCCGTGCCTGATCCGGGCACCCTTGCCTGTCGCGTCTTTCAGGAATTCTTCCGTGGCCAGCAGGCGCTTTTCATTGGCCAGCGGTCCCACGTCGGTGTCCGGATCGCGCCCGTCGCCTATCTTCAGCGTTTTGACGACCTCGACGAACGTTTTCGTGAATCGTTCGGCCGAGGCCTCCTGCACCAGAAACCGGCTTGCCGCGATGCAGACCTGGCCCATGTTGCGATATTTGCCCAGGGCGCACGTTTCGGCGGCTTTTTCGATGTCGGCGTCGTCGAATACGAGCACGGGCGAGTGGCCGCCGAGTTCCAGCGTCACGGGCTTGATACCGCCGGAGCATAATTTCATGATCTCGGCGCCCACAGGCACCGAACCGGTGAAGGTCACTTTCCGGATTATGTCGGATCCGATGAGGATACGGCTGATCATGGGGGGATCGCCCGTCACGACGTTGACGACACCGGGAGGTATGCCTGCGTCGCGGCAGGCTTCGGCCAGGGCGAAGACCGAACGGGGGGCTTCCAGATCAGGTTTTACGATGATCGAGCATCCGGCGGCCAGGGCTGGTGCGATCTTCCGCGCGGCCAGGAGGGCGGGGAAGTTCCACGGGCTGAATGCCGCCACCGGGCCGACCGGCTGCCTGAAAACGACGAAGCGTCTGCCGGAGCCGCGGCCCTCGACCGTCCTGCCGTAGATGCGCCGGGCTTCATCGGCGTACCAGTCGAACTGGTCGGCGGCGGCCAGGATCTCCGCCTTCGCCTCCCGGAGCGGTTTTCCCATTTCACCGGTGATGGCTTCGGCTGACAGATCCGCCCGCTCGCGCACCAGGGCGGCGATCCGCCGCAGGGCGGCGCTTCTCGACCAGGCGTCGACCTCACGCCAGGTCTTCCAGCCCGTTTCGGCGGCTGCAAGCGCAGTGTAGAGGTCGTCTCCAGTGGCAACCGGGGCCGAGTCGATCGGCTCCAGGATCGCCGGGTTGATGATATCCCGCCGTTCACCACTGGAGGCGGGAGTCCATCGGCCGTTGATATACATTTCATTCCTGATGGTCATGCTTCACTCCCCGGGATTTAACCTTGATCGTCACGTGCGGCTCCGGCCTTCGCGCCTGCTGCTCGATGCTGCTTTGCCGGCTGCGGCCCCGTCCTCTGTGCTCGCGGCTCGACGCACCTGTGCCGGCTGCGGCCCCGTCCTCTGTGCTCTCGGCTCTGCGCGCCTTTGCCGGCTGCGGCCCCGTCCTCTGTGCTCTCGGCTCGACGCACCTGTGCTGCCTTACAGCCCCGTTTCGTGCCTGAGAGCCTGGGTGTCAGCCGTCCAGCTGCCCACGTTCCACCTGCCCCAGGCGCCGAGTCCGCCCAGCGGGTCCGGCCCGAAATAGACCGGGAGATGGATCAGCGAAAGCCCCTTATGAGCCCGTGCTTTGTCAAGTGTCGCGATAAGTGATTCGACGGAGTTTCCGCCGTCGAAAGCGGCGACGCCCACCACCGACCGGGCCATGGCGACAAAATCGATCGCGACCCCGTCGCCGGTTGCATAAACAGCGCCGTACTGGGCTTCCTGGAGGGAGGATATGGCGCCCATCCTCCTGTTATCCATCAGCAGGATGCATCCGCTGACGCCGTGGGCGACCCCGTCCGCCAGAATCTGCGGGTTCATCAGAAAGGAACCGTCGCCGCAGAGAGCCAGACCGTAGAAGCGCTCTTCCGCCATCGCCGAAGCGAGCAGGGCCGATGCCGCGAATCCCATGTAGCTCGCGCCGGTGTCGGTTACATTGAGCCCCGGCCGCTCATCCTCTACTATCTGGAGCCCGTTCGCCTGCACGTCGCCCGCGTCGAAAAAAGTTGTGACGCGTTCTTGACGCGCCCAGTCGACGGCCGCCTTTATCGCCGCGGGCTGGGTGAGCACCCTTTTTCCCCAGACCGCGTCGAACAGAATCGGGTTGGCGTACCGCTCCTCTTTGAATGCTTCCCACTCGCGCCTTTTCGCCGAACAGGCCGTGAGCCAGGGCGAATCATCCCCGGCTTCTGCAGCCGGCGCCGCAGCCGGCGGGGTTCCGGCCTCCGCGATGATTCCGCCGCCCGCTTCGAGCCGGATTTCGATCGCTTCGATCAGGCGACGCAGGGTGGGGGCGGCGTCGCCCACGAGAGCGATGGTTCTGCCGTAGTGGACGGCGTCGTGGTAGCAGGTGTTGATGTTTACCACCTGCTTCGCATTCAGGAAGCCCGTGCGGGAGCAGTCGGACTGACAGACGAACCTCGTCCCCACGGCCAGCAGCGTATCGGCGTTTTCCATGGCGTAGTTGCCGCAGATAGAGCCCTTGCTGCCGGCGACTCCCATGTTCCGCCTGTTGCCGCCCGGAACCGTCCCATTGGCGACCGGGCTGAGGATGGCGACGCCGTCGACCAGGCCCAGAAGCTCCACCAGCTCGACACCGGCATCCGCGCCGCCGCCGCCCACCCGGACGACCACGCGCTCAGCGTTCAGAAGCGCTTCCGCTGCAAGCTCATATCGGCCGTCTTCACCCTGGGCCGCGCCGAGGCGGGGCGGGCTGCCGCCGGGAAGCTCGTCCAGGTTGAATCGTTTCATCGGCGCAGGCTGGACGTTCATCGGCAGGAGCAGGAAGAAGGGCCCGCCGGCGTGCGGGTGGTCCACCACGGTGCCGCCCCGCCGGAGGGCGGTGGCGAGGGCGCCGGGGGTATGGAGGGTGTATGCCTCTCCCAAGGCAGAGCAGACCTCCAGGTATAGCTGCTGCCTGTGCTTCGGGATCTGCTGCATGTTCGGCCCTTCGTCCTCGCTCGTCTCGTCGCCGAGCAGGTACCAGACGCCGGTGCCGCCGCTCGCCGGGGTGAGGGATGCCGCCGCGGCCTGCATGGCGCCTGGGCCTATGGATGTGATCACCGCCGCTTTTTCACCGGTCACCCTGCGGAGGGCGGTCGCCGCGTGGGACGCTTCGATCTCGTTCCGGACCGCATACATCTTCACGAGCCCGGCCTCCTCGTAGAGTCTCAGCACTTCGCCGATCTCGGTGGAACCGTGGCCGAACACGCCCACGAACCTGCGAACATCCTGCTTGATCAACCCGAGCAGAAGCGCCTCGGAAAGGGTGGTGTCGATGAACCGGTCGAGAACGCCCCCGGCGATAGCGGCTTCTATACCTCCCGCTTCGGCGACGGCCGCGGCTCTGCGCTCCCGTGCCCGGCGTGTGTCGTATATATTCTGATCAATCATGGATAACCTCGTGATAAATCCCCTGCTCCATGTGCTTTTTTCGTCGAGGGAAGCGTCGTTCATCCCATTGCGACCCGTTTTCGCAACTCAGCCGCTTTGTTTGCGGCTTCCCTTGCGGCGAAAGCTGCTGAAAGTTCCCGCTGCGACAGGAGCCCGACGGCTTTTCCGGATAAAGTTTCGACCATCTCCGCCGCCGCGTTCCGGTATACCTGCTCCCACTCGTCCGCCAGACCTGATTCCACCCCGATCGAGTAAGCCAGCCTGCCCGTCCGCACGTGGATCGGAGCTTCGAGCGAGCGTCTCGCCATCCCGCGCCTGAGCCGGACGATTCCGTCCGTTCCCGAAACCTCCGCTTCCAGGTCGTACGGGAAAGCCGTCGAGGCGAACCGCATCCCGGGAGCATACGAGCACTCCAGGATGCCGTAGCGCCCATCGGCCTCGAACCGGCAGCTGACGAGCCCCTGGCCGCCGAGCGCTCCGTCCATCGCGTGAAGATACGCGCCCACCTCGGCCGGCGGCCCGCCCAGCGACGCGAGCAGCGGGAAATGATCGAATGCCGGATGCCGCAGGTAATCCGCCTCATCGGGCGGGACCGGTTCATGACGGCCTCCCGAGCCGCCGATTGTCGCCCGTATCCTTATAGTCGCGATTTCGCCGATCTCGCCGCCGTCCAGTAGAGCCCGCACCATCCGGACAGGAGGGTAGTAAAGGTAAGGATAACGCAGGCGGAACGGAGCGCCGCCCCGCTTCGAGGCCCCGGCGAGGGCAACGAACTCGTCCCGGGAGGTTATCGCGCCGCACGGCGCTGAAACGGCGATTCCTTTGTCGAGCAGCTCAGCCAGCCGCTCCGCGCCGGCATCCCCGCCATCCGCTGCTTCGAGGATATCGACGGCGGGAACCTCCCCGGAACGGAGATCCTCGATCCGTTCGGCGATGCAGCCCGGCAGATCGTTATAGGCTTCGAGGAGCCTGTCGTTTTCGTAACCTTCTCCGGCAACTCCCACCGAAATCTTTTTCTTCCGGCCTTTCGTCCGCTTTTTCTCCCGTCCGGGAACCTCGACCGGTATCCGGATCCGCTTGTGGACAGGGATTCGTCCCGGAGCTATGGCATGGTGCCGGAGGAGCCCCTTGATCATGGAGGTGAACTGGCCGGTCCGGTTGTCCGTCATCAGCCTGCGTATCGCTCGGTTCCCTTCCGGATCATTTTTCAGGATTTCGATGATCTCTGCCAGCGGGTCGGGAGCTTCGGGATCGCTTCCGCCGATAAGCGACAGCCGGCGGATCGCCCGGAGAACCGGCACCAGGATAATGTCGGGCAGCCTGCCCAGCGTCCGCGCCGCAGCCACGCTGGATCGCGCGGCTATCGTCAGTAGGATATCGATCACCTTTTTATCCCGCCGTGTCCTTTCCTTTCAGAACAACGTTCCTGAAAAGCTCGTCCGTCACCTCCGCCGGTCTTATCTCCGTGCCCGTTTTCGCAGAGATGATGAGCGCGAAGGCGAACCTGACGATGTCGAGGGCGCGCTCGGCCGAAATCAGGGTGTCGCGGCCTTCCTTCAGCGCCAGCGGAAAATCCCTGACGCCCGCGGTAAAACTCGTCTGCCAGTCGGTCTCCAGGTCGTCGAAGTGGTAGCGCCTGCCGTTTTTGTAAAGAACCAGCGGCGCTTCATCGTAAAGGCGGGCCGTGCAGCAGGGGAGGTGGATCATCCCCTGCGTTCCGGTGATATCCACCCGCTCATCTACGGGGAAGTATTTAGAAGAGGTGTAAAGGTTCGGAGAGAAAGCGAGATCGAAGCTGCCCAGTGTTTTCTTTCCGGCATATCGCCAGATGAGCTGCGCCGGTTCGTCGATGAACGAAAACGACCGGTCGATGAACGCTGTGACGCCTTCGATGGCGCCCGCGAAGAAGATTGCCAGGGAGAGCTTGTGGTACCCGTCGTCGAAAACGGCCTGCCCCCTGCCGTGGTCGTTTTCCACCAGGTGCCAGAGCTCTGATCTCAGCGGAACCCAGCGGGAGCCGAAAAGCCCCGTGCCGACCTTGAACCTGATCGCCAGCACCTCGCCGATTTCTCCGTTTTCGATGAGCTCCTTCGCCCTGACATAGGCGGGGTAGAAGACGAAATTCTCCAGCACCCGCAGCCTGCCGGTGCTGTGTCGCGCCGCGAATATCATGGCTTCGGCATCTTCGATTGTCGTGGCGATCGGTTTCTGGCAGGCCACGTGCTTGCCCGCCGCCAGGGCGTCGATCACGATTTTGCGGTGGGTGTGATGCGGCGTGTTGACTTCGACGATGTCGATGCCGGGGTTTTCCAGTATTTCCCTGTAATCCGTTGTCGCCTTCGCCACTCCCCACTCGCGCCGCCGCCGCTCGACGAGCTCCCGGTCCAGGTCGCATACCGCCGCGAGCTCCGCATGCTCGAAACCGTCGTATGCGGGATAGTGGAGATCGGTGATGTCGCCGACCCCGATCATGGCCGCCTTGAACTTTTTATCGGGGTTGCTCACGACTTTTCCGCGCCTGTTCAGCCAGGTCCGGTCGAAGTGAACCGGACCGGTTATCCTGTTTTTCGAACTCCAGATCTGCGTGTTGTCGAATCCATGGGTAACAGGATACCGCAGGATTTCACGAACTTCCACGCAAAAGCAACACCGGATCCATCATCAAGGATACCCGGGCCCGGCCATGCCGGTTGTCGGAACGCGGATTCGATGCGCAACGCCCGAAGGGTGCACCGTCCTTTTTTTCAACGAGAGATTCCCGTGTAAAATTGGCAATCCGATTGACAATTTTACACGCATTCAATTCAGACTCAATCGGGGGACCTGGATGGCCGGGGAAGTCTTCGCCTTCCTCATTGTTCTATATCTGAACCTCCCCGCAATGTGAATTTGCTGGTATCAGGAGAGCACGTATTATATGAATATAAGGAGTGGCCGCGGGGTGTCCCGTTTTATGGATGTCAAGAACTCCCGGCGTTCTCGGCGCGTGACGCTTCGCATTCAACCGGGGAGTCTTCGGATGATTTTACGAGCGGAATACAACCTGACTTTTCTGCTGATCCTGGCCTTAGCCGGTTCTGCCCTGGCAGGAACTGCCTTGGCCGGAACGGATGTTGAACCAATCGATATCTATCCGGGCGAGCCGCTTCCCTTCGATCAGGGGCTCGATCCGAAGGAGTATTGTTTCACGCCCCAGCCCGAAGAAGCGTACAGCGAAGGCTGGTTCTACATGATCCGCTTCGACGACGGCACTTTCCTGTTCTGCCAGTTCCTCGTCACGAACATCGGGTTCGGCAGCAGAAACGCCAACATGAATGTCAGCGTCAACTATCCCGACGGCACGAGCTATTTCGAGAGAGCCGAGTTCTCCAAGGAGACTTTCGAGGCGTCGGAAGACAGTTTTTTCGTCAAGGTTGGAGACAGCTATATCTGCGGCGGCTATCCTGAAGTCAAAATGCGTCTTCGGCTGAAAGACATCCGCGCCGATCTCGATATCGCCATGGAGCTTCCCGGGTGGAAACCGGGGGGCGGCGTCCTCTATTTCGGCGAGGACAGGAAAAAATTCTATACCATGTGGGTCGGAGTTCCGCGGGGCAGGGTCACGGGCACACTGCAGATCCGCAACGAAAAGAGAAAAGTCGCCGGCTACGGCTATTCCGATCACAGCGTCGTCAACCTCTATCCGCACCACTATTCCAGAACCTGGTTCAGCCTCCGGGCTTTCGACGAACACTGGACCGTGGAATATCTCGAATTCTTTACCCCCGAAAAATACGGCTCCAAGAGGGTGCCGTGGATCCTGATCGGGAAGGACGGCAAGATCCTCTACGCAGGAATGGATTACACCCTCGAGACCTCCGATTTTCGAATCGACCCCGAGATCGAGCTCGATTACCCGGGTCGCCTCGATTTCACCGTCGACCGGCCTGAAATCAAGGTGTCGGGAACCGTGAAGATCAAGAACAAGATCGAAGCCATCAACATGCTCACCAAGATGCGCCCGCTCGAGCGGGTGGTGGCGGGGTTCTTCGCCAGGTCGTATGTCATCCGCCTGAGAAACGAGGTGGACGTGGTGATTACCACGCCGGAATCCTCGGATACCCTCTCCCTCCAGGGCGTAAGCGAGAAACTCTGGATGAACCCGTAAACCGGCGCTCCGCCCGCCGCGGCTTCCCGGACCGCCGGCCAGGCTTGATTTCGACTCTCTGAACCGGGGCCGGGTTCCGGCGTGCCGGAAACAAGGCGTGAAATCAACCGTGCGCGCCGCCATGGTTTTCGCTTATACTTATGGAACAGCATAAACTCCGCGGGACTTTATACTGAAGGAGGCCCAGGATGCGGTTTCGACTTTTCCAGGTGTTTCTGATCTCGGCGCTGGCGGCGACACTCGCTTTCGCATCTCCGGAACCGGACGTTTCCATGACGCCCGCCCCCGGAGCGACGGGAGCCGAACGCCCCGTCGTGCTCGTGAACGGTTTCGGCGCCAACTGCCTGATCCAGTGGACATATTTCGCTCTCGGTCTATGGGAAGAAGGATACGATCTCCACTGCATGAACTTTTCCAGCTACCTTATGGCCATCGAATTCCAGGCCCTCGAGCTCGCCGAATTCATCGACGAGGTTATGGCCGGCACCGGCACCGAAAAGGTCGACATCGCCGCCGGAAGCATGGGCGGGCTGATAGCCAGGTATTACATCGCCTTTC
>CAYMWF010000020.1:0-8114 GCA_964394085.1 uncultured Gemmatimonadota bacterium | reverse complement strand
GACATCGCCGCCGGAAGCATGGGCGGGCTGATAGCCAGGTATTACATCGCCTTTCTGGGCGGCCTGGAAACGGTGGAGGACCTGGTTTTGATCGCCAGCCCGAACCATGGAACCTGGTCGGCGTTTCCTTATGCGTGGCTGTTCCCGAGCTGCCGGGACATGACCCCGGGAAGCGACTTCCTTCAGGAGCTGAACTCCATCGACGAGACGCCGGGCGACGATATTCTGTATACCTCCATCAGGGCGTTCATCGATCAGAGCATCGATCCCGACAGGAGCGCCATCCTCGACGGCGCGCGGAACGTGAGGGTCTGGAGCTGCATCGGCCACCAGGCCCTTTTCCTGCACTGCGATACGCTCGACCTCCTCATCGAGGGGCTCGAGGGAGGCGGTTCGAACAGCAACTGAGACAAGGGAAACGCGGTCCGCATCCCCGGTCGGCGTCTTTCCCGATTGAAAGGCAACAGCTAGAGGGGAAGGGCAGCCCGTTCCCGCGGTCGGCGTCTTTCCCGATTGAAAGGCAACAGCTAGAGGGGAAGGGCAGCCCGTTCCCGCGACCGGCGTCTTTCCCGATTGAAAGGCAACTGCGATGAATTCCAGGTCCATCTTCGCAACGATTACGGCACTCCTGTTCTTCTCCTTCGTTTTTTGCCCGCCGGCCGCGACCGACTCCGGCGATGTTCAACGGGGATCGTTCCGTGAAAACGGTCCTCCCTCCGCGGATCTCGTCTGGCTCGCCGACTCGTGCCTGGAACTCTGGCCCGATCCCGCCGCGCAGAGGTGGACCTGGGGAGAAGCCGTCATGATGTACGGCCTCCTGCGGGCTTCGATAATCACGGGCGACGAAAAATACACGGATTATGTCGTCGGGTTCCTCGACGGCCATATCGACGGCGAGGGCAACCTCGATGTCCTGGTTCTTTTCCCGGACAAGGTGGCCCCCGGAATCGCCGCCCTCGGCGGGTTGATACGCACCGGCGACCCGCGGTATCGCGCCGTCTGCGACCACCTCGCGGAATGGCTGATGTATGAGGCCCCGAGAGCGGATAACGGCGGCTGGTTCCATTTTCCGCTCCTCGACTGGCAGTATATAGACACCCTTTTCATGACCACGGTGTTTCTCGCAGGCTACGGGAGTTACATATCCAACGACGCCTACCTCGCCGAAGCCCTCCTCCAGCACGAGCTCCTTTCCGAGAACCTCTTCTCGGCCGACGACGACCTGTACTGGCACGGCTGGGACCAGGACGGCCTCCTCTGCTGGTGGGCGACTCCGTGGCGCCGCCACAACGACGCCTTCTGGGGACGCGGAAACGGATGGGCCGCCGCGTCGCTGGCCCGGGTCCTCGCCCTTTCCGACCCGGAAACCCCCGGTTACAATTCCGCCGCCCGCCGCCTCGAGTCGCATCTCGACCGGCTGGCCGAGCTCCAGGATCCGATTTTCGGCGGATGGTGGACCGTGATCGACGTCCCGCAGGGGTTCATGAACTATACTGAAACCTCCGCCACCGCCCTGATCGTGGAGGCGATGCTGTTTGCGAGCCGCTACGGCTTGACAGAACCGCCGCCCGTCGCCCTTGTCGAAGACGGCCTCGCCTATGTCCGGAACAAACTCCGCGAAGACAAACTCGGCAGGGCGAGGCTGGACGGCGCTTCCATCGGCACGAATCCGTCCGGGTACATGGGATACGTCCTCACCCCTGTCTTCCCCGACCGGAGGTGGGGTGTCGGGGCCGCTCTCCTCCTGCTGGCGGAAGCGGTGGAGCAGGGGATCGAAGCCGTACCCGCGGAAACCCGGGTCCGCGAATTCGACGGCGCATCCCCGGCAGTGCAGGATCCACGGAGTCCGGTCGCCTCTTTCCCGGAAGACGGCCCTGATTCACCGCGCGGATCAGCGGCGCGGACGGGCGGCCTCTCCTTCGCTGACGGATCCGGAACGGGCGATCCCGGACCCGATCCCACCGGCAGAGGCGGCGAGGTTGCGGAAGGCTCCCTGGTCGGCGACGGTTACGACGAACGGGTCGCCGCTTTTCTCGAAATGACCGTTCACGGCGACTCCCTCGGCGGTCCCGGGCTCTATACCCAGGTCGCCCGGATGGAGCTGAACGAAGGCCCCCTCGACCCCGGCGTCATCGAGAGCAGCCTCGATTTCATCAACCGGCGCGAGGACTGCAGCGATTTCCACGTGGCGGCCCTCCTCCGGATGCTCCTCGGTTACGGCGACAGCCCCCTCCTCGGCGATTCGCTCAAGGCCGCCATCGAAGAAACGGTGCTGAACTTCAAGTACTGGATAGACGAGCCGGGCATCGACTCGATGGTCTACTGGTCGGAGAACCACCAGATCCTCTACCACAGCGCCGAATACCTCGCCGGCCGCCTCTTCCCCGAACAAGTCTTCCCGAACAGCGGCCTCACCGGGGCGGAGCACATGGCCAAGGCCGAACCCATGATTAGACGCTGGCTCGAGCGACGCTTCTACGCCGGTTTCAGCGAATGGTTCTCCAACGTCTACTACGACAAGGATTTCGCGCCTCTTCTGAACCTGGTCGACTTCGCCGGCGACCCCGACATATCCGTGAGGGCGGCGATGGTCGCCGATATCATGCTCCTCGACATGACGATGAACTCGTTCTACGGAGTCATGGGTGTCTCCCACGGCAGAACTTATGCCGGCTACGTGACGGGCGGCGGCCGCGAGAGCACCGCGAGCGTCATCAAGCTCGCCACGGGTGAAGGCCGGTACAACTCGCGAAGCAGCATGAGCGGCGTGAGCCTCGCCGTAAGCGACTACCGCCCGCCCGGGGTAATCCGCACCGCCGGCAAGCAGCATCCCGACGAGTTCCTGAACCGGCAGCGGATGGGCATCCATTTCGACGACGCGGCCGAGCACGGCCTCACCTTCGAAGACAACGAGTCGGGGATATTCTGGTGGGGAATGGGCGCGTACGTCCACTGGCGCATCGTGAACCTGACCTTCAATATGATCGAAGACTACAACCTGTGGGAGAACTCCTTCCTCGCGCCGTTCGAATATTTCCGCCCCGTATGGGAGATGGGGATGGCACCCGCTGTCTGCTGGTCTCTTAATGATCTTACGGGCGGGCCGGTGCTCTCGCAGGTGAACACTTACAACTGGCGAACTCCCGACTACATGCTCGCCTGCGCCCAGAGCCAGCGCCCCGGCCAGATGGGATACCAGCAGTTCGCCTGGCAGGCGACCCTCGGCCGCGACGCGGTGGTCTTCACGTCCCATCCCGGCTCCGAAACCATGGAAACCCCCGGATACTGGACCGGCGGATGGATGCCCCGCGCCCTCCAGGAGCAAAACGTGCTGCTCGCCATCTACGACCGCCGCCCCGCCTCGTTCCTGCTCCCAGGCATCGTCCTGCCCTACACCCACGCGTACGTTCCCCGCGACGCCTTCGACGAGCTGGTCGAGCCCGGAAACGGCTGGATCTTCGGCCGGAAAGGCGACGGATACTTCGCCCTCTACTCGAGCCGCCCGGCCGCCTGGACCGAAGAAGGCGAATGGGCCGGCCGGGAGCTGATCGCCGAGAAGCTTCCCGCCGTCTGGATCTGCGAGCTGGGCCGCCGCGAGGTGAACGGCGAGTTCGGCGACTTCATCGACGCAATCTCCGCTGCCAACGTTTTCGTTCTCGGCACCTGGGTGAGCTACGATTCGCCCTCTATCGGAAATGTGAGTGCCGGAATGAAACTACCCTTCAAGGTCGACGGCGAGAAGATTACCATCGACGAATATCCCCGGTACGACAACCCGTACATGCACCACGAGTTCGGCGACAACCCCCTGGAGGTGAACTTCGACTCCCGCTCGCTCCTCATCGACTTCGAAACCGGCGAGCGTCTGGTCACCAACTGAACCGTCGCGAAGGAAGTCGACAAGCGATTTTATAAATCGCTGTGCAGGAGATGCGGAAGAGGATCGATAAAAGCGCTTTTTACCGTGATTCCGGCAGTTGTCGCGTTCTTGCCATTGTTATTCCACTGGTCTATTTCGATTGGATAATTTCGGAAGCGTTGACCTCATCCTCGAAGGCGCGGTCCATCTCCGCGGAAATCCGAGTTGTCTATCGCACCCACTCAATATTTCCGGGTCCCCCATACGCGCCCATATCGGAGCGAACTCCGTCCGGATACCAGCCAGGCCATCGCGGGTGCCAGTCATATAGTGCATCTTCGATTGAGGGGTCGCCGGTGTCAATGCAGGGAGATTCCGGGTTCAAGAGGAGGTGAAATCCATACACGGAGAACGGGACGAACATCGGATTCTCGTCTATGCATCCGATACCCTTGAAGCCGCCTTGTACGTCTGAGTAAGATATTTCTGCTGCTGAACCATATATTTCTTCGGGAGAGTCGGCCCAGCGAATACAGTTTTTAATAGTCGGATTAGATCCGTAACTGCAATTGATTCCGCCTCCGTAGCCGTTTTCCGTCGCATTTGATAGCGATTTATCAATGAATAGAGCTTTGGTATCAACCGAAGGGCTCTATTGCACGGAATCAACTGTTACAGTTTACACCACCATCTTCATGAAGCGAAGAGACCCTTTACCCCAGGAGACTGAGCTCCAGCTCAGTCTTGAGACGCTGCCATTGCGGCAACTTCGAGACGAGCAACTCATAGAAGGCGCGATTGTGCTTCCTATGTGTCAGGTGGCACAGCTCATGGATGATGACATAATCGATATGCCGCGTTGCGGCCTTGATCAATTCCCGGTTAAGGATGACGCGATTCGTCTTGTGCGAGTAACTGCCCCAGCGCCGGGTCATCTGCTTCACCATCAACCCCGGTGTCTCCTGGTAGTCGAACATGGCAAGGCAAACGTCCAAACGCTGGGCAAAGACCGCATGCGCCTTGTCACGGTACCACCCATCGAGAAGCGCTTTGCAGTAATCCGGCTGGTCGGGCAGTGCCGTGAACACAGTCAGAGTTCCGTGCTGAAGCGAAACATGCTCCTGGTGCCTGTTCTTCCGAATCAGAAGTTTGTGGGAGCGCCCGCGATAGCGGAATGTCTCGCCACTGACATACCGCTTCTCCGGGTGCACCTTGAATTGCGCGAAGTACCGCTTCTGCTTCAAGACCCAACGAAATTTCCTCCGGAGGAAATCGTCAATCTGATCATCTGAAGCTCTGACGGGTACCTTCAACACTATTGCCTGTGACGGTAGCACTGACGCAGCAACCGTCTTCCTTTCTTCCCGTATCAAATGGTATTCAAACGCAACGTTTTCATAACAGAAGCGTCTTTCGACCACCGCTTTGCGGCTCCCTGGTGCCGATTTGGGGTTCATTGTTCGCGATTCTCCACGGCCAGGTTCCAAACCAGCGTGATGACGCTGTCGATCTCGTCTGCACTCAGGGCAACATCCAACTGATCCCTGACGACGTCGAACAGGTAGTCTTCGATGTCCATCCTCACTCGCCGTTCCACCTCTATGTTCCGGTGCCAGTCCACGATCTTGTGCTGATCAATCAGGTCGTATACGGCCTGCACCATTTCGCAGAGTCGATCGGGCGGAACGGAATGAGTTTCCAGCTCCTTTTGCAGGTTCCGGAAGAACGGATGGAATTCCTTCTTCTCCCTGATCAACTCCGGAATGTCGTTGGCTTCGTAATCGCTCACATGCTCCTGGTATTCGCGAGCATACTCCAGGAGCACCTTCAGGTCTTCCTTGCGTGCGTCACGCAGCTCCGCGATAAGTTTCTCGATCTTCTCGCTGAAGCGCCGGTAGAACTCGGGATCACGATGGAAGTTCTCCTTGATCGTCTTTTTGGTCTGCGCCGAAATGGCTTCTGCTTTAGACTTATCCGACAGGCCGTGTTCAGTGTTGGCAATATACTCATTGAATTCGGCTGACTCCCGAATTTGCAGTGGCTTTGCCAGCTCAACCACGTATTCGGACGACACGTATTTGTCCAGAATTCGGCGGATTTGGTCCTTGTACTTGGAGAAGTCGACCTCTTCGGCGTTCTTTATCTTCTGGATCTTCTTCAGCTCCACGAACTTCTTCAGGTCATCCTGATACCGATGCAGCTTGTCGGCGTCGAACTTCTGCGTGAAGTCATACAGCATCTGACAGGTCGAGAACTGTCTCACGAAGTCGTTCACCAACTCGTAGAAATGCTCGCGGATTTCAACGTCGCCTTCCAGGACGCGGACGTATTCTTCCGTATCCTGCTTGTTCTTCACGGAGTTGAATATTGAATGCAATTCCTGATAGACGCGCTCCAGCTCTTGAATTTTTTCGTCCGAGTTCAGCAGTGCCCGCTCGATGTCCTCGGGATCATAATTAGAGAATAGCTCCATCGCGTCGTACAGGTTCTTCGCGTTCTTCGAGTAGTCGATGACGAATCCGTTGACCTTTACCTCACGCCCTTCGTCGCCGTCGAACAATCGGTTCACCCGGGCGATAGCTTGGAGAAGGTTGTGGTCCTTGAGTTGCTTTGCCAGGTAGAGGAACGTGTTACGAGGTGCGTCGAAACCGGTGAGGAGTTTGTCCACGACAATCAGGATACGGACGCCCTCGGGATTCTCCTTGAACTCGCGGATCAGGTTCTTTTCGCGCGTTTCCAGCGAGGAACCGTGTCGGTGTTTCTCGTTCTTCAGCCATTCGACAACGATCCTCTTGTGCTCCGGCAGCTTGTCGTCCTCTTCCTTGTCTGCCGAATCGGAGATGATCACCTCGACCGAGACCTGATCCTGGAGATCAAACGCTTTCTGGAACATCACGGCTGCATATTTTGAGGGTGCGACCACTTGCGCCTTGAGGCCGGTATCCAGGAACCGGCGATAGTGTTCGAGAATATCGAGTGCGATCGTTTCGATCCTTTGCGATGTCTCCTCGACAATCTGTGACGAGCTGAACTTTTTCTGCAGGTCCTTCTTCTGTTCTTCCGTCAGGTCCTGGGTGATTTGATCGTAAAATTTGTCCAGCAGCGTTTGTTGCACACGCTGTTCCACAAAGCGCGGCTGATAGATCAATGGTAACACCACGCCGTCAGCCTCAGCTTCCGAGATCGTGTATGCGTCGATCATGCCGCCGAACTTGCGCTCACTTGTCTTTTCACGCTTCATCAACGGTGTGCCGGTAAATCCGATTTGGCAAGCCCTGGGTAGAATCAGGTTCAACTCGATATTCGCTTTGCCCGCCTGGGTACGGTGCGCTTCGTCGATCAGGATGAAAACGTTCGGGTCATCATCCACGAAATCGCGCATCGCCCGGGCCGCATCGAACTTGTGGATCAGGGTTGTCAGGACGCGCTGGTCCTTCTCCCGGATGAGCTGGAGCAACTCCTTCGCGCTGCGGGTACGCTTGACGTCCTTCTTGATGTTGCACGCCGCAAAGGTGTCGCTGATCTGCTTGTCCAGATCGCGCCGGTCGGTCACAACCACGATGCGGGGCAGGACAATGTCCGGATCGTCAATCAAACACTTCACGAGCATCACCATCGTCAGACTCTTGCCCGAGCCCTGTGTATGCCAGATCAGGCCACCCTTGCGCCTGCCGTTCTTGTCGAACGTCTTCAGTCGCTCCAACGCCTTCTTGATCGCGAAATACTGCGGGTAGCGCGCGATCTTCTTGATGCTGTTATCATAGAGGATGAAGTTCCGCGTCAGGTCCAGAATGCGATCCCGCCGCAGCAGGCCATAGATGCCCCGGTCCTGTTCTGTTACGGTCCGTTCGGGAGCCTGTGTATAGTCCTGCCTGATCAAGTCAGCTGCGATCTGTTTCACGACTGCCGGATCGACCGGTTCATTGACAATTGCCGCGACTGCGGCATCGATGGTCTCCGTGTCGGCATCCTTCTCTTTCCAGTGCGCATAGAACCGAGCCGGGGTCAACATAGTCCCAAATTTCAATTCGCGCACATTTGTGGCGATCAGGATGTGAGGGAACAGAAAAAACTTCGGCGTTTCGGTTCGGCCCTGGTTGCGCACCATCTGTGCGACGGCATCGTCCACCTTGACCGATTCTTTCTTGTTCTCAATCACCGCAAACGGAAACCCGTTCACGAAGAGAACGATATCCGGCCGCCGATCATGCCATTCGGAAAGTTCAAACTCCGCACAGATATGGAACGTATTGTT
>CAYMWF010000019.1:73868-75863 GCA_964394085.1 uncultured Gemmatimonadota bacterium | reverse complement strand
TTCTCGAATTCTTCTTTCGTCCATCCTTTCATATCCTTATCCCCTTCAATTCCATTTACAGTTTCCTCTGAACCATGAACTCGCCGTATGTAGCGACCTTTTCGAAGCCGATTCCTTCGTAGCATGTTATCGCGGCATGATTATCGGTTTTCACGTTCAGACCGATGCTTATTCCTTCACGGCGCAACGAGCGGCACAGGGCTGCCGTGACCCGCGCGCCGAAACCCCTGTTTCTGCATTCCGGAAGGGTGGTTATGTTCCCTATGGCGGCCACTTTGTATCGTGGTGAGTAGACATGTATGCCCGCGATGCTGATCAGGCGGTCACCCTCCGGTATGCCGAAGTACTGGTTCGTTTCGAGCATCCTCGCATCGAACCAGTTTCCTGCGTAACTTTTCTCGTAAAGCTCCTGGACGGCGGCAAGATCCTTCATGCCGAGACGGACGACCTCCGAGCAATCGATATGCGATACCTTTGTTTGGTTCGAGAGCGCCATTTTGTAATGTTCGCCGTGAGACTCGAGGTTATGGGTTGCGCCCAGAACGGTTTCCAGACCGGGGCTGAGATGCGCGTAGAACCGGCAGGGAAGAAGGTGCTGCATCGAAGTCAGGAGCCCCGCCATGATTTCATGTTCATTTGACAAGGCAAGAAGGGTAGGGATGGAAAGGCCGGTGTACATCAGGGCCAGCGCCTCGATTCGCCCTTCGGGTTTTGATCCGTACCAGGTAGTATACGGCCAGAAAAAGTCATCCAGATCTCCGATGCTGTATATATGAAGATAAAGATCCTTCCTCAGGAATCGTTCGATCTCTTCTTTATCATGTAAACAGTTGCAATCCACCGGTGTTACCCTTTCGCCGGAGTGAGAGCGCGGTTCAAGTGATTCATGTTTTCAGAGTTGAATCCGGGAGTTCTAATCATCCCGGGACCTTGCCGTGGAACATCGAATAAGTGTAGAAGGCGTAGTAATCCGGGTGGTTCAGAATAAAATCCGGCGACTCCGGCAGGCAGATACGTTGATAAAGCGTCCGGTCTTCCTGCTGGAGTTCTTTTTCGGCGTCCGGCCAGCGCATCCGGAAGAGCGCAATCAGGGCATTGCGATGTTCTTCGGTAAGCGGAGCATGGGAGTCGCCTGCAAAGGTGTGGACCGCGGTTTCCGCCAGGCCTGCCTCGCGAAGCCGGCCGAGAAAGCGTAAGAAATGCGATTCAGGTTTATTTCCCGTAACGAAAGGGGCGGTTCCCGCAGATGTTGCACTCAGGAGGGCCTCTAGGCGCGGATATCCGGGAAGCAGTTTTTCAGAGGACCAGGCCAGGACGGCCACGCTTCCGCCCGGTTTTACGACCCGTGCAAGTTCCTTGATCATCGGCAGAGATTCGATCGGCGCATATCCTGCGCAATCCACGCTCCACGCCCAGTCGAAGATATTTGTTTCGAAGGGAAGCTTTTTTATATCACCTTCCTGAAAAGATATCCTTTCAGACATGCCTGCTCTCTCTATCATGTCTTTCGCGTAAGTCAGGAATTCGGGGGAAAGATCCAGCCCGGTAACGTGTCCCGCAGGCCCAACCGATTCGGCAAGCATAAGGGCTTGAAGGCCGATGCCGCAGCCTGCATCCAGTCCCCTGCTTCCCGGGGGGTACCGAAGGGTCCTGATCGCCCTGCGCAGAATCGTCTCCCTCAAGGGATTTGAATCGTGCGCCATTTTCACGAAGTTCTGTATGTCAGTCACAGTACAGCCTCGACCTGGCTTGTCTGATTATTACAGTACGGCACCTGCACGATATTCAGACCCGTGCATGCGCCGTAAGTGAATGGACGCCGGATCATACTTCCTTCCATGATCCGGTCACGAGTTCGACAATTCCGATACCGACTACGAGAAGGGCTACGAGCCAGAGTATTATGGTGCCGCGGACAGGCAGCTGAAACGGATCCAACACGAGCCAGACAAGAAGGATTCCGCCGCCGCACAGATTGATGGCGATGGCTCCCGC
>CAYMWF010000019.1:12057-73768 GCA_964394085.1 uncultured Gemmatimonadota bacterium | reverse complement strand
CGAGCCAGACAAGAAGGATTCCGCCGCCGCACAGATTGATGGCGATGGCTCCCGCAAGCCCCAGTCCCCGAACAATTGAGTTTCCCCAATGCAATTCAACGAACAACGCAAGTCCGATTCCGAAGATCACTCCGCCGAGGATTGTTGTGTAAAAATGATTACTCGCAGGCGGCATGCCCAGAAGCTCGAGCGTTCCCACAGGAGACAGCAACAATAAAGCGCCAAGCAGGAGGTTGATGAGACAATCGGCGACGAGGAGAGTTTTCTTTCCCATGGTTCAGAATCCGGGTGACCGGCCCCGACATCAATCCGGTGCGAAATACACGTCCCGACATGCCTGGGACCAGCCTCTGAAGGGCTTGATTCTTACCTTAAACATATGCTTCATATCACCGACTGTCTAATGTTTATTGAACAACTATAAACACCCCGCCTGAGAGTGCGATTTTTACTGCGGGCAGCCTGATTTATTTCAATCGGCTGCGGGTGCGGAACTCTTCCCGCGTGTTCTTTTTCGGGAACGGTATTTCCGGAATTTCAAAACCAAGAAAGCCGCACAGAGGAGCCCAACCCTCCGACGCCTTGTAAACGAGCAGCCTGTCTTCCGGTATTTCCGTTTTCACGTCTTCGCAGTATCGGCGGTACCTGGCTTTAGCCAAGTCCCTGTGTTCGAATCGTCCACCCATGTATTTCTCGAAAAAATGGCGGCGGATCATTCGGACAGCCGGTTCGGCCTGGTCGACGGGCTCCATTACGACCTGGTAGGCGGTCGAACACATGCTGTCGTACCAGGCATCCGGATCCCTCTCGAGAAGAAGAACCCTTGCATCCGGGTAGGCCAGGGCAAGCTCCCTCCAGTAATGGCAGGCGGGCGTGTCGAGGGTGGCAGTGTATCCTGCAAGCAGCTTCCTCCAGTCCGGAATATTTCCTTCGCAGGCGGCTTCCCAGACCGGAACATGGTGGGGATTCAGGAAGACTTCATGCATGTGATAGCATGGCCCGAGACCAAGAAACTCGAGGGCCCGCTTGACCGACATTGTGCCGGTTCTGGGGAAGGCGGCTCCGATGAGTTTCAGTTCATGCGTCATTCATCACTCTCCCGTCCGACGGAAGGCGTTTAAGGCGTCCGATATGTTCTTGTCGATATTTCACAACTGTCACCCGTTTCGTGGTCTGTTCCGCGTGTCAATGGTTGATCGGGCGGACCTGGCGACAAATCCCCATGAAAGTAATGAGAAACGATGTTCGCGAAGTAGAATATTCTGCTTTTCCAGGTGTCGCTTCGCTGCCGAGATGTTCCAGAAAAATTCATCATATATGTCTTCGACAACATCCAGTTGCCGTTTTTGGGTAAAATACTCGATAAGCTCAGCTTTTTGTTTTTCATCGAAAAACATCAAATCACCGATAACGAAAACACCCCCTGGTTGAAGGAGGGGTATCAACCCGTCAAACAGCATGCGTTTTTCTGATTCAGTAAGGTGATGCAGAGCGTACGTGCTTAGTATTGCGTCAAATTCTGAATTATTGCTCTCAAGAAATTCAAGAAAGTCACAAATCTTAAAACTGATTTTCGGATTATTCCCCAGTTTCTGCCTCGCGTGCTTTACCATTTCCGATGATGCATCGACACATATAATTGAATCGTAGTTCTTTATTTGAGCAGTCAGGCTTCCCGTGCCTGAGCCGAGTTCCAGGATTCTTCCAGGTCTGATTTTGTTTGATTCAGATGCAACCCATTCCAAAGCAGCATTGTAGCCGGTTCTGATCGGATCCGATTCATCCTGAACGTGAAGGTCATAGGTTCCTGCTTGCGAATCATGCTGGAATTTATCAACGAATCTGCTTCTCAAAATAATTGTCTCCGCAACTCAGCATCCAACATCAAGAAGTCTTTGTAATTAGCTCCAATCCAAAGCTGCAGATCCGCGCGGCTCGGGAGGGAATTCAACAGTCGTCAACGCTAATGGTACGGCAGAATTACCGCCAGGACTGCAGTTCGACTATATTGCCTTCCGGATCTGCGGCGTAGATGAAGGAGAGGTGCCCGACACCCTCTATCTCGCAGGATGTCACTTCACCAAGTGCGCCGCCGCCGAATTTCAGGACTTCGGCAAGAGCTTCGCGGATATCGTCGACTTCAAAGGCGATATGGGCGAAACCTTCCCGGTTGGCCGCGGGATCGGGTTTCATTTCGTTCCGCGAATACTGATAGATTTCGAGGGTTGGACCATTTACGCCCTGGCCCGGCAGCAGAAGATGCACTCCCGAGAATTCAGCTTCGGCAACGCCGGTTCCTTTCTCCAGCCAGGCGCCCGATAAATGACGTTCAGGCAACACGCGGACGCAACCGAATACTTCCTCGTAGAACTGAGCGAGAGAACGCCAATCCCGGGCGATGATATTCGTATGTTTATATTTCGCTATCATTCATTCAAGAAATTTTCAGCAGGTTCTTTTACAAAATGGCTTGTCAGTGCCTTATATAGATTCCCCTGAAATACGTCTTCAATTTCTTCTAAACTTTTCAAGCCGAATATAAATGAAACAGCTATCGGATCACTTCGATAATCGGTATGTCCTTCATAAAAACCGTAACGCATAATGTAATAGGGCAGCATCTCGCTGAAGTGAATTTTGGTAAGTTTTTCTTCCAATTCGGTCATCTGCGCAACTGAAAGTCGGGGATATCTGGTTTTTAGAAACGATTTTTCTTCCGGGGACAAAGGGCTGCTGACTTCTATATCGAAACTTCCCTGAATTTCGTCCTGGAATATAGAAATCTGCCATCCCTTCGAGCCGTGCGCCTCGAGGATGACTTTTCTTCCGTTGTAATAGAAGTACTGGATGTTGTCCCAGAATCTTGCCCACTTCCCAAGTTCTATTTCTTTCAGAATGATGTTCCAAACGTGAAACAGGGGTTTGGCCGCCTCTGGATGCGTCAGACCCAATTTCGTAACTAGCCGGTTATCGCCCTTCAGCACCGAGATCACATCTTCGTCATCAGCCATGAAACCGGCGCTTGAAAATCTGCCGGGTCGGCCGATGTATGTAATGAGTGACACGGGAAACCCCGTAATCATGTCCTTCTCATCCAGCTCCGACTCTGAATGAAGTCCGGTTCTGGCTAGGGTCGGGAAATCACCTCTATCCACGAGGAGCTGTCGATCTTTTCCAAAGACGCTTTTCACTCTTTTGCTGTAATGTAAAGAATTTCCATTTTCAACTGTAACAGGGATAAGAGCAAATCTGTTATCTTTCGTGACAGCGAGTAACACTTCAGATCCATCTTTTGATGTAAATGGAGAAGGGATTTCCGGTAATTTTTCGTGTGTCAGGGGATAAAGCTGGAATATTTCCCGATTAAACAAAATTTGACTGGTTCTGGTTTCTCGTGAAGATAGCGGCTGGGTGAATAATAAACAGAAACAAAAGAAAAACAGAATGTTAGAGCGAGACTTCAAGTTCATATTTTTCCTGCTTTCCAAAAGAAAAAACGATTGCAGCAAGTGGTGCGGGGGCGAGCGACTGTCTTCATTTCGTCACTCGACCGGTCCTTTCTCCTCATGGTTCAGGCGTCAGCCATCGGCAGGGTGAACCAGAATGTACTTCCCTTGCCCTGTTCGCTCTCAACACCTATCTCGCCGCTCTGCACCTCCACAGCCATCTTGCAGAATGTCAAACCCATTCCGGTCGAGTGTTTTTGACGGCTCTTGCCGGCGTGCACTTGTGCAAATTTGTCGAATATGCGTTCGTGATACTCCTGCGGAACTCCCTGGCCGGTATCCCTGACCTCCAAGCGCGCCATGGAATCTCTACGTTGCACTTCCACCGTGATAGTTCCGGATTCAGGGGTGAATTTGATGGCGTTGCCGACAAGGTTGCTGATAATCCGATGAGTCAGCTCCATGTCAGCCATTACCGCGACGTTTTCTCCGGTGACCGTCACCTGCAAATCCTTTAATCCCGACATCGGGGTGAGTCCCGCTGCGACATCCTGCGCCAGGGACAGGAGTCCGCACGGGGTCAGGTTGATCGGCATCTCGCCGGCTTCGAGCCGTGAGACGTCGAGCAGAGCCTTGACCATGGTCGACAGCTCCTGGCAGTTTGACCTTGCTATGCTGAGGATGTCTGCAGCTTCCGCCGTTTCTGCTTCATCTTCAGCCAGTAGCTCGATGCTGCTCGATAACCCTGTCATTATGTTCCGCATGTCGTGAACGATCATGTCCGTGATCTGATCGCGCCATTCCGCCAGTTTTTTGAGCGCGTCGTAACTTTCCTGCAGATGTTTCTCGCTGTAAATCAGCGCCAGCGCCGACTCGACCGCTTCCTGAAACCTTGAGAGCAGGTTGACCAGGGCCGTTGAGTAATTATTCTCCTTCTTGTCAAGTACACAGATCGTCCCGAAGAGATGTCCGGTGGGCCATCTGAGCGGGAATCCCAGGTAGGAAACCATGCCGAGAGCAATATCGGGATTGTGTTTCCACTCGGGATCGTCGAGTGCATTGGAAACGAGCAGGAATTCGCGGGTCGCCAGGACTTCTTCGCAGTAGAGACCTGTCCTGAGTTTCGCCATTTCACCGATTTTGTATGGATTTTCAGTGTTGCTGCTTTTAGAAAAGACCTCAATTTCGTCGGCGTGCAGTCTCATGATGAGAGCTGCGGGAACGTTCATTATCGTGGATAAAATATCCAGGATGGCCTGCCATTTGTCCCGGAAAATATCAGGTACTTCGACAGAAGTTAAAAGGTCGTGCTTTATTTCGGCCATTCAATAACCTCCACATGATGCCGTTTGTGCAGCATTTCCTGCTCTTGACCGCACGACCATGATCGGCGGAATTTCCGGGATATCGTCCCACCGGGCAGTCGCCTGCCTGCTCTCGGGTTCCGGCAGCCCGGGCTCCTCTATCCCGTCCACGACGAATCCGAAGGTAAAACACACTCCCAGCAGCCGGTGAATCGGACGGTGATAGTAGTACTGCGGTTCCGGCTGCCCGATGATTCCTTCCGTCTTTTTCGCGAAGGGGGTCAGATACGATGACACCTTGACCCCGGTGTTGATAATGTGCCGTCCGGCTTCCTCTTCGTACATCTCGGCAAAACGTTGAACACCCGCAGAATGGAAACAGGGGTGCGTTACGGAAAAAACGAAAATACCGCCGGGCTTCAGAACCCGGGGCAGTGCTGTGAAGAGCGGATTGATTTCCGGCATGTCCATAAGGCCCATGGTGCAGACGGCCTTATCGAACCGGTGTTCGCCCAGGGTCAGGACGGCTTCTTCCTCAGCCGCATCGAGTACGTGATATTCGACGGCGGTATTTTCGGGAGTGCGCTCCCGCGCGCGTTCTATGAACCGGACGCTCTGATCGAATGCAACGACATATGCCCCCAGCTCAGCCATGCGCCGTGCAAAGCGGCCGGCGCCGCAGGCGATATCCAGGATGACATCCCCCGCCGCAACGTCGAGCAACCGTTCCGTGGCCGGTTCGATCAGCAACGTCTGAAAATCATTCCCGTCACCGATACGATCGTCCCACCAGCGGGCGTTCGTTTCCCAAATCCGCCGGTTCTCGTCCGCATACTCCGGAAACTCGCATTTTTTTCGACTGTCACTCATAGGTTGGATATCCAGATTTCCGAAGGTTCTAACCTATTCCTCGAACAAGGCGCGCCACCACCATCTGTCGGAGAGCTCGGATTCACCCCCTTCGCGGATGCGCTCCAGATCCGCCCGGCTGTCAATCACTGTAAGCCCTGCCTTCCGCGCACCTGAGCGCATGTGCTCCAGCAGCTCGCCATGGCGGCAGTCCGAGAATTCGCTGCAGTCCACGCAGGTCTCTAATCCGCGTTCGCATATACACTGCTTAAGCTTACACTCGTCCGGACCGCCGCCGGAGAGGCAGCCGGGACAGGCATCGAGCTCCGAGACGCGTCCAAGCCCCTTGACGAACTCTTCGTAGTCGAATCCCGTTGCACCCCAGTGCTCCAGCCCGTACGACTCGACCATACTTTTGTATTTCCCCGCCAGTTCCATGAGCGCGCCGTTGCCGACGACGCAGCTTCCGCACCAGATCCCGCAGCGCCCAATCTGGGGAATCGTTTTTTTCAGGTTTCCACGGTCCATCATACCATTCTCCTCTGAAACTGTTTACGCCGCCTGCCGGATAAAATCAACTGTGTACCTGATCTCCTGGGACGTTTTTTTTAAGGGTGGCATCTTGGAGCGAAGCTCCTATGCATTTGCACCGATTCTGCCGGTCGGGGTGACGCATCGCTCGACATCATTTCTTCTCCGCTAGAACCAGCATTTCAAAATCTTCTGTCGTTAACTCATCGGCCCTTGAAAAAGCCCCGAGTTTCGCTCCGAAAATTTCGATTGTGTGAAAATCGAGTGTTTTCAGAAGCCACGTGATCTCTGGGGGAACATAATATCTTTCATTACAATGGAGAGTCAGTTTCTTCCCGTCGTCATCCTCTGTTTCGTAAACCGAATGATCTCTGAATGTTTTCAGGTCAAAGGTATGACCGGCTGAAGTGCCCTCGGAAGAGTCCGAGTTTATAAACTCTTTAACCGAGTGAAACAGCGGGAACAGCCCGTTCAGGGTAGTGAATATGAATTTCCCACCTTTTTTCAGGGCCTTGGATGCATTTCGAAGAATCTGATAATTCATTTCATCTGTTTCCATCAGGGGAAAAGCTCCCTCGCAGAGCATAATCACCAGATCGAATATCCCATCGAAACTCAGAGTCCTGGCATCCCGCTGTTGAAATTCAACTTCAAGGTTCTTCTTTGCCGCTTTTTCCCGGGCGCAGCTCAACATCGACTCTGACAAATCGATTCCCGTTACCGAATATCCCCTTTCAGCCAGCTCTATCGCGTGCCGTCCCGTTCCACATCCGATATCCAGGATCTTCATTGATTTATCGTGCTTGATCTCTTTCTCAATGAAGTCGCACTCACCGACGGTTCCCCGGGTGAAGACTTCTTTCTCGTATTTGTTTCTGTAGTTTTCGAACAGTTCCTCGTACCATTGCTTCATGATAATTAAACAACCTCCTTGAATTACTTACGTGGTTATTCAGATTCTGCAGGATTCCCGCGCTCCTTCAGGCCGGACTCTCCATATTTTTTCTCGAACATTCGCCTGGTCATAAAAAGCCTGCAGACATCCGAAACGTCGTTGTCCTGCTCGAACCCGAGTGTCCGCAGCAGTCGCTGGCCGGTTCGATTATCAGCGGCGACATCGTCTGTCATCCTGCGTCCGCCCGCCCGGCCGAAGAACCAGCCGAGAAAGGTCTGCAGAGCGTCCTTCCCGTACCCGTTACCGCGAAATGCCGCAAGTATCTTGATGTTGAGCTCTGCAGATCGTTCCCGCCGGTTCCACCGGTGAAAACTGATTTCCCCGACCGGGATATCCTTATGATTGAAGATAAGGCGGTAACAGTTGGTCGAGTCGCCGGGGTCGACCATGCGTCCGAACCAGGCTTCGGCTTCCGCTTCGGGGAAATGGCGGGGCCCGCCGACAGGCGCCATGGTTTCGGGATCGGCCCACAGGGTGCGGATGAACGAAATCTCTTCGATGCGCGGCGGCCTGATGGAAACCTTTTCTCCCCTGAGTACGTCGTCCGGTTCCGGATGGTGAGTCGCAGGACTCATTTCCCACTCACATTGCGGCAACACCAACATGCTTCTCTCACTGGAAACCTCGATACTTTAATCATGACCGGCAAAAAAAGCCACGCTTCCGACAGCACGCACCGAATATTCACTGAAATTGTTCTTCAATATATATCGCAGGTCTGAAATATTATCGTTCAAATTAGTGAATATCGATTTCTTATTATATAATGAATTGGCAAACCTGTACAAGATGCCTGCATCAACGTCTTCGCCCAATATCGTAATGCCGTAAAAAACACCACCTTTTCTCAGGAACGGTTTGAGATTATGGATAACTTCTTCTTTGCTCAACATGGTTCCCGGAAGGCAATGTAAAAAGTTGAAAGCACTTATCGAGTCAAACAACGGCAGATTGGACCGGATCGGCTTCAATACATTGCAGCGATGAGGCACCGGCTTGTATCTCTCGATTCGCTTCGAAGTTTTCTGAAGCGAATTCGTATTGAGATCCATTAGATGAATGGTCGGATCGTCAACCGGGAAAGTACATTTATCAAGAAAGTAACCGGTACCCACTCCTACATCCAGATGTACTCCGGTAACAAATTCATTGAAAAAATTCAGGGCTTCACGGAGCGGACATCTGAATATGTACTGTAATTCAAACATCAATACTTCTATGTCGTAGATAGATAACAGGAATTTCGAATACGCAGCCGCCCCGGCGAGGGCATCCGTCGAAGTATTCCCTGCTGATTCAGTACTGCGCGCGGTCATAAGCCTCGTCCAGAATATTCTGTCGGCTCCGAAGTTTTACGCGTCAGCCGCGCGGCTTCCGGTTTCCGGCTCCAGCCACTGCTCCATTTTTGATGCGACAAATTCATGATTGTCAAGCATCAGCCAGTGTCCGGCTCCGGGCACCGCGACCACTTCCGATCCCCTGGATTCCGCTACAATCTTTTCCCATTTCGTGGAGTGGAAGTGGAAGAGTTTATTCTCCCCGTAGAAGTAGAGGATTGGGCATCCGGGTCGATAACGGCCGACCAGGCTCGAACGATACCTTTTGGGAAAAAAGAGGGCTCGCCATAGATAGAAATAAAAATAATTCATCCGGTAATACACGTCGGCGCCACGGGGTGCACGAGCATATTTAGAAAGGGCCCGGGTCATCCAGTCGCCCAGGAACGGCAGAAGGGGTCCGATGAGCCAGGCCGCCACCAGCCACCACTGGTAGCCAACAAACATCAAAGCGTGTCCGGGCGAGCCGGGTTTGAAATGTCCGCCGACATCCATGGTAACCATTTTAGCAATCCGCTCCGGATAAGTGCGCTCGAAAAGATAGGCGAGGTACGCGCCCCAGTCATGACCCGCAATGATGATTTTTTGATGATCGGGTAACGCCTGCTTGATTGTTCTTGAAATCAACTCAACTAATTCCGGGAAATCCGCGCCCCTTCTTCGGTCGAGCTTCTCGCCGCAGTTCGGAAGCGTGATTCGAACACAGCAATGGGTATTCGAGAACCGCTCGAATTCCTTTTCCCAGAGAGATTGATCATCAGGCCACCCGTGTATCATAACAAGAGCCTGGCTGGTCTTTTTACCCTGTATTTCAAACTGCAGGATATTCTTCATCCACGGATTCTCCCGGTTGCTTTTCAGCTGCCACCCTCGGAGTTTATACTCTCCCTTAGCGTTCCGACGAGCAGGAGAGATTGCCGGGGGTCGTCGCCGGGCTCGCAGGGAACCTGTTCGGTTCTGAAACCCGCTTCCTCCATCAAATCGAGCCATGTCTGCAGGGGGAACAGGCCGGTTACATGGCGATCGTGTTCTACCCGCAGTTCCCCGCCCTCCCGGATAAGGTAGAACATCAGCGACTCGATTGTAGTATCTCCGGGATCCGGATCGTAATCGAACTCGATGAATGTAAGCTCGATTCTTCCGTCCGATCCCGTGCTGGAATACAGGCTGGGATCTTTGAATGTCTCTTTGAAATGATCAGGTGAGGTAATGAAGATCCCGCCGGGTTCCAGGTGCGCGGCGGCGGTGGCAAAGGTCGCCCGGAGGTCTGCCGCGGTCAACATGTAGTCGATAGCGTCGTGGATGATGACCGCCTTGAACTTCCTGTTCAGACGGACGGTTCGCATGTCTCCGGTTCGATGCTCGACGTCGGGATTGAGTTCTCTGGAATGCTCGAGCATCCGTTCCGACAGGTCAACGGCGGTCATCCGGAAGTGTCCGGTCAGGTGCGACAGGTTGTGACCTCCGCCCGCGCCGAGTTCGAGTACCTCGTGGCGCCCCGGTCCAAGCCTGCTCCGCAGAGCTTCAAGCCAGGCGCGAGATTCCGTTGCATAGTCTTCGGGCGGGCTTATCAGCGGCCATAAATAGGCAAGATCGTCATACATGCGGTTGAGCTTGATCGTCGACGGCTTCATTCCTCCTCCTTTTCACCCTCAACTGCCGGCAGCATCGATCGGACCGAACAAACGGTCCGCCAATTCCGAGACGTCAGAGAAACGCCCAGTGATTTCTCCAGACCTGCCGCGAGTTTCGACCTGCCGAGACCTTCCGGTGCATGCAGGTAGAAGACTTTATCCTTGAGCGAGAAGCGTTCGCTGTTCTTTCTCAGGATCTCAAGCTTTTTCAGATCGGGCTTCACCGGCGCAGAGGCCAGGAAGGCTACGTGGAGGGTTTTCGGTTGAGATACAGCTTCTCGAAACGGATTCCCAGCAAAGGCCGCTTCAAACTCCTCCGGACGAAGCAGCAGCACATGGGGCTCGAAGCCGCAGCGCGTCCGTATTTCAGCCTGTATTTTGAGTGTCAGCCGAAGGGCATCCGGTTCCCCGTGTTGAAATACAGCGTTGCCGCTTTGAATATACGTTTCTACGTTCCTGGATCCCAGGGTTTCAAGAATATCGACCAGAACCTTCATCGGCAGGGGATTCTTTCCTCCAACATTTATGCCTCTGAAAAGAGCAATGTAGATACTCATTTTACACCGGTTCGGAGAGCTTGATTCCGACGGATATTTTCCTTCTTGAGCATCAGTGCCTCCACCGCCATGTGAGGGGCCATCTTTCCGGCTACTTCGACCGTTCGCATACTCTCGATCTCGAACAGGGGTTCGAAGAGTTCGCGCAACTCGAGTTCCGACGAGAAATAGAGGGTAGTGCCCAGGGGGGTCATCCTGTACTTTCCGGCGCCTCCGAAGCTGGCAGGTTCCTGTTCGCTGAAACAGAGGGAGAAATACCTGCCGCCGGAGCGCAGCATTCGGTGAACATTCAAAACATACTGCTCCCGCTTCTCGGGGAATACATGGTGGAGCACCTCCCAGTCGTAAGCAAAGTCGAAGGCTTCGTCCAGCTCCTCCACTTCGCCGGTCAGATCCATTGCGGCGAAACGGCAGGCGACATCCTTCCTCGCCGCAAGGTCCGATGCAAGCTCTATGGCCCCCGGTGAGAGATCCAGCCCCGTCATCCTGAACCCTTTAGACGCCAGCCATACCGCGTAGTTGCCGGTCCCGCATCCCAGATCCACGGCATCGCATGGTGTTACCCGGCCCGAGTCGACGAGCTCCTTCAGGGCATCGGGAGGATCATCAATATTCCAGGGGATGTCGCCCGGGAGCAGTTCCCGGTAGATTCTATCCATCTGGTCTTTCAGATTCATATAGTCCTCGTGCTTTTATACGATTGTACCCGCCCTGTTGTCTTCTTTCTGAACCAGTGGCATAGCGATGAGCTCCCATGTTCTACTCATCTTCCCAGTCTACCGGCGTAAGTATGTTCTTCTCCCAATCCACTCTCAGCACGCAATAGCCGATGCTATCATACATTTGGCCGTTTCTGCCAGGCCACGAGCTCCTGTGATGCGCCTCTTTGACGTAGCCGCATTTTTTGAATACGCGACGCATCGAGGTGTTGTCCCGCCGGGTATATCCTTCGATGCGGCCCTTGACCGGCCATTTCGTGAAGATATAATTCGTCAGCCACTTTACGGACTTCGTTCCAATACCGGAACCGCGGTGCGGGCTCAGAACGCGAATGTCGAACATCGGAGTATAATCTTCCAGATCATACAGCCTGAGCAATCCTACCCGCTCTGAGCCGTCGGCGACAATCCAGAATGTTTCCACAGAGTCTCCGAAATAGACATTCTCGATATGCTCGAAGGTCGCTTGACCATGGTAAGGCCAATCGTCCGAACGCAGCCATTCGAGCAGGGCGACCTTGTCGTTGATTGAAGCTGCAACGAATTTCAAGTCCATTCCGATCTCCCTGGAGTCCAGTGCACAATTACCGCTCAGGGGCGCTCTTCAGCGTGGCCGCGGGCAGCCGTTTTTCCGGCTGAGTTGCGATTGGTTGCCCGGCTTGCCGAGATTGGGGTCTCTGTTTCCCCCCGCCAGAGAGGAATTTCCCGCTTTCCCCGGGGGGAGAGTTCATACACACCATGCGAGACCCTGTCGAACCAGCCGTACACGTCTCTGTATACGATATTCCGGGCGTTCGGCTCTCGAAGCGCCCGGGCGATGTGTGAAGCCTTGGTCGGCCCTTCCTCCTGCAGAAACCGGGCAATCGCCAGGGCTCGCTGCCGGTAGGCGGTCAAAATGCCCTTTCTCTTTTCGCTCCCTCCGAGGTTCGGGTCGCCGACCCGCTTTACGAATTCACCAAGGAGGCGCTCTTTCCGGTGCTTCGACAGGCGGGGTTTATACTCGCCGGGATCGATAAGCACCTTTACACCGTCGCTCTCCCTGGCCGTATCAATAACAACCAGCCCCAATCCAAGCATCCTGAGCAGCTTGAAGATGTGCTTCCTCCGTCTTTTCAGTATTTTGGTTTGTTCCGGGATGCCGATGTAGACTTTCGGAGTCAGCGATAATCTTTCAACCGCCTGAAGGACTACCTCGAGATTGAGTGAGAGCTTGAGTTCCACGACGACAGGGGTTTCGCTGCCGCGGACCGCCAGGACATCACAGTCCTGGACCTCCCCCTTTACCTCATAATTCTGAGATTCCAGAAACCGCTTCAGGGGCGGATAAAGATCTGATTCCTTCATGACTGTTTCATCTGCATAATGCGGCGGTATTCGTCAAACATGATCTTATAGCTCTCAGCGGGCATGCCTTCGTAAATACAGTTTGAGGTCGAGAATATATACGGCCTGCCTGCACCGCCATGGGTCATGCAGTAACGCACCGACTCCCGGATCCTCTTCTCGTTTACGTCTTGAAGCATGTTGCAGGCGACATTACCCATGAGAATCCAGTCCGGGTAGAGAGCCCGGACTTTCTTGATATCCATATTTCCCTGGGGATCTACGGACTGATAGCCGTCAAGCCCTGTCGAATACAGCTGGTCGAGGATCAGGTTGAGACAGCCGTCGGAATGCAGGATCACTTTTTTGCCGAGGTCGTGGATGCTCTGGACTATTTCCGTGAGATAGGGCGTGACGATGTCTGCGAAATGCTGCGGCGAAACGAAAGGCGCATCATTGTATCCGAAATCATACGTGAGCACGAAAAAATCAGCGCCGGCGTCAGCGGCTTGTCTGAAGAACCGCTTTGCGTTATCGCATTTCTCGCGGGCTTCTTCATGGAGGGCGGTCCGGTGTTCATACAGCCGAACAGCGAAATCCATCATGTTTTCGCCAGTCGGCATCCAGAACACGCCGTCGCCTTCATAAGCGGGAACCAGCGCTTTGTGCCCCAGGGCGGTTTTCGTTCTTTCGATTTCGACCGGATCGTAGCCCCCGCTGACGGCGGCCCAATCGTATTCGTCGATGAGGCGGTTGTATACGTCCAGCTGGAAATGCGGCAGGTCGGTCGAAGCAACAGCATCCCGATCCATGCCGAACATCGCCTTCTCTATCTGGAAGACCAGTTCCCAGTGCGGCGGGGAATCCGGTATCCGGCCCTTCAGGATTTCCTCGAGTTTTTCTTTACCTGTCATGGTGTCTTTTTGGAAAGGGTGAATCCTGAAATTCACACATCCGTTCGTTTCCCTTTGCTTCTGTAACACCCGGTATAATGCTGCGTTTCACAAATGAGATCTTTCCGTTCGTTCCGATCCCGGTCATCACCGAATCAGGTTCATTCATACGGAAGGTTTCAAGGTAAGGCCGTATAGCAGCCCAAGTATCAGCATTTCGACCAATCCGCAAACCAGAGTATAGATTATCGCACCGGCGGGAATATCGAACATCATCCACTGTGACGCCGCCTGCATCACCACCCGGAAAAACCAGACGATCAAGCCGAAGAACAATCCTTTTACCACCCAGGATTCACCCGGCAGGCTTCCGCGGAGAAGAAGAAAGATTCCCGCCATGGCGAATCCGTAGACGAGATCGATTGCAAACCCCGCCGGAACGTTTATCGATTTCCCCGCGATGGGCTCGAAAACCCTGTACAGCCTTTGGGCCAGAGGATTGGCGTTGATAAGACCGTCCATTATGCCAAATAGAATACCGCTGCACACGCTCACGATAATGTACCTGATCATTTGAATCCGCCCTTTTTTCGGAAGTCCATGAAATTGTCTGCTATTCGCACCTGGTGCATAAGAGAACCGGTATGTGCCCCGTCCGGCTCATCGAGTTGCTCGGTCGTCTGGTTCCTTGTTGAGTGTCGCGTTTTGTTCAGGCTCAGCAGGATAATATTCCTCGATTTGACGTAGTGCGTACTTTATGAATTTGAGGGTTTCCCCGAGTGCTTTCGTATCGGCCCGCTGTCGAATCTTGACGCAAAAACGAACCCCCTCCCGCTCTTTCCATGCCTGCTGTATAAAGCCGGTCCATGCGGTGCTCAGCGACTCCGCTGCCCACTTCATTCCGGCAAGCTTCGATTGCACGACTCCCGTTTGCAGCGTGTGGAGCATTCGGCAGTAGGTCAACATAGTGTAAGATTGGCCGAATCTTGAATTCCAGTAAGTCAACGGCCCGTCGATGTCGGCGCCGAAGAGATCCGCAATCCGATGCATCATTTCTGAAATTTCTGAACGAAGAGCTTCGATCGGAACCGGATCGAGAAGTTTCGCCGGGTCTGGACCGAAAAGCGGGATACCTCGTTCACGCAGCACCTGCCGTACATGCCACTTGTTGTCGTGGAGCGAACGCTCGAACGTCGTACTGCCGTTGTCGAGATACCAGAGCGGCTGCACGCCGACCGTCTCCGGTCGTTTCAGAACATCGCGGCTGATGTAGGACCCCTCCAGATGTTTAGCGGGATAACAGTCGATGCCGTGGATACGGGTGTGCATCTTCTGTAACGACCGTACCGCCTCTTCTGTGAGCTCGTTCTCGGTTACAACCAGGAAATCGACATCGCTGTCGAGATCGAAGCCGCCCGTTGCAAGGGAGCCGACGAGATAGACTCCGACCAGGTCGCCGGCCAGTTCGTCCTTAACACCGGCGACGAGTTCACCCAACACGAAGGGCAGCTCGGGATAAGGTTCGCCGGGAACTCTTTCCAGGCCGGGCTGTTCGGAAAATTCTGTATGCAGCATATCACTATTCATTTATCTGTCGTTTCCGCATGTTAAGAACAGTATCCCTGTATTTGATATTTGCGAATTCACTGAGAAAAGGTATCCATTTCTCCTGCTTAGCCTGGAACCACGCTGTTAAAGAAGGAAATACCAGAGATTTGTTTCCTTCAGATTCTCTCACGATTACCTCCGCCACTTTAGAGGCCGGTACGGTAAAAAGGGAGAAGAAGTCGGGAAAGGGGAGATTGCTTCCGGCAACATCGAAGAATTCGGTTTTGGTTCCTGCGGGACATATTGTGACGACTCTTATCCCGCTTCCTTTCAACTCCAATCGTAATGATCTGGAAAAACCCACAACAGCATGTTTAGTGGCACAGTATATCGTATTCAATGGATGAGGAACGAGTCCTCCGACAGAAGAAATATTGACTATGCTTCCGTTATTATGAGAACGCATAATGGGAAGGACTGCACGTGACAGTGCAATCAAACTGAGCACATTCACCTGAAACATCCTTTCAATTTCTTCCCATTTCATCTTTTCCAGTTCTATCTGCTGTCCGAACCCGGCATTGTTCACCAAAACATCTATCCGGCCGAATTTCTCCAATGTGACACGAACAAGATTATCAACTTCTGATGAATCTGATAAATCGACGGGAAACACCGAGTTTCTGTATCCTTTATCAGTCAGCTCTTCCGATATGGACTCAAGACGATCAAGTCTCCTCGCAGCTAAGATGACAGTATTTCCCCTGGAAGCAAATAATTCAGCCGTATCCTTGCCAATCCCGCTTGAAGCTCCTGTTATGATAACAATTTTATTGTTCTTTTCCTTCATGCCAGCGCTCCTTCAGGCAGCTTGAGGTTCGTGAAGAATTGTTGCATTGCAGGTAGCCGCGGAGTGGGCTTCACCGTCGATTTGAACATGTGGTTCGGCGGTTTCTACAAGCCTGCCGAGACCGCGTCCTCAATCAACTCGGTTTCAAGGCCGTATTCGCGTGCGACGTGGTCGAGAAGCGCCCGGACAGCGGGCAGCTCGGTTGCGTAGTGCCCGGCTAGAATGAGATTCATGCCGGACTCCCTGGCATAGAGTCTTCCGAAATGAATCGCCTCGCCGGACAGGAACGTAGTTGCTCCTTTCGCCCCGGCTTCGGCCATCCATTCGGGTCGAGCACCCCAGCCTGCTATGACGGCGATGAATTGCAAGTCCGGGCCGGTGGAAACCAGGCGGGATTCGGCTCCCAGGGTTGCGGCGACATGGCGGGCGGCTTCCTCGACCGTGGGATTGCCGATGGGCTCGGCAAGGACGCCCAAACCATCCATGAACGTACTGGAGACCTTCCAGCCCAGTGTCTGCACCAGAGCGGCGGCCGTGCCGACCTCGGGGTGCAGATCAAGAGGATCGTGTGAAACGTACAGCGAGATGTTATGCTTTTTTAATAGTCCGTACTTCCTGTCGACCAGGTCGGCGTCGGTGCTGCTCCATGCATCATGATGAACGAACAGCAGGTCGCACTCCGTTGCTTTCGCCTGTTCAATCGCCTCCAGTGACAGGTCGACGGCGCCACCGATCCTGTGCACGTCGGACCCGCCGGAATGTTTCAGACCTGTATCCTCGCCATGTGCTCTGACGTTCAGGAATCCGTCAAGGAACTCTACGATTGTTTCAAGTTTCATAATTTTCTGCACCGAGCGAAGGCATGGGGGTTACGGCCCCCGGATACCGAAAGAAAAATTCATTTCTGTTCAGCTTCGTTCATGTTTCCACATCATGAGTGTTTTGTCTGCACAATATCACACGACACAACCAAAAAAAACCGGAAAGGCTGGAACGTCGCAGCGCCCCCGATCAGCGGTATCGACATCGAGCACAACTTCTACAATACGCTGTTACACCCAGGCTGATTCCGGACCGGGTACGCTTCGAACATCCGGCGAATACCGTGGCCGGCAGAGCACTGCAAGAGGGGCTGGCTCAAAGCTCTTTTTTCATATTCAACTTAGTCGCCAAGGCGCCAAGACCGCCTCCGACAACCAGAAGCGAAGCACCTGCGCCGCCGGCGAGGATGTTCTGTATCTGCTGGTACGCACCAGTACCGCTCAGCGTATGAGACGACATAATCATGACGAAACCCCATATACAGGCGTTGATTAAGATTATCACCGGAATAACCACTGCTGGTCTATTCATACCGAATGACTCCTTCCAGTTTGTTTCGGCAACAAGAATTGCGGACTAACTCATCGTTCAGTCGCGGGGTTTACCGAGATCCCCGCAATCCTTGGTTGGTTCATATACATAACCGTCCGGGATTCGCACGAATCCTCGAACGTGGCGTCCCGGTTTTCTTTCAACAACAGCCGAGATGTTATTCAGATTGCCTTCGGCTACCACCATTCGGTCTTTCATCATGGCCAGGACAACTCCCATGTGATCGTGAGGACCGGGATCAAAGACACGATCGTAAATCACGATGTCACCCCGCCAGGGTGTAAACATGGAGTTACCCCTGGCAAAATAGAACCGGTTCTGCGGGAGCTTGGCCCACTCCAGCCATGCGCGAACCGCGGCGAAGTTGCAGGTCAGCGGCTCCGGGTGGCGGTGAGGCAGGCTGCAGCCGGAGCTGACGCAGCAGTGATACACGAATGCCGCACACCACTTGCCGTCAAAATCGCTGCGAGGGCCGTCCGGAAAATGGTCGGTGATCGGCTTCAGGTTCGACCGCAGGCCCATCAGGTTGCCGTGGAATGGGCGTCGTGCAAGCTTTTCCGCACATTCCGCCAGAAGTTCCCGCCCGTTATCCATCTATTTGAATCTCCATCCTTTCCGCCACTCGCTTCGAGTTTGAGTAAAACAAGGTATGGCGGTCTGGGAAAAGTCCGCGTACTCCACTACTTACTCAAGATGATGGCATGCCGGCAGCCTTCCCGCTAACCCATATCCCCCGAGGATTAAAATTTTACCACGGAGTTACCTCTTGTATCACGTTCCAAGCAGTAAGAATCCGGTCGGGTACGGCCCTATTGTCGAAGAGTTCCCGTTTATCGGCTTCCGGCGTCGGTGTCTTCTACAGTATCTTGCGGAGATAGACCTCGCCATCGTCGTCAGGACCGTTTACATCCGGATGCAGGGCGACGGGCACAAATCCACGGTTGATATAGAAGGTCATGGAGTCGTCATTGCCTGCGTATGTTGAAACGTATAAACAGTATGCTCCCGCGGTTCGCACCTCAAACTCGACGCGGTCCAGTAGTTCACGGCCGTACCCCCGGTCCCGATGCTCTTCCCGAATTACGATATCCAGCAAATCGGCCTTGCGCCCGAAGCAATTGTCGCCATCGAGACCTGGATCCAGAAGAACCGCGGCGAACCCGGTGGGTGTGCCGTCCCCAAGGAGGTGCACGTAGAACCTTCCGCCGCTGAAGTAGTGAATAGAAATCCGCCTTCTAACCCACTCCACATGCTGGGGGATGTCGGCGTGGAAATGGCGCCCGCACTCAAGATCGGCGAACTCATCGAAGAACTCGGCCACGAACTCATCTTCTGTCATTTCGCGTATCATGTTTAGTCTCCGAGCGGCTTTTGATCCGGTTCCGGGGTTCCGCCAACCGGGTTTAAGTTCTTCAGGCTCCTGTCAGGGGATTTCGCTAATCGGTCGATCGAGCAGGGCATCTCTGAGATCGGCGCCCTCGAACTGCGCATTTATCGTCATTGCACCCCGAAGGTCTGCATTTCTGAGATTTGCATTCATCAAGTTTGTTCCACTTAGATCCGCACCTCTCAATGTTGCATATTCCAGGTCGGAATCACTTAAATTCGCATTGGTAAGATTCGCGTGAGTCAGGATAGCACCTTGGAGATTCGCCTTATGCAGATCAGCGCCGACCAGACTGGCTTCGAACATATCAACTCCGGTGAGATCAGTCCCGACGAGCTTCACACCATTTAATCCTGCTTGCCGCATGACCGCACCACGGAGTTTCGTATCCGTCAGGTCTCTCCCACCCAGATCGACCCCGGTCAGCGAAGTGTAACTCAAGTCGACATCATCAAGTATAAACAGCGTTCCCAGATTCGCTTCACCGAACTCAACGCCACAGAGCTTCGTCCGCCTGAAAATCGCTCCCCGGAAGTCAGCACCCTTTACGATAGCACCGGAAAGAACGACATTTTCCAGGATCGCACCGCTTAAATCCGCTTCAGTCAAATCCGCCCACATCAAACAAGCCCCGGAGAAAACGGCATTCTTCAAACTGCATGAAATGAGATCCGTCGCAATCAAGTTGGATCCGCTGAAATCAACCGAATTCAAATCAAGGCCGGAGATATTGACATTTCTGAGGTTCATGCATGTTAAATCGGTAGATGTGAGCAGCAGAACCTCAATATCCTCGCGCGTTGGATGCTCAAGATCCTGACAAATGTCATCCGAAGTCCAGAGATCCGGATGTGGAAGCTCGTAAGTACCCATCAATAATTTCGATAGATTATAGTAACCATTAATGTATTTCGGGTGTCCCAGCATCAAGGCCTTATGCAGAACGATTAACGTCAGAAGAAGAAGTAGAAATCTCGGGATATGGAAAAATTTAACACCGTTGCTCAATAAAAAGACAAGGAGGACTCCTGCCGTGACAGATAAACCGATCGAGTTGTAATAATATCTCCATAAAGACCAGAAAGGATGAAGCGAAATGGACATCATGTAAATCAACCCATTCCATATTATGAAATAAATTGCAATTACCTTGAAAAGTCCCCCGGTATTACGATGCCTGATTGTTAACTTGATATAATATCCGGTTGCCAGGCACAATATTACAAGTCCGGCTATTGATGCCGACAATGGAATGCCGGATAGATATTTCCCCCAGAAAGCTACGATGGCGATAGATAAATACCAGGGAATATCCAGAATCTGAGGGAAAATCTCATGATCCATTTCTTGACTGAAAAAAGTGCGAAAGTCCCCATATGTTAATGGCGAAAAAAGCATGACACCAGCCAGAAGCATGTAGCGGAGGGTCATGCAATTCCGTCTTCCGTGTTTTGAGCTTATCTCCAGGAGGAATATAATGACCGGAAGGGCGGTAGCAAATCGGTTTGAGTAGAGAGAAATCAGAAAAGCGGATAATGCTGCAATCCAGAAAGGGAACTTCCCTTTTTGCAGGAAGAGTAAAGTAAAAATGAGTGTACAAAGGGAGAAAAAATCGAGCACCAGATATGACAATGCAGAGATATAGGAAGGGGCTCCGCTGCTGAAGGTGAGAAAGATAATTCCTGTCAGAACAGCACCGGAGCGTACATAAAACCTCGAAATAGTCCGTATATTAAAGGTCTCGAACAGGAGAACGAAGAGCTGAGATATGAGAAAACCGTTAAGCGTATGAAACAACAGGCATATACAGCGATAACCGATATAGTTCTGGCCGAACAGAGGCAGTGCTATCACATGAAGGATGATATGCTGCACCATTCGAACGTGTTCATACTTTCGTCCAATCCTGTGATAATCATCAATCGTAAAGTTGCTCTCGAGAGCCTGGCCGTTTTGCATTAGAACGATAACGGCGAATAGAATAATTAAAAGAAACGATTCTATCAGTTTCATTAAATTCATGGAAACTCGACCCTGGTCCACAATCTTCTATATTACAAATCGATATACATTCCGCAGGACAGGCTGTTTAGAACGACAGCGCGGGATCGATGTTGTGTTCTGGAAATGACGGTTGAAAAAAATAGAACACGCAACGATCTGGAAGTAAAACACCCACACCGTTGATGCTCTCTCGTTTTAATCCTTCTTTCAAGTTATTTCTTCGTAAACGCTGATGAATCCACCCCCGTCCCACCGACTTGCAATAAGGAAAGCAGCACAGTATGACGCAAGGCGTCGCGTCTGCGCATCGCGTCATAATGGAGTCGCGTACAGGCTCCCCCAGGGGATGGTTCCAGTCCATCAAGAAGCCACATTCTGTTACCGGAAGAGCCTGGAAACTCAAGCAGCGCCATCGGAGCAGGGGCAGGGGATGGTTCCTTCAAGGTCTTGTCCCAGAGAGCTTTCCAGTAAATATAACGACTGTATATCAAACCGTGTTCGCGTCAGCCTTTTTCCAAGTTTGCCAGCACTTCGTCAATCGAGCTCACTCGTGTCACGGTCGGGTGGAAGAAGAAAACAGAATGCACGGGGCGGTCCCCTATTATGTAGATCCTGGGCCTCCCGTTCCGGGCGGCGGACATGATGGCGGCACCCAGTTCGGCGTATTTCGCTCGCCCGTCTGCAACACCTGCGACCAGCACGAAAACATCTGCCGCCTGGATCCCCTCCAGGTCGCGCTCGGCGATCATCCGGACCTCGTCAGGCCTGTCGTTGCGCTCCTGCGAGGGAACTCCGGGGAAGGAAGTCCAATCAATCGTGATCTCATGGCCACGCCGGCGCAGCTCAGCCTGGATCTGTCGTGTCCGCTCCCGCTCCCCCACAAAGGACGCGACATAGAATTTCATTTATCTCTCACTAACGCTTCTGTTCATAATACACTTTTTGAAGATTCCATCACCAGTTCACGAATACATGCAGACTGTGATAATCCGAGCAAAAATCTGATTGAATCAAGTATGTCTGAAGGCTGTATCATCTCTTTCTCCGTCAGGGGTGTATTCGCCTCGAATGCCATCTCGGTATTCACCCAGCCGGGACATATGGATGTTACCTTTATCCCGCACCCGGCGAATTCACGGTACAGCGACTCGCTCAATCCCACCAATCCGAATTTTGAAGAAGAATACAATCCACCGCCGGGGAACCCGTATTTTCCGGACCTGGAAGATATGTTGAAAATATATCCTCTCCCGTTCTTTTTCATTTCCCTGCCGACTTCTTTCATGAATACGAATGGAGATACGAGATTCGTATTCAGGAGCCCGGCGAAGTTCTCAGGGGATTCGTCAAGCGTTCCGTCGATCCATATACCGGCGTTGTTCACGAGTATCTCAATCGGGTCGGGCTTCGCTGCAATACGACTAATCGCCTCTGCCACAGCTTTGTGATCCGTAACATCCAGCGGCAGACACTCCGGTTTTACTTCGGGATTGACAAGGCCCGATATCTCCTCTTCAACCATTTGCAGCCTTTTTTGATTCCGGGCGATCAGTATGACTTTATAGCCGTCAGCAGCCAGTCCTTTGGATAAGCAATATCCGATACCCCTGCTTGCTCCGGTAATTATCGCAATACCTTTGTCTCGCATTTTCCACATTCCTTCAGTATTCGCAGTATCGAGCTATTTGCGATGCCCTCTATATCCTACTGATATATATATTCAGTTCTGCGCATCGTAAATGGCTCGAGGGGGGCTTCCGTGTGATCGCAGGGCTTATTTTGTTGAATGTCTACCTTCGCTTCTCGTCCTGATTCAGGAGATCGATTTCGACTGCTCTTATTGGATATTTTTTACCTTAAACTCGCCGCCAAGGAGAAGTGTTTAATCATCCCAAGGGGGTTCGACTCCTTAAAATAATCGATCGCGAATCCCGATTTTTCCAGATGTTGAATAAACTCTTTTGTGGAATACATATGTTCATACGGATGCAGAAGCATTGATTTCCATAGAAAACCGGGGAATCCGGTAAAGGTATCCGAAGAGAGATCTTCTAAAATCAGTTTTCCGTCCTTCATCAGCACTCTTTTCAATTCATTGATACAATCCTTCCAGTTTGGAATGTGATGTATGATACCGAAATCAAATATCGCATCAAATGATTGATCCGGAAAAGTCAAGTTTGACGCATCCATAACGGTATATATTGTTGATGAATCCGGATCTTTTTCTTTTGCAATTGCTATCATTTTTTCATCGAGATCGATTGCCGTCAAATTGTGAATATCAAAGTATTTTCTGATTAGTTTTGTCCCATGGCCGTTTCCGCATCCGATTTCTAAAACAGAATCATATTTTCTCGTTGCAAGGCCTTTGGTTAATAATGGTAGTTCGTATCTTTCCTGGATAAATGTGCGAATTGGATTGTTCATCAATAAAAATTCAATCCTGTTCAGTTTCATTTGCATTTCCACAGCGTGAGTGCTTTGCATGGAGAGCGTGTTGGTAATCAGCGGCGTCGCGAAGCGCCGGGCGGAAGCGATTGTTCGCAGTGCTCTTCATGTTCACAAGCTTCAAGTTCTTCCCATTCTTCCCATGTGACGCCGAACGGAGCTCCGCCGGATGTGTATCCGGCGATATATGCGAAATGCTCATCGCTATCGGCTTCAATCCCATGGTAGACGTTAAACTCCCACCGCGCGATTGGGCTCTGGCGCTTCCCGGATCGGGATTGAGCAGCAATTGTCTTCCTCAGTTCGACAAGATAGCTGGAGTCATGGGAGATTCCCAGTTCCTCAAGCTCTGCTATCGCGCATTCCCAGTCAACGCCGAACATCTTACGGTAGCGCTTGATAATATTGCGCCGCTTGCCTCTGTATGAGGTAACCCATTCCGGAGCGAGGGCAAGCCGGCGCTCGCGCCCTTTGAGCTTGCGTTTCTTCGGGCCCGTGCGTTTATCCTTCTTCCGCGTCATTCCGATTATTCCTCGATTATTCCGGTTTCTTCTCCTTCAATCCAGAATCATCGCCTAAATGGAGGAAAATGTGTCCGATCATCTCCTTCCCGTCTACCTGAATCCAGCCTCGGCCTGGTCACGACCCGGGTCGCCTCCTCCAGATTCGGATCAAGGTTCCAGAGACCCAATGCGACAAGCAGCGTAGCGACGGGCGCGAAAGTGAGGCTCAACGACGAAATCAACCGCGAATCAGCGAATCGGCTGAATCCTATGGTCCGGTTAATAATTTTGCTCGGAAAGAGCTTTAAGCATTCTGGTCGCCCGGTCTTTTATGGTTTCATGGAGTAGTGTGACCATAGCTTCACCGTATTCTCTGGTCTGTGCCCGGACCTCGCCAAGTTCGTTCAATACAGTGTCGCAGCTTTCCGCCATTCTTTCTCGTATCATCGGCCAACCAAGACCGGCCTTCTTTGCCATTTTCTTCCAGTCACCAATCGTGAACGCGTTAACTGATTCGCAACCGCCGATTTTCATCGCGAGATTCCTGGAGAGATTAGACCAGGCAAGGGTGGAGACAATATCATAATAAGGAGACAGCCTTCGATCGTTACCGAAATACAATATCGAATGGTTCTTGCCGTGAGCATCGGCATTTCCGATCAACACATTAAAGATCAGACCCTGGATAAAGTTGGGAATATCAATAACAGGCGCAGAGGACCAGTCTCGAAGCAACGAAATACAGTCGCCAAGCGTCGGACCTCCCTCTGCCTGGTACTTTCGCTCCGGCGGAAATCCCAGCGCCTGGCAGAAGTCCTCCTGGTGGAGTCGGGCCGTATTACCGTCTTCATCAGTCGCTCTGTCATATCTTTGAACTATAATGCAGGATTTCTTTCCTATCAGACGGTATTCTGTATCAGGCACGTTTAAGCCGGTAGCCTGCGCCAGAGTCATACAGAAGATCTCATTGATGGCCAGTCCCGGAAAACGATCTGGTTCCGGTTTCAGGATGTGAGTGCTGGGAGTATCGCCAAGAGGCAGACATATTCCGTTATTACGAACGATAACGGGCAATTTGTCCTGCGCACCGGCGAGTGAGAGTCGCAGTCCATCCGTTCCGACCATAAGGGGACGATTGGGTAACTCGGCTATGATTTTTCGCAACTCCGATTCGGTCAGTTCGCGATGTCGGATATTTTTCGGCTTTGCCGGTCTAATGCCTTCGGGAAGGAGGCTGACAGCGCCTGCACACTCGCCTCCCAACCTCGCTAACAAAACGAAGTCGTTGGTGTCACTTATTCCGAGTATCTCTGCTATCTTTTTTCGTGGCGCCTCTTCAGGCAGTATGCCGGCAAAGAAAGGTCGGGCTTTTTTTCCTGAAAACGCCTCGCTTTGGAGAGGCAGCGAACGGGAGAGGGGTATGGCGCCTGGTTTTTCGAGCCATGTCTGATCGTAGGAAAATCGCAGCAAGCCATTATCGTCTTGTTTGAGGTTTCCGATTCTCTCGGCGTTCAAATAAACGATTAAGTTATTCACGACTTGTCGTCTTGGTCGGTGCCATCGCAAGGATTGTTGATCTGGAGTTTGAGCCCCAGGGCTTGGAGAACCTGTAAGATTTTTCCGATTTGGCAGCTCGGTTTGCCCTTCTCAAGATCAACAATAAAGCGCAAACCCGTACCGCAGGTCATCGCCAGATCTTTCTGGGTAACCTTCAACTGCTTGCGCCTCGCGCGAATAGCGGCACCAAGCTGCTCTGGATTTTTAGTATTCATGTTACCGATCGGGAATATCTCATGCCATGAAGTATCTGTCAAGAAAAACATTACCGATCGGTAACATTTTATTAAACACAAGCATTTTAAGCATGAATATTACCGATCGGTAACATTTATGCCGCATAGCTGCATTTGTCTCATTTTCCACCCATTATCTCCCCTATGTGCCGAACGGTTGAACTCACCGGTTTTTAGAGCGTTTCGAGGAGGGTATGCGTCAAGTTTCCGCTTGTCTGGCGGGGCGGCTCCCGGTATGTTTTCCTCAATAATGGTTTTAGCGGCGTTCGAGTGCGCCGTATCCGAGTTGTCGACGAACCGGGAAACGAGAACAGCATCCAGGGGGGTGAAGTATGCCCAGAATAGTCAGATCGGGATTGATACAGTGCGCGAACGCGGTGGACGCGGGCACCGGGACTTTCGATGAAATAAAGCAGGGGATGGTGGAAAAGCATCTTCCACTGATAGAAAAAGCGGGGGCGGAGGGAGTCAAGATCCTCTGCACCCAGGAAATATACAATGGCCCTTACTTCTGCCCGAGCCAGGATCCGGCCTGGTACGATTTCGCCGAAACCGTCCCCGGCCCATCCACCGAAATGATGCAGGAAGCGGCGCGGAAGCACGACATGGTGATCGTGGTTTCCGTATTCGAGAAGGACGGCCCGGGTTTCTTCTACAATACAGCGGCCGTGATCGACGCCGGCGGCGAATACCTGGGGAAATACCGCAAAACCCATATCCCGCATACATCCGGCTTCTGGGAAAAGTTCTTTTTCAGGCCGGGCAACACGGGATACCCCGTATTCGACACGAAATATGCCAGGGTCGGCGTTTATATCTGCTACGACAGGCACTTCCCCGAGGGGGCGCGCATACTCGGGCTTAACGGAGCCGAGGTGGTGTACAACCCGTCGGCCACGGTGGCCGGCCTCTCGCAATACCTGTGGAAGCTCGAGCAGCCGGCGCACGCGGTGGCGAACGGATACTTCATCGGCGCCATAAACCGGGTCGGGACGGAACCGCCGTGGAACATAGGGAAGTTCTACGGATCGAGCTACTTCGCCGACCCGCGCGGCAACCTGCTGGCGGTGGGGAGCGAGGACGAGGACGAGCTGGTCGTCGCCGATCTCGATCTCGACATGATCGACGAAGTGAGGAACGTCTGGCAGTTCTACAGGGACAGGCGCCCCGATGCTTACGACAGGCTGACTGATCTTTGAGTTGAAAATACGGACCGGGAGAAGAAGAATGAGTTACGATCTGGTTATCAGAGGCGGCACGGTGGTTACCGAAAGCGAGATGTTCGACGCGGACGTGGGAGTCACCGGCGGCAAAATAGAAGCCCTGGGCAGAGAGCTGCCGGGCGGGAAGGAAGAAATGGACGCCTCCGGCCTGCTGGTGATGCCCGGCGGGATAGACGTCCATACCCACCTGCAGCTCCCGTTTTCCGGCACGGTCAGCGCCGACGACTTCGCCAACGGAACCAAGGCGGCGGCCTGCGGCGGACTCACCACCATCATCGACTTCGCCATCCAGACCAAGGGGCGCCCGATAATGGAGGCTGTGAGGGCGAGACGGGACGAGGCGGACGGCATGGTCTGCATCGACTACGGGCTCCACGCCGCCATCACCGGCTGGGACGAGTCTGTGAGGCGCGAGCTCACCGAGGTGGTCGAATCGGGCATTCCTTCTTTCAAGATGTTCATGATCTACAGGAACGAGGGATGGATGGCCGACGACGGCATGCTCTACGCCGCCCTGGAAGAGAGCAAGAAACTCGGCGCCATGGTGGGAGTGCACGCCGAAAGCGCCTTCATCCTCGACCTGCTGGTCGACAGATACGCCGCTCAAAAAGAGAAGGTCGGCGCATACGGGCACGTTCTTTCAAGGCCCAATTTCGTCGAGTCGGAAGCGATCCAGAGGGCGATAACCTGGGCGGAAGCCACCGGCGGCCGGCTCTATATCGTGCACATGTCCACGGGCGAAGGCGCCGACCTGGTGAGAACCGCCCGGGAGTTCGGGGTAGAGGTCTACGCCGAAACCTGCCCCCAGTATCTCCTGCTCGATGACGAGGTTTTCAGGGGCGAGAAAGGTCACTACTTCGCAACCTGCCCGCAGATAAAGAGCAGGGCCGACAGCGAGCGGCTGTGGGCCGGGCTCGCAGACGGCGACATCCAGGTGGTGGCCACCGACACCTGCACCTTCAACACCACCCAGAAGGATATGTGGAACGGCGACTTCAGGAAGATCCCGTTCGGTCTGCCGGGGGTCGAGACCATGCTTCCCCTGACTTACACGTACGGCGTAGGCGATAAGCGTCTTTCGATTCAAGAGTATGTTGCGGTAACGAGCACCAACCCGGCCAGGCTTTTCGGGCTTTATCCGGAAAAAGGCACGGTCAGGGTCGGCGGCAACGCGGACCTGGTGCTCTTCGACCCCGGAACCGAGTCGACCCTCTCCTGGAAGAATCTCCAGACGAACTGCGACTGGTCGCCCTTCGAAGGCTTCGGAATCGAGGGCACCTTCGTCGCTACCCTGCTGGGCGGGCGGGTCGTCGCGGAGAAGGGGCGCTGGGTCGGCGGGGAAGGCGGCGGGAAGTTCATTGAGAGGCGTCCTTTCGACGCCCTGGATTGAGCCGCCGCGGTTTCGTTGCACATGCGGGAGGCGGGCGGTGGAGTGCCGCCGCCCGGTTCGTACATTACCGGTGACGGACACGGTCCGGCAGCCGGACGAGAGGAAGCGAAAAATGTCTGACACAACATCTGTAAAAGCCGACCAGGTGACGGGGAACACTAAGGATTTCCTGGAGCCGGAAGAGATACTGGAGCTAAGGGAACAGTATATATTCCCCAGCGTCATGGTTTATTATTCTGAACCGGTGCACATCGTAAAAGGTGAAATGACGCACGTATACGATCACACCGGTAAAAAATACCTGGACGGGTTCGGCGCCGTGGTGACCATAAGCTGCGGGCACTGCCATCCCGACGTCACCCGGGAAACCGCCGCCCAGCTCGGAAAACTCCAGCACATCACGTCCCTCTACCTGACCGAACCTCTCGTCAGGGCCGCGGAGAGGCTGGCCGGGATCGCCCCCGGCAACCTCAGAAAATCGTTCTTCACGAACAGCGGAACCGAGGCCACCGAGTTCTCCGCCATGGTGGCGAAGAACTACACGAAGAACCCGGAATTCATCGCGCTCAGGCACTCGTTCCACGGCCGCACCATAATGTCGATGACCCTAACCGGCCAGTCTCTGTGGCGCCATTCGCTGCCCTACGTGTTCGGCGTAAGTCACGCGCCGGCGCCCTACTGCTACAGGTGTCCGTGGAAAACCACCTATCCCGAATGCGGAGCCGAGTGCGCCTGCGACGTGGAAGAAATCATCAGGCACTCCACTTCCGGCAAGATCGCTGCCTTCATCGCCGAGCCGATACAGGGCTTCGGCGGGGTAATCGAACCTCCGCCCGAGTATTTCGGCATCGTTCACGAAATCGTCAAGAGATACGGCGGCCTCTTCATCGCCGACGAGGTGCAGACCGGGTTCGGCCGAACCGGCGACAAGTGGTTCGGCATCGAACACTGGGGCGTGGATCCCGACATCATCACCATGGCCAAGGGGATGGGGAACGGAATCCCAGCGGGCGGCGTGATCACCACGCCGGAAATCGCCGAAGCGATGAGGGGCATCATCCACTTCTCCACTTACGGCGGCAACCCGGTGACGTGCACCCAGGTCAAGGCGGTCATCGATACCATCGACAGGCACGAATACCACAAAAACGCCACGGTAGTGGGCGGCTACCTGAAGAACGCCCTGCTGGAGCTCGCAGAGAAGCACGAGTTGATAGGGGATGTGAGGGGCAGGGGGCTCATGCTCGGCGTGGAGCTCGTCAAGGACAGGAAGACGAAAGAGCCCGCCGCCGAGGAGCTCCTCAAGATCATGGAGCTCGCGAAGGATCGCGGGCTGCTTCTCGGAAAGGGCGGAATGGCCGGCAACGTGATCAGGATCAAGCCTCCTCTCTGCATCACCATGGAAGAGGCCGAAACCCTAATCGGGATCCTGGATGAGTCGTTGACGGCGTTCCGGGGCGGTTGAACCGGGCCGGCCCCTCGACGGGTCGCCTCCAGGCAGCGGATGGAAATGAACCGATGAGTGCAGATACAGACAGATTCGTCAGCGATTTTACACCGGTAAGACCCCAGTGGGCCGTGGCTGAAGCGCGGCGGTGCCTCTTCTGCGAGGACGCTCCGTGCACCGCCGCATGCCCGGCGGGCGTCGATGTTCCCAAGTTCATCAGGTCGATCAAGACGCGCACCTTCAAGGTGGCCGCCGACACCGTCCGGATGAGCAACCCGCTGGCCCTGGCCTGCGCGCTCATCTGCCCGGTCGAAGAGCAGTGCGTGGGCGCCTGCTCCAAGACGTCCCTCTCTTCGCCGATCGCCGTCGGGAAGCTGCAGAAGTTCGTCTCGGAAGAAGCCTACCGCAAGCGGTATCCCCTGGCCGGAGCACTCACCCGCGCTCTGGAGCCGCACGGTCCCGGCTGGAAAAAACTGAGGGTAGCCCTGGTCGGGGCGGGTCCCGCTTCCCTCTCGTGCGCCGCCTGCCTGGCCGCCGCCGGCCACGAACCCGTCCTGCTCGAAAAGAAGCCCGCCCCGGGCGGCCTGCTCGTCTCCGGCGTTCCCCGCTTCAGGCTGCCGGACGATCTCCTGGACAAGGAGCTGACGACGATTCTCGATACCGGGGTGGAGCTCCGAACCGGCGAAGAGGTTTCATCCCTCGAGGAGCTGCTCGACCGAGGATACGACACCGTGTTCGCGGCGCCGGGGTTGATTCCCGTGGAGGGCGCCGGTCTTGAGGGGGAAGATCTCCCGGGCGTGGCCGGCTGGACCGAGGTGCTGGCCCGATCGGCGGAAGGAAGCGGAACGGAGGAATGGAAATCAGGCGACGGTGTCACCGTGGTGATCGGGGGGGGCAACGCTGCCATCGATTGCGCCCGCACCGCCCTCAGGCGCGGCGCCGCCCGGGCGGTCATCGCGTACCGGCGCACCCCTGACGAAATGCCCGCCTGGGTCGAGGAGAGGAAGCTCGCCGAGGAAGAAGGCGTCGAGATCATGTTCCAGGTTTCGCCGCTGAGATACCTGGCGTCGGACGGCGGCGCTGTCAGCGCCGTCGAGATGGAGCGGACCGAGCAGGGCGAACCCGGCCCCGACGGCAGGAGGAAGCCGGTTCCGGTGGCCGGTTCCGCCTTCATCATCGAAGCTGATACGGTGGTCCTGGCCCTGGGCCAGAAGCCCGACCGGGCCTTCATCGACGCCAATACCGGCCTGGCCGCGGACGAGGGCGGGCGCATAACGGTCGACCCCGAAACCCAGAGCACCTCCATCGAGCGCGTGTACGCTGGCGGCGATGCCGTGAACGGCGGCGACACCGTTGTGCGGGCGGTCGCCGACGGTCTCAGGGCGGCCAGGGCGATAGACCGGCTGGCGGGCGAGAAGAAGTGAGGGAAAAGGGGAAAAGAGGTCGAATCTGTTTCATCGGTCACGATTTTTCTCATATGAGAAAAGTCTCAATCGGCGAGGCGGATTCCGGAGGGGGATTCCCGGTCACGATTTTTCCCACGTGGGAAAAGCTGGAGGAAGACCAGGTGAAAAATTGGAAGGAAAGGCAGTATCGGGAGTGATGAAGAGAAAGAGGAAAAAGAATACAGGGGGATGAAGAGAAGAGGGTGTGGTGCGGCCATGTTTTTGTTGGCGTGTATATGACATTCGAAGTTGTAATGCAGTAAGAATTTGCTTCTTGCGCCGGCGCGCAAGAAGGGATTGGATTGGAGTTCGTAATGGTTGATCTTTCTGTGGAGTTCTGCGGTTTCAAGCTGAAAAATCCCTTTTTGCTGTCATCGGCGCCGCCAACCGGCACAGGCGAGATGATCAGAAACGCTTTCGACGCGGGGTGGGCCGGGGCTGTGACCAAGACGCTGGTGCCGTCCGGAACCGAGATGCGCAATGTTTCGCCCAGGCTGAATACCCTGGCCTTCGAAGGCTTCGAGGGTGAGCCGCGAAACATTTTCGCCATGCAGAATATCGAGCTTGTCACCGACAGGCCGCTCGAAGTCTGGCTCGATGAAATCAAGGAGATCTCCACCGATTATCCCGATCACATGCTGATCGGTTCGATAATGGCCGAGGCAAAAGACCGGGAAGCGTGGCAGAAGCTCGCGGTCGCCGTCGAAGAAGCCGGCGCACACGCCCTGGAGCTCAACTTCTCGTGCCCCCACGGAGGCATGCCCGGTGAGGCGGTCGGCTCCGCCATCGGACAGGACCCGGACATCACGGCGGCGATCACCGCCTGGATAAAAGAGGTGACCTCGATACCGGTGCTCGTGAAGCTCACTCCCAACATCACGGATATAACGGCCATCGCCCGGCGCGCCGGAGAGAGCGGCGCCGACGGCATCTCGGCCATCAACACGGTGCTGTCGATCTCGGGCGTCGATCTCGATACCTTCGCCCCGCTCCCGACGGTTTCAGGGAAATCGGCGCCCGGCGGTCTCTCGGGGCCGGCCATCAAGCCGATAGCCCTCAGGATGGTTGCGGAACTCTCCGCTGTGGGGCTGCCCATCTCCGGAATCGGCGGAATCTCCGAGTGGCGCGACGCCGCCGAGTTCATCCTTCTCGGCGCCGGCTCGGTGCAGGTATGCACGTCGGTGATGATTCACGGCGTCAAGGTTATCGACGACCTGACCGAGGGGCTGGCCGCTTACCTGGAAGAGAAGGAGCTGCCCTCCCTCGACGCCCTCAGAGGCAGGTCCCTGCCGGCCCTGGCCGACCTGATGGAGCTCGACTCGGCGAAGCGGGCCGTCTCGAAGGTTGACGAAACGCTCTGCATAAAGTGCGACATCTGCTTCATCTCGTGCCGCGACGGAGGTCACCAGGCGATCACGCTCACCGGGGAGCGGGTGCCGGTAATCGATGTAGAGAAGTGCGACGGGTGCGCGATCTGCGTCCAGGTCTGCCCCGTGTGGGACTGCATGCGGATGGTGGACGCTGAAACGGGGGGTTGAGATGCACGGTTTTTCCACGGCTGTTCTCGATGTCGACCTATCCGCCGGGAGCTTCGGCTCCTGCGATCTCGACCCGGCCCTTTTCCGTAAGTACCTGGGAGGCAGCGGCATCTCCTGCAGTATGCTGTTCGATGAGCCGGTCGATCTCGATCCGCTGGCCCCGGAGTCGAAGCTCGTCTTCTTCTCCGGGCTTCTCACGGGAACCCCGGCCCCGGCCAGCTCGAAGGTATGCGTCTCCGCCCGCTCCCCGCTCACCGGGATATGGGGGGAATCCGCCGCAGGCGGCATCTGGCCCTCCATCTTCAGGACCACGGGATACGACGGTATCGTGATCCACGGCGAATCGTCCGAACCTGTAATCCTGATTATCGACGGCAGGGAGGCGCGCCTCGCACCGGCCGGTCGCCTTTGGGGCAAAGATACCTTTGAAACTCACGAGGCCCTCGTCGCGGAGTATCCGGGTTTCAGGATCGCATCCATCGGTCCCGGCGGCGAGAACGGCGTTCTGTTCGCCGCCATCATGTTCGACGGCAGAATCGCCCGCGCGGCGGGCAGGTGCGGCATGGGCGCGATCATGGGCGCCAAGAAGCTCAAGGCGATCCTGGTAAGGGGGAGCGAAAGGCTCGAACTCGCCGATCGCGCCGCCATGAACAGGCTCGTGGCCGCCGATCTCCCATCCATCAAGGAGAAGGCCGCCCCGCTGACCGATTTCAGCACCGCGGGAGGCGTCGAGGCTGTGGAGGCCTGGGGAGACCTGGCCATAAAGAACTGGAGGCTCGGCAGCTACGCCGAAGGCGCGAAGAAAACGGCGGCCCAGCACTATTTCCCCAAGGCGTTCGTCAAGCACAGAACCTGCCGGAGCTGCCCCCTGCGCTGCGCCAAGGATGTCAGGGTGGATATCGGACCATATACCGGAAGCGTTGCCCACGGTCCCGAATACGAAACCATATGCGGTTTCGGCGCCAACTGCCTGAACGACGATTACGAGGTGATCATCGCCGCCAACGAGATGTGCAACCGGTTCGGCATCGACACCATCTCGGCGAGCTCTCTGGTCGCTTTCGCCATGGAAGCTTACGAGAACGGCCTTATAACGAAGGCCGACACCGGCGGAGTAGCCCTGGAGTGGGGAAGCGCGGAGGCGATCCTCGATACCGTTAAAAAGATCGCTTTCAGGCAGGATGCCGGCGATCTCCTCTCGCAGGGTGCAAAAAAGGCCGCCGAAAAACTGGGCGGCGGCTCGGACCATTACGCGGTGCACGTGAAGGGGCTGGAGATGCCGTATCACGACCCGCGGGCGTTCACCTCGATGGCCGCCAACTATGCCACGGCCGCGAGGGGCGGCTGCCACCTGGAAGCCCTCACCTATTTCGTGGGCCGCGGCGTGCTGCTCGACGGATACGGCCCGACCGAGCCGCCCGACCCGCACACCCACGAAGGCAAAGCCCTGCTGGCCTACCAGATGATGAACTACCAGTCGGTCTTCAACCCGCTCGGCCTCTGCAAGTTTCTTTTCATCGGGGGAGCGAGCCCCGCGACCATCGCCGGCTGGGCGGCCGCCTCCACCGGGTGGGACATCGACCGCGACGAGCTGATGGAAACGGGAGAGCGCCTGATCAATATCAAGCGGCTCTACAACCTCCGCCGGGGAGTCACCGCCGGCGACGACCGCCTGCCGGGGCGGCTCCAGCTCGATCCGAAACCCGACGGCAAGGCGGAGGGCGTGCTTCCCGACACTGAAAAGATGGTCAAGGAGCTTTATTCCCTGCGCGGCTGGAACGAGCGGGGCGAGCCGACCGGAGAAACTCTGAACAGGTTCGAACTCGGGCACCTGGCCGGCGGTTGAACCGCGAATATTCTTATTACGCTGAGGCGAAAAAGAGGATTCTTCAAAGAATCTGCAGATCGATATGTGCCGCCATGAGGTCGAAATCCGAATCTGAATGGATGATCCTGAATCCATTCTCCGCGCAGAAAGTTCCGATCAGCACATCGATCGTCTTTCGCACCGTCACTCCTTTCGACCTCAGGCGCCGGTAGTTTGCGGCGGATTTCCGGGCAATGTCGAATCCGACCATGCCATAATGAGGCAGCGAATCAAACAGGTCTGAGACCTGTCTGCGTTCTCGGGCGGATCGGATGCCCTGCATCACTTCGCAGTAAATAAGATCACCGAGACAGACAAGGTCCCGATCCAGGCTTCGATCAACCTTCTCGACAACACCGGGATCGCCGTTTTTGAAAAATTCGATCCAAGCGGAAGTATCGACGATTACCATCTCAATCCCGTCTCATTTCGTCCAGATCGCCATCCCACGTGATTTTACCCTTGAGTTTCATCAGTTTTTTCTGGCTGTGGACCTGAATCAACAACCTGAGGCCCGACTCGATCGCCGCACGTTTCGTTGTGTATCCGCTGAAACGCAGCGCACGTTCCATCAGGTTGTCGTCTATCACTACATTTGTTCTCATTATACACCTCCGTGTGTGTATACACTATACACATATCTGTGGTTGCTGTCAAGGACCGCCGGAATGACGTGCCGCACAGAAATGACTTGAGAAGCGTCGGGGAAATGAAATATAAATCTATGTCCCGACAAGCGGTTTTTAAGGAGTTCAGGCAAGTGAACAGGTTCAGAATTCAGCTTCTCGGCGGATTGAGCCGCCATGCGGACGGCGTCGAGTCGTTCGACGCGGATGCGGAGGATGGTAAGAGCGTAGGGGCGGCCTGCGCTTCCGCAGGTCTGCCGGTTTCCGTGGTGGCGGGCGTTTTTCTTGACGGGAAGCAGGTCGGGCTCGATTATGTTCCGAAACCGGGAGATATCATCCGGCTTTACCCGGCGATGACCGGGGGATAAACATTTGGATTGCCCCACGTGACGCTTGAGGTCCCGGTTGACGAGAGCGGGTGGCTGAAACGGCTCCCGAAAGGTGAAACATGAATATATATACTCTTTTCGAACCGGCGTTCGAAAAATACAATGATAAAACCGCGATAGAATTCAACGGCGCGAAACAGACATACGGAGAGCTGGAGCGGAATACAGGTCGCGCCGCCTCGCGCCTGGTCTCACTGGACGTTCAAAAAGGCGACAGGGTCGCCATCCTTCTGCCCAAGTGTCTCGAATTCCTGTATTTCCACATGGCGAACCTCCGGTACGGCTCGATTACACTGCCGCTCAACCCGGCATACGCCGTTGAAGAGGTGAAATATTTCCTCGAGGATTCGGGGGCGACGCTCTTTATCACTGATCGGGAATGGCTGGACAAGGCGGGAGCCGCTTTCGATTCGATGGCGGTTTCGCCGCGCGTGCTCTGTTTGGAATCGGGCGCCGGTGTCGACGGGGTCTTGTCGGGCGGCACCGCCGATCCGGCGGGATCGGAACCGCCTCCCGTCCATCCGGCGGCTCCGGATGATGTCGCCGCCCTGCTCTATACCTCGGGAACCACCGGCAAGCCCAAGGGAGCGATGATCACCCACGGGAACCTCGTCGCCAACAACGACACCCTGTTCGAAGCCTGGGGCTGGAGCGATTCCGACGTGATGCTCCATGCCCTTCCCCTGTTCCATGTCCACGGCCTCTTCGTCGCCCTCCACGTGGCTTTCAGGGCGGGCGCGTCGGTGATCATGCTCGAGAAATTCGACCCCATCGAAGTGCTGCGGACAATCGAAACGCGAATCTGCACCGTCTTCATGGGCGTTCCCACTATGTATAACAGGTTCGTGAACCTTCCCGAATCCGACTCCTTCGATCTTTCCGGCGCCCGCCTGATGGTTGCGGGTTCAGCCCCGCTCAGCGCGACCACGTTCCGCCGCTTCAAGCAGCGTTTCGGCATCATTCCACTCGAAAGGTACGGCATGACCGAAGTCGGAATGGCCGTATCGAATCCGCTCGACGACAAGAGGAAAGCGGGAGCCATAGGGCTGCCGCTGCCCGGCGTGGAGATCAGGATAGTCAAGGACGACACCCTCGAACCCGTCGCCGTCAGCGAAGTCGGCGAAGTCCAGATAAAGGGAGCCAACGTCTTCAAGGGGTACTGGAACCAGCCGGAAAAGACCGCCGAAACGTTCACGGCCGACGGCTGGCTGAAGAGCGGCGACCTGGGATATTTCGATGAAGACGGATACATTATCCTCGTCGGCAGATCCAAGGAGCTGATAATCACCGGAGGCCTCAACGTCTACCCGAAAGAGGTCGAAGTCGTCCTCGATTCTTTCGGACCGGTCCTCGAATCCGCCGTCCTGGGCGTCCCCGATCCCGACTTCGGCGAAAAAATCGTCGCCGTCCTCGTCCCCAAGGGCGACGCCGACATCGACACCGAGGAGCTCTCGACCTTCTGCCGCACACGCCTCGCTTCGTACAAATGCCCCAGGATCTACACCGTCATCGGCGCCCTCCCCAGGAACGCCATGGGAAAAGTGCGCAAAACACCGCTCCTGGATCTTCCCGAGCTGAAAATCAAGCACAACTGATAGATTTATCGAGCGTCGACCCGAAAAAATAGATCTGTCCCCATTTTATAGAAAAAAAATAGATCTGTCCCCATTCTATGCGAAAATCTCGATCTGCATGCACGATCAGGGTGACGCAGTTAAAGACTGACATCAGGAATGGCGGTTGAGAAATGTAGAATTCTCCGTTAGCATTGCAGGTAGTGTTTAAGGGCCGAAATCTTCGGGGCGATCCGCCGGAGGTCCAGGTCTTGGAGTGGATCGCCGGCTGTAGCCGACTCTCCCGACGCGGAACTTCCTTGAAAGGTTTTATAATGAAGAAGTTATCGATTTTTGCAGCAGTCGCCGTATTCATGCTTGCCGGAAACCTGTTCGCCGCGCCGGCGGCGAATCCCGAACCTGCGGCCGGCGAACCCGCCTTCGACAGGACCCTCGGAGAGATCCGGGCGATGATCGCGGAAAAGGGTTATTCCTGGAAGGCCGGCGAAACGGACGTATTCAGGCTGTCCCCCGAGGAGAAGCGGAGAATGCTCGGCGGCGTCCCTCCCCCGGAAGCGCTCGAGCTCTGGGAAAGACGACATGATATAGCCAAAGAGATGGTCGGAGACGACATTTTCCCGGAGGCCTTCGACTGGCGTGAATATAACGGCGTCACGCCGGCCAGAGACCAGGGGACCTGCGGATCCTGCTGGGATTTCGCCGCCATGAGCGCCTGGGAAGGGGTCCTCGCGGTATACGAAGGCATCCATTATGATCTTTCCGAGCAGCAGGTGCTTTCGTGCAACTGGTTCGGGAGCAGCTGCAACGGAGGCATAGCTACGGCCGGGTACGAGATATTCATGAATCCCGGCTCGGTGCTCGAGGAGGACATGCCCTACATGGCGGATGACGGAATCCCCTGCACCCAGGACGAATACGAGAAGGTCGCGATTCTCGACGGATATAACTACGTCATTCCGCTGGTGAGAAAGATCAAGGCCGCGCTCCTCTATTCCCCCGTCTCGACCTACATGACCGTGTTCGACGATTTCTTCAGCTACACGGACGGATGCTATGAAACCTCGGAGATCGGCAATACGAACCATGTTGTAGCGATTGTAGGGTGGGACGACACCATGTGCGACGGCGAAGGCGCCTGGATAGTCAAGAACTCGTGGGGCAGGAGCTGGGGTATCGACGGATTCTTCTATATCAAGTACGGGTGCGCGAACATGGGGTTGGGAGTCCAGAAACCGATCTATTCACCCGAAAAGCCCTGCAATCTCGTGCTGGCCGGCCATGGCCTGATCGATTCGACCACCGGGAACGGCAACGGACGCATCGATGAAGGTGAAACGGTGCAGTACTGGACAAGCTTCATCAACACCGGGCTGGATGCTACCGGCCTGATGATTCAGTGGGATTGCGAAACGCCGGGAATCGATATCACCACGAGCCAGGCCACCCTCGGCGACATGGCCCATCTCGGCGAAGCGGACAACAGCGCGGCGCCTTTCGAATTCGCCGTGGCCGACACCTTCACCGGACGACACGTGAAGTTCACCGTGAACATCACCGCCAACGAGGGTTACGTCGGGCAGAAGGAATTCGAGCTCCTGGTGGGACGCCCCGATTTCCTCCTGGTGGATGACGACGGCGGGAAGACCGTCGAGACATGGTATTCGGGGGATCTCGAAACCGTGTTCGGGCACCCGTACGAAACCTGGGATCTCGACGAAACCGCCAGGGATATAACCGGCGCCGAACTCTCCCTGTATGACCACATTATCTGGTTCACCGGTGAAAACGAACAACCCCTCGAGGGTGACACAACCGCGGTGAAGGAGTACCTCGACGGCGGCGGAAACCTTTTCCTCACCGGTCAGAACATCGGCGACAGGTACGGCGGAACGCTCTTCTTCACCGAATACCTGAAAGCCGAACACGTTGCCGATTCGAACGGCGACTACATCCTTTACGGTGTTGAGGGCGACCTGCTCGGGGACGGGTTCTTTTTCCTCACCTGCGGCGCGGGCGGAGCCAACAACTGCTCGTCCCCCTCGTCGGCGAATCCGCTCGGAGAGGCGGTTTCAGCTTTCACGTTCGGCCAGTCTCCGGGGAGCGCATCGACCTACTTCGGAGGCGATTACAGGCTCGTGTACTTCTGCTCGAGCTTCGAGTCGATCACGGTGCCGGCGGAACGGAGACTTCTTCTCAAGCGGATTCTCGATTTTCTCGGATGCGAGACGGGCATCGATTCACCGGAAGACAAAGACGGGGAGGGAGCGCCTCCAGCCTTCGCGAAACCCGCGCTCACGGCCCGTCCGAACCCCTTCAACCCTGTAACGACCATTGATTTCACAGTTCCTGATATCGACGAGGCCGGTTGCGCGGTTCAACTCGGTCTGTACGATATCCGGGGCCGCAGGCTGGCGATCCTCGTGGATGAAATAATGCCGGCGGGAAGCCACTCGGTCACGTGGGACGGAAGGGATACATCAGGCGGCGAGGCCGCAAGCGGTGTTTACATCTGCCGTCTCGAAGCCGGCGGCGCTACGGCAGTCAGGAAGCTCGTCCTGCTGAAATAGCTGATCTGTTCGGTGAAAAGCCGGAGCGGGTTCCCAGCCTGCTCCGGCATCTCGAACCGCCGACTCGGTTCATCCTGTTATGATACCGTTCATCTGATTTCCTGTGAATGGTATATTATAGGTTTCACCAGGTTTTGTTCTTCGTTCCAATCTTTTTTTCTGTCCGGATGCTCCCCCGGATCCCCTGGTTCGGAATTCACCGATAAATTCGGAAACGACATTATACAAAAATCAAATGAGCATTAGTTTGACGGGTGTGTTAAGATTTGATAGACTGCTATACAGTCTTTAGAAGAAGACTTCTGAAATTATAAATAGGTCTGAAGACTCATGACTGCCAAATGTGGCGGAATTCGTTTAGGAGGTGTCTATGAAGTACTTGCTCCTCGTCGCGGTAATCGTTGTTTTGGTAGCACCGGCTTCTGCCGATTATTATCTGACACTTTATTTTGACTGGTACTGCACCGGCTCTTACGGCTCTGCTTCGGCTGTCGCGAATTCAGACGGCACCTTTGAATGCGATGGCGCTACCGGAACGTGGGAGATCTGGAATGGTACAGTCACTGGGAAGTTTGAAACCGGATGCTGTCCGCTCTACGTATTCTCCTTGAGTGATCTCACCGGTCGAATGAAATGCTCCGATGCCACGCAGGACTGTTACGCAGAACCGGGTTGTGCTTATCTTGTTCTCGACAGATGTAATGAGTCATATCCGAACGGTATCTACCTTGTTGATGGTAGTATTGTAGAATAAGTTCGTTTAGGATTTTACTGGTTACGAGTCTTTCTCGAACGAACGAAATTCTGCTTGATAAAACTGCGGCGCTTCGGTGCCGCAGTTTTATTTTTGATCGGATTTTTCAGGTGGAAACAGGATGAAATTGAACCTCGGCACGAATTTTTTATGGCGTTCTACCAGTCAGTCTCTTCTCGCGCTGGATTCTCTCAAGGAGAATGATCTTCGACGTAATCGATGTAATCCTGTATCATCTGTGGAAGAAAATCATCTTCATTGATTATGGTTCCATCACACACAATATCGAAGGTCACCCGGATCTTTCCTGAAGAATTTTCGAACGTGTTTATACCCGCCATTATCGAGACCGTTGCCGCTTGACCGGAGTCATCCGAATCAGGTTGAGCGCCTGGCAGAGGCCGGTCGACGTGTTCATCGAAACGAAACCTGGTGCAGTTCTCGATTTCCGCTTGTGGAAAAGCCTCGTCGAACGGCTGCCTCCCCGATACCATCAGCAAATCACCGAAATCGAAACATTGCACCTTTCTGCTGAACCCGATTTCCCTGACACTCTCGATTTCATCCGGACGCAGCTCGATCTTGATGATGGTTTCAGAATTCAGAGACAATTTCTGCAGCGCGTAGATTGCGGCATCTTCGATTACTCTGTTGGAAATACCCTCGTAACATATAACCGGCTGCTTGTTGACCTCGATGATTTCGCTCACGGTGACGGTCCTGTCGACGCTTGCGCATCCTGGCAGTAAAATGAGCAGAAGCATAGAAGAGTAGAGGTAGAATTTGATATTCCGTTTATCGAACATGTAAGCCTCCCATTCAGGTAAACTCCGAAGTTGTTTCAATCTACCATTATCTCCAATTCATAGAACATCAGAATTATTCTATTCTGTAGATATCATAAGTTGTGTGTCTTCTTACACCGTCTGTAAAACTCCTGTCAAGTACCAACCCCTGACCCCTGGTCTCAAGGTAAACTGAAAAAAGCTTCAGGATGTCCTTCCAGTGGCTCGCTCCTCTCAGACCGATAATGCAGGTGTTTTCAGTATCCAAGAGGTCATGCTGTATAAATTTCTGCAAAGTATAAAATGTTCTGGGATCAAGTTTTTGCTGCCATTCGGATCCATCGGTCCTTCCATCCGGCGATGGGATGGGGACGATTTCAAAACTTTCGTATCGCGGTCTCGGCCAGTCACCCGGGCAGGCAATCCTGCCTTCGGTGAGAAAAACGACATTCATTGAGATAATTTCGGTGAAGGAATAGACTTTTCGATAATCCTTCTTTTCCATGTATTCAGTGATATCGTACATCAGTGACGAGTATTCCCCCGTCATCTCCCGATTTTTCACCTTGTGGATATACTGGTTCAATATTCGTGTTTCGACGTAAGCATGAGGCAGAATGAAAAACACGGCCAGAAGAATCCCCAGGATATTGCTCTTGAAATACTCCAGGAGGATGCTGATAAAGTAGGCTACGGTCAGTTCTATAATCGGAATGAGGATAATCACGTGCCCGGCATCCTGTAAACCGGGAATGAAACAGGTCAGGACGAGCAGAACGGTATACATGAGAACCAGGCAGAACATCAGCTGAATTCCGGCGAATCGCGGCCTTCTCGGTAAACCCATGGCAAGCACGAATAAGAGAGCAAGGAAAAACAGAACGGGCATCACCGGATTCGTAGATGTCGAGATAGAATCCGGAATCAAATCGCTTGAAAGAAAATTACGGAAATCTTCGAATCTTACGAGAAGATTATGGAATACCCGCGTATTATCCCAGCCTTCGGCATTCTGGGAAAAATTTCCCCAGACCCATTCGAGTGATTTGACTCCGCCTGCCATAACGGCAATGATGTAGTGGGATGCTCCGATCAGAAAAAAGAATATGAATCCGACAGCCTGGTGCCATCTGGCAAACAGACGATTCAGGAGGATTACCTTTGTCTGCGGTCCGAAAAGCAGCAGCGCGAACAATCCGCTGACGGCGTATCCGAGAAACATGACTTTGGCGTTGAGTGCAAGGCCGAAGATAAAACCTGCCAGGTACAGGTTCTTCTTACGCCCGCTTTCCAAACATCGCTGTATAAACAGAAGGCCAAGCCAGAACAGGAAAATCTGAAAGATTTCATCCCTGGAATTGCCGGTCCGGGCCGACCGGATGAAAGTCGTGCTGATCGATAACAGAAACACGGTCAGAAAAGCTGTTGTCTTGTTGAACCAGCGGCTTATCACGTAATGAATACAGAGCAGGCCGCCCAGGGCGAAAAATACGTGGACGGCCCTGAGAACGAAGACGGACTCCCCGAAAAGGCCGAAAGCAAGGGCCAGAACCATTGAAAAGGTGGACCCTTCGTAATCGTTTGAGACTCGTGGAATAATTCCGGGAGAAAAGCCTGTTTCAGGCAGTTTTTCCAGGTAGTCGGAGACGTCGAGCGCAAGATGCGCTTCGTCCACGACAAGACCGGGTTTTGCTATGTAAAGCAGCGAAACGACGGTGAAGAAACTTAGAAGAATAACAAGGGCCGGTATCCGGAGTCTGGTGAAGATATACTTAATCGGAATTTCCCCTTTTACGGTGGGGGAGGGATGTTTTCGCACGTTCCATTAAGCGGTATCGTTTTCAGGGCAATTCAATTTTCCGAACCCGAACAGACCGAACGATCGGGAGCAGCGGTTCGCTGTCCCAGGGCTGGAGTTTAATCTACCCGCCCTGCTCGCGCAAACATTATCCATTTTTCATCTCTCTGTTGCACCTGCGGCGGTAGTCTGCTATTCTCCGGCTCTTTATGATGCCTTTGTATAGAATTGATTTATTCAGAAGAATCCAACCGGGAGGCGAAGATGAAAAAATTCAATGGTAACTTTCCGTATTATCTTGTGATGATTTTGGTTTGTGCATTTCTTATTTCGGGCTGCGGCGCCGGAAGGCAGGCGGCTTATCTCCAGACGATCGAAAAAACCACGGAGGAAATCCAGGTCGAGAATTATCTCGCCGAAGGGGATGAATACTTCAACAACCGTGGCGAAACCGAAAACCTGGACGCGGCGATCAAGAGCTGGGAAAAGGTGCTCGATATCGATCCTTTCAACAAGAAGGCCCTCGAAAGTCTCGCCATCGCCTGCTACTGGATGGCGAACGGTCATCTGGAGGACGTCGAGGACAAGATGGAATATTATCACAAGGGCGCGCAGTACGGTGAAAGATGCATGGCCCTCAACCCCGAATTCAAAGCGCTCATGGCCGAGGGCAAGAAAGATTACGAGTGTCTGCACGTTCTCGGGGCCGAAGAGCTTCCCGCGGTTTACTGGGTATACGGCAACCTCGGCAAATGGGCGGTGCACAAGGGCTTCGTAACGGTGCTGAAATACAAGAGCAAGCTGAAAGCTTTCGTCGACTGGGTCGCTGAAACGGACGAAACCTTCTATTATGCCGCCGGACATCGCGGGCTGGGCGTGTTCTACGCGAAAGCGCCGAGTTTTGCAGGCGGCGATCTCGGGAAATCGATGTTTCACTTCGAGCGGTCTCTCGAAATAGCGCCCGATTATTTCGGCACCAAGGTCCTGATGGCTGAATACTATGCTTACAAAGCCCAGGACAGGGAGCTTTTCGAACGGGTCCTGAACGAAGTGCTGGCAGCCGATCCCACCATTATCCCGGAGGTCGGGCCGGAACAGGTGATGGAGCAGGAAAACGCCAGGAAGCTGCTCGAAAAAGCCGACGACATGTTCGAATAGCGGTTCGCTGCGAAATATATCATACAATCCGCATCTTTATGCCGGCCGTGCTCGGCCGCTTCGCGGGTGGCGTAATCGCCACCATCTTCTGAAAGGAACGTCTCATGTTCAGACTGACCGGGAACAAATTGTTAAACGTCAGGCGGCCGGAGGAAAAACTGATAAATCCGAGAACTGCCGTTTTGACGGTTTTCTTCTTACTGCTCGTCTCCGGAGTTTTCGTCGCGACCCTCCTCCTCGACTCCACACGTGAAGCGCAGGCGGCGGATAAGGCTGAATTCGTTGTAAAGTTCGGAACCATCGCCCCCGACGGCACTCCCTGGTCCGAACATCTCAAGCGGATAAAGAAGCGGGTCGAGGCGGAGAGCGGCGGGCGGATCAAAATGAAGCTCTTTTTCGGCGGAGCGCTTGGAGGTGAGGTCGAAATGGTCAGAAGCCTGCGACGCGGACGTCTCCAGGGGTTCGGCGGAACCACCGCCGCCATCGCCGAAGGGGCCGCGATTCCGCAGCTGCAGCTTCTCGAACTGCCGTACCTTTTCGACAGCCTGGAAGAGGTGGATTACGTTCTCGATGAAGTAGTGGAGCAGGATTATAAGAAAATCCTCGCCGAAAAGGGTTTCTTCCACGCCTACTGGCATGAGAACGGATGGCGGAGTTTCGCAACCCGGAAAATCGAGGTCCACACTCCGGAGGACCTGTCGAAACTGAAGATGAGATCCCAGGAATCGCAGGTCCATCTCGCAATGTACAGGGCGCTCGGCGTTCAGGCCGAATCGATCCCCGTACCCGAGGTGCTCGGCGCGCTGCAGACCGGCATGGTCGACGGGTTCGACAACACGCCGCTTTTCGCCTCCGCTTCCGGCTGGTACGAAGGAGCCGATTATTTCGTGCTTTCCCAGCATATCTATCAGCCCGGCATCATTGCCTATTCTCAAAAATTCATGGATACGATGCCCGAGGATCTGCAGAAAATCCTGGTAGGCGACGTCGATGAAGAAACCCTCTGGGGCAGGAGCGCCGTCAGAGCGATGCGTGAACCCCTGCTGCAGAATTTCAGGGATGTAGGCATGAAGGTATATGATTTCACTCCGGCCGAACGGGAGGCTTTCAGGGCTCTTCTTCTTCCCGTTCACAAGCAGTTCGAAGAGATCGTCGGTAAAGAGCTCCTCGAAAAAGTTTACGCCGGGAAAAAAGCGTTCGCCGAACAGGTTGAAGCCGAAAAATGATTCTTGATGAAATACCGGAACTGATGGACGCCCGTAAGGCGGCCAATGTAGGTTCGCTGTTTTTCGATAACTCGGCCAGGCTGGATGAACTCCCCGCCGTCCGCTACAGGGATGAGGTCACGCAGGAGTGGGTGACCCTCGACTGGACGGAATACGCGAAAAAGGTGCGGAGGCTCGCCCTCGCCCTCCTGGAGAAGGGTGCCGAGCCGGGTGAAACCATCGCGATTATTTCGAACAGCCGCCTGGAATGGGCCCTTGCCGACCTGGCGATAATCTCTATCGGGTGCATCACTATTCCCGTTTACCAGTCGAACATGCCCGATGAGGTTGCTTATATCCTCAAGCACGCCGGCGTCAGGGTCGCCTTTCTCGAAGACAGGGAACAGCTCGCCAAGGTCCTGGAGGTTACCGGAGAGCTGCCGCAGCTCGAAAAGTGCATCCTGTTCGAAGGCAAGTTCAGGGAGGGGGACGCCTTCCTGGAGCTCTTCAGCCGCCTCGTTTCGCGGGGCAGGGAGATCGAAGAGGAGACGGGCACGGAAGCGCTGGATAAAAGGCTGGCGACCGTCTCTAAAGACGACGTTGCGACCGTCTGTTATACATCGGGCACCACGGGTCTGCCCAAAGGGGCCGTGCTTACCCACAGGGGTATACTGGCCGAGATATCCGCGGTGGTCGAAACGATGCAGATAGATCCCTCCCACGAGACTCTGCTCTTTCTTCCGCTCGCCCATATTTTCGCGAGAACCGGGCTCCTGCTCCACATCGCATCCGGGAATATCATCTCTTTCGCCGGCTCCATGGAAACGATTCTCAAGGATCTTGCCGAAGTGAGACCCACCTTCGTGTTCAGCGTGCCCCGCATCTACGAGAAGATCCATACGAAAATAATCTCCGGGGTAGCCACCGGAAGCCTTCTCAAGAAGCAGATATTCGGTTTCAGCGCATTCTTCGGCCGCCGGGCCAGTAAATACAGGCAGCGCGGGAAGCGGGTGCCTCCATGGATCTCCGTCTTCTACCGGATGGGGGAGATGCTCGTCTTCAACAAGGTCAAGCGCCTGTTCGGCGGGAAGCTCCACTTCTGCATCTCGGGGGGAGCGCCCCTTTCCAGGGATCTCGCGGAGTTTTTCCACTCCGCCGGCGTCCTGGTGCTGGAAGGATACGGGCTGACGGAGAACGTGGCCGGGGCGTGCATGAATACTCCGAGGGAGTTCAAGTTCGGCTCGGTCGGCAAGCCCCTGCCCGGAGTCGATGTGGAAATCGCCGAGGACGGAGAGATTCTTCTCAAGGGCGACATCGTTCTCAGAGAGTATTTCAAGAACCCCGAAGCCACGGCCGAGAGCCTGGAGGACGGCTGGTTCCATACGGGCGATATAGGCGAATTCGACGAGGCGGGTTACCTGAAGATCACCGACCGGAAAAAGGACCTCATCGTGACATCCGCCGGTAAGAACATCGCACCGCAATATATCGAGAATATGCTGAAGGGAGACAGGTTTATAAGCCTCGCCGTGGTTATCGGCGACCAGCGGAAATACCTGACCGCCCTGGTCACCCTCGACGAAGACGAGGTCAAAGGTTTTGCCGACGACCGGGAGATCGAATACGAAGAATTCGAGGAGATAGCGCAGCTTCCTGAAGTCCGGAACCTGGTGGACAGGGCGATCAAGACCGTGAACAGCAGGCTCGCATCGTTCCAGACGATTAAAAAATTCGCGATCATATCGAAGGAATTCGAGATTGGGGAGGAGCTTACTCCCACGCTCAAGGTCAAGCGAAAGTTCACCATGGAAAAATACCATGATGTGATCGATTCGCTGTACGGTGACGAACAGGGAGGAGCGCCCGATGCTTGAAGCCGTCTTCAAATCTTTCGCGCGTTTCCTGTTCGGACCGCTGGGGCAGGCCCTGGGCTTCATCGGAAAGGCGATCAGGTTCATATTCACCCAGATCATCTTCCTGATACTCATGGCGATCCTCTTCGTGATCTCGGTGATCAGGGGTGTATACCGGGTCGTCGACCGAATCTGGCTGGCGGTGGAAAAAACCATACTCGTGCTGGCCCTTTTCGTGATGACTTTCGCCGTGATGGTGGTGGCGATCGACAGGTGGTTCGGTTTTGTGAACCTGGGGTGGTTCTGGGCCACCAAGCTGGCGCTTTTCCTGATGATCTGGGTCGGCTTCATCGGCGCCAGCGTGGCGACGAAGGAGCGGAAGCACCTGGCGATAGACGTAGCCTCCAAGGTGCTTTCCCGGAAAGGCGTCCGGGTGGCGGCTTTCTTTTCTCAGGGCATCTCGGCGGGGTTCTGTTTCTATATGGCCAAGCTGTCCTACATGTTCACGGCTGAATCTTTCGAGTTCGGAGACAAGGAAGGGGTTTTCCCGGTACCGCTCTGGATCGTTCAGCTCATACTGCCGGTGACCCTCGGTATGATGGGGGCGCGATTCGTTGAAAACATGTTCCGCGGTCCGCAGGACGAGGAGGAGCTCGAGAAGGAAGGCAAGCGTCCCGATCCTGTCGACATGGGTTCCGGTCCTGAAACGTCCCTGGCCGTCAAGGACGTGATCCTGGCCGGCCTCTTCCCGGGGCTCATCCTCGGCACTCTCCTGGTCTACAAGCTCGGCCTGTCCATCGGCTGGTTAATATTCATAAACTGCCTGCTGCTTCTCCTGATCGGCGCTCCGCTCTTCGTCCTGATCGGCATGGCGTGCGTATTCTCCGTGACCCTTCTCGGCAACGGCGACCCGGTGAACATCCCGATCGATATGTTCGACGCCGTCAAGAAGGAAACGCTGCTCGCCATCCCCTTCTTCATCCTGGCGGGGGGCATCATGACCGCAGGGAGCATCGCCGACAGGCTCATCACCACCGCAAAGAGCATCATCGGTCATTTCCCCGGCGGTCTGGCCGTCTCGACGGTTTTCGCGTGCCTGCTCTTCGCGGCGATTTCAGGGTCGGCGCCGGTGACGGTCATCGCCATCGGTTCGCTGATGCTGCCCGCGATGCTGAAAGAGGATTATGACGAGGATTTTTCACTCGGGCTGGTTACTTCCGCCGGAACCCTGGGGATACTGATTCCGCCTTCGATCCCGATGATTATCTACGCGATTATGGCACCGGTGGACGGAAAAGCCCTTTCGGTTCGCGAGCTCTTTATCGCGGGCGTCATCCCGGGTCTCGTCGTCGCCCTGATTCTGTGCATCTATTCGATTTTCAGGCAGGATCCGGAGCAGATTAAAGTAGAGAAGTTCGAAGCGAAGAAGGCGCTCTCAGCAACCGTAAGCGGGGTGTTCTCCCTGATGCTGATCGGACTCATCTTTTTCGGGATCTACTTCGGGCTCTTCACGGCGGTCGAGGCCGCCGCGGTGGCGGTGGTCTATGCGCTGATCGTGGAATTCGTGCTGCAGCCCGCGCTCTCGTATTTCAGTAATCGTTCGAAACAGACCGCGGGACGAAAGAAATTTTCGGAGCTGTTCGAGCTGAAACCCCGCGAAGTTCCCAAGGTTTTCATCGACTCGAGCGTCACCATGGGCGCTATTTTCGCCATTATAGTGCTCGCCATCGCCTTCAACAGGTATCTTTCGGAAGAAATGATACCCCAGGCCGCCGCAGCCTGGCTCACGGCCAAGATCAGCTCGAAATTCGGGTTCCTTCTCCTGGTCAATATCTTCCTGCTGCTGCTCGGGTGCATAATGGATATCATGTCGGCGATCATGATCGTCGCGCCGCTCCTGGCTCCGATAGCGATCCAGTACGGCCTCGATCCGATCCATTTCGGCATAATCTTCATCGTGAATCTCCAGATCGGCTACATAACCCCCCCGATAGGCCTCAACCTCTTCGTTGCGTCCAGCGTTTTCAACAGGCCCGTCGCACAGGTTATCCGGGCAACGTTCCCGTTCGCGCTGATTTTGCTCGTAGCGCTCGTTATAATAACTTACGTGCCCGCGGTCAGCATGATCCTGCTCGGCAGGTAACCCGCGCCCCCGCGCTCTACCGAATCCTGCCCGCCGGAGCGGATGATGCATTTTATATACCCGTGATCCCGTCCCTCGATACTGAACCTTCACCACGGATCCGGCGACAAATATCGCCATCTCACCACGTCACCTGCGTCAGATACCGCCATCTCACCACGTCACCTGCGTCAGATACCGCCATCTCACCACGTCACCTGTGTCAGATACCGCAATCTCGCTACGGCACCGGTGCAGATACCGCAATCTCGCCGCTGATCCGGCAGTCGATCCCAATTCTTCTCTGCAAGAAATTTCTCCGTGTCAGGCTGGGTCAAAGTCCGTCGACTTCCTTTCTCCGCTATTTGGCATCACAGGATTACCCACGTGGGTAAAATCGGTCCGGTGGGTATGATAAAGTCGGCTCCGGGCCAGGCCTGGGCTTTCTACTTCAAGCCCGGCTGAATCGCCGGCGTAATTCAACGCCGGGTGGTGTTTGAGGAAGCGCCTTCCCGTCCTCAGGAGCACGCTGCGTCATCCGGCTCCACTAACCCTCGCTCCGGGAAGCGCTGAAACTCGCTGTTCCCTTCCCGCGCTGCTCGCGCCTGCTCGCTGCTTCCCGCCCCTCCCGCAGCTCAGACATCAGCGCTTCTTATCCTCTACTCGGGAAGTGTCGCCCCCGCCTTTCCCCCTGCTCGTTTTGTTTGGTGAACAGCCATTTTCAATACTGAAGTGGCACAATGGATTAGCTCGCGTGAACCGAAATCTCCCCCAACCCCGGATGACTCCGCTATCGTCCTGAGACCGGAAAGGCGCTCCCTCCTCATCTCCCCGGTAACGGAACCTGGAAGAAGGCAACTGAAACTCGTATCCTCTTTTTATCCCAGCCTGACACGGAGAAAAAGTACGTGTGATCGGAGAGCGAACAGGCCACAGCCGGAGTCCGTTGCGCCCGGTGGAATTCTTCACACGGAGAAAACGTTCGTGCGGCCGGAAGGAGAGGAAGAAGTTAAAGGATAAGAAGATGATCAGAAGGGGCCAAGAGGAAGATTGTTCGTAATGTTGGTGTTGCCACGGTAATTGACATGGCTGATTTTACCGCCAACATGGATTCAGCTTTTGCGTTACCGCGCAAAAAGGATTGAATAATTGACAAATATCGGGTGACAGCGTAGAAAATATGATGAGCGCAGTGTCCATGAATACTGTTTTGAATGTTGCCTCAAAGAAAAAACAGCAGGCATTCGAAACAGTTGAAAACGTTATATCCCGGGGTGCGGAAGATCATTCGCAGATAGCGACGGATGATAGAACAGCCCGTGTAAAAGGAGAAGATTATGGCAGATACGGATAGTGTTAAAGACGCCAAGGATTTTCACCTCGGAGTGCCCGCCGAGAGCAAGCCGTTCTTTCTGCGCGGATCGAACGGCCTGGACTGGGGCATGCAGAACAGGTTTTCGCAGATCTTCAATCCGGAATCGGGCCGCACGGTGATGCTGGCCATCGACCACGGGTATTTCCAGGGGCCGACCACCGGGCTCGAGAGGGTCGACATCAATATCCTGCCGATCCTGCCTTACTGCGACGCCCTCATGCTGACCCGGGGGATGCTCCGGACTACGATCCCGTCATCATTCTCCGGCGGGACGGTGCTGAGGGCGACGGGGGGTCCCAGCATTCTCAAGGAGCTCTCCAACGAACGGCTCGCGGTGGATATTGAAGACGCGGTCAGGCTGAACGTATCGGCCCTCGCCATACAGGTATATATCGGCGGTGAATTCGAGACCCAATCGGTGAACAATCTGACCCGTATGGTCGACCAGGGCAACCGTTTCGGCATCCCGGTCCTCGCGGTTACGGCCGTGGGCAGGGACATGGTCCGTGACGCGAAATATTTCAGGCTCGCCTGCAGGATCTGCGCCGAACTGGGAGCGCATTTCGTAAAGACGTATTACGTGCCCGACGGTTTCGAGACGATGGCGGCTTCCTGCCCGGTTCCGCTCGTGATGGCGGGCGGCAAGAAACTTCCGGAGATCGAAGCGCTCACAATGGCATACAATGCTGTCAATGAAGGTGCGGCGGGCGTCGACATGGGCCGCAATATCTTCCAGTCGGATGCTCCGGCGGCCATGATCCAGGCGGTCGGAAAGGTCGTTCACGAAGGTTTCAAGCCGGCTGAAGCCCTCGAGTTTTTCAATACCCTGAAAAGGGAAGGTTGATTCCGGCAAGCGCATCGAACAGGCAAGGAAAGGGGATGTTTCCCATGAACACACTCGAGTTTCTGAAAGAGAACTCGCCGCAGGTCAGCGTCGGCATCCTCACCGCTGATCTCATGTCTCTCCGGAAGGAGCTCGGCCTGCTGAACGGGACTGATGTCAAACTCCTCCATTTCGACGTCATGGACGGGTGTTTCGCCCCGATGCTGACGATGGGTCCGCTCTTCATCAAAGCCGTAGAAACCCCGCTGCTGAAAGATGTCCACCTGATGATCAGGGAGCCTCTGGATTATATCGGTGATTATATCGCGGCCGGGGCCGACCTTCTTACGGTGCACGCTGAATCGTGCCTGCACGTGCATCGCGTGCTGCAGGCCATCGGCGAATTCAAAAATGCGAACGACCCGGGCAGAGGCATCGTCCGCGGCGTGGCGTTGAATCCGGGCACGCCCCTCGCGACCCTCGATCCCCTGCTCGAAGTTGCGGATATGGTGGTGCTCCTGGCTGTGAATCCCGGCTGGGGCGGGCAAAGCTTCATACCGTCGACGACCGGGCGGATATCCGCGGTGAAAAAGATGATCGCGGATACGGGACGGGATATCCTGCTCTGCGTGGACGGCGGCATCAAAAAAGAGAATATGGCCGCCGTCGGCGGGACCGGGGCTGACATCGTCGTAACCGGAAGCGCCGTTTTCGACGGCGCCGCACCCACCGGGAATGCTCGATTCATGGTTCAAGCCCTGGATTCCGGACGCCGGTAGACGCAGGCCGTCCCCCACCTGAAGGAACATGACGATGCAGAACAAATGGTCCGATAAACAGGCGGATGACTTCAAGGCCGGGTACGCTGAGGAATGGGGGGAGGATTTAGCCCTCAGAGTATACACGTCGAGGCTGCTCGGCGCGGAGAAGAAACTGGTGCTGCACGGCGGCGGGAACTGCTCGGTGAAGCGGCTCCACGCAGGCATTCTCGGCGCGAAGATCCCGGCTATCCATGTGAAGGCTTCAGGCCGCGGCCTGTCCGTCATAGAGCCCTCCGGCTTCCCCGGCATGGACCTCGAATACCTGAAAAAACTCAGGGCGCTGCCCGAGCTGCCCGACGAGAAGATGATCAACGAAATCCGGACCCATCTTTTCGACTGCGACTCCCCTTTCCCGTCCATCGAAACCCTCGTTCACGCTTTCATCCCGGCAAGGTATATCGATCACACCCATGCCGGCGCCGCACTCACCCTCACGAACCAGCCCGGTGCAGAGGAACTCGTGGGAAAGGCCCTCGGCGGAGATATTCTCTTTCTTCCCTACGTCGAACCGGGGTTCAAGCTCGCGAAGGCGGCCGCCGACGCATACGAGGCTCATCCGGAAAAGCTGGGAATGGTCTGGGCGGGGCACGGCCTGACCACGTGGGGGGAGACGGCGCGGGAATCGTACGAAAGGATGATCGAGGCCGTGACCCGGATGGAGAAATATATCGAATCTCGCTCCACCCGGCCCCTTCAGGCTGTTCACCGCACCGATCCTGCGGATGCGAAGAAGCGCTGGATCGCGGCGGCCCCGATCCTGAGGGGGCGGCTCGCGTCTCCGTCCGGCGACGCCGACAGGCCTTACAGGCGGGTGATCCTGAAACCGCTTATCGACAGGGAAACCCTCGATTTTGTAGATTCGGATCGCGGCAGGGAACTGGCCGTCACTCCGCCGCTGACTTCGGATCACCTGATCCGGACCCTGGCCTGCCCGCTCTGGATCGATTCACCCGCCTTCGAAGACATTGACCGCCTGAAAGACCGGATCTCCGATTCGGTGGCGCGGTTTCGCGAAGAATACCGCAGGTACCAGGAGCGTTCCGCCAGCCGCCTGGCGGGCGGGGTGACCCTCTTCGATCCTTCTCCCCGGGTGGTGATGATACCGGGGCTGGGCGTCGCCTGCGCGGGCGATAATGCGGTCGAAGCGGGTATCGCCGGGGACATCATCGCCCACACCCTGGAAGTCAAGTCGGCGATAGGAGCGATGGGCCGGTACGAGGGGCTCGACGAGCGGTCGCTTTTCGACATGGAATACCGCGGCCTGCAGCACGCCAAGCTCGAAAAGGGCGGGGAACCGCCCCTGGGCCGGCAGGTCGCCCTCGTCACCGGGGCCGCCGGCGCCATCGGAGCCGGAATCGCCAGGGTACTCCTGGAAAACGGGTGCCACGTCGCCGTAACGGACCTTCCGGGAGAGCACCTCGATTCTCTCACCCGTGAACTTGCGGCCATCCACCGTGAGCGCGTTATCGGCGTCCCGCTGGACGTTACTGACGCGGATTCCGTGACCCGCGGGTTCGAGTCGGTGATCCTCGAATGGGGCGGCGTCGATCTCGTTATTGTGAATGCCGGAACGGCGCACGTATCATCGCTGGCCGAAATGGACCTGGCGGCTTTCAGAGCTCTCGAGCGGGTCAATATCGAGGGCACCCTGCTGCTCCTCTCCGAAGCCGCGCGGCATTTCGAGCTTCAGGGCACCGGGGGCGACGTGGTGCTGGTGTCGACCAAGAACGTTTTCGCTCCCGGCGCCAAGTTCGGGGCTTACAGCGCCACCAAGGCCGCTTCCCACCAGCTGGCGCGCATCGCCAGCCTCGAAATGGCCGAGCTGGGAGTCAGGGTCAACATGGTTTCGCCCGACGCCGTATTCTCGGACGGCGCCCGCAAATCGGGGTTGTGGGCCGAGGTCGGACCCGACCGGATGCGGGCCAGGAACCTGGACGAGGAAGGTCTGGAGGAGTATTACAGGAGCCGCAACCTTCTGAAAGCCAGGATCACCGCGACCCACGTCGGCAACGCAGTCCTCTATTTCGCCGCCAGGCAGTCGCCCACCACCGGCGCCACCATCCCGGTGGACGGCGGCCTGCCCGATTCGACCCCAAGATGAGGAGGCGCGTGACGGGACGGGGTGGATGGGGAGGAAGAGGAGAAGGGCTGAACCGTTGCGTTGCCTTTGAAATATCATGCCGGTAGAAAAATAAGGGAAAGAGGTTTAGCTTCTTGCTCTGAAACGCAAAAAGGTTACCCGGGCTCGACAAGCAAACGATCAGGATGTATCCTGTTTTTGTAAACGGCTCATTGCCTGACGATCCGTCAGCAGATTCCCGATTCACGCCGCCGGATTGGAACAATCCGGAGTGAGGCAGGCCAGGCCTCGAAAAGGAGGTTCCCCATGCACCGAACAATACTCCTTTCGGTAATTTCGGTAATGTTCCTGCTTGCTTCCGTCGCGACGGGGGACCTGCTCCCGCGCGGATCCGCCATTACCGCCGGTATAGCAGGTAAGATAGACGAGGATGTATTCAATTTTATCGCTGACGAATTCGAGGAGTACATTGCATATAACTTCGGACGCCATATTCGCGATCAGATGCCCATAAAGATTTACGACACCGGGTGCATGTGGGGGTACACCGCTTTTATGGGGGGGATCTCTGCGATGAGCATGGACTGGCCCCGGATTTCGGTGGATGCCCGCGACGGCCTGCTCCGTTTCGAACTCGATATCCACAACCTGAACATGGATTTCAGACTCTGGGGTGAATACGGCTTGTGCATCTCCCACTTCGACTGTTACTCACACGTCTTTATCGAGCGGATTTACGGTTCGGCGGAATGCTGCTTCATCCCGGCGGGAAACGGCATCAAGACGGTAATGTCATCCGCGGATATCAATGTTGTCGGCTACGAATACAGTGCCGGATTCTGGTGCTGGATCATAGAGATCATAGCGGATAGTCTCGAGAGGACCATCGTCGAGGCCGCCGAAGCGTTCCTGGAGTCGTACCTTCTCTACGACCTTCCGCAGATAATCGACCCCGCCCTTTCGACCCTCGCGATCGAGGATGTGATCGACATCTTCGATGATGAAATATATTACCGGATCAGGCCATCCGACATTCCGATCGTCGAGTCCGGGGTATCGTTCGAAATGGCCACCGTAGTCACCGCGATTCCCGACGAAATCTGCATTCCTTATGAAGAGGGCTCTCTATATACTCCGTCGGAACCGCCGGTTTACGGGCCCGAGGTTCCCGGGATGCCGGGGCACGGGTATGACCTCGCCGTTTCTATCTCTGACGACATGTTCAACCAGGCCTTCTTCACCATATTCGACACCGGTGTTTTCTGCATGAGACTCGACAGCAAGTCCGTCGAAAGGTACGGGTTCCCCTTCGACTTGACCACGACCGATCTCAAGCTGTTTTTCCCCGAGCTGTACGACGTGGCGCCGGACGCCCGTTTCTCACTGATGTTGAACCCGAAGGATGCGCCTTTCGTCGAGATAGGCATGGGCGGCGGAATCTTGGAGGGACAGCTCGAATTATTCTTTCCGCATTGCCTGCTCGATGGATATGTGGAGATATTCGGAAGGAATGTGCGCGTTTTCAGCTGCAACGCCTCGATAAGGGCTGAAATACTGGCCCATATCACGAACCGTAACACATTGAGACTGCTCTTCTCCTCCCCGCCGAAGGTCCGGGCGGAACTTCTCTGGGAAGGGTTCGTGGATTTGAATGACGCGACCTTCGAAGTTTTCGCACCCTTCATGGTTGAATACCTGCTGCCCGTTCTTGCACTGCTGCTGCCGGAGTTCAGGCTCCCGAGCATCGAGGGGGTCATGCTGCTGCCCATTACGATCATCCCGGACGGCCCTGGAGAGGATTACCTCTCGATGTACTGCTATCTAGGAACCGACGGGAACCGGTAAGGAGGCGGGGATACCTCGCAGAGCACGCGATACGAACAGCAGGTTGAATAAACATCCGGATTTACCGAAAGGAGCCGCCATGAAATCGACAAGATCAGGTAAACCATCCGTCCCGTCAAAAAACCTTTTCTTTACCGGGAGGTACACCGTATCGATCGGGGTTCTTGCGGCTGTGCTTCTCCTCCTCCTGGCTCCGTTGTCTTTCGGGCAGTGGAGTTCCATCGATTATTCGGGCAGCGAAGTCATCGTCACCGACTTCATGGCCCTTCACGATGACGGGTTTTCGATCCAGGCATTTTCGGCCGTTACCCAGACGTGGGTGCCCCTGATGCCGTCGAGCGGAGCCACCATCGTCGGCGCGGGAGACTGGGCCGCCCTGTTCGAGCTGTCGGACGGCTCTTACGCCGCCTACAGCGCCCGTCTCAACGATATGGCGCTGCTCAAGGATGTCGATTCGACTCCGATGCACATCGGCGTCGAGGATGACGTGATATTCATAGGTCAGGACGATCACCCCGACGCCGACTTCGTGGTTTCGGGTTACAGCGCCCAGACCAACCGGTGGGAGAACCAGGAACTCGAAGCGGAACCCTTCGCCTTTATCAGCTCACGATTCGTCGCCGGCTTTGCAACGAACCAGTTCAGCGATATCAGCGTATACGGATTCGGCGCGCGGAAGGGTGAGTGGGCCAGACAGGATTTCATTTTTTGTGAGAATGCCCAGGCCGACGGCAACATCCTTTCATTCGATCACGTGGATGACTACGATCGAACGGCGGCGGTTTTTTCTGGAGTCCTCAACACCTGGGCCGTATCCGACCCCGGTCCGCGCGAGCCAGCGAACATGACGAAAATCGATCACAACGTAGCATTGATCTTCGTGTTCAACGGGCAGGCTTCGGGTTTGAGCGCCTACACCGGCGGCTGGCACACATCGATTTACGGCACGTTGATCAGCAACGTCACCGAAGTATTGCTTGCCGACAATATCATTGCGGTCCAGCGTATCGCGGATCCCTTGTTCCCCAAGATAGAGGCTTTCGGCTCGAGGCCCGGCACCGGGTGGAACCACATGCACCTCGCCGATACCGAGATTTACCACAACACCGAGGATGTTCTTCTGATCGAACGCCTGGGTTACGACATGGTCGGTGCGTTCAGCGGACTCCGTGAAGGAACCTGGCAGATAAAAACCTTTGCGGATTTTTTCATCTGTTACCATGACGGGGACAACTCCGTTCTGGGCAGGGATGCCGGAAACACGTACTACGCTTTCTCGCCGAACGAGAATGAATGGTCGGAGCGGAGTGTGCCCTCAGGGAACTCCGTCAGGGTTGGAGATTCCGTGGCTGCGGTCCAGACGATGGAGGAGCGATGGGGATACTCGACGCGGTGGAACACCTGGGTGCAGGGTCGACCCAAGGATTCGACCGATGTTTTCATCGATCATGTCAAAGGTTCGATCTTCTGCCAGCAGAAGACCGCGGGCTCCATGGGAGTCGGAAATTTCATATTCTGGAATGAGCGCAGCGGCAGATGGAACTACGGCTTCGAAACCGGAGGTCTCGTGGCCGGAAACGTCTATGTCGGCCGCAACCTGCTGATGGCGGAAACGGGGCCGGAGATGTATGGTTACAGCGCCCAGCGGGGCGACTGGAGTCCGGTTCCTCTGACCGGCTTCGCATATGTGGATACAGCGCTGTGGGTCGGGGACAATGTCGCATGCTTCGTGGACAACGACGAGCATCTCTACGCTTTCGGTTCACCCGCCAAAACCCACATATGGTATCAATGGCCGCTGGGAACGGAGTATCAGACGACCCGGCAGCTTGCGGAATACGACACCGAAGTAAGATTCACTATAGTCGGCGAGACAGCCTGGGACGCCACGCTTCTGCTCTCTGGAACGCCGTATTTCCCGGGATGGCCGATTCCGGACCTGGGAGAACTCTACGTGCGCCCTCCCTTCATCAGGGCTCAGCCGGCCGACGAACAAATCGGATGGGACGGGCTGACCGAGGGCGGTCTAAACCTTCCACACGTTCCGGGCGCTCCCTGGACCTTCCAGGGCTGGTGCCAGGGACACACGGCCGAATCGCCCCCCGGTACGGGAAAGGAGCTGGTGGGGAACGTCCCCGAACCGCACTTCATCTTCTAGCCGGCCGGCGGTTACTGCTGAAAGCGGCGGATCGTCCGAAACCAGGCTCTACGTATGAACAAGATGGCGGAGAAGTGAAGAAACCTGACGAAGTCAACAGAGGAGATTCCAGTATGAAACGCCTAAGTTATCTTATCCTCATCCTTTTGGTTGCCGTTTTTGTTTTGTCTTCCTGCGAGAAGACGACAACCACGCCGGAAAACGAAAATGTCACCCTGTTCGCAACCGGGGAGAGCAGCGTCCGGGACCAGGAGCCCGACACGAATCATGACACGCTGGAACTGTTCGTCCAGAACTATTCGTTTGGGAACGCCCGGAGCTACGTACTTTTCGATGTCTCCTCCATCCCTGCTTCCGCCACCATAGAAGAAGCCCGCGTGGAGCTTTACTACTGCCTCTGCGACGGCATCGACGACATCGCGGTCTATCCTGCCGCCGCGGCATGGACCGCCTCGACCGTGACCTGGAACGACCAGCCCGGGCCCGAGAACCTCGGGACCCCCCTTGACACGGTCAACCTCAGCCCCGACTTTCTGACCTCCTTCGAATGCGGCGATGTGGATGGATATGTCGCCCAGCCGGGCGGCAGTGCATCGAAGACAGGCTGGGATGTCACGGACCTGGTCCAGGACTGGGTGGATGGAACCAGCGCGAATAACGGCGTGGTCTTCATGGCCCATCCGGAGGAGGTCGACCCGGACCCGCCGGGAAGGATCTGGGCTGTCTTCGGCAATACCGAGAACACCGGCCTTTGTCCGGAGAACCCGCCGCGGCTTCTCGTCGAATATTATTAATACCCTCAGACGGCGGCGATACCGCAGCTGGAGAGTCTGAAATGCAAAGACGTATATCTTCTATCCCATTAACAGTTGTGCTTCTTGGCTGTATTTTTCTCAGTGTGAACTGTTCCAAGCACTCCACCGGTCCCGAAGGTCCAGAACCCGCGTTCAGTCCAGACACCGGACAGCCGGGCACGGTAATCATCGTATCCAACCTGGATCTCGATGGTGTTTCCGCCGATTCCCTGAGGGTCTGTTTCGGAGATCAGCCTGCTCCTGCATTCCTGGATGAGTCTGATAATCTAATCACCGGCGTCCCCCTGTTCCTTGACGATGAAGGGTACCCGGACCCTCCGTCCGGGGCCGTCGACCTTGTCGTGTATAACGGCGGCGTGAAGATGGTCGCATTCGAGGCCGCCGTGAGCGTCACTCCACTGCCCGAATCCCCTGGCGCCGCGGAAGAAGCTGTTGCGGAGCTGAACGAGATAACCGAGTCGCTCGATGAGATATTCGCCTCTTTCATAACCGGGCCGGGGGCCGTAGAGCAGTATTCCTCTTCGGTTACGAAAGCGCTCAGCGAGCTTGTCGGCGGCGACGGTACATATTCGCTGAACTCCGCGATGGAGGAGCTCGGCGGCAGCGACGCCGGTGTCCGGATCCTCGACGGTCTGCTCGGACCGAGCGGCATGCTCGACTATATAAAAGAGCTCTCTTCCTTTTTAGAGGGGGTTGTTGAAGATAGGCCGATCCCGCCGCCGGGTCTTCTTGCACCCATGGAAGAGTATGTGGACGATGAGTATCTGGCCACCCAGATGCAGTTCTATGTAGTGGTGAAGATGTTTGGCGAGCAGGTGATTAAAGAAAGCAACGATACCTTCGCCAAATGGATAGCGACATCCCTCGGCATCGTCGGTCTCTCCATCGGCAACGACAAGGTCAATCCTGATTGGCTCAGCGTGGTATGCGGGGTCATGACGATACTCGAGTTCGTTGTGAATAAGGTGATCGTAGGCGCTCTGCCCGCCACGATCCATACCCTTGATGTGGACCTGGCGTCCGACACCGTCAAGCCGGGCGAATCGACGGATGCCACCATGTCGATTACCGCCCTGAATGACCCTCCGGACATAACGCTTCAGTATCTGATCAGCTATGTCCTGTCCATGTTCGGGGCTCATCCCGGTTCCGACGCTGCCAAGGAAGCCTCGGACCTTTTCATTGAAGGAGTGAACCTGTTCCTCGGTATCCTCCAGGCCGAGATCGCGGGTTATGCCGACTCGCATCCCGAACTGGAGCTGGATGTCAATCTCTCTGAAATGCCCCCCATGTCGTGGAACGCAATAGTAGACAATCCGGCGCTTCTGGACTGCATGTCAGAGACCCCCGACATAGTGGAGCCTATTGACGACGCCCTGAACTGGCGTGCGGCGGACGACGAGTACGGCGAGGGCCGGGTGTACGTGCTTCCCTCTACCGATTCCGACGCGCACCTGATACCGCTGTACACGGGCGGCTCCTTCGGCGAAGACATGACCCCGTCCGCGACCAGGTCGGTCTTTGTCAAGCCTTCGCTGGCCCTGGAACTCGATTTTCCCGCAACGCTGGACGAAGGGGAGTCGGGCATCCTTGAGGTTCGGGCAGGATACTACCTTCCCGACGAAACCGTCGACTGGTCTCCGGGCATCGAGATAACGGTGACGGTGAACGGCGGGCATGCGGAGGAGTCGTCCGGCGTCACCGGCGACAACGGCAACTTCTTCACAACCGTGTATCACGACGGAGAATCGGACGAAGTCGAAATCCACGTGGAGGCGGAGGGTGCGGAGGATTCCTACGCCCACGAGATAGTAACGGCAGCGATTTCAGGAGGGGGGCAAGGTGCGGTAGTGTTAAAGGACGGCGGATTTGCAAGCGCCGGCGTAGGTGTGAACTGGGGTATTACACATGGCGAAGGAGAAAATGAGGAAACCATCAGCGATGAAGATAGCGACAATACTTATCATGAAATAGATCCGGCGCAACTTCCGCCTACCTGGAGTTGGAGCTCTGAACTTACCGGGTCAGGCAGCCATCCGAAAGGTGGTTCCGTAAGCTGCGCAGGTACAACCAGCGCAGGTTATTCGCTAGACATTGTCGAAGGTCATCTGAATGGTTTTTCCGCCCAAGCCGTTACGAGCGGTTCAAGCTCCGTTAACGGCTGTTCGGAATGTGAAAGCTATTTTGCGTACGGAAATGCTTCAGCCAGGTTTGAATTGCAGTTCAGAATAAACGGATCCGGTAAATTCGATGTTGTTGTTAACGGCAATATGAGCTGCGAGGTTGAAGGCCCGTGCTGGGACAAGAACGGTGTCGACTACCTAGACGGGGTGTGCGGTGGCGGTTGGTACTCGCACGAGGACTACAATTCGTTTGACTACTCTTGCGTAATAGGAGATCTGCCCTATTATCGGGTCTCCATCACAACCGATGTTTCTTCCTGTGTACGATCGAGTGATCCGGATTCCCTGGAATCCGCTATTTGCTTTACTTCGTATAATCTGGAATGCACAATTACCCCCTACGACGAATCAGAGCTGCCAAAGGGAATTGTCATTGGATATTGATAGTGTTCGAGGTTGACCGGATTATACA
>CAYMWF010000019.1:0-11957 GCA_964394085.1 uncultured Gemmatimonadota bacterium | reverse complement strand
CCAAAGGGAATTGTCATTGGATATTGATAGTGTTCGAGGTTGACCGGATTATACAAATCATCGAGAACGTTCTGAAGATTGCAGTATTGTGACGGCACCGGCAGGAATTGACCAATAGCCGGCATCGTCATATGAACCCCCAAAGCCCGTGAAACCTGCATAATCAATGGATTTACACTGGATTTAGAGGGGGAACTTCAGTTTAGGGGAACCTCCGACGGCGGCGTATTCCAAATCCCTGGGATACGAACTTGTAAGGATAGAATTCCGACCCCGGGTCGTGAATATCGGTTATTCTATAAGATGTGTAAGAGATTAGCGCCCAGTCGGCGGATTCCATCGTCCGGTCGAGGTGCGGCGGGGGCGATCGGGCGATCGGCGTCAGGGGGCGGCGTTTGGAGCGCCTTGCTCAGGGTCGGCGCTGAGAGCAATGGCGGCGTGAAGAGCCGCTCCCGCCACCAGGCAATCTTCGTCGATGTCGAAGCAGGGGTGATGGAGCTCGTGTGTTATGCCGCGGGCCTGGTTGCCCGACCCCAGAGAGATGAAACATCCGGGGATCAGCTCGGTGTAGCGGCCGAAGTCTTCGCCGCCCATCACCTTCGGTAGAGGCTGGATTATCTTTTCTGGGGATGCCACCAGCCGGGCTGCATCCAGCGCTTTTTCAGCGCAGACGGGGTGATTCACCGTAACAGGATATCCTTCACCGTACTCGAGCCTGCACTCGACCCCGAAAGAAACCGAGACTCCTTCGAGAATGGCATCGAGCCTTTCCCTCATTAAAGCGCTTATTTCTTTGTCGAAGCTCCTTACGGTGCCCGTCAGCGTGACCCTCGCGGGAATCACGTTGTCGCAGGAGCCGCCGTGAAATTCGGTGACGCTCAGCACGGCGGGTTCGAGGGGATCGACGGACCGGGACACGATCGATTGCAGCGCCGTCACCAGGTGAGCTCCGGCGAGTATCGGATCCGCGGTTTTGTGAGGCATGGCCGCGTGCCCGCCCACACCCGTGATTTCGATTTCGAAAGTATCGGGGCGGGCGAGAATTTCTCCCGCCCGGACACCGACTTCGCCGCATTCGAGCATCGGCCAGACATGGATGCCGTAAATCTCCGCCACCCCTTCCAGCACGCCGTCCTTTATCATGGCCGCTGCGCCGCCGGGAAGGGTTTCTTCATTGGGTTGAAAAATGAACCGGATGCCGCATTCCAGGTGGTCGGCGAGTTCGTGGATGATGCGCGCCCCGTAAATCAGCATGGCGGTATGGGCGTCGTGACCGCAGAGATGTGCTTTCCCTCCGATTTTCGAGCGATAAGGCGTATCGCTCTCTTCCACTGCTTCGAGAGCGTCCATGTCGGCGCGGAGGGCGACCAGAGGAGCACCATCGCGGCCTGCGGGAAGATCCCCGACCACCCCGGACCCGCCGACCCCGGTTCGCACGTCCATCCCCGCCAGCGAACGGAGCTCCCTTTCCACGATCCCGGCGGTGCGGGTTACGTCGAACCCGGTTTCGGGGTGCCGGTGGAGATCCCTGCGAAGCTTTATCAGGTCTTTCGAATAACCCTGCGCAAGAGTCGAGATACGTTCGCGCAGCGAATCGTCCAAAATTTCACCTCCGTATTTCACGCCCTGTCGAGCAGTATCCGCCCGTCTATCCGGGCCCGTTTTCACGGACCATGCTGAGTGAGATGCGTCTTCTTTCCGGCTCCACGCCGATAACGGTGACGCTGACGATATCGCCGGTTTTGACGATCTGCCGGGGATCTTTCACGAAACGGTCCGCGAGCTTCGAGATGTGAACCAGCCCGTCCTGGTGGACTCCGATGTCGACGAAGGCCCCGAAATTGGTGACGCTCGTGACCGTCCCCTCCAGCTTCATCCCCGGTTTGAGATCGCCGATCTCCTCGACGCCTTCGGCGAGCTCGGCGGTTTTGAACTCGGGGCGGGGGTCGCGGCCCGGCTTGTCCAGCTCCGCGAGCACGTCCCTTACCGTCGGAAGCCCGAACCTGTCCGTTATAAAATCTCTCGGATCGAGCGATTCGAGAAATTCGCCGTCGCCCGTGATCTCATCCAGCGAGCGTCCGGTCGTTTCGAGGATTCTCTTGACGAGACCGTAGGATTCAGGATGAACGGCCGAACCGTCCAGCGGATTGTCGCCGTTTTCAATCCTAAGGAACCCGGCGGCCTGCTCGAAGGTCCTGCCGCCGAGGCGGGGGACTTTTTTGAGCTGTTTCCGATCGGTGAAAGGGCCGTTGGTTTCGCGATACTCCACGATATTGCCTGCCAGTGTGGCGTTGAGCCCTGAAACGCGGTTCAGGAGAGCCCCTGATGCGGTGTTGACGTTTACACCGACGGCGTTGACGCAATCCTCAACGACGGTGTCGAGCGCGCGCCCCAGCTTCGCCTGGTTCACATCGTGCTGGTACTGGCCGACCCCGATCGATTTGGGTTCGATCTTGACGAGCTCCGCCAGGGGATCCTGGACCCGCCGGGCGATGGAGACGGCTCCCCGCAGCGACACGTCCAGGTCGGGAAACTCCGCGGCCGCGAGGCTCGATGCCGAGTAGACGGAGGCCCCGGCCTCGCTGACGATGATTTTCCGCAGGTTCTTTTCGGGCGTCGTCTGGATCAGTTCCCCCACGAGCCGGTCGGTCTCCCGCGATGCGGTTCCGTTGCCGATACTGACCAGGTCGACATCGAATTCGATGACGAGCCGATCGAGGGCGGCGAGCGACTCCTTCCAGGCTCTGCGCGGCACATGCGGGTAAATGGTCGCCGTATCGAGGAGCTTCCCGGTTTCGTCGATGACGGCGGCCTTGACGCCGGTTCGATACCCCGGATCAAGGCCCAGGATTACCCTGGGCCCAGCCGGCGCCGCAAGCAGCAGGTCTCGCAGGTTGCTCGAGAAAACCCTGATGGATTCGTCTTCGGCTTCTTCCCGCAACTGTTTAAAGGCAGCGAGTTCCAGCCGCGGCAGAAGTTTCTTTTTCCAGCACTGTTCCACCGTATCGAGGAGCCACCCGTCGGCTCTGCGGCCGCGATCCCTGACTGAGAAACGTCCGGATGCCCGTCGCAAGCCTTCCTCGCCGGCCCTGTCGTCGAGTCTGAGCTTGACCGTAAGGACTTCCTCGTTGCGGCCGCGGAACAGGGCGAGCGCCCGGTGAGCCGGGATTTTTTTTACAGGTTCGGTATATTCGTAATAATCGGCGAATTTGCCTTCGGCATCGTTTTCCCGCTTGTTGAGAACCGCCTCCACGAAACCCCTCCGCCAGGTCCATTCCCGCAGTTCCGAAAAGAGGTCGGCGTCCTCGGAGAATGTTTCCATCAGGATCTGCGCCGCCCCTTCGAGAGCATCCCCGCCCGAGGCGATGCCCTTTTCCGCGTCGATGAATTCGCGGGCCCGGGCATCCGGATCGAGATCCGGATTTTCCAGGAGGGATCGGGCCAGCGGTTCGAGGCCCGCTTCCCGGGCGATGGATGCTTTCGTTCGACGTTTCGGCTTGTACGGCAGGTAAAGGTCCTCGAGACGGCTCTTGCCGTCCGCCGCCTCTATCTTCTTTTTGAGCTCGTCGTCCAGCTTCCCCTGGGCTTCTATACTCGCCAGAATGACGGAGCGGCGCTCGTCCAGCTCCCGCAGGTAGATCAGCCGCTCCTCGAATCGGCGCAGCTCGGCGTCGTCGAGCCCCCCGGTCTGCTCCTTCCGGTAGCGGGCTATGAACGGGATGGTCGCTCCGCCGTCGAACAGGTCGATTGCCGCCTCGATCCGGGATGTTTTTACGTTCAGCTCTTCAGCGATTTTGCCTGGGATATACATTCCTGGTTCCGCCCTCCTCTCGGGATATGCCGCGAACCTGACAACTCTACTATCTAAAAAGGTTTTCGCCAAGCGACTTAGCTGTCGCTCAAAAGAAATTGCTTTTGACTAAGAGAATTGCCGGTGCTAGGATGCACGGGCTATAGAGTGAAAATTTTTACAAAGGAGTCGGGCGAATGAAAAACTTTATACTTGTTCTGTTTTCTGTTGTGTGTCTTGCCGCGGTGGTGAATGCCGACCAGACCGAAACTTTCGACTGGGAGGATGGCGTTTCAACAGCCCTCGCTGTATATGGCGATGGTGATCCTCCCATGATCCTTACCGTTGTTCAGGATCCGGTTCACGGGGGCGTCTACTCGCTGGAGCTCGAGGATAACGCTCCTTCGGGCACGCCGTCAGCATACGTGGCATGGATCAAGGGGCTGCAGGACGGCGACGAAGTCACCGGGTCTTTCTGGCGGTATGACGTAACTCCGGGTGGTTCGCCTTCATGCCGCATCTGGGCGCACTGGAACGATGATCCGGTTGATATCATGGGATACGACGGCAGCGCCAGCGGTAACGCGGAGTACGGGGAAGGCCTCGGATGGGATGAAACATCTTATACATGGACGGTGGCCGACGGCCACACGGGCCTCGTCATCGAAGCGAGAACGTATTCCTCGGACGGCGATATCGTCTGGATCGATGACTTGACGGTCACGGCACCGGACGGCGCGGAAATCATCCTGCCGGGCGAGGTAGGCGTAAACTCTGCGAGCTGGGGAGAAATCAAGGCTGATTTCAAATAACGGTTCGCACGACCTGATTTTTCGAAAAGAGCCGGGCGGTATGATTTATCGCCCGGTTTTTCATTTCAGTCTTTTGTAAAATTGTAAATACGATTTACAATTTTACACGGTATCCGGGCAGACTCGATTGAGACACCGAATGACCGGGATCGGAAAGCGGGTGGTCGATATTCGGTAAAGAATGGTCACGATTTCAAGAGTGTCCAGCCGTTGTTCTTCGTGTGAAGAAATATTATGTAAACCTGGGAATAGGAACAGTTCTATTTATCACACAGCAAGCCGGTCGATTTTCTTCGTGTGAAGAAATATTATGTAAACCTGGAGAGCGGGGCACATCTAGTTGTTCCGCTCTATTATTCTCGGTCGCGGCTGCCGTATCCCGATCGGTTCCTTTGATGGAGGATGTTATGGAGTTGATTGCAGGATACAGACTCCCGATGTGCGCCCGGCGGATGTGAACATCTGGAGGTGAGGGTCTTTTGTAGATCCGGCTGAAGGAACTGTCGCCCGGGCGGCAGTCGTGGCTGCCGCAGGAAGGACTGCAAGGGTGTCCGTCGCGAGATTGTCCTCGAATGACCGGTCAATCCTGCAGGGCGATGCCTTTGTCGAAAAGATCCTGAATTTCGGCGTCAGAGAGCCCCGATTCCGAAAGGATTGTCCGGGTGTGTTCTCCGAAGGAAGGAGGCGGCATGTCGGGCGCATTCGCCGTTGTTTCCGAATGGATCGGATTTCGGATATACCTGAACCCCTCCAGACCGGGGGTCTCGTAAGTCGAGACGAGCCTCCGCGACATGAGATCTCCGTCTTTGAGCGCTTCCTGGGGAGAGGCGATTTTTTCGACGCAGATGTCTTCGTTTTCGAAGATTAAAGCCCATTCGTCGGCGCTCTTTTTCGAGATCTTCTCCTGGACAGACTTGAAAACCTCACCGGAAGAATCGAACTGGCTGCCTTCCAGGTCGGGCCGCTCTATGATTTCGGTGAACCGCTGCCAGAATTTGTGCTCGATGCAGCCGACGGCCAGATGCCCCGCATCCGCTGTTTCGTAGATTGTGTAGCAGGGCATGCGGCCGTCGAGGATGAATGCGGGAGCGTCTCTGACATGCTGGAGCCGCTCGTCCGCAAGTAGCTCTGAAAGCCCGAACGCACCGAGAGATACGGCCGCATCGAGCAGGGGGATTTCAACTTTCTCGCCCTTTTTCCCGCCGTCCCCGCCGCGGGACTGCTTGAGGAGCGCCCCGAGAATGGCTGCCACCGCGTAGAATACCCCCGCCTGGTCCACCGGCTGCAGGCCTGGAAGCCCCGGTTTACGGTCGGGGCCTGAAAAAAAGTCGAAAAGGCCCGACCTGGCTATGAAGTTGATATCGTGCCCGGCCCTTTCGGCGAATTTTCCCGTTTCTCCGTATCCGCCCACCGAGGAGTACACGATCGACCCGTTTACGGAAGTGATGGAGTCGTAGTCGAACCCGAGTTTCCTGGCGCTCTCGGGCCTGAAACTCTGAAAGAAGACATCCGCCCTTTTCAGAACCCTGTTGAAGACCTCGCGGCCCTCGGGATCGAGGTAATCGAGAACCAGGCTTTTTCTGTTTCTGCCGACCGACAGGAAGTACACGCTCTTCCCGTCGACAAAAGGCGGCAGGCTGCGCATCTTGTCTTTTTTCCCGGGGGACTCCACCTTGATCACCTCGGCGCCCATGTCTCCGAGTATCGAGCTTATCAAAGTCCCGGGGAGAAGATGGGACACATCGATGACCGTTATTCCCTTGAGAAAATCCTGCATAGCGACCGATTCTATCGTTCCGTGTTCGAACCGTCAAGATTCCAATTCTGTCGGATTGCAGGCATTTTTTACCCGTATGGGTAAAACTGCTACTTTTTATATATCGCTTACCAAAGCTGCTCTTCGGCAAGGTTCGACATCAGGTGCCTGGAGCCGGGTAGGCTACACGCCGGAAGATATTCATACCGTCGTATAACAGCCCCTCGCGGACCAGGGACAAAGTTTCCGGTCGGGGGAGCCTGGAGTTCGGAGAGAGGGGGAGATAAGCGGGTAGTCCGAACTCGTGCCGTACTTGGGGCTACCGTAGAAATTTCCGAAGAAGCAATTGCGGCACGAGCGTTCGAATCATTATCCGCTCTACCCTCCGAACGCCCTATTTTTCTTACACGAGAGCGGATTCGACGCCCGAAATTTTCTTACACGAGAGCGGATTCGACGCCCGAAATTTTCTTACACGAGAGCGGATTCGGCGCCCGGATTTTTCTTACACGAGGGAGGATTCGACGCCCGACGCCGCCAGGTAATCGAACAGCCTGCTCGGCTCCAGGTACTTGATGCCGAACTTGTCGTGAAGCTCCTGCAGCCTGTCGCGCACACGGGTTACTCCGCGCGAACTGACGAAGCGGGCGGGCCCGTGCCAGATGTCGGGGAAGCCTATCCCGAGCACGGCGCCCAGCTCCATCGACATGTAATCGGTCAGCACGCCTTCGTGTTTGATCTGGAACGCTTCATTCGCCATCCCGTACAGAAGGATATCCTGAACCTCTTCCCTGGTGGGGGCGGGAACTCCCGCTTTTCTGACGATGAATTCCGCCGCAGATGGGTCCGGTTTCTTTTTCGCGGTGTAGAAACAGGGCTTTCCGGCGCCCGTGTAGCCCGCCTCCACGAGTCTTTCGATGCTTTCGGGCACCTCTATGCGGCCGGGGAACCTCGATTCGAGGAACCTTCCGGCATGGTACACGATTTCCCCGCCCACGGAGCCGAAAACATCGAGCGGCCCCTGGGGAAACCCGGCTTCCCTGGCCCAGAGGTCGATTTCCCACGGATCGGCTCCGAATTCCGCGCAGAAGACCCCTCCTATGACCAGCAGGGCGAAGGTCCTGCTCGTATAGAATCCCGGTCCGTCGTTCACCACGATACAGGTTTTACCCTGGACCATTCCCGTGGCCACCGCGGTCGGCACCAGGTCCGGGCGGGTCTGCGGGCCCCTGATGATCTCGAGAAGGGCCATCAGCGGCACCGGGGAGAAATAGTGCATGCCGACCACCATCTCCGGTTTTATCGCGCCTTCGGAAATATCCGCCATCGGCATCGACGAGGTATTTGATGCGAAAATCGTATCGGGGTTGACCTCCTGGACTTTGCGGAGGATGCGCCGTTTCAGGTCGAGATTCTCTGGCACCGATTCGATGACGAGCGGTATATCCTCGAGCCGCCGGTAATCGGTGGTGTATTCGATGTTGGCCAGGAGCTTGTCCCTGCGTTCCGGCATCCACCTGCCCCTCGCGACGAGTTTGTCCAGGGTCGAACCGATCACCTCGGCGGAGTCGTTCAGCACCTGATCGTTTACATCGATCAGGAGCACCTTCATCCCCTTGTCCGCGGAGACCTGGGCGATTCCGCGGCCCATGAGGCCGGCGCCGATAATCGCCAGCGAATCCGCCGGCGCGGCTTTCCCGCGGGCTGCTTTCATCAGGCGGGGGGCTATGCCCGTATTCAGGATGAAAAGATCGAGCTTGTTTTTCGTGACCGGGTTCTGGAAAAGCTCGCAGAAGAGGGTGATCTCACGGTCGAGAGCTTTTTCGAAGGGTTCGTCCTTCCCTTCGATGATTGCTTCGAGGGCGGCTTCGTAAAACCTCCGGTGACTGCTGACCGTGTATCGGCTTCTGAACTTTTTGACGAGGGCTTCTTCTTCTCCGGACGGCAGAGTCCCGGGATCTTTGTAACCGGGATCGTAGTTCCTGTTGACCGCGTCGCCGTTCTCTTCGATCCACTGCACCGCCCGCTCCATGAGCTCATCCGGCTCGCAGACGGTCAGAAAACCCGAATCGGCGTAAGATTCGGCGGGGAGCACCCTTCCGCCCATGATTATGTCGAGGGTCGCGGCCAGCCCGAGAGCTTTTCTCAGCGTCTGCGTGCCTCCTCCCGCGGGAATCAGGCCCAGGTTCACCTCGGGAAGCCCAAGGCGCGAGCCCTTGGTCGCGAAAACGTGATCGCATCCCCAGAGCAGGAGCTCGAACCCGCCTCCCAGGGCGGTCTGGCCGTTCAGCACCGCCGTCACCGGCAGCTTCGCCCGGGCCAGGGCCGCCATCGTCCCGTGCATGGTTTTCAGGAGAGCCCGCACGCTGTCCGGGTCCGTGAGACTGAACAGTTCCTTGAGATCAGCGCCGTCCAGGAAGCTCCTTTTCTTCGCCGATGAAAAGATGATTCCGCGGGCTCCGGCTTCTACTGCGGTCGCGGCTGCGGTTTGCATTTCCGAAAGGAAGGCTCCGCCGATTACATTGAGCGGCCCGTGGGTGTCTATGATCACGTGAGCTATGTTCCGTTCTCTGTCGATTCTGAAAGATATTTCACTCATCGCCGGATTCTCCTCACTTGTTATCAGGGTTTTCGAGCAGGACCGCCTCGCCCTGGGCCAGGCCTCCGCAGATGGATGCCACACCGTAGGTTCCGTTCCGTCTCCGCAGTTCGTACATCATGGTCATCAGTATGCGCAGGCCGGACGCGCCCACCGGGTGGCCGATGGCGATGGCGCCGCCGTTGACGTTGGTTCTCTCGAGGAGTCTGAGCCAGGCCTCCTCGTCGTCTCCGGCCAGGATCCGGGTGCTGACCAGCGGCATCGCGGCGAAGGCCTCGTTGATTTCCACCAGGTCGATGTCGTCGATGCCCACGCCTGAAAGCTCCATGACTTTGCTGATGGCGGTGGCCGGAACCCAGGCGATCCCGTCGGGGGAATCGGTAACGCCTCCCGCGGCGAGGACCCTTCCCAGCACCGGGTATCCCTCGCGTCGGGCTTTTTCTTCGCTCATCAGCACCGCGGCGGAGGCTCCGTCGTTCAGGCCCGGCGCGTTGCCGGCCGTAATGAGCCTGGCGCCGAAAATCGGGGGAAGCATCTCTATCTTGGCCAGGGTCGCCGTCGGCCGCGGAAACTCATCCGCGTCGAACACGACCTTTTCCCTTCCAGACGTCGCGGTTACGGGTACTATTTCGTCCTCGAACCTGCCGTTCTTGTGGGCTTCGACCCACTTCCGGTGGGAGCCGAGGGACCAGGTATCGAGCATATGCTTCGTAACCCCGTATCTTTCGGCGCCGTCCGACGCATCTACGGAGACCGGATTATATCCTATGTATTCGATGGGGAAGATCGGGTCGATCATCTCGACTTTGCCGATGCGGATTCCTTTACGCATGTTACGCACCACGTGGGGAGTCCGGCTCATCAGCTCCACACCGACCACGAGCGCCGTATCGATTTCGCCGGACCTTATCGCCTGCGTCCCGAGGCGGAGGCAGGTGAGGGGAGAGCAGCAGGCGGTATCGATGGTGGTAGTGAATACCTCCATCCCGAGCCCGAGGGAGATCTGGCGGCCTACCGTGGAAGCCGATTCGAAGGATGATTGGATGCAGTTTCCGACAAAGACCTGCTCCACCTGATTTTTGACGTCACGATTTTCGAGCACCAGTGTCTGTTCAGCAACCTGGACGGCCAGGTCGAGCGGATTCATGTCGGAGAGGGTCCCTCCGTACCGCCCGAACGCCGACCGTTTCGCGCTTACGATTACTACGTTCTCCATTTTATGCGTCTCCCTGGTTTTTCCCGATCCGGCGAACGCGGAGAGGTGAGGCTCATCCGGCCCCGCCGGTGCGGTCGATAAGAAGCCCGGCCCCTATTTTCTGCCCGCTCCGAGGGCGCGGGCGATTACGACCCTCTGGATCTGGTTCGTGCCTTCGACGATCTGCAGGGCTTTCGCCGCGCGCATGAGCCCTTCCACCGGGTACTCCCTCATGTAGCCGTATCCGCCCAGCAGCTGCACCGCGTCGGTGGTGACTTCCATGGCGGTGTCGGTCGACATCAGCTTGGCCATGGCCGCGTCGAGGGTCAATTCGCCGCCCGTGTCGGCCCGCCACGCCGATTTGAATGTCAGCAGCCTGGAAGCTTCGATTTTCGTCGCCATGTCCGCGACCATGAACTGGAGCCCCTGGAACCGGTTCAGCGGTTTTCCGAAGGCCCGCCTGTCTTCCATGTAGGCGAGGGCTTCGTCCAGGGCGCGGAGGGATATGCCGTTCGCCACCGCTCCGACCCCTATCCGGCCGCCGTCCAGGGCCTTCATCGCCAGGATGAAACCGTCGCCGGGGCCGCCGAGCATGTTCGTTCCGGGCACCGCGACGTCTTCCAGTATCACCTCTCCCGTCGGTGAAATGTTGCAGCCCATCTTCTTCTCACCGGCGCCGAAAGAAAGCCCTTCGGTTTCTTTGTCGACGAGAAAGGCGCTGATGCTTCCGGCCCCTTCACTCGAACCGGTTTTCGCCATCACGATGTAAACTTCAGCCTCGCCCGCGTGGGTGATGAACATCTTGCTGCCGTTCAGGATATAGGAGGCCCCTTTTTTTCCGGCCGTGGTGAGTATAGCCGCCGCGTCCGAGCCGCAATGGGGTTCGGTCAGGGCGAATGCACCGATATGCCTGCCCGATGCCAGTTTCGGCAGATACTTCGCTTTGAGCTCAGAGGAGCCGAAAGCCAGGATCATCGACTGGACCATGGATGAAACCGAAACGGCGATCGAGTGGGCTCCGCAGGAATAGGCTATTTCTTCGAGGGCGGTTACATAGCTCAGGTAGTCGAGGCCGGCGCCGGAATACTTCCCGGGAACCAGGATGCCGGTCAGACCGAGCTCCCCGAGCTTCGAGTAGATATCCCTTCTGAAAAAGGCGTTTTCCTCGTCTTCGAAAAGATAAGGCTCGACCTCTTTCTCGCCGAATTTCCTGATCATCCGTTTGAGAGCGATGAGTTCTTCGGGGAGTTTGAAGTCCATTCCCGGTTCCTCTCTTTTTACGACCGGCGTCTTCGCGGGCCTGATGGTGAAAAGGCTGCGGGCGAAGCGAACCTGTTGTTGAAAACCCGGTCGTTATCGGCTGGAAACGGAAGTATCATGGCGCATATGCACAAAATAACCGCCGGAACGGGCGGTTGTCAACAACGCAGGCTTTTTGTTTCGTGCCGGTATCCCTGGGCCTGATTTCAGCCTGAACGGAAATCGATGGCGAAGGCCGAACAATTCGCCGGGTTTGTCCTGATCGCAGGGCAGATAAATACCGCGGCTCCGCCGATTCGGCCCCGTCGTCCGGGTATTTCGAATCCGGGACACCGGTTCACGAATTTCGAGTTTTAGTCAGTTTTCTTCTTCTTTTCTTTTTTCAGTTTTCGTTTTTCCTTCAAATTAAGCTGGGCTTTTTTCTGCGTCTCCCTCTTGCCTTTATCTTTTTTACCTTTGTCACCCATGTCTTTTTCCTCCTTGTCTGACGACGAAAGTACTGATTATTCACAGCGTTCGGTCTTAAAGGGCGGTGGACGAGATCG